>NZ_JBFOHM010000006.1:0-361006 GCF_040812005.1 Arthrobacter sp. HS15c
CGCCGTCGCGCCCGTTCCCCACAAGGGGAGGGCGCGACGGCGGCCGCCTGCACTCTGTGAGTCGAACGCCGTGCCGCTACTTACGCGTCGTGATCCGTTTCCAGGATCTTCACGAGGCTCTCCAGGGCGTCGTCCGCGCCGGTGCCCTCGGCACGAAGCACCACAACGTCGCCGTGGGAGGCGCCCAGGCTCATCAGGGACAGGATGCTGGCGGCGTCCATCGCTTCGTCGGCAGGCTCACCTTCGCGGGCGATGGTGATGTCGAGGTCGTACTCGCCGGCGGCTTCAGCGAAGATGGCGGCGGGACGGGCGTGCAGGCCTACTCGGCTGGCGACGGTTGCGGTGCGTTCTGGCATTTTTGCTCCTTTTGTCTTTCGGCGCCTGTGGGTTCAGCGCCGTTGATGTGTCGTGGGTGAAGCCGGGTCAGACCGTTACGGGAACGGACTCCACGGTAGCAGCGGGCTTGGCGGCAGCCCAGCGCTTGAGGGCGATGACGGCCAGGGCGCTGACCACGGTTCCGGCCAGGATGGAGATAACGAACATCACCAGGTTGCCGATGGCGAAGAACACGAAGATACCGCCGTGGGGTGCCTGCGAGGTGACACCGGTGGCCATGCAGAGGGCGCCGGTGAGGGCACCGCCCACCATGCTGGCGGGGATGACGCGCAGCGGGTCGGCCGCGGCGAACGGGATGGCACCTTCGGAGATGAAGGAGGCGCCCAGCAGCCAGGCTGCCTTGCCGTTCTCCCGCTCGGCGAGGCTGAAGAGCCTCTTGTCCAGGACAGTGGCCAGGGCCATCGCCAGCGGCGGGACCATGCCGGCAGCCATGACTGTTGCCATGATCTGCCACGGCGCCTGGTTGGAGGCGCTACCGGCGCTCAGGCCGGCCACTGCGAACGCGTAGGCAACCTTGTTGACCGGGCCGCCGAGGTCGAAGCACATCATGAGGCCGAGGATGATACCGAGGACGACGGCCGAGGCGCCGGTCATGCCCGAGAGCCAGGCGTTCAGTGCTGCAGTGAGGCCTGCGATCGGACCGCCGAGGACCAGGAACATCAGGCCGGAAGCAAAGATCGAGGCCAGCAGCGGGATGATCACCACGGGCATCAGGCCGCGGAGCCAGCGGGGTACCTGCCAGGTCCCGATCAGGTGGGCCATGTAGCCGGCGAGCAGGCCGCCGACGATGCCGCCAAGGAAGCCGGCACCCATGAAGCCGGATACGGCACCGGCGACGAAGCCCGGCGCAATTCCGGGCCGGTCGGCGATGGCGTAGGCGATGTAGCCCGCCAGCGCGGGGACCAGGAAGCCCATGGACAGGGCGCCGATCTTGAAGAGGACCGCGCCGAGGTAAATGGCGAGGCCGCCCTCCGGGAGGTTCCCGAAGTTGTTCACCACCACCACCTTGTCCGCGACGCTGGTGATGTTATAGCCACCCAGGAGGAAGCCCAGTGCGATGAGCAAACCACCGCCGGCCACAAACGGGATCATGTAGCTGACACCGGTGAGCAGTGCACGCTTCAGCTTCTGGCCGATGTGCTCGCCCTTTTCGGACGCTTCCTTCTCGGCCTGCTCTTCGGCACCGAAGTGCGGCACGCGGCGGGCGTGCGGGTCGTTGGCTGCAGCGAGCGCTTCCTGGACCATCTTGGCGGGCTCGTCGATGCCGCGCTTGACGGGCGCGTTGATGACGGGCTTGCCGGCAAAGCGCTCCTTGCCGCGGACATCCACGTCCACCGCGAAGATCACGGCCTCGGCGGCGGCGATGACGGCGGGGTCCAGCGGCTTGGCGCCGGAGGAGCCCTGGGTTTCAACCTGCAGGTCCACGCCCATTTCCTGGGCGGCGGCGACCAGCGAGTCGGCGGCCATGTAGGTATGGGCGATGCCGGTGGGGCACGCGGTCACGGCCACCAGGCGCCTCGGTCCCGCAGAACCAGCGGCGGGTGCGCCTGCCGCGGCAGGCGCCGCATCAGTAGAAGCAGCAGAAGCAGCAGGAGCAGCAGCCGCGTGGGCCGCCGGCTTGTCCGCCAGTGCGCCGTCCACCAGTTCCACGATCTCCTCACGGGAGGACGCGGCACGCAGGGCTGCCGTGAAGTCCTTTTTGATCAGGGACCGGGCCAGCTTGGACAGCAGCTTCAGGTGCTCCTGGTCTGCGCCGTCGGGGGCGGCGATGAAGAAGATCAGGTCCGCCGGGCCGTCCTTGGCGCCGAAGTCCACCTTGGGGTTGAGCCGTGCCATGGCCAGTGTGGGCTCGATGACTGCAGCAGAGCGGCAGTGCGGGATGGCAATGCCGCCGGGGATGCCGGTGGCGGTCTTCTGTTCGCGGGCGAAGGCATCGGCGAAGAGGCCTTCAACTTCTGACGCGCGGCCGGTGGCAGCCACTTTGCTGGCCAGGTGCCGGATCACGTCCTCGGGCGAGGTGCCCAGGTTCTGGTCGAGCTCGACCAGTTCGGTGGTGATGAGCTGAGTCACTGTCAATCCTTTCGAAGGGCCGTGATGGTTACGGCATCCGGGGTGGTTTGGTGGACTGCCGGGACAGTGGAACCCGGCAGCGAAGCGGCGGCGGCACCATGTGCCACTGCCTGACGGAGGCAATCGGCCGGGGCGGCGCCCTGGCCGTGGGCGAGCAGATAGCCAGCCAGCGACGAATCGCCCGCGCCGACAGTACTGACCGCGGCGACCGGCGGATGCGTGGCCAGCCACGCGCCGTCGGCCGTTACCAGCACAGCTCCCTTGGATCCGAGAGTTGCCAGCACAGCACCCACACCGGAACGCACGACGGCGGCGGCGGCTGCTGCTGCAGCCCCCGGATCCGCTTCCAGTTCGTCTGCGGTGGACGCCGTGGCGAAGCCGGCTGCTGCAGCCAGTTCCGCCAGTTCCTCGGCGTTGGGCTTGAGGAGGTCCGGTTTCCCGGACATGCCATCCAGCGACGTGCCGGAGACGGCACCGGCGAGCGGCGCCCCGGAGGAGTCGACGGCGATGAGCGGCACGCCGCCGTCGGCCCCGGAACCAGCGCCGGAACGCAGCCGCCGGGTGACGGTGGCGTAGAAGTCGGCTGGGAAACCCGGCGGCAGGGAGCCTGCCAGGACCACCCAGCTGGCGCCGCGGGCGCGCTCCAGCAGCAGGGCGATCAGGGCTTCCTGCTGCTCTGCGCTCAGCGATGGACCGGGCTCGTTGATCTTGGTGGTCACGCCGCCGGGCTCGGTGAGGGCCACGTTCGTGCGCAGCGGCTCGTCAATAGGCAGCGCCGCGAACGGAACGCCGTCGTGCTGCAACCCGGCCAGGACAGGATCGCTGTCGCCGCCGGGGAGTACCGCGATGGTCTGCAGGCCCGACGCCACCAGCGCCCGGGACACGTTGACGCCCTTGCCGCCCGACTCCTGGCTGACGGAGATGGCACGCTGGACTTCGCCGCGCTCCAGCGGTCCGGGCAGGGCAACCGTGCGGTCCAGGCTGGGGTTGGCCGTGAAGGTGACGATCATGCGATCACCACGTCAACGCCGGCCTCTGTCAGGGCTGCTGCCAGTTCCGGGCTGGGCTCGCTGTCTGTAATCAAGGTGTCCAGATCTTTCAGTGAGGCGAACTGGACCAGGGTTTCTGCGTCCAGCTTGGAGGAATCGGCCAGTACAACGATGCGGCGGGCCGAATGGACGAAGGCTGCCTTGACGGCGGCTTCTTCAGGATCGGGGGTGCTGAGGCCAAAGCGGGGGTGGATGCCGTTGGTGCCGATGAACGCGATGTCCGGGCGCATCCGCTGCGCGGCATCCACCGTTGCCTGTCCCACGGCGGCCTGGGTGAGGCCGCGGACCCGCCCGCCCAGGATCTGGAGAGCAATTCCGGGCGTGCTGGACAGCCTGGCGGCAATCGGAACGGCGTGGGTGATCACCACGAGTTCGCCGCCGGGCTCGGTAGCGGAAGGCTCGACGGCGGTGCGCCGGGAAAGGAGGTCGGCCAGGACTTCGGTGGTGGAGCCGGCGTCGATCAGGATGCTTCCGGAGGCCGTCTGCGGGATCAGGGCCATCGCGGCTTCGGCGATGCGCCTTTTTTGGTCGGGGCGCTGGATGGCCCGTTCGTTGATGCTTTCCTCGGTGGTGCTGAACCGGTCCGCCGCGACGGCACCGCCGTGGACCCTGCGGACGGTCCCGGCGGTTTCCAGGGTGGCGAGGTCGCGGCGGACGGTTTCAGTGGTGATGCGGAAGCGCTCAGCCAGCAGGGTCACGCTGACCCGGCCGCTGCCGGCAACAAGCTCGGCAATCTTCTGCTGGCGCTCTTCGGCGAACACGTACCCTCCGTTGCGTAAAGTCCTGCGGGATTCTTTGAGTGACTGGCATCACATGATGTGGAATTACTTGACTTTATCTTTGTTTATGTTGGTTTGTCAATGGAAACCCACACGAAACAAAGAGGGGTGTCTGCTTCACGATGCGGGCGGCCGGAGTCGGTGAGGGCGCAAAAAGCCGGGCCGGACCGTGGTGGTCCGGCCCGGCTTTTCGGGTTCATGGTGGGGCTTTCGGGCCTGGGGTTTACAGGCCGCCGTCGCGGCTTTCGTTGCGCGTGATGCGCTCCCCGGTGTTGGGGTCAACCACTGAACGCGTTTCGCTGACCCGCCGGCTGCGCCCCGGTGAGGCCAGGATCAGCGAAGCGATGAGGCCGATCACGCCCACAGCCATCAGGATGTACCCGATCAGCACCTGGTCCACGAAGGGAATCAGGCCTGGTGCGACAGCCCAGGCGAGGATGGCGCCGATGGCGATGAGGAAGATGGAGGAACCGATTCTCATGACTTGCTCCTTATTGTCCGCGGATTGGTGGGCGGTACTTCTGGAACTGCAGGACGTTGTGCGGTGGTTGCCGTGCGTTTGCTAAGCATGCTGTCTGTCTAGCGTCAGGCTACAGCGCCGTCATGGCCGATTCAACGACCGGGCGAAGGTGCGGCGCAATCGTAACCATGCGCCACGGTGCCGTTGCGCCCCGCCTGCTGGTTAGGCTGATCTGATGGAAACAGTTGTGTGGTCGAAGCCGGAGGGGGAGCGGGCCGGCACGCCTTTGCTGGTGATGATGCACGGCTACGGCACCGACGAGTCCCGGATGGTGCGGCTGTTTGACTACCTGCCGCAGAACTTCACCTGCGCGGCGTTGCGGGCGCCCATGGTCATCGGTGACCACTACGGATGGTTCCTCCTGGACTACTTCCTCGCCAACGACTTTGCCGACGTCATCGGCACCACGAACACGGTCCATGACTGGATTACCACGGTCAGGGGCCAGCACAGCAGCGTGAGCCTGCTGGGCTATTCGCAGGGCATGGCCATGGCCAGCACCCTGCTGCGGCTGCATCCCAAGAGCTATCAAGCTGTGGTTGGCCTGTCAGGCTTCGTACTCGAGAACGACCTCCTGGCGCTGACTGACTCCTTCGAGACCCCGCCGCCGTTCTTCTGGGGCCGGGACAAAGCGGACCTGGTGATCAACGAGGACGCCACCGCCCACGCTGGCGAATGGCTGAACGCCAATACGCGGCTGACAGCCAGGACCTATCCCGGGATGGGTCATGCGATGTGCAAGGCGGAGATGGTGGATGTCAGCGCCTTCCTGCGCCACTACGTCCTCCCTTAGGCCCCCTCGTCCTCAAGCGGGCGGCGCCCGGGTGGCATGGGCCCCAGGATTGAGAGTCGCGTCACACTCCGGCGCAGAGAAAAAACAGTTGCATGCCAAATTTGTAAGCGCTTACACTCGAGTTCGGCCGATTCCACCGGCCCTTGAACTGGGCGGGAAGGGAGATCTGCCGCATGCACGTGTTTTATGGCCCTGCGCGGGTCGCGCCACCGGCTGCCCGCTGGTGGGTTGCCGTCCAGTTTGTCATGGCGCAGCAAGGCGCCCATGATGGAAGAAGGCATTCATCAGCGCCCCTCCGGCCCGCCGTGGCATTTCAGCCCACGCCCCCGCGCCGCGCTTGCTGATCACAGCGGACACCGTCGCCGCTCCTCGCACCGCATAGCCCACGCACAGCCCATCCCAAGCACCGCGCCCGCCGGGCCTGCCCGCCGTCTGAAAGGACACCGCACCGCGCATGACTGAACTTCTGAACCACCCGACCAGCTGGACCGGCGCCTCCGCCATTCTCTTCGACCTCGACGGAGTGCTGACCCCCACGGCCACTGTCCACGAGCAGGCCTGGCAAGAACTCTTCGAAAGCTACCTGGCAACACAGCCCCAGGTCCCCGGCTACCGGGAGAGTGACTACTTCGACCACATCGACGGCAAGCCGCGGTTCGACGGCGTCCGGGACTTCCTCGCGTCGCGCGGCATTGTGCTGCCCGAGGGACCTACCGACGACGATCCCGCACACACC
This sequence comes from Arthrobacter sp. HS15c, assembly GCF_040812005.1. Classification (NCBI taxonomy): domain Bacteria; kingdom Bacillati; phylum Actinomycetota; class Actinomycetes; order Micrococcales; family Micrococcaceae; genus Arthrobacter; species Arthrobacter sp. HS15c. Next base: position 6,344 of record NZ_JBFOHM010000006.1, read on the forward strand.
ACTGTGCAGGGGCTGGGCAACCGCAAGAACCGGATTTTCAACGACATTGTCAGCTCCGGCGTGGAGCCGTTCGAGGGTTCAGTGCGTTTCATCGAAGCCGTGCTCGTGCAGGGACTGAAGGTCGCCGTCGTCTCATCCTCCCGCAACGCCCCGGCGGTGCTCAAGGCGGCCGGCCTGAGCGACCGTTTCCCGGTGGTGGTTGACGGCGTGGTGGCCGCCGCGGAAGGCCTGCCCGGCAAGCCCAGCCCCGCCACCTACGACTACGCTGCCCGGCTGCTGGAACTTCCCAGCGAGGAATGCGTGGTGGTGGAGGACGCCGTGTCAGGTGTTCAGGCGGGCCACGCCGGCTCCTTCCATTCCGTAATCGGCGTGGACCGCGGCGCAGGCAGGCAGACCCTGCTGGACGCGGGAGCCACCCTGGTGGTCAACGACCTGAAGGAACTCCTGTAGCCCGGTAACTCCCCGGGGTCCGGCTGTTCCCCCGACGGCCTGCTCCGCATGATTTATCCGCGGCTTCCTTCCCCCAGGACAGACCGCACAACGAACCCCCACGCACGCCCGCAACGGGCACGCACAAAAGCGCCCCAAGCCGGATGAGACCCGGCTGCCCAGCACAACGCCAAAAGGACCCCAACACCATGGCTCTTATCACCGCGGACCGCGACCGGTTCCCCAACACCCCCTGGCAGCTTGTGGAGACCCGCCACGAGCCTGGCAACGCCGGTACCCTGGAGACACTTTTCGCGCTGGGTAACGGGCACCTTGGCATCCGCGGCGCCCACTGGGCGGCCGCCGATGCTGACCTGCCGGGCAGCTTCATCAACGGCCTGCACGAAATCTGGGACATCAAGCATGCCGAGAACGCGTTCGGCTTCGCCCGGACCGGGCAGCGGATCATCTACATCCCGGATGCGAATAACTTCACGGTGATTATCGACGGCGAGACGCTGAGCCTTGCCGAGTCGGCGGTGCAGGAGTACCGCCGGTCGGTGGACTTCGCCACCGGCATCTACGAATGCCGCATCACCTGGCTGTGCCGCTCCGGTGCCACCGTCACCACCACCGAGCGCCGGGCCGTGGGCTTCGCATCCCGCGGCAGCCTGGGCATTTCCCTGGAGGTATCGGCGGACCGGGACGTGTCAGCAGACGTCACGTCATCTGTCATCAACCGCCAGGACCAGCCTGTGGAGGACCATTCGGAGCACGACCCGCGCCGCGCCGGCCGGCACGCCGGACGTGTCCTGCTGCCGTTGCGGCTCGACGGCGGCGACGGTTCGCTCCGCCTCTCGTGGGAGGCCGCGGAATCCAAACAGCGCGTAGGGATCGCCGTGGACCACTGGACCTCCGCGGGCCAGCAGCCGTTCGACACCCTGGTGGACCAGGACGACAGCAGCGTCCGGTACGTCCTCGCCGTCGGCGCCGATGAGCCGTTCCGGCTGGAGAAGATCGTCAGCTACGCCGCCGGCCGAGGCGTCCAGGACTCCGGACGGGACGCAGCGGAAGTCGCCGAAGAGGGCCTGCGCTCCGTGGAGGACATCTTCGCTGAAAGCCGCGAGCACTACCGCGACTACTGGGCAACGTCCGACATCGTGGTGGGAGGCCAGTCCGAACTGCAGCAGGCCATCCGCTGGAACCTGTTCCAGCTGGCCCAGGCCACCGCGCGTGCCGACGTCGCAGGCATCCCCGCCAAGGGAGTCAGCGGCTCCGGCTATGAGGGGCATTACTTCTGGGACCAGGAGGTCTACCTCCTGCCCTACCTGACCTACACCAACCCGGAGGGCGCACGGCAGGTCCTGGAGTTCCGGCACGAGATGCTTCCCACCGCACGGATCCGGGCCAAGGAACTCAGCGTGCACGGGGCGCTGTTCCCCTGGCGCACCATCAACGGGCTGGAAGCTAGCGCCTACTACGCTGCCGGCACCGCGCAGTTCCACATCGCGGCAGCCATCGCCTTCGCGACCAACCGGTACGTCTGGGCCAGCGGCGACGCGTCCTTCCGTGACGGCATGGGGGCCGAACTGCTGATTGAGACTGCCCGCATGTGGATCTCCCTGGGCTTCTTCGGCAAGGACGGGCTCTTCCACATCCACGGCGTTACCGGCCCGGACGAGTACACCGCCGTGGTCAACGACAATCTCTACACCAACGTGATGGCCCGCTTTAACCTGCGCGCCGCCGCTGCCCTGGGCCACGCCGAAATCAGCGACGAAGAGCGCCAGCTGTGGTCGGCCGCGGCCGACCGGATGCAGCTTCCGTTCGATGACCGGATGCAGGTGCATTCGCAGGACAACGACTTCATGACCCTTGAGCCGTGGGACTGGACCACACCCCGGTCCAAGTACCCGCTGCTGCTGCATTTCCACCCGCTGGTGATCTACCGCCACCAGGTACTCAAGCAAGCCGACACGGTGCTGGCGATGTTCCTGCAGTGGCAGGACTTTACGGCAGAGGAAAAGCGCCGGGCCTTCGATTTCTACGACCCCATCACCACCGGCGACTCCACCCTGTCCGCCTGTGTCCAGGGGATCATGGCCGCCGAGGTGGGTTACCCCAAGGCTGCGCTGGAGCACTTCACCAACGCCGTGTTCATCGACCTCGACGACACCCACGGCAACACGATCGACGGCGTGCACATTGCCTCCACCGGCGGCGTGTGGAGCTCACTCGTCTGCGGCTTCGCGGGTCTCCGCGACCAGGGACCGGTGCCGTTCTTTGATCCGCGGCTGCCCGCGGAGTGGGACAGCCTCGCCTTCCACCTCAAGGTCCAAGGCAGGCTGCTGCAGGCGGAGCTCGACGCCGGCTCTCTCACCCTCACCGTGTCCGAGGGCGAGCCGCTTGATGTGGACGTCCGCGGAGAGCTGTTCAGCGTGGGCAGCGAACCGGTCCGCGTGGTGCTGGCCCCGGTCCAGGTCCCGGAGCCCACGGTCTTCCCCAGTGGGCCCCCGACGGCGAGCATCCCCGTCGTGCGCGCCCGGGCTTAGTTGCCGCTGGCGCAGTTTCCGGTGCCGTAACCCCCGCTGGACTCAGCCGTAGTGCGCTTGATCCGGCGGCAGGAGGCTGACGCTGCGCGCGTCAGTCTCCTGCCGCCGTCGTGCGTTCCACCTCAGGCGCCCGGTCCAGCGGGTGTGCGAGCTCGTCCTGGGGCATCTTCGCAACGATTGACGCGATCACTGCCACGACGGGGCAGACACCGCCGGCCACCAGGAAGATCAGCCAGATGGGGAGCACCTCAGCGGCGGGTCCCGCCAGGGCCATGGAGACAGGCATCAGGGCGAGGGACACAAAGAAGTCCAGGCTGGAGACCCGGCCGAGCAGGTGCGGCGGGACGCGGCGCTGGAGCAGCGTGCCCCAGATGACCATGCCCACGCTGCCGGTGGCGCCAAAGATGAACAGGGCCGAGGCCAGGGCCCAGAAATTGTCCATGATTCCGACGGCGGCCAGCGGCAGGGAGCCCACGCCCCAGGACACCATCATCACCGTGAGATACCGCCGGGGCAGCCTCAACGACGCGGTCACCAGCGACGCTGCGGCCCCGCCGACGCCCATAATGGCGAGCAGGAAACCGAACATGCTGGAGTCGCCGCCCAGCTGGTCCCGGACCACAAACGGGAGCAGCACTTCGATGGGCCCGATCAGGAACAGCACCGAAATGCAGGCCCAGAGCAGGGTCCAGAGCAGCCAGGGCGTGCGGAGTGTATAGCTGATGCCTTCGCGGAGGTCGTGGAAAAAGGACGACTTGGGCCGCCGTTTGCCGGTCACGCCGCCAGGGTCCGGGCCGCCGGCCTCGGAACCGTTGGCGGGCGCCGCCAGGGCGTGCTGGCCGAGGAAATTCAGGATGATGAACGCCATGAGGTGGCAGGCAGCCACACCGGTGACCGCGTGGGCCGGTGAGAGCGCGGCCACCAGGATGCCGGCGACGGCGGGCCCGGCCGCCTGCTGGAGGGTGGGGCGCATGGTCCCCTCCATGCCGTTGGCCGCGAGCAGGTCCTCCGGCGGCAGAATCCGCGGCAGGATGGCCGAGTACGCGGGGAAGAAGAACGCGGCGCCGACGCCCAGCACAAAGGCGCCCACTGCGAGGTGCCAGATCTGCAGCCAGCCGGCGATGGACAGGGCACTGATGCCCGCGATGACGGCCAGGTTGGCGCCTTCCACCGCGATGATCAGGAGACGCTGCGGGAAGCGGTCGGCCGCGATGCCGCCCGCCAGCACAAACGCCACCAGGCCCACGCTGCCGCCAGTGGCAACCAGCGAGAGCTCCAGCGGGCCGCCGCCCAGGTGGATCACCTGGTAAACCATCGCGACAGCCCACATCCCGGATCCGAAGATGGAGATGGCGAGGGCTGCGATCAGGACCCTGTACTCGCGGTGCGCAAAGGGCCGCAGGGCTTTGAGGGTGGGCATAGGGTAAGTCTAGGCTTTTGGGGAAAACGGGGGGTACTGGAATGCAGCCGGCAGGGCAACTTGACCAGCAACCGCAAGGGCACGGGCAACGGTTAGCCGTGGTCACCGGCGCCGGCCGCGGCTTCGGCGAGGCGCTTGCCCGGGAGCTTTCAGCGGCCGGATGGCTGGTGCTGGCAGTGGTGCGGCAGGCTGCGCAGGCGGCGGCGCTTGACCTCTTGCCAGGCGTGCAGGCCGTGATCCACGACGTCCGGTCGGAGGACGTGTCAGCCGTGGTTGACGTGGTGCAGGGGCGTCCGGTGGATGTCCTCGTCAACAACGCGGCCCAGGGTGCGCCGCACCAGCCGCTCGGTGCGGTGGACGCGGCGGGCGTGCTGACCGCCGTCGACGTGAACGCGACCGGTCCGCTGCGGATGGTGCAGGCGTTGTTGCCTCAGCTGCTCGACGCCGACGATCCCGTCATTGTGAACGTCACCTCCCGCCTGGGGTCGCTTTCGGCCCAGGCCCGCGGGGATTTCGCAGGCCTTTCCACGAGCTATGCCTACCGGGTGTCCAAGGCTGCCCAGAACATGCTGACTGTATCGCTTGCCCAGGACCTGGCCGGGCAGGTCCGCTGCTGGGCGGTCCATCCCGGCAAGCTCGCCACCGGCATGGGGCAGGCGGACGCCGTGAAGCCACCCCGTGCTGCGGCGCGGGAGCTGCTGGAGCTGCTGGAATCGGACGAGCGCCGGTCACCGCGCTTCGTGTCACTCGGTGCGCCCGATTTGGACTGGTGAACCTTGGAAAGCACTCCGGCCGGGTCGTGGCGGCGCAACCTGGCCTTTGTCGGCGCCAATCATGGGCTCGCCCTGCATCCCGTGGACGCCAACGGCAAACAGCTCCCGGGTGAGGCAGCCAGCTGCTTCGCCTCGTTCTGGATGGCGGAGTGGTCGCGCTGGGGAACGGGGAACGCCCTCCTCGTTGCCACCCTGCAGGGCTGGCGGAGTTACGGAAGCAACGAGTTCTTCGCCGCCACGCTCGCGGCCGAACTGACCCGCTACTTTCCGGAGGCAGCCAGGTTTCCGCTCGACGGGATCTCGCACACCCAGGACGAGTTCGACGTCGAACTGGACCTGGAGCGCGGATTCCGCGCCACCGGCCGCAAGGCTGAGCTGGAGCTGGGAGGGATTCTGGACCGCCGGCCCTTTACGCAGCCGGACTTCCAGCTCGGGCCCAACGCGGCGGCCCTGAGCAATGTCTACCTGCCGTGCAGCAGCGGCCGGCTGGCCGAATTCGGAGTGGAGTGGCCCGGCGCGCCGAGCGTTTATCCGGGACCGCGGGGGCCGTCCTCGTCCGGTTACATGGCCGTTGCCGAATCCTGGGTGATGTAGGGGACCTGCCGGTGATGTACGGGAGCCGGGCAGGTTGGCCTAGTGTTAAGCAACCTTAGTATTTAGGACGGCAGTGAAAACTGCCGCCGGACGAAAGCAGAGGTCACCATGGCCAAGCGCAGCAATCCCGCCGTGCGGATCGCGCAGGAAACCGCCCACAACGCGGTGTTCGACGCTGAAGGAAAGCCCAAACCCGGAGTCCACAACATGCTGCTCCGGGCAGTGGAAATCCAGCGCCCGCTGGTGCTGGCCTACATCCGCCGGGTGCAGCGCAAACAGCCGCACGCATCGGCGGCGCAGCTCGCTGTAAGAATTGAGCGCGACTACCTCGCGGCGGTGACCGGCGGCGGCGCGATCGTGGGTGCCACTGCTTTGGTGCCCGGCGTCGGGACCGTCGCATCGCTTGGACTCTCCGCAGCTGCCACCGTGGGATTCCTCGAGGCCACAGCCCTTTATGCCACCTCGCTCGCCGAGCTTCACGGCATCCGCCTGACCAACCCCGAAAAAGCCAGCACCATGGTCATGGCCATCATGCTGGGCGAGGAGGGCACGGCACTTCTGGGCACCCTGAGCGGCCAGGCGATGGGCAGGGGAACGAGCCCCACCAAGGCGTGGGGCAACGCGCTCTCGAAGTCCATTCCGGGGTCCGGTTTCGGCGCCGTCCGGAGCCGGATCCAGAAGGCGTTCCTGAAGAGTCTGGTGAAGCGGCAGGGCACGGCGCTGTTCGGCCGCGCCCTGCCGTTCGGCATCGGCGCCGTGGTGGGCGGGGCCGGAAACCTGATGATGGGCCGGGCTGTGGTGGCAAACGCCAAAGAGGCTTTCGGGCCGATGCCGGATACGATTCCAGGGGAGCTCAAAGCCGCCGGCGCGGGCCCGGACAACCTCACTCTGGAAGGCAACAACCTTGGACCTCAACGCTGACCTTGGCGAATCATTCGGCTCGTGGAATATGGGGGACGACGCCGCCATGTTCCGGCTGGTCACCAGCGCCAACGTCGCCTGCGGCTTTCACGCAGGTGACCCCGTCACGATGCTGGACAGCTGCCGGGCCGCGTTTGAGCTTGATGTGACGGTCGGCGCGCACGTGGGCTACCGGGACCTGGCAGGTTTCGGCAGGCGCTCGCTGGATATGTCCTTCGATGAGCTATTCGGCGACGTCCTCTACCAGCTGGGCGCCCTGGACGGCGTGGCCCACGCAGTTGGTGCCTCCGTTGATTACGTCAAGCCGCACGGCGCGCTCTACAACCGCCTGGTCCACGACGCCGACCAGGCTTCAGCCGTGGTTGCCGCCATCCAGGCCTACGACCCCGGCCTGCCCATCCTCGGACTGCCGGGCTCGCAACTGCTGGTCCAGGCCAAGGAAGCCGGCCACCCCGTTTTTGTGGAGGCCTTTGTGGACCGCGCCTACCAGGCCGACGGCACGCTGGTCCCGCGCTCGCACGCTGGTGCCGTCCTGCACGACGTCGATTCCATCGTTGAGCGCGCGGTGCGCCTTGCCGTGAAGGGCGAGGTAGTCGCCGTTGACGGGACGGTGGTGCAGGTCAGGCCCGACTCGTTGTGCATCCACGGCGACACCCCCGGGGCAGTGGAGATGGCAGCGGGAGTCCGTGCCGGCCTCGAAGCGGCCGGTGTGGACCTGGAGTCGTTCGCATAATTAGGGCGCTTCGGACGCAGCTGCTTCCAGCAGCAGCTCTTCGGGCAAATGATCCTCGGGCAAATCGTCTTCGGGCACGGCAGAGCTGAGTCCTCTGTCCGAAAGCAGGCTCCGTATCTGGGGTGGCCAGTGGGGTGGTTCCCAGTCGTGGTGTTCGCTTTGGTAGTGGCGGCCGGTGGGTGAAATCCAGCCGGGCGGTGTGTCCTTGGCGGCGTCGGTGGGGGTCCATCCGGTGGTGTGTTTTAGCCGGTGGTGTTTGCGGCACAGTGACTCGAGGTTGGTGATGCCGGTGGTGCCGCCGTCGGACCAGGCGAGGATGTGGTCGGCTTCGTTGTCCAGAGATTGGTTGTTGCAGCCGGGGAACGAACATTTCCCGTCGCGGAGTCTGAGCCATTGCCGCATCGCTGCGGGGATGGGGTAGCTGTTCCGTCCGATTTCCAGCGGTGCGCCGTTGCGGGGGTCGGTGAGGACCCTGCGGAATGAGGATGCCCCGTCGGCGACGAGTTTGCGGGCCATGGAGGCGGGGATGGGTCCGTAGCCGTCGAGGTCGGCGGGTTCGTCGGTAAGGCCCATCAGGGCGAACACCGGGACGGTCACGAGGACCTGCGCCGCCGGCGAGGGCACCCGGCCCGAAGCGGCCACGGCCCTATTTGAAACGACGCCCGCAGCGACGCCGTCCGTGACCAGGCGGCCAACCACGCCATCATTGCTGGTGCTGGTCCTGGTGGTCGCTAAATCGGTGTTGCTGCCGGCGGCTGCTTCTGTGCTGCTGTCCGTTGGGTTGCTGGTGGTGAAGCCGGCGCTGAGGAGCAGTTTGGCGGCGACGTCGGCGCGGAGCTGGGTCAGTGTCCGGTCCTCGGCGGGGCCCTGCAGGGCGCGGGCTGTGGCGGTGACGCCGTTCCAGATCCCGGCCGCCTGGTCCGCCGGGAGGTAGGCGGAGAGCCAGGCCATGCCGTCCCGGTCCGGGGCGTACTCCAGCCTCCGGTCCAGGACGCTCCTGGCGTGGCGTTTTTCGATGCTCTCCGGGTGGTGCCGTTCCCGCCAGGTCCGGGCCTTGTGCCGGAACCGGGAGGGGACCATCTCCCCGGCCGGGCAGCTTTTGGCGGAGTTCTCGACGTCCGTGCCCAGGAAATGGGCTTCCAACGCCGCCGCCCCGGCTGGATCCAGACTTGCAGCCTCGTCGACCATGACCCTTGCGTGCTGCCACGACATCGACCCCTGCTCCAAGGTGGCCTGGGTCAGCGGCAGTGTGGTGGTGAGTTCGTGGGACTGGGCAAGGAGTGCTGATGCGGTCCGTTCGCTCACCGTCAGCGCACAGGCGACCTCGGCCACGACGCCCATCTCGCGAGCCAGGCGCTGATGCGGCTGCTCATCCGGAGGGGACATCGCCCGGGTTATGTTGGCGAACCCTGCGGTGAAGCGCACTTTCCTGGCGGCCAGCATGGCCTCCATCCGGGCCGTCTTTTCAAGACCTTCCAGGCACGCGTCCGCCTGGTCACGAAGCGGGTCCGAACTGGTGGACCCGGAACGGCCCTCGCTGCGGTCCGCCAACACCGCAATCGCAGCCATGGAAGCCATCATGGCCTCCACCGAATCCACTGCCGCTCCGCTTCCCATACCCCCATCATCCGGCGAGGCACCGCCAAAAACAGCGAAGCAAATGGCCTATGTGGATAACCTCCGGCCCCTTCCAAAAGCCATTTCTTGGAGGGCTTTCGGCTGCCAAGCCTAGGGCCGCAACTGTACGTTCGCGCAGTCTTTGTCGGGGCCGCAGGGCCACAACTGTACGTTCGCGCTGACTGTGTCGGGGCGGTTTCTAGGGGTCGTCGCAACACCTGTTGGTTAGGTGGTTAGTAGTAAAGCACGTATTCGCTCGGCTGGGGTTTCCCAGCCGAGCGTTTTGCGTGGGCGGCCGTTGAGTTCTTGGGCGACGAGTTCGAGCTCTTCGGGACCGTAGACGGACAGGTCGGTGCTTTTGGGGAAGTACTGGCGCAGCAGCCCGTTGGTGTTTTCGTTGGAGCCGCGCTGCCAGGGGCTGGCGGGGTCGCAGAAGTAGACGTCCATGTCCGTGGCGATGCTGAAGGAGCGGTGGGCTGCCATTTCTGATCCCTGGTCCCAGGTCAGGGACCCGCGCAGGTGCGCCGGCAGTGTGGCCATGGCCGCGACGAGTCCGTCCCTGACTGCTTCGGCGCCATGGTCTCCCGGGAGGTGGACGAGCATCACGTACCGGGTGGTCCGTTCGACCAGGGTGGCGATCGCGGACTGGTTCAGCGTCCCGGTGATCAGGTCTCCTTCCCAATGCCCGGGGATGGCACGGTCTTCGATTTCGGGCGGGCGTTCGGAGATCATGACCATGGGATCGGCGAATCGGTGACGGCGTTCTGCAGGGTTGCTGTGAGGTTTGCGGCGGGCGCGGCCGGTGCGCAGGGCGGCCTGGATTTCGCGTTTGAGTCCGCCCCTGGCCTGGACATAGAGGGCTTGATAGATGGTCTCGGGGCTCACGCGCATCTCCTGGTCATCGGGGTGTTCCGTGACCAGCCTGTGCGATATCTGCTCCGGTGACCACTTCCGGACCAGCCTGTCCTGCACGTACTTCCGAAGATCCGAGTCGCCGGCCAATTTCGCCGTCTTGGGCCGGGACCTGCGGGTCGCGGCTTTCCGGTCCGCTCCGTGGGGCAGGTAACCCAGCCGGGGATCGGCGTTGCGGCGCAGTTCCCGGCTGATCGTCGAAGGTGAACGGTCCAAAGCCAACGCTATCGACCTCAACGAGGAACCGGCCCCCGTCAGGTCCCGGATTCTTTCACGTTCCTGCAGGGACAGGAACCGCCCGACGGGTGTGCCGGCGCTGATGGCCCCGGGCTCAGGCGCTGAGGCGGAGGGTGAGTGGAATGTCGTCACTCCCTGTTTGTAGTCGATCACGCGCCCGTCCGGGTAGACCCGCACGCGGCCTGACCTGCGGACTCCGTGGTCCCAGTCCTGCGCTGTGCGAATGTTCACGCCCACGGCGCTGGCCGCCTCCCGGCGGCTGGTCCCGGCCTGGCGGAGCTCGAGGTACTCCTCCCGCCCCGCGTGGGGACCATTCCCGCCCCGCCCCCGGGCCTTCAGACCCGCCTTCCTGACCCACGCGGCGCAGGTGGCAGGATTCAGCCCAAGCTCCCTCGCAGAAGCCATTGTGTTGCCCAGACGGTCAAACACCACAAAGAAGGCATCCTTCGCGTCCTGCCCGTACCAGCCGGATCCCGATGAGTCATCGATAGAACGAACCATGGTCGTTGCAACTCCCAAAAAGTCTGGGTGTTGCGACGACCCCTAGAACTCAAGCGGGGCGGCAGGGCCTCAACTGTACGTTCGCGCTGTCTTGTTCGCGTGGCAGTCCGGAAGGGAGGGAAACTCAGCCGAAGACCAGGTGCGCCGCGCTGAAGATGGCGAGCCCGGCCAGAGAGCCCACCACTGTTCCGTTGATCCGGATGAACTGCAGGTCCTTGCCCACCTGGAGTTCGATCTTCTGTGATGTTTCCTCCGCGTCCCAGCGGGCCACGGTATCGGTGATTACGCCGGCGATGTCCGAGCGGTATGTCCGCACCAGGTAACCTGCGGCGTCGCCGATCCAGGCGTTGACCTTGCCGGCAAGTTCGGCATCGTTCACCAGTCGTGAGCCGAAGTCGCGGACGGCCGCCTTGAACTTGACCGTCAGCTCGCTGTCGGGATCGTCCACCGCGGTAAGCAGGGCGTTCTTCACGGTGCCCCAGGTCCGCGAGGCCAGTTCGCGGACCTCAGGATCGCCGAGGACCTGTGCCTTGATGTCCTCGGCGCGGGCGATCATGGCGGGGTCATGCTGCAGATCCTGCGCGAGATCGTTGAGGTACTTGTCGATCTGCTGCCGCACCTGGTGGTTGGGGTCGGACTGCACGGCACGGGTGAACTTGAGGATCTCCACATAGACCTTGTCTCCCACCAGCCCGTCCACGAACTGCGGAACCCAGGCGGGGGAGCGGTCCGAAACCAGCCGGCTGACGGTTTCGTGGTTGTCGTCCACCCAGTCGGCAGCCCTGTCAACCAGCAGGTCAACCAGCTTGTGATGGTGGCCGTCGGCGAAAATCCGCTCCGCCATCCGTCCCACGGGAGGTCCCCACGGCGGAGCCAGCAGATGCTTGCGCACCATTCCTTCGATAACCGCCTGGACGTCGTCGTCGTTCAAAACCGTGAACGCACCGCGGATGACGGCGGCGCCCTCCTTCGCCACCCGCTCGGCGCCGCCGGGAGTGGCGAGCCATTCGCCTGCCTTCCGGGCGATGTTCACGCTGGCGAGCTTGTCCTGGACCACCTGTTCGGACAGGAAATTGGTCTCGACGAACTCACCCAGCGACGCCCCGATCTGGTCCTTGCGCCGCGGAATGATGGCGGTATGCGGGATCTTGATCCCCATCGGGTACTTGAACAGGGCGGTCACGGCGAACCAGTCGGCCAGCGCCCCCACCATGCCACCTTCGGCGGCCGCCCGGACGTACTGCAGCCACGGATATTCCTTCTGGAAGGCGAACGCGAACACAAAAATGACTGCCATGGCGATCAGCAGGCCCAGCGCCAGCAGCTTCATTTTCCGCAGCGCTGCCGCCTTTTCCGCGTCACCCGCACTGAGCGGATGGCCGACGACGGCGGCGCCCCTTTGGGCGGGCACGTCGGGTCGGGTAGGGTCCTGCCGGGTAATTGGCTCAGAGTTCACCTGCATGTGCCCAGCCTAGTCCCGCCCACGGTCGCCGGGTCGGCTACCGTGTCTGCATGACCATCGACGAGTCTGCACCCCACCGGCCACTGGTTTATGCCCACCGCGGCGCCAGCGCCGCCTTTGCCGAGCACACCCGGGCCGCCTACCTCCAGGCACTGGCCGACGGCGCCGACGGAGTCGAGTGCGACGTCCACCTCACCCGGGACCAGCACGCAGTCCTGCTCCACGACGCGAATCTGGACCGCACCTCCGACGGAACCGGGCCGGTCGCGGACCGCACGCTCGAGGAGTTGAGGCTCCTGGATTTCTCGTCGTGGAAAGGCGTGCGGATTCCAGAGGAATACGGAGCCCGTTCGGAACAGTTCCTGACACTCAAGGAGCTCCTGGGCATCCTCCGCGATGCCGGACGGCCTGTGGGGCTTGCCATTGAGCTGAAGCACCCCAGCCCGTACCAGCTGAAGCTGGAGGACCGCGTCCTGGACGTCCTCCGGAGCGAAGGCTGGGACCCGACGACATCAACCGTGGACAACGTCAGAGTGACGTTCATGAGCTTCAGCCCGGATTCGGTGAAGCACCTGCTCCACACCGTGCCTGCGGAGTTCATCTGCCAACTGGTGGACGAAATCGATGTTGACGAAGTCCGCGAAGAGCTCGGTCTCGGTGCGCTCACCGGCAGTGCTGTCGCCAACGTCATGAAGGCTGCCCAGCTGGAAGGCGAACGCATCCTCGATGACTGCGAAGTGAGGCTCGCCGGGCCGGGCATCGACTATGTCCGCCTGCACGCCCGCACAGTGCAGCGGTGGCTGGAATCCGGCCGGCGTTTCCGGGTATGGACTGTGGATTCCGAGCGGGACGTGGCCCTCTGCCAAGGCCTGGGCATCCACGAGATCACCACGAACATGCCCGCCCGGGTTTTGGCACAGCTCTAGGCTGACCCGTACCGTTCAGGCGCCGTCCGGTTCATGCGCCGGACGGGGCTGTGGTTGAGTGGAACCATGCCTTTTCACTGGCCCGGCGCCGTTCATTGGTCCAGCACCGCCACCCAGGCCCTCTCCGCGGCAGCCCTGAGCGCCCTGCTGATGACCAGCGCCATGAAGCATTTCCGCGATCCCGGCTTCTACCGCCAGGTGGTCCCGGACTACCTTTGCCGCGATGAGCAGGGTTCCCCCGCCGCGCCGGCAGCTTCAGCTGCTGGAGTCGCCAGCGCGCGGCCGCTCGCCGTGATGACCCGCGATGAATGGATCGCGCTGAGCGGCCTCGTGGAGGCGGGTGCCGCCGTCGGCCTCCTCATTCCCGCGACGCGACGCGTCACGGCCACGGGCGTCGCTGCCCTCTTCGGGGTGTTCCTGTCCGGCCACGTGGACGCAATCCGGCGTGCCTATGGCCCGGACGGTTCACCGGCCCAACGCAAAGTGCACACAGCCCGCTTGCCCCTGCAGGTGCCGCTGGTCCTGTGGGCGTGGAGCCTTCGGAACGCTGGCCGGCGGACCAGCTCATGAAGCTCCTGGCATCCCCGGCAGTCAAAGTGGGAATCTCCATCAGCATCGCCACCGGGCTCTACGGTGTTTCGTTCGGCGCGCTGTCCGTCACCTCGGGACTGGACTTCTGGCAGACCATGGCGCTGAGCCTCCTGCTGTTCAGCGGCGGCTCGCAGTTCGCGTTTATCGGAGTGGTGGCGGGCGGCGGATCCGGCGTCGCGGCGATGAGCGCCGCCACGCTGTTGGGCATGCGCAACGGCATCTACGGCATGCAGCTCAACGCGCTCCTGCACCCCACCGGCTGGCGAAGGTACGTGGCGGCACAGCTCACCATCGACGAGTCAACCGCTACCAGCACCGGCCAGACCGATCCGGACGAACAGCGGCGCGGCTTCTGGGCTGCAGGGATCGGCATTTATGTCCTGTGGAACCTCTTCACCGCAGTGGGCGCACTCGCCGGGGCGGGTCTGGGCGATCCGAAGCAGTGGGGACTGGACGGTGCCGCGGTGGCTGCCTTCCTGGCGCTCCTGTGGCCGCGGCTGAAGGGGCGGGAGCCGGTGGCCATCGCCGTTGTCTGCGCCCTGGCAACCGTCCTCGCGGTGCCGTTCGTGCCCGCAGGCGTCCCGATCCTGATCGCTGCCATAGTTGCCGCGGTGATCGGCTGGTTCAGCCACGGCCGCAGCGACGAAGGCCTCGAGCCGGACGTGGACCCGTATGCCGAGCACCACCACCGCCAACACGGTCCCGCCGGGTCGACGAAGGCTGGCGCATGAGCCTCTGGATCTGGTTGCTGCTGGCGTGTGCACTGGCTTATGCGTGGAAGCTCGTTGGCTACTTTGTGCCCGCCAGGCTCCTTCAAAACCCCCGTATGTCACGCGTGGCCGGCACCATGACCATCGGCCTGCTGGCGTCCTTGACTGTGGTGAATGCGGTGGCTTCCGGACAGTCGCTGGCGGCCGATGCCAGGCTGGGAGCGCTCGCCGCGGCAGCCATTGCGCTCGCTTTCCGGGCTCCGTTCCTGGTGGTGGTGCTGGCCGGCGCCGGGGCCGCCGCAGTCCTTCGGCTTCTGGGATGGAACTGACGCACGGTTCACGTGACGCGTGCCTCTGGTGACGCGGAACACGGCGGCGGTACTATAAGTCTGGCTATGCAGCTGGCCATGGATCGTCTTTTTGGAGCGGTAGCCATGGAAAACCCACTGTACTTAGCAAGCGGCAGATCCGGGACGCCAGTAAGAATGGCGTCCCCCAAACGACCTGCGGGCCTACCTGTGAAGAGGTTCTTTTCCCGTTTCAGGTCGCTGTCAGACGTCCCTGCGTCGGACCTGGAGTTGCTCTCCGAGCGCATCACCTTGGCGCTGGATCTGGGGCACGAACCACATGTCTCGGCGCTCCATGCAGCGGTACGCCACGAACTGCGCAACCGGGAATCAGCCCTCGACGATTGAGCTTTTCGGGACTGAAGTATGGTCCACTGAAGAGGTGCCGCCGCCCAAGGCAGGCGCCCGGAAGGAGGAATCACCATGAACGAACAGCCGCAAACACCGGCCCAGGACGATGGGGTGGAAGCTACGACGACCGGCAGCCACGCCAAGGTGCGTCCCGCGTATCTGGAGTCCAGTGGCTCCGAGTCCACCCGCGAACTCCGCGACACGGCGCGCCGCCGCCGGGATGCAGAAGAGAAGCTCCAGCAGCATCTGCTCGAAGCCAAGGAACACACCCCCAACGCGGACACACACGCGCATTCTTCGCCGGAGGACGCCGGCCAGCCGGAAGACGCCGATCAGCGCGTCGGCCAGCGGGAAGACGCTGGCTAGAGGAGAATCAACGCGGGGTCAGGCTACTCCGTGGGCCGCGCCGTCGGAGGAGCCGGCCCGGCGGCCGCTTTCCTCGACAGCGAGTTCGTACCAGACCTGCGCGCCGAATTCCGGCGTCGCCGTATCAAGGTTCTGGAACAGCGCGTCCAGGAGGTTCGCCAGTTCTTCGGGGGACAGGTTCGGGAGTACGACTTCCGGTCCACGCGGGTCATTAATGAAATGCGCGAGCTGTGAACTGTTCATCGTGCGGTGGTTTCGTCGAATCGGATACGCAGGAATCTGCTCATGGGGTCGCTCCATCTGGGAAATCAGAGGCTGGCTGCGTAACCCCACACGAGTCTATTCCAACGAATGGATGCCCACAATGGCGCCCCCTGCGGCACACCCGCGGAACGGTGCGCGCTCGGCCTGGTTCAGGTGAAGCGGTTCAGCTGAAACGGCGGCCAGAGACGAAGTCGCCAGCCATATGTCCGACGGGCAGTTGGGCGGCCGGAAGCGGCACGTGCGCGGGGAGCGGCCGGTGAGGCCGTTCCGAGCGGATGGCGTCCTCGATGAGTGCCACGGGACGGCGCCAGGCATCGGAACCCGGCTCCATGGTGTCCACCACGCCGATCAGCATGGCGAGCAGCCGGAAGATGTCAGTCATGGAGATATCCGGGCGGAGTGTGCCCTGCCCCTGCCCGCGTCCCAGCAGGATGCCGATGGAATCGATCAGGGAGCCGGTGATTCCGGTGAGGAGCTGCCGCCGCCCGGCGACGGCGCCGAGCAGGTTCGCGTCGGTGCTGGCCGCAGCCATGATGGCCTCGATGACCCGGAACAGTCCTGCGGCGGCATCGATGTCCACCAAGGCGTCGTCGATGACCGGATCAACTGTCAGCCTGAGCTGCCGGTTGAGGGCGGCCAGGACCAGGTCTTCCTTGTCCGCGAAGTTGCGGAACAGGGTTGCCGGTCCGACGCCGGCCGTGGCGGCAATGGTCTGCAGCGGCACTTCCGGACCAAAGTCCTGGAAGCATTGCCGGGCCGCCGTGATGATCTTGTCCACGTTGCGCGCTGCGTCTGCGCGGAGTGGTTTGCGGGCGACTGCGATGCTCATGCGATCAGGGTAGCAACGCAGCCCGGGGCGATCACCGTTACTGGAGGGTAGGCGGTTATGTGACGTGCGCGGCCCGCTTCAGCCCATTTGGCCCCTGCGCCCGGCGTGGCACACTTTCCTTATGTTGCTTGCATTTTCTGTCGCCCCGTCCGGTACGCCCAGCGGCGGTTCCCGTCCCACCGATGCGTCAGTGCACGACGCCGTTGCCGCCGCCGTGAAAATCGTCCGGGAGTCGGGACTCCCCAACCAGACGGATTCCATGTTCACCACCATCGAGGGCGAATGGGACGAAGTCTTTGACGTCGTGAAGCGGGCCACCGAGGCGGTTGGCCAGTTCGGCAGCCGAGTCTCCCTGGTCATCAAGGCGGACATCCGCCCCGGCTACAGCGGTGAGATCACCGCCAAGGTGGACCGGCTGGAAAGCGCACTCGAAGAAGACGCCTAGGCAGATAGTTGTGTAAACGCAGGCTCCGAAACGAGCCAGCCGTACGTCAGTGGCCGTTCAGTTCATGGACCGCGTGGTCCAGGAGGTCGCGCTGTACGGGCCGCAGCATGTAGGACCTGTTCAGGTAGGCGTCGATTTCCAGCTCGCCGGCGTCGCCACCAATGCTGAAGTAGTGCAGCCACAGCGATTCCAGGGTCAGGCCGGCCCTGCGGTAGGCCGCCGCCGTCCGCTCCCGCTGCTCCTCGGCAGTCTCGTCAGCGTTCATGGCCGTTCGTGGTCAGGTTCCGCGGGACGGTCAAGCACACTGAGTGCAACGGCGAAGAGGGGAGCTCCTTCCTGGCGCGACCGGTCAGTCAGTGCACGTAATGCGGCCCGCTCGCTAAGGTTCTGGCGCTCCATCAGCACCCCCTTGGCCATGTCGATCACACTCCGGCTGTGCAGGGATTCCTTGAGGGCAACGCTGAGCTGCTCGGCGCTTTCATGCGCCTGGATGTTGGCAAGCATTACGGCGGCGGGTGCGGCGAGGAGTTCCAGCAGGTGCTCGCTGGAGGTGTCGAAGGCATTGGGGCGGTCGGAATAGACTTTCAGCGCGCCGATGGCTTCGGCCGGTCGTTTTCCGTTGTGTCCGGGGAGAAGCAGGGGAACGCTGAGGCAGGACATCAGGCCACGCTGCGCGCTGGCCCTGCTCCACCTCGGCCAGCGTGTTTCCGTGGCGGCGTCGTCCACCCGGACGGTGGCGGGCCCTGCCCACGCCGCGAGGCATGGCCCCTCGCCGAGCTCGTACTGGAGTTGGTCGGCGTCTTCCACCAGCGCACTTGTGGCGGCCCTGCTTGTAGGACGGCCCTGGGCATCAAGGAGTGTGGCGCCGGCGCCGATGCTGCCGGGGATGCTTTCGAACGCCGCCTGGGCAATCTTGGCGATCGCCGGTCCGGCAACCTGTTCGGTCAGCAACAGGCCGGATACGCGCGCGAATACGGAGTAAAGTTCTCCGGTCACGGACTCTCTTCGCATTACGGGTCATCTCCTGGTTGCCGCCGAAACCGGCAGGAGAAACGCAAAGGCTGCCGCTTGGTCCAGCATAGACCGCATGGCTGTGCCTAGGCTGAGCCGGCCGGAATGGCCGCTCCCCGGACGATGTCCAGGGCCAATGCCGGCAGCCGCACTTTCCTGGCCCTGGCGGCTTCCGCGAGCAGTGCGATGGCGGCTTCACGGCTGGAACGCGTGTGCGCCATGACCAGGGCGAGGGCCGCATCTATGGTGGCCCGGGAACGAAGCGCTGCCCGCAGCCCATCCGGGTATGTCGGTGCGTCCAGCAAAGGATGCACCAGCAAGGCGAGCCGAAGGGGGCGGGACAGTGACTGCGCGTACCACTCAATGCCGGCCACGGTGGCCGGTCCGAACGCAGAGGTCCGGTGGGCGTAGCAGTTCAATGCGGCTGAAGCCCCTTCGCCAGCGTCAATGGGTA
This sequence comes from Arthrobacter sp. HS15c, assembly GCF_040812005.1. Classification (NCBI taxonomy): domain Bacteria; kingdom Bacillati; phylum Actinomycetota; class Actinomycetes; order Micrococcales; family Micrococcaceae; genus Arthrobacter; species Arthrobacter sp. HS15c. The sequence continues at coordinate 24,789 of NZ_JBFOHM010000006.1, forward strand.
CGGCCAGCACAGCATTGACAGCGGAATGCCTAACGGTCTCAAAGTAGCGGGTCCACCGTTCGTCCAGGCTGAGGTCATCCACCTTAACTGTTAGGCCGGTGCGCAGGGCGGTGAGGCAAGGGCCGTCGTCGAGCTCGTATTGGCGTTCATCCAAAAGCCGCGCCTTGTCCCCGCTGCTGGCAACAGTGAAGGGTGCGCCCGCCCGTTCGACGGAAATGGCACACAGGATAGGCTCGTCCGCACCAAGCTGGGAGGCTGAATAGAGAGTGAGGTCGAGGAGGAACGAGTCAAAGTCGCGGCTTTCCAGCAGCAGGTCCTGGAGGTGGTCGGCGGTAGACGTGGAGGCTGGTCCTGAGGCCATGCTGGGCCTCGATTCTATTTAGTCCCTGGTCCATACGGGCCGGGAGCGGCTGTGGCTGGTGGGCCATGGCCTGGGGCGCTCCAGAACTGGCGTACTGGAGCCGAAGCCCCGTTTCGACGGGATGCTTGCGCACGAATCCTTGGATTGCGCTCTCATTTCGAGCCTACGCGCAATAGCCTGCACAAGATACGGCAACACCTGCGAGGTTCCGGCGGATGTGCCTGGACCCACGCATTCCCGCGTGCCAGACTGTGGCCATGTTTGAGCACAAGCCCCAGCCAGGCTGGATTGCCGTGGAGGAATTCCTGACGGACAAGGTGGTCCATCCCGACGGATCGTTGCAGCGGGCGGTGCAGTCCGCGATCGACGCCGGGATGCCGCCGATCGAGGTGGCGCCCAACGCCGGGAAACTGCTCAAGCTACTGGTTCAGATGTCCGGTGCGCGCAGGGTCCTGGAGATCGGCACACTGGCCGGCTTCAGCACCATCTGGATGGCCCAGGGACTTCCCGACGACGGCACGCTGGTCACGTGCGAATACCTCACCAAACACGCTGACGTGGCACGGGCCAACCTTGACGCCGCCGGCGTGGGCCACAAAGTTGACATCCGGATCGGTGCCGCGCTGGATTCGCTGGCCGCCCTGGAGGCTGAAGGCCAGGAAGCCTTCGACTTTGTCTTCATCGACGCGGACAAGGAAAACGACTCCAAATACCTCGACTGGGCAGTCCGGCTGGGCCGGCCCGGCACCACGGTGATCCTCGACAACGCAGTGTGGGAAGGGGCCGTGCTGGAGCCAGCCATGGACCCGGTCAATGCGCCGGGAATCATCAGCGCCCTTGAGCTGATGGGGAAGCACCCCCAGCTGGACGCCACGGTGATCCAGACGGTCGGCTCCAAGGGATGGGACGGGTTCGCGCTGGCGGTCATCCGGTGACAGGGCTGCGCCGCCGGTAAATCGTCGGGTTCCAAAACTTCAGCCTCCGAAAAGTACTAAGTATGCTTAGAATGGTGTCCCGCCCGGAACCCCGGACGGGACGGAAGCTTGCAGCGGAGGCAATTGATGAAAGCGTCACCCACCCTGGCCAGTAACCTTCAGATGGTCCTCACCGACCTGATCGAATTGCACATGCAGGGCAAGCAGGCACATTGGAACATCGTGGGAACGAATTTCCGCGACCTTCACCTGCAGCTGGACGAAATCATCGAGGCCGCCCGGCAGTTCGCGGACGAGGCAGCAGAACGGATGCGGGCGCTGCATGCCCTTCCGGATGGCCGGAGCCGGACTGTCTCTTCCGATACGAGGCTGGAAGAGTTCCCCGCGGGCCTGACGTCCACGAAGGACGCCGTCAAGCTCGTCACGGCGAGGCTGGAACGGACGGTCAAGACCATGCGGGACGTCCATGACGAGGTGGATGAGGAAGACCCCACCAGCGCGGACCTCCTCCACGCCGTCATCGAACGCATGGAGCAACTCGCATGGATGGTAAATGCGGAAACCATGACGCCGTCGGCCGCCGTTACCGAGCCAGCTGGCAAATAGGCTGCGGCAGGGCAGGTCCGTGAAGGAACCCAAACCGCAGAGCCAGCCCGCGGCATCAGAACACCGGAGGCCGCGGCCCGTCAGGTTCACTGTGCCGTCAGGACCTGACGCCGCCCTGGAAAGCCTGCTCGACGCCGTGGCCTCGGCGGTGGGTGACGTGCCGGCACTCCTGGCGCTGGCGCGCGAGGCAGGAAGGGCGTGGCCGCAGCCAGGCCGGGGCAGCACGGCGGAGCTGTGGGAGCTGCTGGCATCCGTCACCGCCGTGGATGTTGCCGCCGGCCGGATCTTCGAGCCGCACTTTGATGCTCTTGCCATCCTCGCCCAGTCAGGGAGGGATCCGGGCAGTATTGAGGGCACCTGGGGAGTGTTCGCTGCCGAAGGTCCTGGGGCCAAGCTGGAAGCCAAGGCGGGCGACGGCGGCATCCTCCTGAGTGGTTCAAAGCCTTGGTGCTCCCTGGCGCCGCTGCTGGACCATGCAGTGGTAACCGCCCACACCGAGACAGGCGGCAGGGCTGCCTTCGCCGTGGACCTCCACCACCCGGGAGTGACCTGCGAGGAGCCGGCGTGGATCGCCCGCGGACTGCGGGAAATACCGAGCGGGACCGTGCACTTCAACCAGGTCCCGGCCGGGCAGCTGGGCGGCGACGGCTGGTACTTCGACCGTCCGGGCTTCGCGTGGGGAGGCATGGGCGTGGCCGCGTGCTGGCTCGGCGGAGCGGTTGCCGTAGCCAGGGACTTCGCGGACGGCCTTCGTGGGGCTTCGGACCGGGGCCGTGAAGCGGACCAGATTGCGCTCGCCGGCCTGGGCGAGACGGACCGCATCCTTTCGTCCTCTCTCCAGTACCTGACGCGGACGGCAGTGCTGATCGACGACGGCGGACTCGGCGACGGCGCTCAGCCGGCCGCCGTCGGTCGCTATGGAGATGCGGACCACCCAGGCACGGACCACCCCGGCACGGACCGCAGCGCGTGGAGCGAAGCGCTGCGCGTGCGCGGCACGGTGGCTGCCGCCGTCGAACGCGTCCTTTCCCTCGTCAGCCGGAACCGCGGGCCGGGACCACTGGCGTTCGACGAACAGTATGCCAAGCGGATGGCTGACCTGGCGCTCTATGTGCGCCAGCACCACGCCCAGCGCGACGACGCGCAACTCGGGGCGCTGACCCTGAAGGGGGAACGGCTGTGGTGACGTTTTCGCACACAGATGAAGGGACGGACGAGGCCGTCTGGGCTGCCAGCGGCCTCGCCGGCCTCGCTGAATTGCCGCTTGCCCCGGAGGAGCTGGCCGGTATGAGGTTTGTGGTGCTGGCGGCCCATCCCGACGACGAGACGCTCGGTGCCGGCGGGCTGCTGGCACAACTGCACCGCCTGGGGGCCGACGTCGACGTTGTACTATGCACCGCAGGTGAGGGGTCGCATCCCCACTCGAAAACAGTCTCCACGGACCAGCTGGGAACCACCCGCGTCAACGAGTTCGGCGCGGCCCTGGCCGCGCTGGGGCATGCCGGGAACTGGCGCTACCTGGGCCTGCCGGACGGCGGGATCGCCGGGCACGTCGCCGAGATCACCGCCGGCCTGCGCGAGGCTGTCAGCCGCCACGCCGGCCCGCCGGAACAGCTGGTCATTGTGGCCCCGTACCGTGCCGACGGCCACACGGACCACGACGCCCTGGGCGCGGCCGCGGCGCAGGTGGCGCTCGGCGGCGGCCACGCGCTGCTCGAATACCCCATCTGGTACTGGCTGTGGGCATCGCCGGCCCACTCCGAGTGGGAGTCCTGGGTCCGGCTTCCGCTGGACCGGGCAGCACAGGAGGCCAAGGCGGCGGCGATGGGCGCGCACGCCAGCCAGGTGCTCCCGCTATCGCCCCATCCGGGCGACGAAGCGCTGCTGGCTCCTGACTTCCTCCGGCATTTTGACCGCCCGTTTGAGACGTTCGCGTGGACGCCTGCAGCCAGCGGTGCCTCTGCCCCCCACAGCAGCGCGGATGCCCAACGGATCTTCGACGAGGTCCATTCAGCGTCCGAAGATCCGTGGAAATACACCACCAGCTGGTACGAACGCCGAAAACGCGCCCTGACGCTGGCCGCACTGCCGCAGGAGCACTACCGTTCCGGCCTCGAGATCGGCTGTTCCATCGGCACGCTCAGCCTTGAGCTTGCGGACCGCTGTACCAGCCTCCTCGCCGTGGACGCCAGCAGCACGGCGCTGGAGCAGGCCTCCGCCAGGCTGGCCCCGTTCCCCGGCGTGGCCACCCGACAGCTCACCCTTCCGGGGGAGTGGCCGGACGGCACCTTCGACCTGGTAGTTGTCTCGGAGGTGGGCTACTACCTGTCGCCGGCCGAGCTGGTGCTCCTGCTGGATCGCATCGAGGCGTCGCTGGAGCCCGGGGGCACCCTGCTGCTGTGCCACTGGCGGCACCCGGTCTCCGGCTGGGAGCTCGACGGCGAGACCGTCCACACGCTCGCACGGGACCGTTTGCGCTGGCCTGCCGCGGGCCTCTACCGGGAGCGGGATTTTGTGCTGGAAGCCCTGGTGGCGCCGCTTGACACCACCCCGCTGGAACCCTGATGGACCGCATCGGCGAGGTCGCCGTCGTCGTACCGGTCCACAACGAGGAGCAGCACCTGGCACGGGCCCTCGCCGGCATCCGGGCCGCGGCCAACGCCCTGCAGGCCCGCCAGCCCGACGTCGGGGTCGCCATCGTGGTTGTCCTGGACACCTGTACCGACAACTCCCTGGAGATGGCTGCGCGGGCCGCGGCGGCAGATACGCGGATCACCCTGCTTGAGGTTGCCTTCCGGAGCGTGGGGAAAAGCCGCGCGGCCGGCATCGAATCGTTCCTGGCCGCTTGTCCACTGTCCACGGATGCTGCTTCCCGGAGGCTGTGGCTGGCCAACACGGACGCTGATTCCTGCGTTCCCGCGAACTGGCTCCAGCGCCAGGTCGCGCTCGCGGACGCCGGGGCCGACGCCGTGCTCGGATCAGTGGAACCGGATCCCGACGGCATGGACGCCGAGATCCTGCGGCGGTGGCACGCCAGGCACCCGTTCGAGGAGAACCATGCCCACGTCTACGGAGCCAACTTTGGTGTGCGGGCTTCGGCCTACCAGTTGTCGGGTGGGTTTCCGCGCCAGCGCTCACACGAGGACCGCGCACTGGTGGAGAAGCTGCGCCGGCGCGGGTTCGCGGTCACGGCCACTGACAGCATCAGGGTGCTGACGTCGGGCCGTATCCACGCGAGGGCACCCCACGGTTTCGGCGCCTATCTTCTCGCCCTCGGGCTGGAGCCGGCAGTGGCGATCGAAGGCTGAGCCGGCCGAATGGGTTGATCCAAGGAGAAGGGCCGGGACGGCAGGTGCATACCTGCCGTCCCGGCCCGTGGGTTAGGTAACTGAAGGATCAGTCCTTCTTGAAGGCGTCCTTGACCTTCTCGCCGGCCTGCTTCAGGTCCGCCTTGGACTGGTCCATTCGTCCTTCGGCCTCAAGACGCTCATCGTCTGTTGCCTTGCCTGCGGCTTCTTTGGCCTTGCCGCCCAGCTTCTCGGCGGTGTTCTCGATTTTGTCATCCAAACCCATGGTGATTCTCCCTACGGCTTGTTTGCGGCGGCGGAATGCCACCGGTGGTTCTTCCATGCTAGCCAGCAAGGGCAGTGGTCAACAGTGGCTCAAACGGCATGAGTGCGGGAGGGAGCGGAGGAAACCGGATCGAGGGGGCCGACGGCGACTGGGGGGACTGGCCTCGGTCTCAGAAGAGGCCAACTCGCCGCCGACCCCGTCTGACGCCCGTGCCCAAGTGACACAAGCAAGCTAAATGGGGCCTGTCCTGTTTTGATTTTCCTCCAAGTTGGCGACCCTGCCTAGTCCTTCCGATTCGCGTCGCTGTTGTGGCGCTCGCGGAGTTCACGGCCGTGCCGGATGTCTTCTTCCTCCTGCTTCTGCAGCTTCTCGCTCTTCTTTGTGTCGCGGGGCGGCAATTGGATCGTTTCCTCAGCCTTGATGCCGGCCTGGAGTTGGCGTCCACGCTCCATCTCGGCGTCAAACTCGGCACCGAACAGCAATGACATGTTCAGGATCCAGAGCCACAGGAGCATCACGATTACTCCACCGAGGGCCCCGTACGTCTTGTTGTAGTTGCCAAAATTGGCCACGTAGAAGGCAAAGCCCAGCGATGCCAGGACAAAAATGACCAGGGCGATCAGGGAGCCGATGCTCATCCACCTGAACTTGGGCTGCTTCACGTTCGGGGTGGCGTAGTACAGGACGGCGATGATCACGATTACCAGGGCCACAATCACTGGCCACTTGGCAATGTTCCAGACGGTAAGGAAGGCTCCGCTCAGCCCGATGGCACCTCCCACCGCTTCCGAGACCGGTCCGCTCAGGACCAACATGCCGGCAAGCAGGGCCACGATGACCACGGCAAGGAGGGTGACGGCCAGCATGGTCCCGCGCAGTTTCACAAACGGGCGGCCCTCGTCCACTTCATAGATGCGGTTCATGGCCCGGCCGAACGCCCCCACATAGCCGGATGCTGACCACAGGGCCGTAGCCAGGCCGACGAACAGGGTGAGTCCGGCGGCAGGAGAGGAGGCAAGCTCCTCCACCGGGCCGCTGACAGTAGCAACGGTGTCGGAGGGGGCGATGCCGCGGACGATCTCCAGCAGCACCGCCGTCGTCTTTTCCGGATCGCCGAAAATCCCCACCAGCGAAACAAGTGCCAGGAGTGCCGGGAACAGTGACAGCACGGCGTAGTAGGTGAGGGCCGCGGCAAGGTCGGGGCATTGGTCTTTGGAGAACTCCCGCAGGGTCTTTTTAGCTATGTACTTCCAGGATGGCTTGGTGACGTCGGTGGGACTGTCTGGCTTGCGGGGATCGTCCGGTGCCGGGGCCTGGGCCGCCTTGGCAGTGCTGGTTTCTGAAGAATCATGAGGTGTCATGGGGTCCTCTCCCACGGTGAAAGCTAAAGCTGAAAAACAAACAGGCCGGCGCCGCCGGGGGAGGCGGGAGCCGGCCTGTCTGCTGGTTAAGGGTCAGGCGTTCTGGATGTGGTCCTTGGCGTCTGTTGCCTTGTCGCGTACGTCTGCGGCGGCGTACTGGCCTTCGGTTTTGAGGTGTTCGGCGGCGTCGGTGGCGGTGGCTTTGACGTTTTCCATGGCTTCCTGGGCTGGTTCCTTCAGGCCCTGGGCCATGTCCTTGGCGGCTTCGGTCAGCTCGACGGTCAGCGGTTCGGCGGCGGTTTTGAGGGCGTCGGCGGCTTCGCGTTCCTTCTCGCTCGCGGGAATGAGGGAGGAGAGCAGCATGCCTGCGCCGAAGGCGATCAGGCCGGCGGCCAGGGGGTTGCCCTGGGTTTTGGCCTTGACCTGGGCCGGTGCCTCGCCGATCGCGTGGCCGGCGTCGCCAAGGGCGCCGCTGACGGTGTCGCCGGCGTGGCCCATGGCGTCACCGGCGTGTCCGGTGCCGCTGTGGATGTTGGCTGTGGCGTGGTCGGCTGCTCCCATGACTTTCTCCTTCACGCCGAAGACGGCGCCCCTGACCTTGTCGGTTTGGCGGTGGACGATGTTGGACGGGGTGACTTTGTCGGCCACGGCGTCCACGTTGGTGCCGAGCCGGGCTCGGGTCGCTTCTATGTCTGAACGGATTGCGTCCGGGTTATCGCTCATCGTTTTACCTCACCGGGTTTCAGGGTTGGGGGGATTTCTGAGAGTGTTTCGCCTGTCTGGGGCAGGCCCTTGACCTGCTTGAGTTCCTTGCGGCCGATGGAGGCCAGGACGGCGGCGATGATGCCCCAGATCAGGGCGAGGACGACGGCGGACCAGCCCAGTCCCATCAGCTCACCCAGGGCGTACCAGAGCGCGATGGAGAGGAAGAGCAGGACGAAGTGCCCGGCCACGCCGGCGCCGGCGAGCATGCCGCCGCCCTTGCCGGCCTTCGAGGCTGACTGTTTCAGTTCGGCCTTGGCGAGCTCGACTTCCTGGCGCATCAGCGTGGACAGGTCACGGGTCACCTCACCGAGCAGGTCACCCAACGAGGTGTTATCCGCCTTCACATGCGCCGCCGAAGCAGGAGTTTCCGGCATCTGCGTGCTCATCACGGCCTGCCAGTCTGGCCGTCCGTGGAACGGTCCTTGGTGAGGGGGTCGCTGCCCATGGGGTCATCGGCAAGGTCGCGGTCCCGGAGCGGATCGTCGGCGAGCCGGTTGCCCGACCACGGATCTTCTGCCAGTTGCGGGCTGTCCAGCGGGCTGGCCGCGCTGGTGGTGCCGGGATAACCGGTCTCTCCGGCATAGCCCGGAGAGCCGCCGTCGAACCCGGCCGTTGTGGTGGCCGGCCCGGGAACCTGGACAGGTGGCGGTGGCACCGCGCCGCCGGAGGGGGTGTAACCGCCCGGGCCGCTGCTGTAGCTGTCGCTGCCATACTGGCCACTGAATTGGCCGGGTGAGCCGTTTGCGCGGGAGCCGTAATCGCCGGTGCTGCGTGCGGCCGTCGTGCTCGACTCCGGTGCGCCGGCGCTCAGGCTGCGGGTGAGCCTGCCGGCCAGTACTCCGGCGCCTGCGGCGAGGAGCAGGAACGTACCGGGCCGCTGCCGGGCGAAAGACTTGACTTCGTCCAGGAGCGATCCGGGATCGCGTCCGTCCAGCCAGGAGGCCACGGACGACGACCGGTCGGCAGCCTGGCGGACCAGGTCGCTGACGACGCCCGGCTGGTCGGAAGCCTGGGCCATGGCATGCAGTTCGTCTGAGATGGACCGAAGCCCGCTGGCAACCTTCTGCTGCTGGGCGCCGGCCTGGTGGGTGAGGTCGGTACGGGCCTGGTACAGCAGGTCCTTGGCGTTGGACCTGACCTCGGAAGCCACATTTGCGGCCTCCGTCTTGGCCGTCTCGGCCACGCCCTGCGCGGATTCCTTCGCAGTGCGTGCAACGTCACCGGCCTCGTCCTTCACGGCATCCTTGCGGGACGTCCCGTCGTTCTCGTCCGGGCGGGAATACGTGTCGTCCGACGGGGAATACCCCGGGGTCGCCGGGGGAGCGGGTTGTGCAGCGGAGGGGAAGGTGGTGGCGCTCCGCTCTCCAGCAGTCAATGGATTGGCCGGCGGTACCGTGTTGGTGCTGTCCGCGGGCCATTGGTTCTCTGTCATCTTCGCTCTCTCTTTCCAAGAAGGCTGGTTGTTGATTAAGAACCAGCGATACTGGCCGTAAAATAGTAAGCATGATTACCAACAGATAGTAAGTACCCTTGGTAAATAACTTTATGCAAGTTACCGAAGGTCAGCTTCTGTGGGCATCTGCCGGGCCGGCATAACAACATAGGAAGAGGTGGGTGGCGTGGAACCATGGGTTTGGGTGGTAGTTGGAATCGTTGTGGTGGTGCTGATTGTGTTGCTTCTGGTGACGGGACAGCGCCGTAAGGCAATCCAGCAGAAGCGGGATGAGTCGCACCGTGAGAAGGCGGCCGAGATCCGCCGCAAGGCCGAGGACATTGAACTGGACGCCCGCGAAAACGAGGCCCGGGCCACGCGTGCCAGGGCCGACGCCGAGCAGGCCCAGGTGGACGCTGCCAGGCTGCGTCAGGAAGCCGAGTATCGGGCTGCTGAGGCGGAGTCACTGCGCGGTGACGTTGCCGAGCACGCCAGGAAGGCTGACGCCGTCGACCCTGATGTGGAGACCGGCAAGGCGCATGACGGCGATGTCCGGACGCGCCGGGATGTCCGCGACGCCCACGCTGAGGAAGGTCGCGCTGAGGATGCGCGCCCTAGTGACGGCCACGTCGATCAGGCACGCACCGCGGACGGGCGCGTCGATGAGGCGCGCACGGAGGAAGCCCGCACCGACCGCGAAAACCCACGGTCGGGAATCTAGTGCGGCTTGGCTAGTCCCCGGGAGTCAGCCCCGTGGCTTCAGGACGGGGGAGGGCGCAACGCCTTCCCCCGTTGCCATGCCGTCCAGTAGATGTGCGATCGCATCGACGGACGATGTTTTGGGCTCCCAGTCGAGCAGCCTGCGCGCCCGCCCGGTATCCATCACGGGCGCGCCGGCGGCCATATCAATCCAGCCCGCGTCCGTAGGCTGGATGCGGAGTTTCCACGTCAGCCCGGCCAGCCCACGGAGCAGGGACATCGGGATGGGCAGGATCCGGCGCGCATGCAGGAGCCTGGCCAGCTCCTGCGGCGTGACCGCCGGTTCTGCGGCGATGTTGAAAGCCCCCGACTCGCGGCGGTCCAGTACGCGCCAGTACGCCTCGGCGACGTCGTCGGCGTGGACGGCCTGGAATATCAGCTCGTCCGGGGCCGGCAGGATAGGGATCTTCAGCCGGCGCGGCAGCAGCCGGGGAATCAGCGGGCCCAGGAAGTACTGTCCGATTTCGCTTCCGGCATTGCGCTGGAAAGTGAGGGCAGGCCGGAGCCTGGCCACCTTGACCCCTGGGTGGTCCGCCGCGAACCGGTCAAGCAGCGTTTCCTGCTCGGCTTTGTGCCTGCTGTAATGCGAGCCGGGTATCCCGGTGGCCGGCCAGGACTCGTCGGTCCTCCGGTCCTTGGGGGCTCTGCTGTAGGCGCCCACCGATGAGGCGCAGACAATATGCCCCACCCCGGATTGCCCGGCAGCCTCCAGGACATTGGCCGTCCCGGTGACATTAGTGCGGAACAGCTGTTCAAGGTCGCGGTTGGGCTGGAGTTGCCAGGCCAGGTGGACCACCGCATCCACGCCCGCCAGCGCTGCGCGGAGCAGTGGGAGGTCAGATTCCAGGCCGACATCCAGGGTGTGCCATTCCACGCCCCGGTACGGTGCCCGTGAGGTGTCCGGAAGCCTTCGGCTGATGCCCACCAGTTCCAGGGATCCGGGCTTTGATTCGAGTTGGCGCTGGAGATTGTGGAGCACCGCAGTCCCCACGTTTCCGCTTGCTCCGGTAATGGCGATTCGCATAGCAGGATTCTCCCTTCGCGTGGCTGTCTTGGCCACCTGCACACCGACACTATCTCCGGAACCATTGTTTAATAAGCAACCTTATGATTTCCTACTTCTAAGTCTTGCCGCAGGCTTTCGGACCCAGACCGAGGGAACCCACGACGATGCCCGACTTCCTTCCTGCACTTGCCTTGGATCAGCCACCTGCCCTGGATCAGCCCACCGCTCCACCACAGGAGGAGCGCAGCCCACAAGGGCCGGCTTCGAGGGGTGGACAACTCCGGGAGACCTTTGAGCAAGACCTTGTCCTGGAGTTCCTGGACCTTGCCGAGGCGCTGGCCGCCCGTTTCGATGCCCGGGGCAGGGAGCGTGCCGACCTGAACCAGGTTGCATACCTGGGCCTGGTCAAGGCCGCCCGGGGCTTCGACCAGGCCAAAGGAGACAGCTTCCCCGCCTATGCAGCCCCCACCATCAACGGCGAGCTGAAGCGGTATCTCCGCGACCGCAGCTGGATGGTCCGGCCGCCGCGGCACATCCAGGACCTCCGTACCCGCCTGTACCGGGTGGAACCCGAACTGGCCCAGGCGCTCGGCCGGACGCCCAGTATCGCCGAACTCGCGCAGGAGCTCGAGACGGACCCCGCCGACGTGCTGGAAGCGATCTGCGCCTCGAGCAGCATGCATCCGGACTCACTCGACGCCGTCAATCCCAACGGTGATTCGCTTCCGGTCGCCGAAATGCTTGCCACGCCAGACTCGCCGATTGAACGCCTGGAGGAACTGGCCTGCCTGCGGGAGGCGATGCATGATCTTGCCCCTGCGGACCGCGAACTGCTGTATCGGCGGTACTTCTGCGAAGAGACCCAGGTGCAGTTGGGCGAGCGGCTGGGCATGTCCCAGATGCAGGTTTCCCGCCGGCTCGCCCGCGTCCTGGTTGCGCTCCAACGCCGGCTGCAGGAGGGCAACTACGCAGATTCGAGCCCTGCGGCGGCCGCCAGCACCTCATCGGCGGAGATCGCGAGAAGGGCGGGATCAGGACGGTCCGAGAAAGGATCCCCGCGGCGCAGTTCCGCCCGCGTCAGAACCACGTGAGGTCCCGGCGGCGGCCCCCACCGTTCCGGCCCCACCGGCCCGAACAGCACAACCGAAGGCCGGGCATACGCCGACGCCAGATGGGCAGCGCCGGTATCGGCGGAAATCACCATCCGCGCGCCGGCCACACAAGCGGCAAAAGCCTGCAGGTCGAGCAGGCCGGCCAGGACGGCAGTTTCGGTGAGTCCTGCCAGGCGGCAGACCTCACGCGCCCGGTCCCGCTCCGGGGCGCTCCCCGTAAACACCACTTCATGGCCGTCAGCTGACAACTGTCTGGCAACGTGGGCGAACCGTTCCGCCGGCCAGAGCCGGCTGGCGAAAGCTGCGCCGACGTGGATCACCGTGGCGCCGGGAAAATCAGTAGGCCGGGGCGGGAGGAGCAACCCGCATTCGAGTGGGTCGGCGTCGATCCCGTGCCACTGCAGCAGGCGTGTCCAGCGCTCCCGCTCATGCATGTCCTCGACCCATTCCGGGCCGTCGCCGGACCTTCCCCGATGCTGCAGGACCCGACGGGACCCGATGGCCTGGAGGAGTTCACTGCTCTGCGGACCTTTGCCATGGAGGTTCACGGCAATATCCACGCCACCCGGCCGGAAGGGAAGCGGAGCCTCAAGGCCCGGCACCGGCAACAGGTCGAAACCGCCCACCAGATCCACAACGCCGGCCAGCCAGCCCGGAGCAGCATACAGCAGCCGGTGCCCCGGAAATGCCCTCCGCAACGCGTGAAGTGCCGGCACGGCCACAAGAAGGTCGCCCAAAGCGAGTGCCCGCAGCACCAGCAGCTGCGGCTGGCCCTCACGCGCCGCCGTCGGAATGGTCATAACTACACCTCCCTGCCGTGCTGAGGAGTCTAGTACCCGGGAAATGGACCTGTGCTGTTTAGGAGCCTGGACCATGGGGAACTAGGTGGGTATGGGAAGCTCCGAAAGTCCGCAGCTCCGGGCTGTCCTTTTCGACCGGGACGGAACGCTGGTAGTCGACGTGCCCTACAACGGCGACCCGGCCCAGGTCCGGCCCATGCCAGGAGCCAGGGACGCCGTCGACTGGGTGCGTCGCAATGGCCTGGCCACGGGCGTGGTCAGCAACCAGTCCGGCCTGGGCCGCGGGCTGCTGGACCGGGCACAGGTGGACCGGGTTAATGCCCGCGTGGAGCAGATCCTGGGCCCGTTCGACGTCTGGGAAATCTGTCCACATGCAGCGGGGGAAGGCTGCAGTTGCCGTAAGCCCGCTCCCGGAATGGTGCACAATGCCTGCCGGAAACTGGGCCTTGAAACCTCCGAGGTAGCCCTGATCGGGGACATTGGATCCGACGTTGAGGCTGCCGAAGCCGCCGGAGCCGTCGGCGTGCTGGTTCCCACCCCCGTGACGCGCCCCGACGAGGTGGCCCGGTCCCGGCTGGTGGCGCCGGATCTTGCCGGAGCAGTCCGGCTCCTGCTGGAGAAGGCCTGATGGCACGCGTACTGGTGGCACGCATGGACAGTGCCGGCGATGTCCTGCTGGCCGGGCCGGCGGTGCGAGCCGTAGCGAATGGCCGGCGGCCTGACGGTGGGCAGCCCAATGAGGTGGTGATGCTGTGCGGCCGCGAGGGTGGGGCGGCAGCGGCACTGCTGCCGGAGGCCACGGAGATCTACACCTGGGACAGCCCCTGGATCGTGAATCCCGCCCCCGCGATGACAGGACCCCATGCGGACCGCCTGATTGAGTACGTCAAAGACTCCAGGATCAGCCAGGCAGTGATCCTCACGTCCTTCCACCAGTCGCCGCTGCCGCTGGCGCTGCTGCTGCGCCTGGGCGGCGTGGGGCACATTACCGGGGCCTCCATCGACTACGCAGGCTCACTCCTGGATGTCAGGCTCCGGCCCGGCGAGGACTTCCCGGAGGAACAGCCCGAGGCGGAACGGGCCCTGGGCATCGCCCAAGCGGCGGGCTTCCGGCTCCCTGAACGGGACGACGGAAAACTGAAAGTGAAAGCCGTTCCGGACGTCAGAGACCTCGTGGGCGAAGGCCGCTATGTGGTGGTCCACCCGGGTGCAGCCGTTCCAGCCCGGGCCTGGCCGCCCCTTCACCACGCTGCCGCCGTAGAACTCCTCGAAGGCGCGGGACACCGCGTGGTGGTGACCGGGGGCCCCTCGGAAACCTCACTGACCGCCACGGTCGCGGGTCCCGCCGCAGTTGACCTTGGAGGCCGCACCGATCTGTCCACGCTCGCCGGCGTCCTCGCCGGGGCAGACGCCGTGGTCACCGGCAACACCGGTCCGGCCCACCTGGCAGCTGCCGTGGGAACACCGGTTGCCTGCCTGTTCGCCCCGGTGGTTCCGGCCGTGCAGTGGGCGCCGTACGGCGTTCCGCTGGAGCTCCTCGGCGACCAGGACGCACCTTGCCGGCTCACGCGGGCGCGGGTCTGCCCTGTCCCGGGCCACCCCTGCCTCGGTTCGGTCTCACCCCAGGACGTGGTCGATGCGGTGGAAAGGCTGATCGGCGGAGTGTCCTCCTTCAGCACTCACGTCAGTACCCGGAGAAAGGCCAGAAGCTGATGAGGATTTTGCTGTGGCACGTGCACGGGTCCTGGACGGATGCCTTCGTCCGCGGCCCCCACGAGTACCTGTTGCCGGTCCTCCCCGAAGGCGGACCGTGGGGTCTGGGACGTGCGGGCAGGGAGTGGCCTGCCGCCGCCCGGGAGGTGGCATTGGCGGACCTCGACGCTGACTGTATTGACGCCGTCGTTCTTCAACGGCCCGAAGAAATCGCCGAGGTTGCCAGGGCGCTGGGGCGGCCGCCGGGGATCGGGTTGCCGGCGGTGTTCGTGGAGCACAACACGCCGAAGGGCGATTTCCCGTTCACACGGCATCCGCTCGCCGACCAAGGGGCTATCCCCATCGTCCACGTAACCCACTTCAACAGGCTGGCCTGGGACAGTGGCAGCGCGCCCGCCGTGGTGATCGAACACGGAATCCCGGATCCCGGGCACCTCTACTCCGGTGAGCTTCCGGAGCTCGGAGTGGTGGTCAATGAACCTGTGCGGCGGGGGCGGGTGACTGGGACGGACCTGCTGCCTGCCTTCGCGGCGGTGGCACCCCTGCAGGTGTTCGGCATGAAAACAGAGGGCCTTGCTGCCGCGATCGGTGGGGACAAGTCCAGGCTGAAGCTCCGCGGGGATCTGCGGACCCGTGAACTGCACCGCGAACTGGCCCGCTGCCGTGTATACCTGCACCCCATGCGGTGGACATCCCTGGGACTGTCCCTCCTGGAGGCCATGCACCTGGGCATGCCGGTCCTCGCCCTGGCCGCCACGGAGGCGCCGCGGGCGGTGCCGCCGGAAGCCGGCGCGGTGTCCGCCGACGTCGACGAACTGCTCCGCTCCGCCCGCCGCCTGCTCGCCAACCCTGAGGAAGCACGACGGCGGGGCCTCGCCGCCCGCGCTTCGGCGCTGGAACGCTACGGCCTGGCCCGGTTTTTGGACCGCTGGAACGAGGTCCTCGCGGACCTCCGCACCCAGCCCGCCGCCAACGGCCACCGGCACCCCCACACCACACGTCTGGAAGAGCAGATCCCCGCTCCGGCGCGAGAAAGGAACATCCCATGAAGATCTCGATGGTTTCCGAGCACGCCAGCCCGCTGGCAGCACTGGGCGGGGTTGACGCGGGCGGACAAAACGTCCACGTTGCCGCCCTGTCGGAGGCGCTGGCGCGCCGCGGCCACACGGTGACCGTGTACACCCGGCGCGACGCGGAGGACCTGCCCGCCCGGGTTAAGGCAGGTTCGCGGCTGGAGGTGGTGCACGTGGACGCCGGACCTCCCTGCCACGTCCCCAAGGACGGGCTTTTGCCCCACATGGGGGACCTCGCGCAGGGCATCGCCGAGGACTGGGGGCAGCGGCCGCCGGACGTGGTGCACGGGCATTTCTGGATGTCTGGGATCGCTGCCCTTGAGGCGGCCCGTCGCGCCGCACGCCGGGAGGGCCCGGTGGCCCGGGACTCCACCGGACGGGCCCCCGGGCAGGACGATGCTGAATACCGGGTTCCGGTCATCCAGACCTTCCACGCGCTCGGTACCGTCAAACGCAGGCACCAGGGCAGTGAGGACACCAGCCCGCCGCAGCGGCGCTGGCTGGAACCCGCTGTTGGCCGGTCGGTGGACAGAATCATCGCCACCTGCTCGGACGAGGTGTTCGAACTGAAGGCGATGGGAATCGACGCCGGCAAGGTGTCCATCGCGCCGTGCGGCGTGGACCTGGGCCTCTTTTCCACGGACGGCCCGCGTGCCCCCAAACCCAGGGCGCACCGGCTCCTCTCTGTTGGCAGGCTGGTGCCGCGCAAGGGCGTGGACTTGGTGATCCGCGCGCTTCCGCTCTTGGCCAAGGCGGGCTTCACCGACGTCGAACTCCTCATCGTTGGCGGTGGAGCAGAGCCTGGGACGCTCCACGCAGACCCGGAAGTGCGCAGGCTCCTGGACCTTGCCGAAGGGCTGGGCATTGCGGACAAAGTGACATTGGCGGGGCAGGTGCCGCGGGAGGCCATGCCCGGGATCTTCCGCAGCGCCGACGCCGTCGTGTGCACGCCGTGGTATGAACCGTTCGGCATCGTTCCACTGGAAGCCATGGCCTGCGGGGTGCCGGTGGTGGCTGCCGCGGTGGGCGGCCTCCAGGACACAGTGCTGGACCACGGCACCGGGCTGCACGTGCCGCCCCGGGACCCGGAGGCGATTGCCAACGCCCTGGCCGTCCTGCTGGGAAACCCGGACCTTCGCGCGGAACTGGGGGCCGCAGGGCAGGCCCGCGCCCGGGCCCGGTACTCCTGGGACCGGGTTGCCGCAGAAACAGAGAAGGCTTACCAGTTGGCGATGGCGAAACTTCCGGCCCTGCGAATGGAAGGGGCAGCACTGTGACGGCCGAATGGTCCGTCCGTGAAGCCGACCTTCAGGCGCTCGCGTTTCCGGCCACCCTGCCGGGGCTGGAGGCCTCGGACAGGGAGATGGCGGACAGCGCGTCCGGGGACACGGCGGCCAGTGAAGCCGTGCGGCTGCACCTGGACAACGTGGTTCCTGCACTGGAATCACTCCGGGCCCAGTCCGGCCGGCTCTCGGCGTGGGGCGTGGAATTGGCGCAGCGCCTCCTCCGGGGCCAGCGGCTCCTGGCAGCCGGAAACGGGGGCTCGGCGGCCGAAGCCCAGCATCTGACGGCCGAACTGGTGGGGAGGTTCGACGGCGAGCGTGTCCCCTTCTCTGCCATTTCGCTGCACGCCGACACGTCAGCAGTGACGGCGCTTGCCAACGATTACGGCTACGAGCAGGTGTTCGCCAGGCAGGTCCGGGCCCACGGCCGTTCCGGGGATGTGCTGCTACTCCTATCCACCAGCGGCCAAAGCCCCAACCTGCTGCGCGCGGTGGAAGCTGCCGGGCGCCTTAACGTCACCACCTGGGCGCTGACGGGCCCCGGGCCAAATCCGCTGGCCACCGCCTGCGACGAGGCAGTGATGGTTGACGCCCTCAACGCCAACGCGCAGGAGGGGCACCTGATTGCCCTGCACGCCATCTGCCGGGCTTTTGACCTGGAGGTCCGCCGGCCGAGCGCCGGAGTCCAGGCCGGACCGGCACAATCGGAGTGGGGTGCGCCATGGGAATCGTAGTGGTCGGGGATGTGATCCTGGACGTTGACCTGTCCGGGGATGCCACCAGGCTGAGCCCGGACGCGCCGGTTCCGGTGGTTGATGTGACCGGGGTGAAGCGGCGCGCGGGCGGAGCCGGGCTGGTGGCCAGGATGCTTGCCGGGGACGGCTGGCCCGTCACCCTGGTCACGGTGCTGGCGGATGACGACGCCGGGCGGCAGCTTGAGGCGGCGCTCGCAGGGGTTCGCCTGGCGGCCGGTCCCACCAGCTTCCCCACTCCGGTCAAGACGCGCGTCCGGGCCGGGAAACACCCCGTGGTCCGGTTCGACCAGGGCTGCAGTCCTGTGCCGGTGCCCGATGTCACGCCCGCAATGCTGCGGGCCGTGGAAAAGGCCGGCGCCATTATTGTTGCGGACTACGGCCGCGGCCTGGCGGCCAACCCGCAGTTGCGGGAGCTGCTGGCCGCACTGGCGGAGGACGTGCCGATCGTGTGGGATCCGCATCCCGCCGGAGCGCCTCCCGTTGCGGGGGTTGCGGTGGTGACGCCCAACCTGGCGGAGGCGCACCAGGCGGCCGGCAGCGGCGCGAGTGGACGGGGGCGATCCGACCCGGTGGACGGGGCCGCCGAGGTTGCCGGCATCCTGTTGGACCGGTGGAGCAGCCGCGCTGTCTTAGTGACCACGGGCGAGCGCGGGGCCATGCTGCTGCGCGAGCGTGACCGCGTGCCGCGGTCCGTTCCGGCACCCAGGGTGGAGGCATCCGATCCTTGCGGGGCAGGCGACCGGCTGACGGCGAGCCTGGCAGTGCACCTCGCGGCAGGCCGGGACATGGAAGACTCCGCTGTCCTCGCCGTCCATGAGGCCGCGGATTTCCTGGCCGCCGGGGGAGTGGCATCGTTGCCGGAGCCGGGCGTGCCCGTCAAACGCAGGCACCGCACCACCGAGCCCCTGCTCCTGGCCCGCAGCGTACGGGAAAACGGCGGCAGGGTGGTGGCGACCGGCGGCTGCTTCGACCTGCTGCACGCCGGCCACGTCAGGTCACTGGCGGCCGCCCGCGAAATGGGTGAGTGCCTTGTTGTCTGCCTGAACTCGGACGCATCGGTCCGCCGGCTCAAGGGCGATGGGCGGCCCATCATGAACCAGCAGGACCGCGCCGAACTGCTGCTGGCGCTGGAATGCGTGGACGCCGTGATGGTCTTCGACGAGGACACGCCGGAGGCCGCGCTGGCCCGGCTGCGGCCGGACATCTGGGTGAAAGGCGGCGACTACAAGGGCGCCAAGCTTCCCGAGGCCGAGCTCGTTGAGGGCTGGGGCGGCCGCTGCGTCACCGTCCCCTACCATCCGGCCCGGTCCACCACCGGACTCGCAGAGGCGTTGGGCAAGGTCAGCTAGGCAACGTATCCCGCAATCGAAAGGAACACCATGCATACAGAGACACCCTGGCCCGGCCGCATCCTGGTCACCGGAGGAGCCTCCGGACTGGGGGCTGCCGTCGTCGACGCCGTCCTGCAGGCGGGCGGAACGCCGGTGGTCCTGGACCGGGACATCAGTGCCGTCTCCGGCGTGAAGGCCTTCGAAGTCGACGTCGCTGACCGCCTGGCCGTAGAGCAGGCGGTGCGGGAAGCTGCGGAGTCCCTGGGCGGACTCGAGGCGGTGGTCACTGCCGCCGGGATCGACCGCTGCGGCAAGCTCGCCGACGTCGACGCCGGCGAGTGGGAGAAAGTGATCGGCGTCAATCTCCTGGGCACGGTCTCCGTGGTCCGCGCCGCGCTGCCCTACCTGATGGAGTCCCGAGGAAGGGTGGTCACGGTGGCCTCGACGCTGGGCAAGCGGGCGGTGGCTGACGCCACGGCCTACTGCGCTTCCAAGTTCGGCGTAGTGGGGTTCAGCCACGCCCTTGCCGCGGAAACCGGCGGCCGGATCGGCGTCACCACCATGATCCCCGGAGGCATGAACACCCACTTTTTTGACGACCGGACCGAGCAGTACAAGCCGCAGGACGACTCCCGGCTGAACAGCCCGGGCAACGTGGCACAGGCCATCCTGTTTGTGCTCTCCCAGCCCCCGGGGTGCGAGGTGCGGGAGATGCTGATCTGCCATGCTGAGGAGGGCTCCTGGCCTTGAGGCTGCGGTCCTGCCCCCGAGCTTGGGCTAGTGCCCCAGCAGGCTTCGGACGTCCCGGTACACGTCGGCCGGCTGGATTCCGGCCACCAGGCACTCGTCGTGCGGGCAGCGCGGCGCCGTCCAGCCCACCTGCGTCACGTCAGCGCCGCACACCGGACAGTGCGTTACCCAGGACAGCCGGATCCGGTGCATGCCGCGGCCCAGGGGAGCGGCCGTGAGGGCGTTCCCCGCCCAGTAGATCCCTACCGTTGCCGCACCCAGCGCCTGCGCCAGGTGCCGCGGGCCGCTGTCGTTGGCCAGCACCACGTCGGCGCGGGCCAGCAGGGCGGCCAGTTCACCCAGCCCCAGCTTCCCGGCCACGGAGGCCACGGGACCGGCCACCCACGCCGCACCGGGACCGGTTCCGCTGGAGGGCCCGACGGCGGCAGTCACCACTGCTTCCGCCAGCCCGGTTTCGCTCCGGTCACCCACCACCAGGACCCGGCAGCCGTCGTCGGCCGCTGCCCGGGCCGCCTCGCCGAAGCTGGCAGCGGGCCAGCGTCGGCGGGGATCGCTGGCCCCCGGATGGATCACCAGCAAAGGCTCCCCAACGGGTGCCAGCGCCGCACCGAGCTTGGCAGGCAGCTGTGCAACGAACCTCTCCTGCGGCTGGAGCCGCGCTTCGAGTGCCGCTGGCAAGGCGCCGGCCAGGCCCGCGACTTCCAGGGCACGCATCGGCTCGTGCTGGTAGTAGGCGTACGGGAGCGTCCGCTCCAGGGGGACAGCGTCGGGCGTCGCGGATCCCACCGTGTGCCGGGCCTGCAGCCGCAGCAGGAACGGGTTGGAAAACCGGCCGCCGCCATGCAACTGGACCGCCAGGTCAAACGCCCGTGCCCGGGCGTCGAGGAAAAACCGGTCGACGGCGGCTACGTCCTCCGTGCCGGGCCGAACCCCTTCGGCGAACGGCAGCACCATGAAATCGTCCACCGGGCTCCGGACCTCCGCCAGCAACGACCCGTGCAGCGGTGTTCCCAGCAGGGTCACCGTCGAGCCGGGGTACGCCTTCTTCAATGCGGTCACTGCGGGAAGCGCGAACATCAGGTCGCCCAGGCCGCCGCCACGCAGCACGGCAATACGGCAGACGCCGTCGAACCTGCCCAGCACCGGTCCAACGCCCCGGCTGGTCTGTTCCATGCGGGCTCCTTCCACGCGCCGCTCCGTCCGTGTGGTGCCACCCTACGGATGCTCCGGCCTGCTGGCTAGGGGCGCATTCTGTCGGTGCGTCCACCGTGTAAACATCCGTTCCCGGGGTACGGGACTCCAAGGAGAAGTACGGACGGAGGAGTTCCATGTATACGACTGCCAGAACCACAATGCCTGCCGACCTGACCCGTGACGGCTCCGGACTGACAATCAAGGATCCCCGGACCGGAGAGTATCTGTGGTCCGTTCCCGAGGCCGAACCCGGCGCCGTGAACCACGCTGTCGATGTGGCCAGGAGCGCGGCCGGGCGGTGGCCCGCCGTCGCGCCGGCTGAGCGGGGTGCCGCCCTCCGGGCCGCTGCCAGGGCACTCGACGCCGCCGCGCAGGAACTGGCGGAGCTGAACAGCAGCGAAACCGGGCGTCCACTGGAGGAAGCCCTGGCCGGCATCGCGGCCGGAGTCTCCACCCTGGAGCAGTATGCCGAGCTGGGCCCGGTGCACCGCGGACACAGCCTGCTGGGCAACAGGTCGGCTTCCGACTATACGGTTGCCGAACCCCGCGGCGTCGCTGTCCTCCTCACCCCGTGGAACGATCCGGTGGCTGTGGCCTGCGGACTGATTGGCGCGGCCCTTGTCACGGGTAACACCGTGGTGCACAAGCCCAGCGAGCGCTGCCCGCGCCTCGGCGAAGCCCTGGGCGAAGTGCTGGCACCGGCCTTTCCCCCGGGCGTCCTGCTGACCGTCTCAGGCGGGGCGGGGGTGGGCGCCCTCCTGACGCAGGCCGGCGTCGACGTCATCGCGCATGTGGGGTCCAGCGCCTCCGGCGAGCGGATCGCCCACGCCGCGGTGCAGACCGGAGCCCATGTGGTCCGGGAGAACGGCGGGAACGATCCCCTGGTGGTGGACCGGGACGTCGACCCGGCGTGGGCGGCCGAGCAGGCTGCCATCGGTGCTTTCAGCAACAGCGGACAGATCTGCACCTCCGTGGAACGGATCTACGTCCATGAAGCCATCGCCGCCGGGTTCTGCGCCGCCCTGGAAGCCGAAGCAGCGCTCCGCAACAGCAACGGCACCGTCGCTCCGCTGGTGGACACGAGACTTCGGGACGCGGTTCACGCCCAGGTCTCCGAGGCGCTGGAGCAGGGGGCGCGTGCCGTGGAAGGCGGTTCAGTTCCCGAGGGCGCCGGCGCCTTCTACCCGGCGACAGTCCTGCTCGGCTGCACGGACGGCATGCAGGTGATGACCGAGGAAACCTTCGGCCCGGTGGCTGCGGTCAGGGTGGTCCAAAGTTTCGAGGAAGGGCTCAAGCTGGCGGGCAGCGGCCGCTACGGGCTGGCTGCCACAGTCCTGACCGGGAGCATTGCCCACGTTCAGCAGGCCATCGCGGCGCTTCCGGTGGGCACCGTGAAAATCAACGAGGTGTTTGGCGGGGCGCCAGGCGGTTCGGCCCAGCCGCGGGGCGCGAGCGGCGAGGGATTCGGCTACGGCCCGGAGCTGTTGGATGAATTCACCCGCGTGAAGGTGGTGCACGTCGCGGCCCCGCCGCCGTTCGCCCTCCAGCCGCCGCACAAGGAGCAGCCATGAGTCCGGCGGATGCCAGCGCCGGGGACCTCGCCAGCCAGCGGGCGCTCTCCGAATGGCTTCCCCGCCGCCTCGCCGCCGAACGGCCTGCCATCACGGTGATCGGCGACGTGATGCTTGATGGCTGGTGGAGCGGAACCATCGAGCGCCTGTGCCGGGAAGCGCCCGCCCCCGTGGTGGACGTTGCCGCCCGCGACTTCGCCCCCGGCGGGGCAGCGAATACCGCCATGAACCTCGCGGCGCTCGGAGCCCGGGTGGCGGTGGCCGGCATCATCGGAACGGACGACGCCGGGACCACGCTTCGGAGGAAACTTCAGGATGCTGGGATTGACGTCCGGCATCTGCTTGCCCACCCGCAAATGGTCACCACCACAAAGATCCGGATCAGCAGCGGCGGCCAGGTGATGCTGCGCATCGACGACTCAGCCACATCCGTCCCGGCCGAGGCGCTGGCGGCGCTCGCCGCAGTGGTGCGTGCCGCCGTCGACCATCAGGACGCGGTGTTGGTGTGCGACTACGGCACCGGTGTCCTGGCCGGTCCCGTGCGTGCGGCCATCATTGAGGCGCTGGGCCAGGCCGAATCCCGGCCGCTGACCGTGGTGGACGCCCACGATCCCCGGCCCTGGGCCCCGCTGCGGCCGGACCTGGCCACCCCCAATGCCCAGGAAGCAGGCCGCCTGCTGGGCCTGCGCCTGCCCGAGGGGCCGGACCGGGTGACTGCCGTGACCCGGCACCGCGACGCCCTGTGCGCTGCCACCGGGGCACGTGCGGTGGTGGTGACGCTGGACCGGGACGGAACAGTCCTGTTCCCGGCCGACGGCGGCACCCACCGGACGTGGGCGAGGCCAGCTGCGGAGAAGCAGGCTTCCGGCGCCGGAGACACCTTTGTGGCGGCCCTGACCCTGGCCCACTCGGCGGGCCTCCCGCTGACGGCAAGCCTGGACCTCGCCCAGGCCGCGGCGGACGTGGTGGTCCACCAGCCCGGCACGTCGGTGTGCAGCACCGCGCAGCTGGGCCGCTACTTGGCGAGCTTCGCCGACACGGCCCTCGGCATCGAGGAACTGGCCCTCGAACTCGAAGCGCACAGGTCCCAGGGCCAGCGGATCGTGCTGACCAACGGCTGCTTCGACGTGCTGCACAAGGGCCATACCCGCTACCTGAACCAGGCCAAGCAGCTGGGCGACGTCCTGGTGGTGGCGCTGAACAGCGATGCCTCAGTCCGCCGGCTCAAGGGGCCGGACCGTCCCATCAATACCGAGGCGGACCGGGCAGCGGTCGTCGCCGCGCTCAGCTGCGTGGACTATGTCACGGTCTTTGACACCCCCACGGCAAGTCCGCTGATCCGGCGGTTCCGGCCGGAGGTGTATGCCAAGGGCGGGGACTACACTCCGGAAATGCTTGAGGAAACCGGCGCGGTGGAGGAATGCGGCGGGAGGGTAGCCATCCTGGACTACGTGGCGGAACGTTCGACGTCGGCGGTCGTCAACCGCATCCGGGCGGGCGAAGGAGCCGGGCCGGGCCAGTAGGGCGCCTGTCCCGCGCGGTCCGGTCCACTAATGTTGAACCATGACTGATGCGGCGCACGGATAATGGCAAAACGCGGCAAGTCAGGCGGCCGGAACAGCCAGCGTCCGGCGGCGGGAGTCATCGAGGTGCCCAAGGGAACCCGGCCGGACGGCCCCGTCGAGGGCGTCTACTACATCGACACGGGCGACTGCGAGCTCATCGCGGACCAGGACAACTCCAACGGCTGGCTCCTGAGGATCAACGGTGTTATGAGTTCCCACATCGACCTCGCCGATCCGCTCTTCCTCGATTTTGAATACATGCGCTGGATGGCGGCGCTGATCGAGTCGCGCTGGCCGGTGGCGTCCGGAAAGGGCGGGGCCCAGCCCGAACCGTACCGCCTCCGTGGGCTGCACCTGGGCGGCGGGGCATGTTCCCTGGCCCGCTATTTCCACGCCGCCTACCCGGACGCGCGCCAGGTGGTGGTGGAGCTTGACGGCAAGCTGGCCGAATACGTCCGCGGCTGGTTCGACCTCCCCAAGGCGCCGCTGCTTCGGATCCGCGTGGGGGAGGCCCGCGAGGTCACCGAGACGCTCACGCCGGACACCCGCGACTTCATCATCCGCGATGTCTTTGCCGGATCGCTGACCCCGCGCCCGCTCACCACGGCGGAATTCAACAGCCACATCAGGCGTGTCCTGGCCCCGGGCGGCATCTATGTGGTCAACTCCGGCGACGCTCCGGACCTGAAAAACGCCCGCGAGGACGCCGCCACCATCGCCGCAGCCTTCGAACACACAGTCATCATCGCCGATCCCGCCATGCTCAAGGGCCGCCGGTACGGGAACATGGTGATGGCCGGCAGCGACGCCCCGCTCGACGGCGACCCGCAGCTGGCCCGCCGGCTCCTGGGTGGTGCAGTCCCGGCCCATATCTGGAACGACGCCCAGGTGCGCGCCTTCGCCGCCGGCTCCCCGGTGCGCCACGACCCGGCGGCCCTATCGATTGCTCCGTAACCGCCGTTTTCAGGCCCTAAAAGGGCCGTTACGGAGCAACCGATGGGGTTTTTCCCCGGCCCAGGAGAGCCTCCCGGTGCGCCGCCGTCTGGTCCCGCAAGGCCTGCACGACGGCGGCCACGGCGGGGCGGCGCATCGAATCCGGCCGGAGCACCATCCAATAGGGGAGCAGCTCGGCGAAGTCGCCAGGGAGCAGCCGGACCAGGTCGTTGTGCAGGTCGCCCATAAAGCACGGCAGGAAGCCGATGCCCGCGCCGGCGCGGGTGGCCTCCACGTGGACAAAGACGTTGGTGGAGGTGAGTCCGTCGCGCATCGCCGGCACCAGCCGGCGGGGAGCGTCGAGGTCGTCCACCTGCAGCATCGAGTCCACAAAATAGACCAGCGGATGCTCCGTCAGCTCCGCCACACTGGCGGGCGTCCCGTGCTCCGCCAGGTAGGCGCGCGAGGCGTACATCCCCAGCATGTAGTCGCCCAGCCGCACGGCCTCGGCCCGGTGGACCTGCGGTTCACCCACCACCACCTCGATGTCCAGGCCCGAGCGCTGCTGCAATGCCCGCCGGGTCATGGTCACCACCTCCACGGTGAGCCCCGGGTGGTGGCGCCGCAGCCGGGCCACGGCCGGGGCCGCGATGTAGGCGCTGAAGCCGTCAGTCGCCGTCATGCGTACGACGCCGGTAATCGGGTCGGGTGCCTTTCCTGCCGGTCCCAGCGCACTCACCGCAGCCTCCACCTGTTCGGCAACCCGAACGGCCTCCGTGCCGAGCTCCGTCAGTTCCCAGCCACCGGCCGCCCTGGCCAGGACCCGGCCGCCGAGCGCCTTCTCAAGGGAGGCTATCCGGCGTGAGACGGTGGTGTGGTTGAGGCCCAGGGCCTGTGCCGCCGTCGTAAATTTAGCGGACCGGGAGACGGCGAGCAGGACCAGCAGGTCGTCCGGATTGGCATTCATATCTGCAATTGTGCACATGGTTGGTGCTGGATTGGGCATTGAACGTGCATGTTTGTGCAGCAATACTCAGTGAAGCCATTAGTGCTGTGGATCACAGCACGTGTCGGAGTGGACACTAAGGAGAAACCCCATGAGCGTAGGACAACGCTCGGCAGACAATGCCGCCGGATCCGCACCTAAAGGATCCGGACTGAAGAAGATTGTAGCCGCCTCAATGGTGGGCACCGTAGTGGAGTGGTACGAGTTCTTCCTTTACGCCACCGCCGCAACCCTCGTGTTCGGGAAGTACTTCTTCCCCGCCACAGGAAACGAGCTGGACGGCATCATCCAGGCCTTCCTCACCTATGCC
Organism: Arthrobacter sp. HS15c; assembly: GCF_040812005.1. Taxonomy (NCBI): domain Bacteria; kingdom Bacillati; phylum Actinomycetota; class Actinomycetes; order Micrococcales; family Micrococcaceae; genus Arthrobacter; species Arthrobacter sp. HS15c. Next base: position 50,983 of record NZ_JBFOHM010000006.1, read on the forward strand.
GTGGGCTTTGTGGCCCGCCCGCTCGGTGGAATCGTGTTCGGCCAGATCGGCGACAAGCTGGGCCGCAAGCCCACCCTGCAGCTGACCATCGTGATCGTGGGTGTCGCCACGTTCCTGATGGGCTGCCTCCCCGGCTTCGCCGACATCGGTTACCTGGCACCGGCCCTCCTGGTGGCCCTGCGCTTTATCCAGGGCTTCGCACTCGGCGGCGAATGGGGCGGCGCGGTGCTGCTGGTTGCAGAACACAGCCCCAACGCCTCCCGCGGATTCTGGTCCAGCTGGCCGCAGGCCGCCGTGCCCGTGGGCAACCTCCTGGCCACGCTGGTGCTGTTCATCATGTCCACCACCCTGAGCCCCGAAGCGTTCCTCGGCTGGGGCTGGCGCGTGGCCTTCTGGCTCTCCGCCGTGATCGTGTTTGTGGGCTACTACATCCGTACCCACGTCACCGAAGCCCCCATCTTCCTGGAGGCCAAGGCCCTGGTGGAGAAGGAACAGGCCGTCAGCTACGGCGTCTTCGAGGTTGTCCGCAAGTACCCCAAGGGCATCCTGCAGGCCATGGGACTGCGCTTCGCGGAAAACATCATGTACTACCTGATGGTCAGCTTCGCCATTGTCTACCTCAAGAGCGTGCACAAGTACGACACGTCCTCGCTCCTGCTGGCACTCCTGATCGCGCATGTCATCCACTTCCTGGTCATCCCGCAGGTGGGCCGTCTCGTGGACAAGCTGGGACGCAAGCCTGTCTACCTCTTCGGCGCCATCGCCGGGGCGGCCTGGCCCTTCTTCGCGTTCCCCATGTTCGACACCCGCAACGCCGTGGTAATCGTTTTGGCGGTGACCATCGGCCTGTGCCTGCACGCGTTTATGTACGCCGGCCAGCCTGCCATTATGGCCGAGCTGTTCCCCACCCGGATGCGCTACTCGGGCGTCTCGCTGGGCTCGCAGGTGACGTCCATCTTTGCCGGTTCGCTGGCGCCGCTCCTGGCCACCCAGTGGCTCAAGGACACCGGCTCCTGGCTGCCCACCGCCGTCTACCTCGTGGTGGCCTGTGCCATCACCACGGTGGCGGTGCTGAGCCTGAAGGAAACCAAGGGCATCGCCCTGGAGGACGTGGACAAGGCCGACGCCGCCCGCGAAGGACTCCTGCCGGCCGGCTCACGCTGAGCTGCTTGAGCCGCTGAGGACCGGGCACGAAGGCTGACTGGCAGACGATGGGAAGTGCAATGGAAAACTGTTTGAACGGCCGCAAGGCCCTGGTGACCGGCGGAGCCAGCGGGATCGGCGCCGCGTGTGTCAGGGAGCTCGCCGCCCGCGGGGCAAAGGTGGTGGTTGCCGACGTCGACTCCGCCGGCGCCGCCGCACTCGCCGACGAAGTAGGCGGCACCTCCTGGGCCGTTGACCTGCTGGACGTGGACACGCTCGCCACCCTGAGCCTGGACTGCGACATCCTGGTGAACAACGCCGGGATCCAGCGCATCAGCCCCATCGAGGAGTTCGATCCGGCGGAGTTCCGCCGGATCATCGCCCTCATGCTGGAGGCCCCGTTCCTGCTGATCCGGGCAGCCCTGCCGCACATGTACGCCAACGGCTTCGGCCGCATCATCAACCTGTCCTCCGTGCACGGACTCCGTGCCTCCCCGTTCAAAAGCGCATACGTTTCCGCGAAGCATGGCCTGGAAGGGCTGAGCAAGGTGACGGCGCTTGAGGGCGGGGAGCGCGGTGTCACGTCCAACTGCGTCAACCCGGGCTACGTCCGGACGGCGCTGGTGGAGAAGCAGATCGCCGACCAGTCCCAGGTGCACGGCATCCCGGAGTCGGAGGTACTGGCCAAGGTCATGCTCACCGAATCCGCCGTGAAACGGCTGGTGGAGCCCGAGGAAGTGGCGTCACTGGTGGCCTGGCTGGCGTCCGATCATGCCGGCATGGTCACCGGGGCCAGCTACACCATGGACGGCGGCTGGTCCGCGCGGTAGCCCCAATGAGTTTTTGTCCAGATAGCGTGCCAAAAAGGTCAAGGCGCGTTATCTGGACAAAAACTCAGTCCAGCCGCCTCAGGTGGCGGTGGTCGTAGAAGAAGACTCCTGCCGCTGTTCCGAGTTCCACGGACGAACCCCGGCGGGTCATGACGATCCCCTCGTGCCGGCCGTTATACGGATCATCCCCCACCACGGCATCCCCCACGCGGTAAGGGCACTTCGGGCCGAGGGTCACCAGGATCCGGTCCCGGATGCTGATGATGAGGGAGGAAAGTCTGACTGGCCGGCCCATGCTGGCCAGGTCCGGGACATGTGCTTTCACCATGAACCACTCCTTGAAGGCGGCATGGAGCCGCCCACTGCGGTGCGGTTGCCGGAACGCTCCAGCAGAGGATGGTCCTCCTATTCCTGGCTGGCACCTTACACATACGCTAGGTGCTATTCACACCAGTCACACCAGTAACAGGTACTCGTTTTGGCGGAGACCCACTACTTAGGGACTTTCCGGTCGGTGCTGGCCTTCCGTCAGCGCTGGCCGTCGAGAATGTCGTCGGCGTTGTCGTAGGCCCACGTGACCAAAGGAACCAGCAGGGCGGTGAGTTCATAGCCGCGGACCGTCAGGCTGTAGTCAACATGCGGCGGAATCACCGGCTGGGCCTTCCGCAGCACCAGGCCGTCACGTTCCAGTGTCTTCAGGGTCTGTGCGAGCATCTTCTCGCTGATGCCCTCGGCCCGCCGCCGCAGTTCGCTCCAGCGATGCTCACCTTCCGAGAGCGCCACGAGGATGAGCACTCCCCATTTGCTGGTGATGTGGTCCAGGACCGTCCGGCTGGGGCACCCGGCCTGGAACACGCCGTTGGTAAAGTCCGCCGGCAGGGGTGCCAACTGCGGTGCACGCAGGGTCTTCGCTTCCATGGCCATATCTTACCAAAAGGTCAGTACCTTACTTATAAGTGCGTACTCTCTTTCAGGAAGTATTTATGCGGACAGCTGGTTGTGGATGGTGACCCCCTTACAAATGGTGAAAGGAAACACCCCATGAGCATCGTCATTACCGGAGCCACCGGACAGCTTGGCCGCCACGTCGTCGAGGCACTCCTGCAGCGCAACGTTCCGGCAGCGGAGATCGTGGCCACCGGCCGTTCCCTCGAAAAGCTGGCCGATTTCGGCGCCCGCGGTGTGCAGATCAAGCCGATGGACTATTCGGACCCCGCGTCCGTGGCGAAGGCACTGCAGGGCGCCAGCAAAGTGCTGCTCATCTCCGGCAGCGAGGTTGGCCAGCGGGTTGACCAGCACCGCACGGTGATTGAGGCGGCCAAGGCTGAAGGCGTGGACCTGGTCGCGTACACGAGCATCGCCAACGCCGACACCACCGCCATGAAACTGGCCGCCGAACACCAGGCCACCGAGGCCATCCTGAAGGACTCCGGTGTCCCGTTCGCCATCCTCCGCAACGGCTGGTACCTCGAAAACTACACGGACCAGCTGCCGGGCACGCTTGCCCAGGGTGCCTTGGCAGGAAGTGCCGGCGAGGGCAAGGTCAGTGCCGCTTCCCGCGCGGACTACGCCGAGGCCGCCGCGGCTGTCATGGTTGCCGACAACCAGGCCGGCAGGATCTATGAACTCGGCGGGGACCACGCCTTCACGCTGGCCGAACTGGCCCAGGAAATCAGCACCGCAGCCAGCCAGCCCGTGGCGTACCAGGACCTTCCGGTTGAGGAATATGCCGGGCTGCTGGCAGGATTCGGTGTTCCGCAGGCGTTCGCCGAGATCCTGGCCGATTCCGACCTCGGCATCGCCCGCGGCGACCTCCTGGTCAGCGGCTCCGACCTCCGGACCCTGATCGGCCGGCCCACGACGCCGATGCCTGCTGCCGTCCGCTCGGCGGTCGCCGCCGCCTGACGCTCTCTCATTTCCTGCACGTTTTGAGCCAACGCTCTCTCATTTCCTGCACGTTTTGAGCCAACGCTCTCTCACTTTCATTCGGTGGGAGAGCGTTGGGGGCGGGCTAGGACTTGCTGCCCGTCAGCGCCAGGGTTCCGCCGAGGCCGATCATCATGACCCCGCCGGCAGCTCCGAGGGTGGAGATGCGCTTCGGCGAACGGGCGAACCAGTGCCGCGCGGTGCCGGCGGCCAGCGCCCAGATGCTGTCCAAGGCAAGCGCCAGCACCAGGAAAACCGCGCCCAGGGACGCAAGCTGCAGCGGAATGCTGCCTGCCTGGTAGTCAATGAACTGCGGCAGCACTGCCACGAAGAACACGATCGACTTCGGGTTCGTGGCACCCACCACGAAGCCCTCCCGCAGCAGGCGCCAGGTGGACGACGGCGGCACCCGGCCCGCCGCCGTCGTACCTCCGCCGCGGTGCCGGATCGCCTGAATGCCGAGATACACCAGGTAGGCCGCGCCGGCGAATTTGATGATCGTGAACAGCACGATCGACTGGGCCAGCACAGCGCCGACTCCCAGTGCCACGGCGATGACCTGCGGCACCATCCCCAGGGCGTTGCCCAGCACGCTGAGGAGCCCGCCCTTGCGTCCGAGGGCAAGCGAACGGCCGATGACAAACAGCACGCTGGGGCCGGGGATGGCGATGAGGACCAGCGAGGCCAGGGCAAACGCCAGGAGATTGGTGAACGGAACCATGCCTGATGATAGTCCTGGCCTCGGCCGGCGGTCGATGCTTAGCTGCCGGCGGAAACTCCGGTGGTGACGGCGGTGGTGACCACGGGCAGCGGTGAGGTCTCGTCCACCAGGTCGGCCCGGCGTCGTCCGTTCCCCTTCACCCAGAGCCGGTAGGCGAGGACCAGCAGTCCCAGCCACACGGCTCCCACGTACAGCGCCACGCGGGTGTCCTCGAAGGCGCCCAGGACGCCGATGACCAGCGCCATGAATGCGATGGTCAGGACGGATGCGGCCGGCCACCATGGGGAGGGGAATTCCGACGCCGGCAGGCCCTTCCGGGCGATCTCACGTTTCATGGCCACGTGGGACGCCAGGATCATGACCCACACCCAGACGGTGGCGAATGTGGCGATCGAGGCGATCAGGATGAAGACGTCCTCGGGAATGACAGCGTTGAGGACGACGCCCACCAGGAGGATGCCCGCCATCATCACCACGGTCATCCACGGGACGCCGTGGCGCGATACCTTGCCGAACACTGCGGGCGCGTGGCCCTGGTTGGACAGGCCGAACAGGATGCGGCCTGCGCCGAAGATGTCGCTGTTAATGGCGGACAGGGCGGCGGTGATGACCACGGCGTTCAGGATGTGGGGGGCGGCCGGGATGCCGAGGCCGCTGAAGATCTGGACGAACGGGCTGCCGTTGGTGCCGATTTCGTTCCACGGGAAGAGGCTCATCAGGACCCCGAGGGTCAGGACGTAGAACAGCAGGACGCGCACCGGTACGGTGTTCACGGCCTTCGGGATGACCTTTTTGGGGTCCGCGGCCTCGCCGGCGGTAATGCCGAGGGTCTCGATCCCGCCGAAGGCGAACATCACGACGGCGAAGGAGGCCAGAAGCCCCTCGAAGCCGTGGGGGAACAGGCCGCCGTGTTCCACTAGGTTGCCCAGGCCCGGCGCCACGGTGGAGCCGCCGGCCTGGAAGCCGAAGGCGATGATGGCTGCGCCGCTGGCGATCATGGCGATGATGGCCACAACCTTGATCAGCGAGAACCAGAACTCCAACTCGCCGAAGACCTTCACGCTGAGCAGGTTCAGGGCGGCCAGGAAGCAGATGATGGCCAGGATCCAGATCCAGCGGTCCACCTGGGGAAACCAGAAGCCCATGTAGATGCTGAACGCCGTGACATCGGCGATGGCCACAATCGCCATCTCAAAGACGTAGGTCCAGCCGGTCACAAACCCCGCGAGCGGTCCGAGGTAGCGGCTGGCGTACTGGCCGAACGAGCCCGAGACGGGGTGGCGGACGGCCATCTCGCCGAGCGCCCGCATTACCATAAAAACCGCTGCGCCGCCGATGACGTACGCGAGCAGGACCGCCGGGCCGGCCTTCTGGATGGCGGAGGCGGAGCCGTAGAACAGGCCGGTGCCGATGGCCGAGCCGAGCGCCATGAAGCGGATGTGCCGGACGTTCAGTCCCCGGTTGAGGGCGCTTGCGACGGCGGCGCCTGGGCCGGGCCTTTCGGTGGGGCGGGCGTCCGGGCTGGCTTCTGTGTCTTGCCTGGTGGCGGCGTGCTGCATACAAATACCTTCTCGTCATTGGGAGGGGGATCGTTAACCAGCAGACCATTTTGGCGCCCGGCGTGATGAGCCTCACGGACGCTTGGTGTCTTTCATTCCAGACTCAACGCGGCCGCCCGGGGTCCAGGGAACGGGTCGGTGCAGCGCGCTGCGCCTGCCTTCCGAGGGCTAGGCGGTGAGTTGGATCCGGAGGAAAATAGTTCCCGGAAGGCTATCCCGGGTGTTGAGCCGGGCCCTGAAGCGGAGGATGAAGTGGATGACTTCATTGCGTATCTCGATACGTCCCAGGTCCGGCCAGGCATGCTGGAGGAACTCAAGGCGGCCATGGCGGATTTGGCTGCATTCGTGGACCTGAACGAGCCCAGGATCATCGCCTACCGCGTCTATTTCTCGGCGGACGGAACCACCATGAGCGTCCTGCATTTCCATCCCGATCTGGCCTCCCTGGAGTTCCACCTGGAGGTGGCAGGACCCAAGTTCCCGCCGATTGCTCCATTCATCAGGATGCAGACGATCGAAATATTCGGCCGCCCAACGGAGGAACTCGTGGCCCGGCTTCAGACGAAGGCGAAGCTCCTGGGCAGTGGGTCGGTCATTGTCCGCGACTTCCACGCCGGGTTCGCCCGCCTTCCGGGCGCCTGAACGGACGACACCAAGCCGCGTCCGCTTATGTAAATCATCCTTGACTCCATGTTTGCTTTCTTTTACATTGGAAGTGTCAAGTTTCTTTTACATGCCTAGTGTCGGCAGGGAGCAGAAATGTCCTTCGAAGAGAAGAGCGCGTGGATCATGGGCGTGGTGGCCGTGGGCTCCTACGGCGTCTACCTGGCCATCGTCCTCGGCCTGGCCGGAACCATGCCTTTGGTCGACGTCCCGTACGTTGCGCCGCTCCTGTGGACGGTCGGGGCTTCCATTGCTTTGTCCATCGCCCTGCACATCCTGATGGGCATTTTCTCGCCCAAGGAGGCCGGGAAGAAGGACCAGCGGGACCGGGAGATCTACCGCTTCGGCGAGTACATCGGGCAGTCGTTTCTGGTGATCGGGGGAGTCGCGGTGCTGCTGATGGCGATGCTGGAGGCGGACCACTTCTGGATCGCAAATGTCATCTACCTGGCGTTTTTCCTTTCTGCAATCCTCGGCTCCGTGGCCAAGATAGTTGCCTACCGCAGGGGGTTCCAGCCGTGGTGAAACCAACACGGGTGACGAACTCGATCCGGCGCCTCCGGTTTGCACGCGGCGAGATGACCCAGGCAGAACTTGCCGAGCGTGTGGGCGTCACCCGGCAGACCGTCATCGCCATCGAGCAGGGCCGGTATTCGCCGTCCTTGGAGATGGCCTTCCAGATCGCCCACGTGCTCAGCGTGCCGCTCGAGGACGTATTCCAGTACCCGCAGCTTGAAGGAGACGCATCATGAAAGCCATCGTGCAGGACGTTTATGGGAACCCGGAGATGCTCCAATTGCGGGACATCCCGAAGCCGGTGCCCGGCGACGGCGAGGTCCTCATCCGGGTCCGCGCCGCCGGCGTCGACCAGGGCGTGTGGCACCTCATGACCGGCATGCCGTACCTGGTCCGGCTCTTCGGCTTCGGGCTGAAGAAGCCCAAGGTGCCGGTCCGCGGCAGGGAAGTTGCCGGCGTCGTGGAGGCCCTTGGAGCGGGCGTGACCCGGCTCCAGCCCGGCGATGAGGTGTTCGGCACCTGCGAGGGGTCCTTCGCGGAATTCGTCTGCGCCAAGGAAAAGTTGGTGGCGCGGAAGCCTGCCAACCTCACCTTCGAGGAAACGGCCGCCGCCCCGATTTCCGCCGTGACTGCCCTGCAGGCCGTCCGCGACGCCGGACAGGTCACTGCGGGCCAGAAGGTGCTGGTCATCGGTGCGGGCGGGGGAGTGGGGTCCTTCGCCGTTCAGCTCGCCAAGGCGTTCGGGGCAGAGGTCACCGGCGTGTGCAGCACCGCCAAGATGGACCTGGTCCGGTCGCTCGGCGCCGACCACGTCATCGACTACACCCGGGATGATTTTGCCACCGCCGGTGTGCTTTACGACGTCATTCTGGACACCGCCGGAAACCGGCCGCTGTCTGTCTCTCGTAAGGCCCTCACGCCGCAGGGAACGCTGGTGATCGTAGGCGGTGAAGGTGGCGGGAAACTGACCGGCGGGTTTGAGCGGTCCATCGGTGCGCCCCTGGTCTCGCTGTTCTCCGGGCAGAAATTCAAGGGGCTTGTCTCAACCGAGAATTACCAGGACCTTGAGGCCCTGACAGCACTTATTGAAGCCGGGCGCGTGAGACCCGCCATCGACAACGTCTACCCACTCGCGGAAGCCCCGGCCGCCGTCGCCCATCTGCATGAGGGCCGGGTGCGCGGCAAGGTTGTGGTGAGTGTCTGACGCGCCCCCACCTGCTCCCGGCCCTGGCGCGAACGTTCACTTGAGGCCCCATGTTCGCAGGTTATCCACAGCTTGAGCGGATAATCTCCGCGTACGAGTTTCATCGACCACCGTCCGCTTATGGCCCGTATGTTTATTTTGTCGGCCGAAGAAATTGCCCGCGTGGATGTACGGCTCGCTGCGCTGAAACGACGGCTCACAGCGCGTCTCGCCCCAGCGCTGGCGGATGCGGGCAAAGCGCCTTCTGCGAGCTAGCTAGCCTGGACCGCGGAGTCAGACGTCCCCGCGGAGAGGCCCCTGCGGGGTGGCGGACTGAGCCGTGTCCTCCTCTGCCGGAGTGGCAGCGGCCCGGGCTGCAGCCTCGATGATGGCGCGGTGGGCGGCCCATTCCTCCGGACTGCGCGGAGTCAGGTTGGGATCGCCGGGACGCTGCCCCGCCGTGCCGTCGATCAGTTCGCGCAGGATGTCGGCATGGCCCAGGTGGTGGGCCCTTTCGGCAACCATGTGAACGAGGATCTGGTGCAGGGTGACGTGGCGCCGCACTTCCGGCCACCACGGAACCACCCCGACCGCGTCCGGCGGCAGGGCCTCGATGGTTGCGTCACTGTGCTCCCCGGCAAATAAATGCAACTCAATGATGTCCTCACGGCTTTCGTCGGGGGCGACCCACAGATCGGCGTCGGGGCTCGCGTCGGCGTCGAACCAAGGGAGATGCCGGCCGCTGGGGCGGCCAAAAACGTCACCAAGGTAGCCGAGCTCCATGCTCGCCACATGCTTGACCAGACCCAACAGGTTGGTGCCGGTGGGTGTGAGCGGCCTGCGGACGTCGTACTCGCTCAGGCCATCCAGTTTGCCGAGAAGGCTGTCCCGCCTGACGCGCAGATAGTGGTGCAGTGTCTCTTTTCGTCCATAGCGGGCACTCTACTGAACGGCCGGAGCGTCAGTCCCCAGGGGTGGAATCTGCAGCGGGGAGTCTCTCCCTCAGCCAATGAATGACCGTTTCGCCCTGCCGCTGCTGGAAAGCCCGGAGGGTGGGGAGGCCAGACGGTGGCGGTTGCCGTGCGGCGTCGATGAGGTAGGCGGCAATGCCGGACAGGAATCCGTTGACGTGATCCGCGCTGGCACCCGTGAAGACGCCGTGGGAAGCCAGGATCGCATCCGCTTCGAAGGAAGCATCGAAGACGCGGACGTTGACCAGGACCGTGAGGGCATCCACCCACGGTGCTCCGATGGCAGCCCACGGCCAGTCCACTAGAACGGCCCCGTTCGCAGCAGTGATGAGGATGTTGTCTGCGCGCACGTCCGTATGGGCCAGCGATCCACCTGCCACATCCCTCAGTCCTCGCTCTGCCAGCCGCTCGAGCGTATCGAGGTTCCGGAGGACCCAGGGATCGCAGTCCTTCGGTGTATCGCGCCGTATACGGGTCCAACCGCGAAATGGATCGGCAAGCTCCGCTTCTAAACTGGGCAGTCGCTTGAGGCCTGTGGGGAGCGGCGTCCTGGCAATCTTCAAAAGGGCATCCAGGACAAGCTGAATCTCGATGTCGTGCCATGGAACATGGGGATGTCTGCCTTCCACATCCCTGAGCACAAGCGCGACCCATTCGCCGTCGTCGAATGTCCCGATCAGCGACGGCGCCGGCACGCTCTTCGGCAGGGCAGCTGCAATCGCCGCTTCTTTCCGGTGAATTTCCGGCGAATGCTCGTTCAGTTGACGGCCGACGGCCTTGACGAACGCTGTGCGGCCGGTGGCGGTGCGCACCCTGTCCGCGGTACCCGGAGAAAAGCCTCCCTGCTGGCCCCTCGCCTCAATCACTGGGGAGCCGAGAATCTGTTCTATTCCTTCCCGAACATGGCCGGGCAGGTCAGTCCAGCTGATGCGCGGACTCCATTCGGGTTGCATCCAGCCATTATTCCTTCGCGGCGGAGGAGCGGGCGCGCTACCTGGAGGTCCTGCGTGGCTTCCTGCACCGATTCGACCGGTCAACGTCCGAAGAAGATTCCCTGGCCTGCGTGGTCGAAGAGGGGTGGCGTCGGGCGCAGTTCATGTGCGTATAGAATTCGGGTACGCAACCCCGGTATCAAACGTCGTGGCCTCCCAGGAAGCCTGCTGTTAGCCACTTCAACGGGTTGACATCACACCTGTTGGGGGAAACTTGATCACCGCTCTGCAATGCGCCCTGCGCCAATGGCTTTCTGCGGCGATGGCTGCCGGCCTCGTCTTGGGAGTCGCCATGGCTGCCCTGCTGATTCCCTCGACGCCGGCACAAGCTGCACCGGCAGATGAGGACCGGGTCAACGCCACATATCTCATTGAGAGCGAATGGGTGCGCGTCAGGCTGGCTGCTCAACGGGCCTTGGACACCTATTCACCTGCGGTCATCCGGGAGTTCCTCCGTTACGAGCAGTACCTCGCGGCAGCCATGGACATTGAGGAACAGGTCGTCCTCCGTCTGACGGCCAATGCTGATTCTGCCAGCCTGGAAGCGCGGTCGCAGAGGCTTGCTGCCGAAAGCGCCCTGGCCCAGGCGGGTGATCCTCAGAACGCCCCAGCCGCTGCGGCGTCCTCCCGGGCCGCAGCTGATGCTGCGCGGACGGCAGCGCAGAAGGCTACCGAGGCCGTAGGCGGCGCGGTAGCAGCAGAAAAGGCTGCCCGAATGGAGGAACACGCGCGCCTTGGGGTTGAATGGGCGTTCCGCACGGCGGAAGCCAAGGCCGCCCATACGGCTGAAGACGCCCAGCTGGCGGCAGAGGCCCAAGCCAGGTTGGACAACCCGGCACCCTATCCCACCGAGCAGCAGATCATTGCTGACAGGCAACGCACGTATCAGTACCAGGCAACGGGTGGAGCGCACGTCCGTTCATCCGCGGAAAGCATTCTCCTCGCTGACGATCCACTCCGTGTGCGCGAATTCCTGGTGGAGGGTGTCTTCGCAGCCGAGGAACTGGACAATAGGATCTCTGCCTACTGGTTGCTCGAAACAGGCGGTCCCGAGACCAGGGTCGGAGCAGACGCAGCCATTGATGGAACACGGGAAATGCTCCGCGCCCTGGCCACGACGGACCAGTTCCGATTCGCCGATCGCGACCGCGAAAAGTCGGCCCTGGTCTCAGGAGTTCAGGCAAGAATCTCCATATCGAATGGCCAGGCCGCCCAGGCGGAGTCCGATGCCATAGCCGCAGAAGCTGCTGCAGTGGCCGCGGCCGCCCGGGCGGCGTCCGGAGCCGCCACTCCGCCAGCCAGCCAGCCCGAAGCGGTCAGGAATCAAGCCCCGGCTGCCAGCTGGCTTGGCTTTGCGGGAGGAACCGTTTTGAACGCCGGGGTAGTCGAGGCAGGGGCCCTTCAGCAGGTTGCACCGGCTGAACCCGGCGAATTCGCCGGGATGACCGATGCCGCACACGCCGCACCGGCAGCTGTGGGGGGTAAACCGGCGTCCGGAACAATGGACGCCGGAAATCCGGCCGGTCTGGCGGAAGGCCCGCAGGCCGCCGAGACCCGGACTGGCCAGGGCGGCGGGTCCGTGTGGATGGTCCTGCTTGTCCTTGGAGTGATCGTGCTAGGCGGCATCGGCGCCCTTGTCCTGCACCGCCGGAGAAGCCCGGCCTGACAGGGAGCAGTCGACGGACCGCCGCCGCTGCACCAGGGTTGCGGACCGGGGCCGGGATCTCGGCGCCCTCCTCGGGCATGTGTCCGGGATTAGAGACACGCAAGCGGTAAGCGGGTCCTCCGCAGTCTGCTACGGGGCGCATCCTTAAGTACGGGATACCGGACACCGCCGAGACCGAAGAGGACGCATGCCAGCCACTACAGCCGCCGCAACCACCACCCAGACCCCGGCCCATGCGGGGTCAAAGGCGACCTCCAAGGTCCCGGCCGCCGAGAACACCCTTCGCATCCTCAAGCTGCTGGCCTCCAAGCGCGGGCCCATGGCGGCGTCGAGCATTGCCACATCCCTTGGCCTGCCCCGCTCCAGCGTCTACCACCTGCTCGCTGTGATGGAGGCAAGCGGCTTTGTCCTCCACCTGCACGAGGAGCAGCGCTACGGGCTGGGCATCAGCGCCTTTGAGCTCAGTTCCGCCTACTCGCGGCAGGAACCGCTGTCGCGCCTGGGCCGGCCGCTGCTGGCATCCCTGGTGGACGTCATCGGCGAAAGTGCACACCTGGCGGTGCTCCACGGCCGCGACGTGCTGTACATCGTCGAGGAGCGGGCCAAGAACCGCCCGTCCCTGGTGACCGACGTCGGCGTCCGCCTCCCCAGCCACCTCACCGCCAGCGGCCGCGCCATCCTCGCCGCGCTGCCCAAATCGCAGGTCCGCGCGCTGTACCCGAACGCCGCCGCTTTCACCGCCCGGCACGAGGTGGCGGGCGCCATCATGAAGTACTCAGCACTGTCCTCGCACCTGGACCAGGTCAGGCAGCGCGGCTACGCCACGGAGCACGGCGAGGTGACGCCCGGCTTCGGCTCGATCGCCGCCGCCGTCACGGACCACGTGGGATGGCCGACGGCGGCAGTCGCCGTGACATTCCTCGAAGACAAACTGCCGGCGGACCAATGGCCGGCGCTCGCCGCCCGGGTGCAGAAGGTCGCGGACGAGCTCTCGGTCCGCATCCACGGCCGCCCCGCCAAGTAGCGCCGGCCCGCCGGACCTGGAGCGGTCTGGAATCCCGGACAGCACCCGCCCGAAAGCCCTGTCCGGTCCCGCCCGCAGGGGCTTTAGTAGATACAGAACCTCTTCCCAACACTGCGAAACCGCACTCGCCCAAAACACGAAGGAGCCCCTCATGGCACCCGCCGATTTCACTACCGGTGCCCGCCCGGTCAAAGCAGCCCGCGGCACCGAGCTCACCGCCAAGAGCTGGCAGACAGAAGCCCCGCTGCGCATGCTCATGAACAACCTGGACCCCGAGGTGGCCGAACGCCCGGACGACCTCGTGGTCTACGGCGGCACCGGCCGCGCCGTCCGCAGCTGGGCCGCGTTCGACGCCATCACCCGCACGCTGGAAACGATGGAAAAGGACGAGACCCTCCTGGTCCAGTCCGGCAAGCCGGTGGGCGTCTTCCGCACCAACGAATGGGCCCCGCGCGTCCTGCTGGCCAACTCCAACCTGGTGGGCGACTGGGCCAACTGGCCCGAGTTCCGCCGGCTCGAGGCCGAGGGCCTGATGATGTACGGCCAGATGACCGCCGGGTCCTGGATCTACATCGGCACCCAGGGCATCCTGCAGGGCACTTTCGAGACGTTTGCCGCCGTCGGGCGCAAGCTCCAGGCTGAAGGCCGCATCCCGGCCGCTGCCGGCGAAGGAACAGTCGGCGGACCCCTCGCCGGGACCCTGACCCTCACCGGCGGCTGCGGCGGCATGGGCGGCGCGCAGCCGCTGGCCGTCACCCTGAACGACGGCGCCTGCCTGATCGTCGACGTCGACGAGTCCCGCCTGCGCCGCCGCGTCGGCAAGCGCTACCTGGACGAGGTCGAAACCGACCTTGATGCCGCGATTGCGAAGGTCCTGAAGGCCAAGGCCGAGCGCCGCGGCTGGTCCGTGGGCTACGTGGGCAACGCCGCCGAGGTCTTCCCCGAACTCCTGCGCCGCCACCAGTCCGGCGAGCTGGCCATCGACGTCGTCACGGACCAGACCTCCGCGCACGATCCCCTGTCCTACCTGCCCGAAGGCATCACCGTGGACGAGTGGCACACCGAGGCCGCCGCGGATCCGGAAGGCTTCACCAAGAAAGCCCAGGCCTCCATGGCCCGCCACGTCCAGGCCATGGTGGAATTCCAGGACGCCGGGGCCGAGGTGTTCGATTACGGCAACTCCATCCGCGACGAGGCCCGCAAGGGCGGCTATAACCGCGCCTTCGAGTTCCCCGGCTTCGTCCCGGCCTACATCCGGCCGCTGTTCTGCGAGGGCCTTGGCCCGTTCCGCTGGGTGGCCCTGTCCGGTGACCCGGAAGACATCGCCGTCACGGATAAGGCCATCAAGGAGCTCTTCCCGGAGAACACGCACCTGCATAAGTGGCTTGACGCCGCCGCGGACCGCGTGGAATTCGAAGGCCTGCCGGCCCGGATCTGCTGGCTGGGCTACGGCGAACGCGCCAAAGCCGGACTGCTGTTCAACCAACTCGTGGCAGAAGGCAAAGTCAAGGCGCCCATCGTGATCGGCCGCGACCACCTCGACTCCGGCTCCGTGGCCTCCCCGTACCGCGAAACCGAGGCCATGGCCGACGGCTCCGACGCGATCGCGGACTGGCCGTTGCTCAACGCCCTGCTCAACACCGCCTCCGGCGCCACCTGGGTCTCGATCCACCACGGCGGCGGCGTCGGCATCGGCCGCTCCATCCACGCCGGCCAGGTCTCCGTCGCAGACGGCACCGACCTCGCCGCGCAAAAACTCGAACGCCTCCTCACCAACGACCCCGGCATGGGCGTCATCCGCCACGCCGACGCCGGCTACGACCGCGCCCTCGAGGTCGCCAACGAACGCGGCGTCCGCATCCCCATGAACGAAACCCGCTAACTGGCCACCCTCGGTGGTCGAGCTTGTCGAGACCTGGATTTCGACAAGCTCGATCACCGGCACTGAGCAAGGAACATCCAATGACCATCACCACCCACGAACCGCTCACCGTCACCCTCGGCTCCAGCGGCGTCAGACCCGAGGACGTCGTCGCCGTCGCGCGCCACAACGCCAAAGTGACCATCTCCCAGGATGCCTTGGACACGGTGGCCAGGGTCCGCGCCCACATCGACGAGCTCGCCCACAGTGAGACCCCCGCCTACGGAATCTCCACCGGCTTCGGCGCGCTGGCCAACCGGCACATCCCCACCGAGCTGCGCACCCAGCTGCAGAAGTCCCTTATCCGCAGCCACGCGGCCGGCATGGGCCCGGCCGTGGAACGCGAAGTGGTCCGCGGCATCATGTTCCTGCGTGCCAAGACCCTCGCCTCCGGCCGCACCGGCGTCCGCCCCGTGGTCCTGCAGACCATGGTGGACGTGCTGAACGCCGGCATCACGCCGGTGGTCCGCGAATTCGGTTCGCTCGGCTGCTCCGGCGACCTCGCCCCGCTGTCCCACTGCGCCCTGGTGCTGATGGGCGAGGGTGAAGCGGCCGGGCCCGACGGCGTGACGTACGGCGGGCGCGGAGAACAGCCTGTCGCCGTACTGCTCGCCGAGCACGGCATCGAGCCGGTCACCCTCGCCGAGAAGGAAGGGCTCGCTCTGGTCAACGGCACTGAAGGCATGCTGGGCATGCTCCTGATGGCCATCGCGGACCTCCGCAAACTGCTGACGACGGCGGACATCACCGCTGCGCTCAGCGTCGAGGCACTGCTTGGCACGGACCAGGTGTTCCTGCCGGAGCTGCACGCCGCGCTCCGCCCGCACCCCGGCCAGGCCGCGTCAGCTGACAACATGCTGCGCGTGCTGTCCAACTCCCCGATCGTGGCGTCCCACCGCGTCGGCGATTCCAAGGTCCAGGACGCCTACTCGCTGCGCTGCGCCCCCCAGGTTGCAGGCGCTGCCCGCGACACCGTGGACTACGCCGCCCTGGTGGCATCCCGCGAGCTCGCCGCCGCGATCGACAACCCCGTGGTCCTGCCGGACGGACGGGTCAGCTCCAACGGCAACTTCCACGGCGCGCCCGTGGCCTACGTGCTGGATTTCCTGGCCATCGCCGTCGCCGACCTGAGTTCCATCGCCGAGCGCCGCACGGACCGGATGCTTGACCCTGCGCGGTCCCACGGACTCCCGGCCTTCCTCGCCTCGGATCCGGGTGTCGATTCCGGCCTGATGATCGCCCAGTACACACAGGCAGGGCTGGTCTCGGACAACAAGCGGCTGGCCGTCCCGGCGTCAGTGGATTCGATTCCCAGCTCCGCCATGCAGGAAGACCACGTGTCCATGGGATGGCACGCCGCCCGGAAGCTCCGCAAGGCTGTGGAGAACCTCCGCCGGGTCCTGGCCATCGAACTCGTGACCTCGGCCCGGGCGCTGGATATCCGGACAGAACTCTCCGGCGGTGAACTGGTTCCCGGACCTGCCGGGACCGCCGTCCTGGGAGTCCTGCGCACGGTGGTCGAGGGGCCGGGCACCGACCGGTTCCTGTCCCCGGAACTCGAAGCGGCGGACCTCCTGGTCGCCTCCGGCGAGGTGATTTCAGCCGCCGAATCCGCCGTCGGGAATCTCGCCTGACAGGGAATATTGTTCAGTCCGGCTTAGCTTTTCGGGACGATGTCGAAATATGTGGCGACACGTACATTTCAGGTGCGGGAAGTGTAGTAGAACTGAAGATGTAGTGAAAGTCACATCAAAGAGGCTGTGACAGCAGAACGCATACAAAGGGGTAGTAGTTCACATGAAAGCACGTGGGGCAGTCCTAACGAGGCGAAATGCCCATTCGGCCACCATCTCCGACTGGGGAACACTCCGGCCAGGGGTCCGGGTGGAAATTCTCAAGCATGCGCATGTCATTGCGACGGGCGAAGTTGAGGAAGTGTCGCAGAGCGGGAACGTCCTGTGGCTGGTGCCGGCCGGTCCGACCGAAAAGCAGCTCTTCCTGAAGTCCGACGGAGTGCAAGTGCGCCGGAGCTAACCCCACCAGGTCCTGCACCAGAAAGTCCCCGCCGTTTGACCGCCCCTGAAAACAGGGCCAGGCCAAAAGGCGGGGACTTTCTGTCTTTAAGGAATGCGGTGCGAACTACGCTGCGATGTTCTCGTAGGTCTCGCCGAACGGCACCGACTCGTCGAGGGCGACGGTGTAGCGGCCCGGGTGCAGGCGGGTAACGAGGATGCCGCAGGCTGCATCTTTTGCGGCGGTCTCGATCAGGGTGGCAACAGCGTTGTCCAGTCCTTCGTGGACCTCTTCCGCGCTGGAGAACTCCAGGTCGATGGAGGGGAATTCCGCGGCTTCGTCGGCCGGAGAAACGGCTGGGAGGCGTTCGAGGGTGGCTGTAGTCATGTGCTGTTCTTTCTGTGATTCGTGCCGGAGGGCACGGTACATCGTACCGGCGAGCCCTCCGAATGTCAGATGACTGGTGTTTATCACACCGGGATAGCGCTTTCCCCCGCAGGTCATTGTGCCACAGCATCCCTTGAATGTTCAAGAAAAAATCCGGGGCCCGTCCGCAGGACCGCACCACAAAGGTGGGGAACCGCGGACAGGCCCCGGACCAGTCGGAGCAGAGCCTTTAGTTGGCCTTTACGGCCAACACCGGACAGTCCGCCTCCAGCAGGATGCGCTGGGACACGCTGCCCATGATCAGCTTGCCCACCGGGGTCCGGCGGCGCAGCCCGATCACGATCAGTTCGGCGTTGTGCTCCTCGGCGGCATCCAGGACCTCCGCTGCCGCGTCATGGCCGCGGACCGGCTGTTTGATGACGTGCTTGATGCCCTGGGTGGCGAGGCGTTCCTCGATGCCTTGGATCTCAGGTTCCTGCGCGTACCGGTTGTCCACCAGCGCATCGCCCTTGGACGAGTTGATGACCAGCAGGGTGGTGTCGGTTTTCCTGGCCTCGGCGATGGCCTGGGTCAGGGCCGCTTCGCCCTCGGGGGTGGGGACGTATCCCACAACGATCGTCATGGCTGTTCCTCTTTTTCTGTATTTTGGTCTTTTTGCTGCGGGTGCGGAGGCGCTGGACTGGCTAGCCGTCCCCGTCCCCGTCGCCATCAGCGGTGGCATCGCCCCGTTGGCTGCCGTGGCTGACGCTGCCGCCGGCCTCCCGTGGTGCGGACGTGCCGGGTCCAGTCGGGGGTATCCCGGCCGGCACTGCAGCCGGCCGGTTCCGCCGGATCAGCTTGAACAGGAACGGCCAGAGCAGGATGAGCGCTATGAGGACGTAGACTCCGACGGCGATCGGCTCGCTCCACAGGCCGGCGGGGTCGCCGGCGCTGAGCTGCAGCGTCTTGCGAAGCTGGCCTTCGATCCTCGGCCCGAGGATCACGCCAAGGATGAGCGGAAGCACCGGAAGCCCGAAGCGGCGCATCATGAACCCAAGCGCACCCAGTACCAGCAGGAGGACCAGGTCGAATGCCTGCAGGTTCACCGAGTAGGCGCCGAGCGTGGCGAAGAACAGAATTCCCGCGTAGAGGTAGGGCCTGGGCAGTTGAAGGAGCTTGGCCCACAGCGGTGCCAGCGGCAGGTTGATGATCAGGAGCAGGAAGTTGCCGATGAAGAGGCTCGCGATCAGGGCCCATACCAGCGGCCCCTGGCTGGCGAACAGCTGCGGCCCCGGCTGGATGCCGTACGAGGTGAACGCTGCCAGCATCACGGCGGCCGTGGCGTTAGTGGGCAGGCCCAGGGCAAGGAGGGGTGTCATGGTGCCGGCGGCGGCAGCGTTGTTTGCTGCTTCCGGGCCGGCCACACCCTCAATGGCGCCGTGGCCGAACTCCTCGGGGTGCTTGCTGAGGCGTTTCTCAGTCACGTAGGAGAGGAACGTGGGAATCTCGGCCCCGCCGGCCGGAAGTGCGCCAAACGGGAATCCGAAAGCGGTTCCACGAAGCCAGGGTTTCCAGGACCGCTTCCAGTCCTGCTTGCCCATCCACGGACGGCCCACCGGAATGACCTGCAACGGGTTGCGGCGCAGGTGCGCGGCAACCCACAGTGCTTCGCCAACGGCGAAGATGGCCACGGCGACCACCACAATGTCCAAGCCGTCAGCCAGCAGGGGCTGGCCGAACGTGAGCCGTCGCTGGCCCGTCACGGAGTCGATGCCCACCAGGCCAATCGCCAGGCCGAGGCCCAGTGATGCAAAGCCCCTCAGCCGGGATGATCCAAGGACCGCGGTGACTGCCAGGAGGGCTAGCACCATGATGGCGAAGTAGCTGGGCGAGCCCAGGCTGACCGCAAACTTCACCACAATCGGAGCAAAGACTGCGAGCAGGGCGGTGCCGATGGTGCCGGCCACGAACGAGCCGATGGCCGCCGTCGCCAGGGCCTGGGCGGCCCTGCCGGCTTTCGCCATCTTGTTGCCTTCGATGGCTGTGACCACCGACGACGATTCACCGGGCGTATTAAGCAGGATGGAGGTGGTGGAGCCGCCGTACATGCCGCCGTAGTAGATGCCGGCGAACATAATGAAGGCGCTGGTGGGTTCCAGGACGTAGGTGACCGGGAGCAGCAAGGCAACGGTCATGGCCGGACCCAGGCCCGGGAGGACGCCGACGGCGGTGCCCAGGAGCACGCCGATCACGGCGTAGAGGAAATTCATGGGAGTCAGGGCGGTGGCGAAGCCGTCCATGAGGGAGGAGAAGACATCCATCAGAGAACCCCTTCCAGGAGGCCGGCAGGCAGGGGAATGCCGAGGCCCAGGTAGAAGCCGTAGAAGGTGAGCACGGACAGGGCCACGGAGATGATGCCGTCACGGATGTAGTGCCGGCTTCCCAAGGCCCATGCGCTGCCCCAGAAAAGGACAGTCCCGGAGATCACCCATCCTGCCCAGTCGATGAGCAGGATATTGGCGACGAAGGCTCCCACCAGCGGCAGAACGGTCTTCCAGTCGGCGGGGTGCGTGAGGTCCACGTCCTCGCCGCCTTCGGCTTCGCCCTGTCCGCCGCGCAGGACGTTGATGGCGAGCAGCACAGCGCAGACGATGAGCAGGCCGGCCACGAGATACGGCAGGGTCTTCGGTCCCACCGGATCCGACTTGGAGTACGGGGTGACCAGGGCAATGGCGTCCACGAGGACCAGGACGCCCACCGCTCCGAGCAGGAGGGCTACCCCCAGCTCGGAGCGGCCTTTGAGCCGTGAGGCCAAAGTTGGTGAAGAGCTCACGTCAGGCCAAGCTTCGTGAGGACGTCCGCCACCCGCTTGTCCTGCTCGCTCAGGAAGGTTTTGAACTTGTCGCCGGTGATGAAGGCGTCGGACCAGCTGTGGGTCTTCAGTGCTTCCTTCCAGGCGTCAGTGCCGTGCATCTTTTCGAGGGCGGCGATCAGCTTGGCCTTGTCGGCGTCGCTGATGCCCGGAGGGGCCACGATGCCCCGCCAGTTGGTGAACACCAGGTCGATGCCGGATTCCTTCAGCGTCGGGGCGTCCACCCCGTCGAGCCGCTTTTCGCCACTGGTGGCCAGGACGCGGACTTCGCCGGACTGGATCTGCTGGAGGTACTCGCCGGCGCCGGAGGCTGCGAAGCCCACCTTGTTCCCGAGGATGGCCGGGAGGAGGTCCCCGCCGCCGTCGTAGGACACGAAGTTCACCTTGGTGGCATCGATTCCGACGGCTCCGGCGAGCTGCATGGGCAGCAGGTGGTCCGGGCCGCCGGGGGAGGAACCGCCGCCCACGCTGATGGAGCCGGGGTCTGCCTTCCATGCGGTCACCAGATCATTGATGGTTTTGTACGGCGAATCCTTGTTGACCATGATGGCGCCGGGCTCTTCGATGAGCTTGGCGAGTGGGGTGGTGTCTGTCAGCTTGGACTCGGACTTGTTGGTGTAGCTCGCGCCCACCACGCCCAGGCCCATGAGCATGGTGAGGTCGCCGTTGCCCTTTTCGTTGACGATGCGGGCCAGGCCGACGGTTCCGCCTGCCCCTGCCAGGTTGAAGACCTCGGTGTTGGTGGCGACTTTCTCGTCGTCGAGAACTTTCGCGGCAACGCGGGCGGTGGTGTCGTAACCGCCGCCGGGGGTGTTGGGCACCATGATCTGAAGCCCGGTCACGGGGCCCGCGGCGGCGCCGGACGCGGTGCTGTCGGTGGAGCTTTTACCGGTGGCACCGCAGCCGGTGGCCATCAGGGCGATGCCGGCGGCGACGGCGGCGATTCGCAATGCGCGGATCTGGCGCATGGTGTTCCTCTTCTCATCAAAACTGATCAGCATGGCTGACTTGTAATCCCGATGCTAGGCCCGTGCGTGACGGGGGTCACTCTTGTGTACGCAGAGAACGTTAAGTTCATTGCGTTCACGATTCCGGACTGCCGCAGGCACTCTGCGGAGTGCATTGTTCAGGTAGCCTGACCTGCAGAGACCCGCCATTTTGCAGAAAGAACCACAGTGACTCGACGAAGAGGAATGTCCCTCGCGGGGCAGTACCTGGTTCTGCAGTTGCTGATCGTCCTCGCGGTCCTCGTTGCCGTGGTGGCCATCTCGCTGGCGCAGTCGGCCGCTGCCTTCGAACGGACCGAAGGCCGCCGGGCCCTGTCCGCCGCCGAAGCGCTCGCTGCCAACCCCACCGTCCGCGAACTGCTCCCCGCCGCGGAACCGCGGGCCGGGTCAGCCCTCCCCGCCGTTGCCGAATCAGTGCGTACGGTCTCCGGGTCCTCGAACGTAGCGCTCGCGAAGCTGGACCGCACGGTCATTGCTTCGTCCGATCCAGGCCTGCTGGGCCAGCGGTTGGAACTCGGCCCCAGCCGGGTGCTCGAAGGCAGGTCATGGACCGGCGTGTTGGGCGGCTCCGGTACTCAGGCGCTTTCCGCCCACGTCCCGGTTCTTGACGATGCCGGAAAAATAATCGGCATCGCGTCCATCAGCCGCGACTATCCGTCCACGCTTGAGCGGCTGGGGGACGCCGTGCCCAACCTCCTCACCTACCTGGGGGTGGCCAGCGTGCTGGGTGTGGCCGGGTCGCTGCTCCTTTCCCGCAGGGTGAAACGGCAGACCCTGGGCATGGAACCGAGCGAAATCACCGGGTTGGTGGAAAACCGCGAAGCCATGCTCCACGGCCTGAAGGAAGGCGTGGTGGGGCTGGACCCGCACGAGCGCATCACCGTCGCCAACGACAGTGCCCGCGCGCTGCTCGGCCTTCCCGCCGACTGCGTGGGCAAGAAGCTGCACAGCCTCCCCGTGGAGCCCGCCCTGAAGGAAGTCCTCACCCGCGAGCAGCCGGGACCGGACCGGCTGGTGCTCGTCGGTGACAGGCTCGTGGTGCTGAACCGTGTGCCCATCCAGTCGCGCGGCCGGGACATCGGATCCGTCACCACGCTGCGCGACCGCACTGAACTGTCCTCGCTCGAGCAGGAACTCGGCGCAACCCGCACGGCCACGGACACCCTCCGCGCCCAGGCCCACGAGTTCGCCAACCAGCTGCACGTGATCTCCGGCCTGATCCAGATCGGTGAATACGATTCGGTGGTGCAGTTTGTCAACGGCGCCACCCTGGACCGGACCCGGCTCAACGACGAAGTTACCAGCCGCATCCAGGACCCGGCGCTCGCCGCCCTCCTGATTGCCAAGTCCAGCCTGGCCACCGAACGCGGCGTGGCGCTGCAGCTTGACCCCGCATCCGGGCTGGCCCGCGTCGACGATGAGCTCTCACGCGACCTCACCACCGTCGTCGGGAACCTGGTGGACAACGCGTTCGACGCCGTCACCGGGCTTCCGGAGGCAACCGTCAGCGTGCTGGTGGAGGACACGGACGACGGCGTCACGCTCACCGTCCGTGATACCGGCCCCGGCGTCCCCGGCGGGGACATGGGGCAGATCTTCCGGCAAGGCTTCACCACCAAGGCTCCCGGCCCGGGCGGCAGCCGCGGCTTCGGCCTGGCGCTCTCCCGGGTGGTATGCCGGCGCAGCGGCGGCGACCTCACGGTGGCCAACGACAATGGGGCAGTTTTCACCGCGCACCTGAACCGGGCGCGCCCGAGAGGAACACAGCCATGATCAACGTCCTGATCGTCGACGACGACTTCATGGTGGCCAAGGTCCACGCGGGGTTCATCCAGCGCACACCCGGGTTCGCCGTCGTCGGGGTTGCCCACACCGGTGCGCAGGCGGTCACCGAAACGGCCCGCCTGATGCCGGACCTGGTCCTGCTGGACATCCACCTGCCGGACATCAACGGACTGGACCTGATGCACCAGCTGCGCGAGGTGGCCCCGGAGCTGGACGTGCTGGTGATCAGCGCTGCCCGTGAGGTGGATACCGTTCGCAAGGCCCTCCGCGGCGGAATTGTCCACTACCTCATCAAGCCTTTTTCGCAGACGGACCTGCAGGAACGCCTGGAGCACTACCGCAGCGCCTATCACGGCCTGGACTCATCCAAGGACGTGGCGGAGCAGTCGGACGTCAACAAGGTCTTCGGCCTGGACCGGACCGACCGGCCGCTGCCCAAGGGCTGCAGCGTCGAAACACTCAAGCTCGTGGAGGCCGCGCTGAAGGAGGCCGACGGCGACCTGTCCGCCAATGAAGTCGCCGTCCAGCTGGGCACGTCCCGGGTCAGTGCCCGCCGCTATCTCGAGTACCTCCACGATGAAGGCGTGCTGGACGTGCGGCTCAAGTACGGCGTCGGGCGTCCCGAGCGGCGGTATGTGCTGAAGGGCTGAGCGTTCCGCTAACCTTCGCCGCCGGTGGTCACGCCCGGCAGGAACTCCGAGGGGAGCTGCGCCACCGGGATGATCACCATGTCCTGGACCTTCCAGTCCATGCCGATGCACGCCTCGCGGGCGGACTCCAACTGCTCCATCGTGGGCATCCGGCCTGCGGCCGGGACCACAAACGATTCCACGTGGAACACGTGGCCTTCGTCGCGGATCCGCGACTGCGCCGTCCCCGTCCAGTCCAGGCTGCGGAGGTACTCGTCCAGCCGGTGCCCGAGCGGGTGCGGTTCGGCGTCGTCGTACGTCCTGGCCCGCTTGTCCATCAGGGCCGAGATGGCGGCCCGCGTGTTGCGGACGCCGTCATGCAGGATGCTGAACGAGATGACCAGGGCTGCGGCGTAGTCGGCCCACCACAGGCCAAGGCCGATGCCGGCAACGCCCACGGCGGCGGCGGCCGCAGTCATCCAGTCGGCCTTGTTCATGTCAGCATCGGCGTAGAGGACCTTGTCATGGAGCTTTTCGGCGAGCTTCATCTTGACCCGGCCGAGGAAAACCGGCGGGACCGCTGTGAGGATCATGGCGCCGATCATCATCCACCCCAGCCAGATGGTCTGGCCGAAGAAGTCGAAACCACCGATGGTCGGATGCTCGGCACTCAGCAGCCCGATCCCGGAATCCACGATCAGATAGGCGCCCATGACTGTTAGCGCCACGGCAGCCACCACGTGGGCGATACCCACCGCACGGTGGAATCCGTAAGGGTGCTCCTCGCTGGGCTTCTTGCGGATCACATGCGCTGCCACCAGGAAGGATATGGGCGGCAGGAAGGACAGGACGTCTTCCACCCACGCCGCCTTCATGGCCTGCGAGTTGCCCAGGACGGCAAAGACCAGGGCACTGGAGGCGGCCAGGAAGCCGATGGTGATCCACTCGAACTTCACCGCCTTGCGCAGGGCTTCCTTCTGCTCGTCGGGCAGTTCCGTGTGCCCGAAGCGCACGGGGGCGTCACCCTTGATGATGGTCATCGCTGCTCCTTCGCTTCCATCAGGAACCTGTCGAGCTCCAGGAGGAAGGCGTTCTCGCCCAGGGGCACCAGCATCACGTGTTTGTGGAGGGAGCCGCGGCTGTCGCGGGATTCCGCGTAGACCCGGGTCAGCCCGCCATGTTGGGCCCACGGTGTCTTGTCGTCCAGGCCGCCGATGACCAGGTCGAGTTCAGAGTGCTTGAGCTCCTCGGCCAGGACGTGTTCGGTGCCCGGCACCCATTCCACCTCCGCGCCGATCCTGGCGGCGAAGTCGCGGACCAGGTCCGCTTCGGTGCCCTGGACGTCCTCGCCGGCAAACTGCACCCACTCGCCGTTTTCGCTCGCACCCACGCGCAGGGTGCCGTCCGCCACGCGCTCCAGAGTGCCGGCAGGATCAGCGGGGTACGTTCCGCAGCCGGCCAGCGCAAGGACGGCGGCCAGCGCCAATGCCACCGGACTTCCAGGACTTCGCATTCGGGCTCCTCAGGTAGCTGTCGTGAACTCCATTAGACAGCCTACTTACCTTTTTGGGCCACTGCCGTGCACCGACGTGCGCGATTATCGGAGCAGGGTGTTCACCAGCCGGGCGGCAACCTTGGCGGTCCGGCCGTCAATGTCGAATCCGGGGTTCAGTTCGGCCACGTCCAGATGCAGGAGCTTCCCGCTGTCCGCCGCCTGCCGGCACACCGCACTGATCACCGGCAGGGGCACTCCGTAGGCGGCGGGCGCGCTCACGCCGGGAGCTGCCGACGCCGGCAGCACGTCCAGGTCGATGGTCAGGTACAGCACATCCACGCTGTCCAGGAACTGCGCGACGAAGGCCTGGGCACGCTCGGTGGTGCAGTCCTCGTCCAGCAGGTACTGGACACCCAGCCGTTCTGCCGTGTTGAAGAGTGCCCGGGTGTTGTTTGGCTCGGAAATCCCGACGACGGCGTACCGGAAGTCGCGCCCCGCGGCGGCTTCCGAGTGGGCCATCTGGAGAAACGGAGTGCCGGAGCTGGGGCGAGGTTCGTCGCGGAGGTCGAAGTGCGCATCCAGGTTCAGGATGCCCAGCCGCAGGCCGCCGCGCACGGCCTCGGAGCCGGCCGCCCCCAGGTAGCTTGCGTAGGCGGTCTCGTGTCCGCCGCCGAGCACCACGGTGAGCCTGCCGGCGTCGATCATGGCGGCAATGGCGTGTCCGGCACGGGCCTGTCCGGCCTCCATGGCGCTGTCCTGAACGACGATGTCCCCGGCATCTGACACGGAGCGGTCCAGGTGGAAGGCCAGCGGACCCAGGGCGGCCCGGATCGCCGCGGGCGCAAGGGCAGCGCCGGTCCGTCCCTTGTTGCGGCGGACCCCTTCGTCGCTGGCGAACCCCATAACGACGGCGGGGCGGGCCGGGGCGTCAGTCCCGGAACCGGACGGCGCGCCCGGGGTGTAGGGCGACACGGCCTGCCACCAGCGCCGGTGTTCGCCGCCGTCGCCGTCGAACCGTCCCGTCCAGGGCTGCGGGGGGACATCAACGGTGAGTGCGGGGAGGACCATGATTCAAGCTCACCGCATGCCTGCACCGAAAGCGAGCCGGACCGCCGTCGTGATGTCTGTAATTCCGGAATTCACTCGGACCGGACCGCCCGGCCGCGCCAAGGACGTTACATTCCCAGCGCGGCCTCGATCGGACCCACTGCGAAGAACAGCAGGAACGCGCCGGCCACGGCCCACATCAGGGGATGGACCTCCTTCACCCGGCCCTGGACTGTGCGGATGAGGACATAGCCGATGAAGCCGGCACCCAGGCCGTTGGCGATCGAGTACGTAAACGGCATCAGCGTGAACGTCAGGAAGGCCGGGATCGCGATGCCCCAGTCCTGCCAGTCGATCTTTCCCACCTGGGACACCATCATGAAGCCGACAACCACCAGCGCGGGAGCCACAGCTTCGAAGGGCACCAGGTTGATGAGCGGCGTGAAGAACATCGCCACCAGGAACAGCAGGCCGGTGACGATCGACGCGATGCCGGTCCGGGCGCCTTCGCCGATGCCGGCGCCGGCCTCGACAAAGATCTGGTTCGAGGACACCGAGGCGCCGCCGCCCACGATGGCGCCCAGGGCGTCCACCTGCAGCACGCGGTCGACGTCGGGAATGTTGCCGTGCTCGTCCACGGTTCCTGCCTCGTTGGCCAGGCCAACCATGGTGCCCATCGCGTCGAAGAAGATGCTGAGCAGGATCACAAAAGCCAGCAAGGTGGCGGCCACGAAACCCAGGTGCTCAAACGCGCCGAAGGGGTTGGCCTTGCCGATCAGGGAAAGGTCCGGTGCGGCCCAGCCGGAGAAGGCGGGGGCAACCAGGGACCAGCCCTGCGGATTGAACGGCTTGTCCGGGGCGACGCTCGGGCCGATGTGCAGCGTCACTTCCAGGATCACGGCGATGACGGTGGACGTGACGATGCCAATCAGGATGGCACCCTTCACCTTCCGCACCACCAGCGCGATGGTCAGGATCAGGCCAAACACAAACACTGCCGTGGGCCAGCCCAGGAGCTTGCCGTCGAAGCCCAGGCCCACGGGCACGGTGGTTCCCGCGGCATCGGGTATGCGGCGGACGAAGCCGGCATTCACCAGGCCGATCAGCGCGATGAACAGCCCGATGCCCACCACGATGGCGGTTTTCAGGTCCTCCGGAACGGCCTTGAACACGGCGGTCCGGAACCCGGTAAGGACCAGGATCAGCATCGTGACGCCGGAAAGCACCACCAGGCCCATCATGTCCGGCCAGGTCAGGCCCGGATTGGTGGCCACGGTAACGGCCACGAAGGCGTTGACGCCCAGGCCCGTGGCCAGTGCGAACGGGTGCCTGGCCCACGCCCCCATCAGGATGGTGAGGATGCCGGCCACAAACGCGGTCACCGCAGCAACAGCGGGGAACCCCAAGGAGTTGCCGCTGGAGTCGGGGCCGGACAGGATCAGGGGGTTCAGCACCACGATGTAGCTCATGGCGAAGAAGGTGGCGAACCCGCCGCGGATCTCGCGCGACAGGTTGGACCCCCGCTCGGTGAGCTTGAAGTACCGGTCCAGTGCAGAGCCTTGCTTAAGCATTAGTCCTCCGGGGGAGTCTGTGGGGATAGTTGAATCCTATGGGCCCTCCGGGCGGCGGTCCGGCAAATTCGCCTAGTCTGTAAGGAAGCCAACACAAGGGAGCAGTCCACGCATGCGTTCCATCCGCCGCCAGTTGCTGAGCGCTGTGCTCGGTTCGTTCGTTCTCGCCGCCGCCATGCTGGGCCTGGCCGGTCCGGCGTCCGCGCACGACGCCGCCGAATCCAGCAGCCCCGCCCAGGGTGCCACGGTCGCCGCACCGCCGGAAAAAGTTTCGGTCACCTTCAGCAACAAGCCCCTGGGTATCGGCTCGCAGTTCTCGGTGAAGGACGCATCGGGCACTGAATGGGCGGACGGCGCCGTCGAAATCGTGGACAACGTGGCATCCCAGAAACTCAAGGCCGGCGCGCCGGCCAGCGCGTACACGGTCAGCTGGCGCGTGGTCAGCTCGGATTCCCACCCCATTGAGGGGACGTTCGGGTTCACAGCAACAGCGGCGGCTGCCGGTGCGGCACCGGCTACGGGTTCGACGTCGTCCCCTGCCGTCCCGGGGATGGGCACCGCCCAGCCGGGCAGCACCGCGACCCCCGCGCCGGTCCCGGACGCGTCCCAGCCGTTCCCGTGGAGCCTGGTGGTCTTCGCAGCAGTGGCTGTGGGGCTCCTGGTGGCCATCGGTGTCCTCGCCAGGCGGCGCCTTGGTGCGGGCGGCGACGACGAGGGCGCCGCATAGGCGGGTAGCCGCCCGCGGATTGGTTGCCTGTGGGGCCGGTTAGGCGGGCAAGACGGCGGCGAAACTGCCGGTCATGCTGGTCGGGGCGTTCTCCGGGTGGACTTTCGCCGAGATCGCCTGCCCTACGGTTTTGGCCTGGCGCAGCACTTCCTTCGGCGATGGCGTGATCAGGTCGCCCACTCCCACCAGGTAGATGCCGATGGCCCGCATCGCGGCCACCAGGTTGCGGCCCACGGTGATGCCGAAATCGCTCAGCATGCGGCGCAGCTGGCTGTGCGCGCAGCGGGTGAGGACAATGTGGTCGGCCAGCAGGATGCCGGTGGGCGTGTGCACCTCCCACTGATGGGAGGAAGCCCCCTCAGCGCTGGACCCGTCGGCCGGAGGCCCGGGTACAGGGCGGACCATGGTCAACTGGACGGCGCGGGTGGTGTTGCGGACGTCCACCTGGTGGCTGGCCGCATAGTTGCGCAGGTGGCGGAGGATTTCATTGCGCTCCCGCAGCGAAACGGAGTCAGCGGCATCGCAGCGCTGCAGTGAAGCGGTATTTGCCGGCTGGCCGGCGCCCAGGATGTCGAGTCCGTCCACCACGATGGAGTGCACGCCCCTGCGCCGCAGCTCGGCGGCCACGGCCAGGCCCGAGAGGCCAGTGCCGATAATCACCGTGGTGGTCTGTTCGGTCCCGCCAGTCATAGGCATGCTTGACACTACAGTTTCCTCCTTCGAAGGTGTGGGCAAACGCAGGCATCCTCGCCGTGCTCTCGCTCCGTTACCCCCAAAGTCCGGTCGCAATAGCTGGCCCGGGATGTTCTGACACAGAGCATCGGCGGACCAGCAGTGCCTCGAAGACTACAGAACAAAAACGTCCATGGATAGCCCAACCGCAAACATTCTTCCCGCGTTGAATGCGCTTTCCGCCGGCAGCGAAACCGGGTGTGGATAACCTCGGGTTGCGCCCCTGCGCATGCTTGCTAAGAACCTGTGGAACGAGAATAGTGAGAAGTGGACGCGGGCTTTGATGATCCGGTGCGTGGCCTGTCCGGCGAGTGCACTGGGAATGGCCTGCTTCTGGCAGAATAGCCGCAACATCAGGCAGTATCGCGAGGAGGCGGCCCAATGGGCGCACATGAGATGCATCCGGACCCAAAGCGGGATGGCGGCGACAGTTCCACCGCCCCGCTGGGGATCGTGGTGGGCGTCGACGGATCGGATCACGGCCAGTGTGCCCTTGTCTGGGCGGCCCGCGAGGCTGAGCGCCGCCGCCGTCCGCTGCACATCGTCACCGCATACTCCGTGCCGATCTTTGCCGCCTCGGGGCTCGACGGCGGCTACGCCACCGTGGATGACTCGGTAATCCGCGAGGGGGCCGAGGCCATCGTCAAGCAGGCATTGGACAAGGTGTCCGGCTACACCATCGACGTGGATGCCTCAGTTGAGAACGGTGACGCCTCCGGTGTGCTCCTGGAGATGTCCGAGTCGGCCGAGCTGCTGGTGTTCGGCACCCGCGGGCGTGGCGGCTTTGTGGGCCGCCTCCTCGGGTCTGTGAGCAGCGCCCTTCCGGCCCACGCCAAGTGCCCCACCGTTACGGTCCCGCTGATCTGCTCCGACCGGCTGGGCGAGACCACAGAGGACAAACGGATCAAGGCCGAACAGGCCAGGTCCGGCCACCAGCCCGTGGAGAACGTTGTGGTGGTGGGCGTGGACGGTTCCGAGCAGGCACGGGTCGCGGTCCTGGAGGCCGCCTCCCAGGCCGAACGCCTCGGGGCAACATTGCGTGTGGTCTGCGCTGTGCCGCAGTACAGCGGCTCCCTCGCCTGGGTTCCGGCGCCGATGGACCGCAAAGCCCTCTTTGCCGACATCCGGGTCCAACTCGACGCCGGGATGGCCTGGCTCAAGAGCCACTTCCCGCATCTGCCGGTGGAATCCGAGCTGAAGGACGGCTCACCGGTGGACGTGCTCGTGGAGGCCAGCCGGCACGTGGAACTGATCGTGGTGGGCACCCGCGGACGCGGCGGGTTCACCGGGATGCTGCTCGGCTCAACGTCCGACGGCGTTCTGCACCACGCGAAGGGACCTGTCCTTGTTGTCCCGGACCGGGAGGATCCGCGGCTGGCGGACCGGGCAAGCTTCGGCCCCATCCTCGGGGCAGCCTGAGGCTCCTGGCACGTCCGGTCTGAGTCACCCTCCGAAGTCGCCCTCCCAAGTCCCAGTTTCAGCCGCAGGCCTCATGATCAGGAGGCATGGAAATGCCAGACACCGTTGGCCCGGTCCTGGGACTGGAGCACGTCCGCGCCGGCATGCTGCAGCTCGTGGGCGGCAAGGCTGCGAACCTGGGTGAGCTGCTCTCCGCCGGGCTGCCCGTACCGGAGGGCTTCTGCCTCACCACCGACGCCTACCTCCAGGCAACCGATGGGGAGGGCAGCCTCGCCGAAATCCATCAGGCGCTGACTGCCACGGCCGCGGGCGACCTGCCTGCCCTCGCCGCGTTGGCGGGACAGGCGCGGGACCTGGTCCGCGGCACACCGGTTCCCTCCGGCATAGCCGCCGCCATCGGGCAGGCCTATTCCGCCCTGGGCACTGATGTGCCGGTAGCGGTCAGGTCCTCGGCCACGGCCGAGGACCTTCCCTCCGCCAGCTTCGCCGGCCAGCAGGACACCTACCTGAACGTGGTGGGGACCGTCGCCGTCGTGGAAGCCGTCCGGAACTGCTGGGCCTCGCTCTGGACCGACCGTGCCGTCAGCTACCGCGCGGAGCTGGGGATCGACGCCTCCACCGTGGCGCTGGCCGTTGTGGTCCAGCGGATGGTGGACGCCGAAACGGCCGGAGTGATGTTCACCGCCAATCCATTAACCGGCCGGCGGCGGCAGGCCGTCATCGATGCCAGCCCCGGGCTCGGCGAAGCCGTGGTCTCCGGCTCAGTCAACCCGGACCACTTTGTGGTGGACCCCGACACCGGGCGGGTCATTGAGACTCGGCTCGGGGACAAACGCCTGGTGGTGCGGCCGCTGCAGGGCGGCGGAACCGAAACCCTGGATATGCCCGACGCCGGAACCGACGCCTGCCTGACGGACGGCCAGGCAGCCGAGCTTGCCCGGCTGGGCCTGCGTGTCGAGCGGCATTTCGGCTCGCCCCAGGACACCGAATGGGCCATCGATGCTGATGGCCGGCTATGGCTGACACAGTCCCGTCCCATCACCACCCTGTATCCACTGCCGGAGGGGAAACCGGCCCGGGAAGGCACCCGGGTCTACCTGTGCTTCAGCCTCGCCCAGGGCCTCACCCGCCCCATCACGCCAATGGGGCTGGCCTCTTTCAAACTCATAGGCTCCTCCGTGGCGCGGGCTGCCCGCTTTGACGTGCCGGAGCCCCGGAACGGCCCGTCACCGTTTGCGGAAATCGGCCAGCGCATCTACTTCGACCTGACCACCGTTGCCCGCAGCGAGGTCGGCCGCCGGATCGTTCCCCGCGTGTTTGACGTGATGGAGGCCCGCTCCGCCACGGTCCTGAGGCGCGTCTTCGAAGATCCCAGGTTTTCGGTGACGAACAAGACCCCCATCGGCCTGCTGCGGCACGTGGTTCCGGCGGCGGTACATGCCAGGGCCCCTGAGACCCTTCTCCGCGCCCTGTTCAGGCCGCAAGCGGCGCTTCGGCGGGTGAACCGGTTTGCGCGGGACTTCGGGAAGTCCCTGGAACTCGGGCCCGGCGCCACGCCGGCCGAGCGCCTCGACCACGCCGAATTTCTCCTGGGCAACCGCCTCTTCTCGATCGTGCCCGCCGTCCTTCCCCTCCCGGCGCTGGGATTCGGCATGCTGGCGCTCGCAGGGAAACTGCTCGGCGGCAAGAACCGCTGGGACGATCTTCAGCACGTGCTGCGGGGGCTGCCAAACAACGTGACCACCGAGATGGACCTGGAACTGTGGCGGCTCGCCACGGTGATCAGGGACGACGGCGGATCGTCCAGTGCGGTCAGGAACCAGGCACCGGCCGCGCTGGCCCGGCAATTCAATGCCGGGGAACTGCCTGCTGTGCTGCAGGCCGGCCTGGCCCGCTTTATGGACAGGTACGGCCAGCGGGCCGTTGCTGAAATCGACGTCGGCATGCCGCGCTGGTCCGATGATCCCACCCATATCCTGGGCGTGCTGGCCAACTACCTCCGGCTGGAGGACTCCAGGCTTGCTCCGGACGTGCAGTTCAACACTGCCACCGAGCAGGCCGAGGAAACCGTGGTGCGCCTTGTGGCGGAAGCCCGGCGCCGCGGCCGGATCCGAGGTGCCCTGGTGCGGGCGGCGCTGCGGCGGGCCAGGCTTTTCGCCGGGCTGCGTGAAATGCCCAAGTACCAGATCGTGGTGGGTCTCGCCGAGGTGCGCCGGCAGCTGCAGCAGGTCGGAGCCGCGCTGGCCGAGGCCGGAACCATCGCGGATCCGGACGACGTCTTCTTCCTCGACTTCAGCGAAGCACGGCAGGGCCTCACCGGAAGCACGTCCGCGGACCTTTGCAGCCTCGTTGACCGGCGGAGGGAAGCGTACGCCCGTGAACTCGAACGACGCCACGTGCCGCGGCTCCTTCTCTCGGACGGAACTGAACCCGAAGCGGTGCCATCCGGCGTCGCCGGCGCGGCACCCCTGGTGCCCGGCACGCTCAGCGGCAGCCCGGCGTCGGCCGGTATTGTCAGCGCCAACGCGCGGGTCATCCTGGACCCGGTGGGAGCGCACCTGGAACCGGGGGAGATCCTGGTGGCGCCGTCCACGGACCCCGGCTGGACACCGCTGTTCCTGACGGCGGGCGGCCTGGTCATGGAGATGGGCGGCCCCAATTCGCACGGTGCCGTGGTGGCGCGGGAGTACGGTATCCCGGCCGTGGTGGGCGTCCCGGACGCCACGGTCTTGCTGTCCAGCGGGCAACGGATCACGGTGGACGGCGCCGCCGGAACCGTGGTGCCCGGGTAGTGGCTGAACCCAAAAACGGGTAGTGTCCGGGGCTCGTCCCAGGCGTAACCTGAACGTATGGGCTCCAAGGATGGAGTGTGGGTGGCATGAGCCGCGCATGGTTGCGGTGGATGCCGGCGGCTGCAGTACCAGCCGTGATCGCCGCCGGGGTGCTGGCGGGATCCATCCCGGCGCGCGCCGGCGACCCGCTGCCCGTAAAGACGCCGGCGCAGGTGCTCGTCCTGCTTGGTGGACACACCATTACCACTCTCTCCGGAACCGTGGAGCAAACCTCCGAGCTGGGCTTGCCGGAACTACCTTCCACTGCCCCGTCCTCCGGTCCTGCGTCGGCCGGTGGAGCGGCCTCGATCGCCGATCTCCTGACCGGCCAGCACACGGCACGGGTATTTATTGACGGTCCGTCGAATGTCCGGGTTCAAGTGGTGGACCGTCTCGCTGAACGCGACGTCATCCGCCGGGGCAGCGAGATCTGGTTCTACAGCTCCAGGGACAATTCGGCCGCGCACCTGACCCTTCCGTCGTTCGCCCGGGACCTGCCGCTGGCTGAACCGCCGAAAGCCCCCATGCCGCCGGTCCCGGCACCAGCCCCGACGCCAGGGCTACCAAAGCCGGAACGCCCTGCGCCTGACCTGCCATTACCGCCGGTCCCGGCACCGGATATGCCGCTACCAGTGCCGGTGCCAATGCCGGAATATTCCATTCCGACGCCGGAGGACATCGCAGCCAGGCTGCTGGCCGCCGTGGACAGCTCAACCCAGGTCACCGTGGGCCCCGACGTGGAAGTCGCGGGCAGGGCGGCCTACAACCTGCTGCTGGAGCCCCGCACGCAGGGGACCCTCGTGGGACGGGTGGCTATCGCCGTCGACGGCGAAACGGGACTGCCGTTGCGCGTCACGGTGACGGCCCGTGACCAGGCGGAGCCTGCCTTCCAGGTCGGATTCACCAGCCTCTCCCTTGCGAAGCCCGACGATTCGCTGTTCACCTTCGCCCCGCCGCCCGGTGCCACCGTCAAGGAACTGCAGCTGCCGTTGCCCGGTGCCCGGCCCTGGCCGATCACGTCGGGCTTCCCGGGATCCCCCGGCATGATCGTCACTCCGGATGCAGCCGCCGCGGAGGTCCACTCGGGGACCGGCCGCTCGCAGATGCGTTCGATGGCCCGGCCCACCGTGACGGGAACCGGCTGGGAAACCGTGATCGGGTTCCCCGCGGCACCGGCCGGACAAGGATCCATGCTGAGTGAATCCCTCCTGAAGGATCCGTTCCTTGCCCAGGCCGCCGTCGTCGTTCCCGGTGGACGGCTCCTGTCCACCACACTGCTCAACGTGCTGATCACCGACGACGGACGGATCTTCGTCGGCATGGTTCCGGCGGAGCGGCTGCAGGCCGCAGCGGGCGCCGTGGCCAAGTGACCGCCGCTGTGGGCAAAAACGCATCAGGGACAGGGGCCACCGGGCTGACCATCGAAACGCAGGGCCTGACCAAGCGGTTCGGCCATCAGGTCGCCGTAGACGGCGTCAACCTGGCAGTGCCGCACGGCTCCGTGTTCGGATTCCTGGGCCCCAACGGGTCAGGAAAAACCACCACGATCCGCATGATGCTGGGCCTGGCCGCGGCGTCGTCGGGCACCGTCAGCGTCCTCGGGCTGGACATGCCGAACCGGCTCCATGAGGTCCTTCCCCGTGTGGGTGCCCTCGTGGAGGGGCCGGCCTTTTACCCTTTTCTGTCCGGCGCTGCCAACCTGCACCGGCTGGACGCCGCGAGCCGGAATGCGCGCCCGGCCACGCGACGGACCCGGGTGGGTGAGGCGCTGGAGCGGGTGGGGCTTTCGCATGCTGCCGGCAAGCGGGTCCATGCTTATTCGCTGGGCATGAAGCAGCGGCTGGGGATCGCAAATGCCCTGCTGTCCCCCCGCGAACTCCTGGTTCTGGACGAGCCCACCAACGGGCTGGATCCGCAGGGGACCCGGGAAGTGCGGAACCTGGTGCGTTCGCTGGCCGCCGACGGCGCCACGGTGTTCGTCTCCAGCCACCTGCTGGCTGAGGTGGAACAGATATGCACGCATGCTGCCATCATGAGCACCGGCCGGCTCGTGGCCCAGGGCCCGCTCCCGGAACTCCGGCAGGCCGGTGAGGCCCGGATCCGCCTGTTAACGCCCGACGCCGGCACCGCCTTTGCCGTCCTGGCGCGGCTGGGGATGACTCCCGTGGCCGGCAGCCCCGAAACCGACGGGGTGGTCACCGCCACCTTGGGGACCGGCGGGGACCCGGGCGCTGTGGCAGGGCACGGTGCTGGGGCAGTGGATGGGTCCGTTGCGCCGGAGGAGATCGTTGCCCGGCTGGTGGAAGCCGGAGTGCGCGTCCGCGGATTTACGGTTGAACGCGAAAGCCTCGAGGACCGCTTCGTGGCGCTCACGGGGGAGGGGTTCGACGTTGCCCAGTAGCGTGCCGGGCGAACTGCCCAACAGGTTTCCGCAGGGCGGGTCCGGTGCCCAGTCCAGGGACGTCTCCACGAACGTCCGTGCGAGGGACCGCGCGGCGTCCAGCATCCCGCTCCTGGGTTCTGAACTGAGCGTCCTGTTCAGGCGCCGGCGGACCTGGGCCATGCTCCTGGCGCTGGCCGCTATACCGGTGCTGATCGCCGTCGCGGTCCGGCTCTCGTCCAGCGTCCCGGCGGGCCGCGGACCGGCCTTCCTGGACCGGATCTCACAGAACGGGCTCTTTGTGGCGGTTACCGCGATGCTGGTGTCTGTTCCGCTGTTCCTTCCCCTGACCATCGGGGTTGTTGCCGGCGACACCATCGCAGGGGAGGCCAGCCTGGGCACCCTGCGGTACCTGCTGGTGGCACCGGCCGGCCGTGTCCGGCTGCTGCTGGTCAAATACGCCGGCGCATTGGCTTTTTGTGTGGCGGCGCCCGTTATGGTTGCACTGGCAGGGGCGGCCATCGGTGCGTCGCTGTTTCCCGTCGGGCCGGTCACCCTGCTGTCCGGGGACGTGGTCCAGCCGCCGGAGGCTGCCGTGCGGCTGGTGCTGATCGCGGCGTATCTGGCGGTGTCGCTGGCCGGGCTTTCGGCGATCGGGCTTTTCCTGTCCACCCTGACGGTTGTTCCGGTGGGCGCCATGGCCGCCACGGTGGTGCTGTCCGTGGTCTCGCAGGTCCTGGACCAGCTGCCCCAGCTGGAATGGCTGCATCCGTGGCTGTTCAGCCATTACTGGCTGGGATTCGGGGATCTCCTCCGCCAGCCGGTGTTGTGGGATTCCTTCGCCAGCAACGCACTGCTCCAGACGGGCTACATGGCCGTGTTCGGGGCGCTCGCCTACGGCAGGTTCGTCACCAAGGACGTCCTGTCCTGACGCTGTGCCCCGGCGGTGGCGTCAGTACCGGGCAGCGTACGGATGGAGCTGCATGCCGGCCATGCTGCTCAGCGACGTGACGCCGATGCCTTCGTCCGGGTTAAGCGCCTGTACCACCTGGCCGTTCCCGAGGTAGATGGCAACGTGGTAGAAGTTCGGCGCCGAGCCCCACACGAGCAGGTCGCCCCGCCGGGCCTGCGAGATGGGGACATGGACCGGTGCCGACGCGTACTGCTGCGAGGCGGTGCGCGGGAGATATTTGCCGGCGGCGGCGAAGGAAGTCTGGACCAGCCCCGAGCAGTCAAAGCCATTCGGGCCGGTGCCGCCCCACTGGTAGTAGTACGGTGCGCCGACTTTGGTCATTGCCACCGAGATGGCCGTCTCGTTGGAGCCGCCCGGTGCCGGTGACGGTGCGGGGGCCGGAGCTGGTGCTGGAGCCGGTGCGGGCGCGGGTGCGGGTGCGGGCGCTGGTGCTGGAGCGGGCGCGGGTGCTGGTGCCGGTGCGGGGGCGGGCGCGGGTGCCGGTGCCGGTGCGGGCGCAGGAGCTGGGGCAGGTGCTGGTGCCGCCGGTGCAAGCGGTGTGTTGCCTCCGGCAGCCTGGTCCGCCACAGCCTGGTCGGCTGCCGCCCGGTCTGCGGCGGCGGTCATGGCAGCAAGCCGTGCCTCCTCGCGCTGCCGGTCCAAGGCGTCAACGCGCGCCGTTTCGAGGGCGACCGTGGTGTTCCGCAGCTGTGCGAGCTGTTCAACCAGGACCGTCCGCTGCCCCGCAGCCTCAGCCACTGCCTTGGCCTGTGCGGCATTGGCCTGTTCGGCCTCGGTCTTGCGGGCTTCGGCGTTCCTGGCTGCATCGTCTGCTGCCCGGTTGGCGTCCTGGGCCGCTTCTGTCAGGGACGTTGCCGCCGTTGCGGCGTTCGCAGCGGATTCGAAGGCGCGGCTCCGGCTTGCCGAGATGGCTTCAAGCGTGGCCGCCTGTCCCAGCACGTCCCCGCCGCCCGTGACGAAAGTGGTCAGGGCAGGGTTCATGCCGCCATTGCGGTAGAGGTCTCCGGCCAGCTGCCCCACCTGCCGGCGCGTCCTGTCCTGCTCCAGCCCGGCAACTTCTGCCCGCGCCGTGGCAACTGTAGCGGCCGCCTGCCGTGCCTGAAGCTCAACGAGCGCCTCGCTGTACGTGTTGTTTGCCTGCATTGCCAGCGCGAACGTGGCCTCCTGGGCGCGCGCTGCGTCCGCAAGGAGCCGTTCGATGGCGGTGACCTGGTCCGCCGTCGCGCTTTCACTTGCCTTGGCCGCGGCAATGTCTTCGGGGGACGGGATCTCCGGGGCAGCCGGAATGGTGATTGCAGGCACCGCAGCAGCCGGGGCCAATGGCGTCGGCGCAGCCTGGGCCTGCAGCGGGATGCTGCCAAGAAGTATGACGGCGAGTCCCAGTTGGGCGGCCCAACGGCAGGGTCCGGTCAAAGCCATTCGTAGAACCTCGCAGCATCTTTGGGCTGGGGAGCGAGGTCTGATTGGTCGGCACTTAGTGCCCCTCTGCCGATCACCCAGCATTCAGAGGCTACGGGACCCCATGCACTTTGGCAACACTGGTCACATCAATAACATAAACAACAAGAGGGCCGATGGAGTGTATTTCCGCGGGGTGTGTCGCTGACGTTCGGGGGCTACGCGTGCTGCTGTGACTCGTGCTCTGAGTGGCTGGCAGGTTCAAGCTGGAACGTGCAATGGTCCGTATCGAAGTGGGACCCGAGGCAGGCCGTCAGTTTGTCCAGGAGCTGGTCCGCGCCCCGGGCGTTGAGGACCCCGTCCTCCACCACCACATGTGCGGAAAAGACGGGCACTCCCGAGGTGATGGTCCAGATGTGGATGTCGTGGACGTCGGTGACGCCTTCGACCGAGAGGATGTGTTCGCGGATCATCTTCACCTCGACGCCCTTAGGGGTTGCCTCGAGCAGGACATCCACCACGTCCCGCAGCAGGCTCCACGCCCTCGGCAGGATCATCAGGGCGATCACCACTGAGGCGATGGTGTCCGCGGCCTGGTAGCCGGTGATCAGGATGACCACGGCAGCAGCGATGACCGCGACGGACCCCAGCAGGTCCCCAAGCACCTCGAGGTAGGCCCCGCGGACGTTCAGGCTTTCCTCATGCGCCCCCCGAAGGATCAGCAAGGACACCACGTTGGCCACCAAGCCCAGGATGGCAGCGAAGAGCATGATGCCGGTCTGGACCTCGGGGGTGGAGCCGATGCGCCGGATGGCTTCCGAGAAGATGACCACGGAAATCACAATCAGGATCAGCGCGTTTGCCAGCGCCGCCAGGACTTCGGCGCGCTGGTAGCCATAGGTCCGTTGGTCGCTGGCGGGCCGTCCGGCGATCCAGGCTGCCAGCAGGGCGATGATCACGCCTGCCGCATCAGAGAGCATGTGGCCAGCGTCGGCGAGCAATGCCAGCGATCCGGACAGAGCGGCGCCCACCACCTGGACCACGACAACAGCCAACGTGATGGCCAGGACAGCGAGAAGCCTCTTGCGGTGCCGGCCGGTAGCCGTCATCCCGTGCGAATGGTGGTGGTCGTGTCCCATGCCTACAAGGCTAGTCCCAGGGGAAGCCGAAACCAGGGAGCGCTAATCCCAGCCGAGCTCGTGCAGGCGCTCGTCGTCGATGCCGAAGTGGTGGGCAATCTCGTGGATGACGGTCACCGCCACCTCCTCGACGACGTCCTCGCGGGTCTCGCAGATGTCCAGGATGGGTTGGCGGAAGATGGTGATCCTGTCCGGCAGGGACCCCGCGTCCCACCACGAGTCCCGCTCCGTCAGGGGGACTCCCTCATACAGCCCCAGCAGGACCGTGTCCGGATCGTCGCCGGGCCCGGGAATGTAGTCGTCGTCGATGAACACCGCCACATTGTCCATGGCCCGGGCGATCTTGGCCGGGATCCGGTTCAGGGCGTCGCTGACGGCGGATTCGAACTCGTCGTCGGACATCGAGAACGGAGGGGTCTCCTGCGGACCGTCCGGGATGATGGGAAGTCCGGGCGGTAGGTGTGCGGGCATACCCTGACTCTAGCGGGAAACCCCGTCAGGCGGCGTTGCGCAGGGGGCGGGACCGGCGCCTTGTGAGGCCCACTCCCACCAGGCAGACCGCGCCTCCCACCAAGCCCCAGACGGTGGGGATCTCGCTGAGCAGCAGCCACGAGATCAGGATGGTGGTGCCTGGCACCAGGTAGGTGGTGGCGGCCAGCTTGCCGGCATCAATCAGGGACAGAGCGTATGCCCAGGTGGTGAAGGCGATGGCGGTGGGGAAGATGCCCAGGTACACCAGGCCCAATGTGGCCGGCAGCGGTGCTGACTGCAGCTCGGACACCAGTTGGCCGCTGAACGGAAGGCAGCACACTGCCCCCACCATGATGCCGAACCAGGTGGCCTGGCCCGCGGGGAATTTCCGCAGTACCGGCTTCTGGATGATGACGCTGACGGCGGCGAGCACAGCGGCAAGGAGGCAGAGCAGCACGCCCGCCACATCCGCCGTCGAACGTTCCCCGGAACCTGAGCCGGAGCCGAGCGCGATCATAGCCACCCCGCCGAACGCCACGAGGCTGCCGATGATCAGCCACCGGGGGAAGCCCTCCTTCAGGAAGAATCCGGCCATGATGGCAACCAGGATGGGATTGACGTTGATCAGCAGGGCGGCGGTCCCGGCATCCAGCAGGTGTTCCGCCGCATTGAGGGCCACGTTGTAGCCGCCGAACCACATCACGCCGTACCCCAGGATGGGCCACCATTCCCTGCCCCGCGGAAGCACTTTGCTTTTAGCCAGTTGCGGCACCACCAGTGCGCCGAGCACGACGGCGGCAACGGCCAGCCGGCCCAGCGTCAGGGAGCCGGGGGAAAAAGTAGGTCCGATCGCCCGGATGCCCACAAACGCCGACGCCCAGAGCACCACGGTCACCACCACGGCCGCGACGCCGAGCGCCTTCACGCGGTTCGGGAGCGCGGGCGGTGCCGTCGATGTAGCGGAGTTCGTGGGGGAGGTGGTTGCCATGCTGCTAATCTAGCCCCGCTCGGGCACTGGCGGCTGGCGGAAATCGGCCACGTCTAGTCGAGTTCCTGCCAATAGTCCGGGCGTGGACAGTGAAGGGAAATGCACAGCCTCGGTTAGGATGCGTGCCATGGTCTCAGCCACAATTTCATCGCCTGACACTGCCAAACGAATCCGCCTGGTCATCTGGATCCTGCTGGCCGTCATCGTGGTGGGCGGAGCGGCCTGGTACGCGGTGCTCACGTCCAACAAACCTGCGCAGGACCCGCCGGTGGCAGGCAGCGAACAGCTTGTCCGGACAGACAGCCACAGGCTCACCGCACCCTCTGTGGAAAAGGCGCAGCTCGTGGAGTTCCTCGACTTCGAATGCGAGGCGTGCCGCTCCATCCACCCCTTCGTCGAAGAGCTCAAGCAGGAGTTCGGCGACCGGATCACCTTCGTCAACCGCTACTTCCCGCTGTCGTCGCACCCGAACTCCGGACAGGCAGCCCTGGCTGTTGAAGCCGCGGCACAGCAGGGAAAGTTCGAAGCGATGCAGGCCAGGCTGTTTGAAACCCAGGACCAGTGGCACGGCAAGGCCGAATCGCAAGCGCCCCTGTTTCGGACTTTCGCCGGGGAACTAGGGCTGGATCTCGCGGCGTTCGATGCCGCCGTCGCGGACGACAAAACCAAGGAACGCATCCGGGCTGACATCACGGACGGAACTGCCCTGGGCGTGACCGGCACCCCGACGTTTTTCCTCAACGGTGAAAAGCTCACCCTCAGCACCAAGCAGGAGTTCCGGCAGACACTTGCCGACGCCGTGAAGTAGCCCCTGATCAGGCCGTTCTGGACCACTCCAGGAGGCGGTCCAGCGGCCACGTGGTGATGATGCGTTCGGCGGGCACCTTATTGCTGGCCGCCCGTGCTGCGCCGTACTGCAGGAAGTCCAGCTGCCCGGGAGCGTGTGCGT
The DNA here is from genome assembly GCF_040812005.1 of Arthrobacter sp. HS15c. Classification (NCBI taxonomy): domain Bacteria; kingdom Bacillati; phylum Actinomycetota; class Actinomycetes; order Micrococcales; family Micrococcaceae; genus Arthrobacter; species Arthrobacter sp. HS15c. The sequence continues at coordinate 92,890 of NZ_JBFOHM010000006.1, forward strand.
CGCTGTCGATGGAGAACAGGCACCCGGCGTCGAGGGCGAGTTGGATCAGGTCGTCCGGCGGGTCCTGCCGCTCGGGACGGGAGTTGATCTCTACCGCCACATTGTTTTCGGCGCAGGCGGCAAACACTTTTTTGGCGTCGAATTCCGACTGCGGGCGGGTACCGCGCGAGCCTTCCACCAGGCGTCCCGTGCAGTGGCCCAGCACGTTGGTGTGCGGATCCCGGATGCCCGCCAGCATCCGCCGCGTCATGGTGCTCCGGTCCGACCGCAGTTTTGAATGGACGCTTGCCACCACAATATCCAGGCGGTCCAGCATCTCCGGCGTCTGGTCCAGTTCGCCGTTCTCCAGGATGTCCACCTCGATCCCGGCCAGGAGCGTGAAGCCGTTTCCGCTGGTGCCGTCGTTGATCCCGGCCACGACGTCGAGCTGTTCAGCCAGGCGCTCAGCGGTGAGCCCATTGGCGATCTTCAGGTTGGGGGAGTGGTCGGTCAGCGCCAGGTACTCGCGCCGCAGCAGCCTCGCGGCCTCAGCCATCAAGGTGATGGGGGAGCCGCCGTCGGACCAGTCGCTGTGGCTGTGGAGATCGCCGCGGAGTGAGCCGAGGAGTTCGTTGCCGCCCTCGGCCAGTGACCCTGTGCTGCGCTGGCGCAGGTCTTCCAGATAGTCCGGGACCGCGCCGTCGACCGCCTGGCGGATCACCTGGTAGGTGCGGTCCCCGATCCCCTTCATGCGTTTGAGCCGGCCGTCCTCCGCCCGGGCCTTCAGCTCGGCGGGCTCCAAACCGGCGATGATGTCCGCCGCTTTCCGGAAGGCCTGGACCTTGAACGTGGCGGCGCGTTCCCGCTCCAGCCAGAAAGCAATTTCGTTGAGCGCGGCGACGGCATCCATGGGTCCATCTTCGCCGCTTCGGGGCGCTTTGGTCAGGTGCCTGTGGGCCGATTTTGGATTATCCCGGGGTAGGCCCTATAGTTTTAGAGTCCAGTTCGGAGGAACTGCGAAGGACAAAGACTGACAGCCCCGGCTCGAAGCCTTTTCTTTTTGCTCCGAACGGGTTCTGGCCCCCATCGTCTAGCGGCCTAGGACACCGCCCTTTCACGGCGGCGGCACGGGTTCGAATCCCGTTGGGGGTACGCAAGGAACTGGTCAAGCAGGCTAAGAAAGTCTGGTAGGCTGGAAGCCTTGAAAAAACGCGGTAGTGATACTGCGGAAGCAAGAAAAGCAAGGCCCTGTAGCGCAGTTGGTTAGCGCGCCGCCCTGTCACGGCGGAGGTCGCGGGTTCAAGTCCCGTCAGGGTCGCTCTGATTGCCGGAAGCAATTCCGGTGGTCAAGGTGACGTGTCACCTAGGCTCTGTAGCTCAGTTGGTAGAGCGTTCGACTGAAAATCGAAAGGTCACCGGATCGACGCCGGTCGGAGCCACCACTGGGAAGCATCAGTTCTTCGGAACTGGTGCTTTTCTTCTTTAACGCTGCTTGCCTTTGCCACGCCGCGAACCCCACTGCAGGCCACCAGCGGTCCAGCACTCCCCGGCAGACTTTTCCCCGCCGCCTGGTCAATTCCCCCCGGAGTCCCACGGGGATAAGTCCATCCGCAGGAGACCCGCCAAAATGAGCCGTTGACAGGTTCCATGTAACGCGCGTAATCTAAATCACACGTCGCATGTAACGCGCGTAACCAGATGAAATTCGGCCGGTCACTAGACGGGCCCCACGCAGAAGTCCCGGAGCATTCAATGGCGAACAGCACCCCACCCGCACGTGCAGCGAAGACAAACGCAGCAGGTACGACGACGGCAGCCTCTTCGCAGCGTGGCGTCACCATGGCGGACGTGGCCAAGCACGCCGGAGTGTCCCGCACCGCCGTGTCCTTCGTCCTCAGCGATCGGGAGCACGCCAACGTCTCGCAGGACACCAAGCACCGCATCCTTGAAGCCGTCCAAAAACTCGGCTACCGTCCCAACGCCGGAGCACGCGCACTGGCTTCCCAGCGCAGCGACTGGTACGGACTCGTCACCGAGATCGTGACGGCCCCGTTTGCAGTTGACATCATCAAGGGCGCCCAGGACCAGGCCTGGCTTGACCACCGGTTCCTGCTCATCGCGCCTTCCGACCAGGCCGATGCCGTAGGACCCAACCAAGGCCTGGAAGATGCAGCCGTTGAAAAGCTGCTGGAACAACGAGTGGAAGGGCTTTTGTACGCGGCAACATTCCACCGCGGCGTGCATGTTCCGGAAAGCGCCCACGAGGTGCCCACTGTCCTGATCAACTGCTTTGACGCGGATGGGAAGCTGCCCTCGATCGTCCCGGACGAGCGCGCAGGCGGCCGGGTCGCCGTCGATCGTTTGCTCCATGCCGGCCACAGCAGGATCGGAGTCATCAATCTGGACCCGCGCATCCCCGCCGCTGTCGGGCGTTTGGAGGGTGCACGCGAAGCACTCGCGGGCGCCGGGCTGGAACTGGATCCGGATTTGGTGGTGTCCGGTTATGCGACGGCGGATGGGGGCTACGAGGCAGCCTGCCAAATACTGGACCGCTATCCGAAAGGTCAAAGGCCAACTGCCCTGTTCTGTCTCAATGACCGCATGGCGATGGGCGCTTACGACGCCATCAAGGAAAGGGGACTGACCATCCCCGGAGACATCGCCGTGATCGGCTTCGACAACCAGGAACTGATTGCGGCCTACCTCAGGCCAAAGCTGACCACGGTTGCGTTGCCATTCGAAAAAATGGGCGCTCTGGGAGTCCAGACACTCGCAAGACTTACAGCAGGACAGCCGATCACCGCCCATCAGCAAATGGTCGACTGTCCGCTGCTAGAACGCTTTTCAGTCTGACGGCAAATCATTACCTGAAAAGCAAAACCCCAACCACACCTTCACCTTCAGCGATGAAGAGAGGAAAGAGATACCCATCATGACACAACAGCGATTCTTCAGGGCTGCCCGGATCACAGCGGCGAGCCTGGCCGTAGGGGCCCTTTTGCTCACCGGCTGCTCAGCCAACCAGGGCACAACGGGCGCCACTGGCGCCTCGGCCGAGAGCGCATTCCTGACCATTCCGCGTGAGGACATGGGTACGTTCGTGCAGAACTTCAACCCATTTGCGCCCACCGTGAACCCGATGGTCCAGCAGTCGATCTATGAATCCCTGCTGATCTTCAACCCAGCCAAGGGAGACACCGTGCCGTGGCTCGCCACGGAGTGGCAGGCGGCCGGCGACGGCAAGTCCATCACCTTCACCCTTCGCGACGGCGTGAAGTGGTCCGACGGAAAGCCGTTCGTCGCCGAGGACGTGGCCTACACGTTCGAACTGCAGAAGAAGATCAAAGGCGGCTATGAATACCTCGAAACGGTGACCGCCGAGGGCGCCAACAAGGTCACCTTCAGCTTCAACAAGCCGTGGTCGCCGGCCCTCTACGACCTGGGCCAGCTCACCATCCTGCCCAAGCACATCTGGTCCGCGCTTGCTGACCCGGGCAAGGACGCCAACGCCACGCCTGTGGGTACCGGCCCGTACACCGAGGTGGACAGCTTCCAGGCCCAGTCCTTCGTGCTGAAGAAGAACCCCAACTACTGGCAGCCGGAAAAGCAGAAGATCGCCGGCATCAAGATGCTTGCTTTCGCAGGGAACGACGGCGCCAACCTCGCCGCCGCGAACGGCGACGTCGACTGGGCGCCGCAGTACATTCCGAACATTGAAAAGACCTTCGTCTCGAAGGACAAGGAACACCGCCAGTACTGGTTCCCCGCCACGGGCGCGATGATCAACTGGCAGCTCAACACCACCAAGGCCCCGTTCAATGACGTTGACGTCCGCAAGGCACTGAGCATGGCTGTGGACCGCGACCAGGTGACCAAGATCGGCATGAGCGGCTACGCGAAGCCGGCCGACTGCACGGGTCTTTCCGGCAACTATGAACAGTGGAAGAACGCCGGCGTCAAGGACAACTGCACGTGGACCAAACTGGACGTGGACGCTGCGAACCGGCTGTTGGACAAGGCCGGCTACGCCAAGGGAGCCGACGGCAAGCGCACGCTGAAGGACGGCGCACCTTTCGAGTTCAAGATCTCCGTGGGTGCTTCTTCATCCGACTGGCTTTCCGTGGCCAACGTGATTTCCCAGAACCTCGCCGAGGTCGGCGTGACGGCCAAGGTTGACTCCCCGGACTGGGCCGCTGTGGTAGCAGGGTATGAAACAGGCGACTTCGACTCCGGCATCGTCTGGAGCGCCAACGACCCCAGCCCGTACAAGTACTTCAACTCGTCCATGGGCACCGCAACGGTCAAACCGGTGGGAACCAAAACCTTCGATAACTACCACCGCTTTGGGGACGCCACGGCGGACGCGCTGCTTGCAGAGTTCGCAGCAGAGTCCGACGAGTCAAAGCAGCAGGACGTCGCCGACAAACTCCAGGAAGAATATAACGACGTCGCGCCTTTAGTGCCGCTGTTCTCCGGCCCGGAATGGGGAGCCTTCAACGACACCCGCTTCATCGGCTGGCCCACGGAGAAGAACCCGTACGCGACCCTCTCGGTGAAGTCGCCCACCACGGTCCTGGTCCTGACGTCACTGGAACCGCGCAAATAGCGAGTCGCTACCTAACGACTGTTCTCCGGGCGTGGGCCCACCCATCGCCACTTTGATCTGCACGCCCGGCGCTGATTCCGGCGCCGGGCGTGCTCCCTCCCCATTACCTCCCCAAACTCGCAAGCTCGCTTGGGGCCCCTCGGTAACGGGGCCCCACTTTCCGTAATTCCCGAATGGAGGGAAACCGTGCGCTTTATCCTGCGCCGCCTGGGTTTCTACCTGATTGCCTTCTGGGTGTCCATCACCCTGAATTTCCTGCTCCCGCGCTTTATGCCCGGCGACCCCGTCTCCCGGATGTTCGCCCGGACCCAGGACCGGATGCAGCCCGAGCAGATCGAGCAGCTCCGAAAACTGCTCGGCGTGGACGACCGGCCGCTCTGGGAACAGTACATCGGCTACCTGCACAACATGCTGACCGGGCAGATGGGAGTTTCCATCTCCCGCTTCCCGGCCCCTGTCACCGAGGTGATCGGCTCACAGGTGGGCTGGACGCTCCTGCTGGGCGGAACCGCACTGGTGATTGCCGCCGTCGTGGGCAACCTGCTGGGAATCCTGGCGGCGTGGCGCCGCGGCGGAGCCGTTGACTCGGCACTCCCGCCGCTGCTGATTTTCATCGGTTCCTTTCCCTACTTCTGGCTCGCGATGGGCGCCCTCTACCTGTTCGGCGTCACGCTGGGCTGGTTCCCCATCCGGCATGCCTTCAGCGACACCATCACCCCCGGCTTCAGCTGGGAATTCATTTCCGACGTCGGCATGCACCTGGTCCTTCCTGCCCTCACCATCGTGCTCGTCTCGATCGGCGGCTGGATGCTGGGCATGCGCAACACGATGATCGCCACCAATGCCGAGGACTACATCACCATGGCCGAGGCGAAGGGCCTGCGCCCGGGCCGGATCATGTTCCGCTACGCCGCCCGCAACGCGATGCTGCCATCCGTCACCGCTTTCGGCATGAGCCTGGGCTTTGTGGTGGGCGGTGCGCTGCTGACCGAGGTGGTGTTCGCCTACCCGGGCGTCGGCTACCAGCTGCTGGCCGCCGTGCAAGGACTCGATTATCCGCTTATGCAGGGCCTGTTCCTCACCATCACGGCCGCCGTGCTGCTGGCCAACTTCCTGGTGGACATCCTCTACGTCCGCCTCGACCCGCGCGTGCGCAGCAACTAGGACTGATCATGACCACTTCCAACGCAAAGACCGCTTCCAGCCTTCCCGGCGAGACCCTCGCAGGTCCGTTCACCGGCAAAACGCCCGACGGCGGCACCGGGCTTCCGCCCGCAGTTTCCGTCCGGCAGTCCAACCGGAGCCTCCTGCATGGGCTGCTGACCAACAAGAAGGCCATGACCGGCGCGGCCATCCTTTTGGTTTTCATCGCCCTGGCGCTTCTGGCCCCGGTTCTGTTCCCGGACAACCCGTCCAAGATCACCGGCATGGCGTCGCAGGAGCCCGACGCCGAATACTGGCTGGGCACCACGGCCAAGGGCCAGGACGTCCTTGCCCTGACCATCCACGGTTCCCGCAGCTCCCTGTTTGTGGGCCTGACCGTGGGATTCGCCTCCACGTTCATCGGCATCCTGGTGGGCCTCGCCTCGGCCTATTTCGGCAAGTTCATCGACGAGGCACTGTCCCTCACCACCAATGTGTTCCTGCTGCTGCCGGGCCTGCCACTGCTGGTGATCCTGGCAGCGTTCCTGCCGCCGGGCCTTGGCACTGTCATCCTGGTCCTGGTGGTCACCGGCTGGGCCGGCTCCGCCCGGGTGCTGCGGTCGCAGGCGCTGTCCATCCGCTCCAAGGACTTTGTGGCCGCTGCCGTGGTCACCGGCGAACGGCCGCTCAGGATCATGTTCGGCGAAATCCTGCCCAACATGGCGTCCATTGTGATGGGCACGCTCCTGGCCTGCATCATCTACGGCATCGGTGCCCAGGCCGGCCTGGAGTTCCTGGGCCTGGGCGATGTCAGCACGGTCTCCTGGGGCAACAACCTCTACTGGGCTGGCAACGAAGGCGCTCTGCTCACCGGCAGCTGGTGGGTCTTTGTCCCGTCCGGCGTGTGCATCGCGCTGGTGGCCTTCTCGCTGGCGCTGATCAACTACGCGGTGGACGAGGTTACAAACCCGCGCCTGCGGAAAATCAAGAAATCCAAGTCCGTCCCCACCGGAAAGCGAGCAGCGGCATGACCGTCTCACAGACCTCCCTCGGCTCGCACCAGCCCGTCCTGGAGATCAAGGACCTCACCGTGAAGTACCGCGGCGACACGCGGTCCACTACCGCCGTAGACCGCGTCTCCTTCAGCATCGGTGCCGGCGAGATCTTCGGCTTGGCCGGCGAATCCGGCTGCGGCAAATCAACCATCGCGAACGCCATCATGCGTTTGCTGCGTGACCCCGCGGAAATCGCCGGCGGCAGCATCCGTTTCGGCGGCAGGGACGTCCTGGCGCTGGACAAGGAGGAGCTCCGCCGGTTCCGCTGGCAGGATGTGGCCATGGTTTTCCAATCGGCCATGAACTCCCTCAACCCGGTGATGACCATCGGCGACCAGATCGTCGATATCTTCACCACGCATGCCGGCTATTCCCGCAAGGAGTCCCTTCGGAGGGCCGCCGAACTGCTGGAACTGGTCCGGATCGATCCCGCCCGGCTTAAGTCGTACCCGCACCAGCTGTCCGGCGGCATGCGCCAGCGCGCGGTCATCGCCATGGCAGTAGCGCTGAAGCCCTCGCTCCTGATCCTCGACGAGCCCACCACTGCCCTGGATGTGGTGGTGCAGCAGGAAATCATGGCGCAGATCAAGGACCTGCAGCACCAGCTGGGTTTTTCCGTCCTCTTCATCACGCATGACATGTCCCTCATGGTGGAACTCTCGCACCGGATGGCGGTGATGTACGGCGGCAGGATCGTGGAAACGGCCAAGTCCAGGGACATCCACACCGCCCCGCGCCACCCGTACACGCAGGCGCTGATGGGAGCGTTCCCACCGTTGACGGGACCGCGCGTGCCGCTCACCGGCCTGGCCGACGGCGTGAAGTTCAGCAACATCGCCGACCTCCGGGAAGCTGCTCCCGGGCATTTCGTGGCACCGGTTTCACAGCCTCAGACTGCCCAAAACCAGCCTGCCCTGGAAGGAGCTCACTCATGAGCAAACACAGCGAAACACCGGCCCTTGAAGCCCCGGCCCTTGAAGTACTGGGCCTGGTCAAGGATTTCCACAGCGGCGGCCTGTTCTCCCGCGCGGCCGTGCGAGCCCTCGGCGGGGTGGACCTGAGTATCGGCAGGGGCGAAATCGTTGCCCTCGTGGGGGAGTCGGGCTCCGGGAAGAGCACCCTCGCCCGCTGCATTGCGCGGCTGGAACGGCCCACCGCCGGCCAGATCCTGTTGGACGGCACGGACGTCCTGAAACGGGACCGGTTCCAGGCATCCAAGGAGTACCGGGCACAGGTGCAAATGGTGTTCCAGGATCCCTTCGGCTCCCTGAACCCGGTCCACCGGATCGAACACTTCCTGACTCGTTCCCTCACCCTGCACGGAAAAGCCGGGACCCCGGACCGGCTGCAGACCAGGCTGGATGAACTGATGACCACCGTGGGACTCACCCCGGACATGCTCAATTCCTACCCGCATGAGCTCTCCGGCGGCCAGCGCCAGCGCGTGGCCATCGCCCGGGCGCTGGCCGTGGAACCCGAGGTGATCCTGGCCGATGAGCCCACTTCCATGCTGGATGTTTCGGTCCGGATCGGCATCCTCAACCTGCTGCGCGGGCTCCGGGACGACAAGGGCATCTCCATGCTCTACATCACCCACGACCTTGCCTCGGCGCGCTACCTCGCGGACCGCATCGCCGTGATGTTTGCCGGCGAACTCGTGGAGGAGGGTGAATCGCTTGATCTCCTGGCGAATCCGGCGCACCCCTACACCCGGCTGCTGGTATCGGCCGTTCCGGACCCTGCCCGCACCGGATCCTACGATCCGGCCGAGCGGGCCGAGCTGCGGGCGGCAGTGATGGAACCGACGTCGTGCGCTTACGACGGCGACCCGCAGCAGCGGTGCTCCTCCGCCGAACCCGTGCGGCACCTGGTGGGCGATCCTGCACACCGGCATTGGGTGCGCTGCCATCTGTACCGGCCGCCGGCCGCTGCAGCCGGCCACGCGTTGGCAACCGACCCCCTGGAAGAAGTGGTTTCTGCATGACCGGCCTGACCCACCCGCTGGCCACCGTGCCGCAGGACGAACTCGTGATCCGCGCCGAGGCGGACCCGCACCGCCCGCGCTTCCACTTCGTCTCGCCCGCGGGCTGGCTCAACGATCCCAACGGGGTCAGCCAGTGGAACGGCACCTACCACCTCTTCTACCAGTACAACCCGGAGGGCGCCTTCCACCACCGCATCCTGTGGGGCCACGCCACCAGCACGGACCTGGTCACCTGGACGGATCAGCCAGTCGCGCTGGAACCCACGGACGGGCCGGACTCTCCGGACGCTGACGGCTGCTGGTCCGGGGTGCTGGTGAACGACGGAGGCGCGCCCACCCTGGTGTATTCGGGCCGGCGCGGCGAACGCGAACTGCCCTGTGTGGCCGTCGGTTCGCCGGACCTGCTCACCTGGACCAAAGCACCGGAAAACCCGGTGATCGCCGCCCCGCCGGCCGGGGTGGACGTCACCGCCTACCGGGACCATTGCGTGTGGCGCGAGGGCTCCCGCTGGCGCCAGCTGGTGGGCTCGGGCATCCGCGGCCGGGGCGGCACGGCATTCCTCTACGAGTCAGCCGACCTTCGGACGTGGGACTACATCGGGCCGCTGTTCATCGGCGACGCGTCCGCCGGCGATCCTGCGGCGACGGACTGGGAAGGCACCATGTGGGAGTGTGTGGACCTGTTCCGCGCCGGCCCCGGGGTGCTCGGTTCCGACGGCGGTGAGGCCGACGACGTGCTCGTCTTCTCCGCATGGGACGACGGCGACACCCGGCACCCGCTGTACTGGACCGGGCGGTACGCGGGAGATTCGTACACCCCGCGGCAGCTGCGCCGGCTGGATTACGGAGGACGGTACTTCTACGCGCCCCAGTCGTTCACCGACGACGCCGGCCGCCGCGTGATGTTCGGGTGGCTGCAGGAGGGCCGGACGGATGAGGCCATGGTGGAGGCCGGCTGGTCTGGCGTGATGAGCCTGCCGCGCGTGGCGACCCTCGACTCCGGAGGGGAGCTCGCCTTTGCGCCCGTCCCGGAGGTTGAGGCGCTCCGCCGGGACCACATCAGGATCGGGCCGCGGGAGGTGGCCGGCAGCGGCGTCCTTGCCGGGGTTGCCGGAAATCAACTGGACCTGGAACTGGACGTTGAACTGGAGCCCGGGAGTGTGTTCCGGCTGGGGATCCTGGTTTCAGGCGTTGGCGCGGCCGGAACTTCCCAAAGCCCCGCCGAGGAGACGGTCATCGAGGTGGGCCGCGCCGCCGGAAGTAGCGGGGAGTCCTGGCTTCGGCTGGACCGCTCGGGGAGCAGTCTGGACCATTCCGTGGACGCGGAGGACCGGTCCGGACCTGTGAACCTGGATGGCGGCAAACTCCACCTTCGAGTCCTCGTGGACCGCTCGGCGTTGGAGATCTTCGCGAACGGCAAGCCCCTGACCGCCCGGGTCTACCCCACCCTCGGCGGGACGGCTGTGCGGCTGTCCGGCGCGGGGAACGTGCGCCTGCGGCAGCTCGATGGCTGGCGGATGGAAGGGATCTACGCCGGCCCGCGCCCGCTTTTCCCTGACTCGCCGTCGATTGGTCCCCACCGGCCCCTCTCGCCTTAGCATTCGGTGAATTCGGCGTGGACTCAGGGTGACGTTTCCCACGATTGAAACTTTCCGATGAAACATTTGACTCGGCCAAACCGTTATGGCACGCGCGCGCCTTGGGCAATGTAAGCGCTTGCATCAAATGTCTGACAGGCTGGATTTTGGCCGCGAAACACGGCTTGAAAAGCTTTCCGCTGCCTGCCTAGCGTAGAAGCGGGCCAGGAAATAACGATCTTCCTGAGCCATGTACGGGGCCTCACCCAAGCCCCGTTCCCCTCGATACAACGGCGTCCTCGATGACGCCTGAGGTGTCGTCGGGCTCGCCGGTGCATTCGAGGCCCTAGGGCATACGCCCGTCTTCCACGAATAGTTTCACCTCCGCGAGAAGAGCAAAAATGCACAAGCACCCCCAAACCCCCCGGATGCTGCGGTGGCGCCCCGCCGCCGCAGCACTGGCGGCAGCTGTAGCGGCCTCGGCCTTCCTGGCCATCCCGTCAGCACAGGCCAACGAGCCGGCGGATCCGCCGGCGGCCGAGCAGATGCCGGCCCCGACCCCGGGCTTCCCCCTGCCGACCAAGCACACGCAGGAGGCCCACGACCCGGCGTCGGACTTCACTTCCAAGTGGACCCGCGCGGACGCCAAGCAGATCATGGCGCAGAGCGATTCCACCGTTACTCCCGGTGCGAACTCCATGAGCCCGGACGTCACCATGCCCGAGATCCCCGAGGATTTCCCCGCCATGAATGACGACGTCTGGGTCTGGGACACCTGGTCCCTCACAGACGAGAACGCCAACCAGATCAGCTACAAGGGCTACGACGTCATCTTCTCCCTGGTGGCCGACCGGCATGCCGGCTACGGTTTCGACCAGCGCCACTGGAACGCCCGGATCGGCTACTTCTTCCGCAAGACCAACGCCGACCCGGCGAAGGACAAGTGGAACTACGGCGGACACCTGTTCCTGGACAACACCTCGATCGGCAACACCGAGTGGTCCGGCTCCACCCGCCTGATGCAGGGCAACCAGGTCAACGTGTTCTACACGGCCACCACGTTCTACGATGTGGCCGAGCGGAACGCGGGCGGCGGCGGCATCGCCCCCGACGCGGCTATCGCCAAGGCCCTGGGCAAGATCCACGCGGACGAGAACGGCGTCACGTTCGATGGCTTCGAGCACACCAAGCTGCTTGAGCCGGACGGCAAGATGTACCAGAACAAGGCCCAGAACCCCGGCTTCGCCTTCCGCGATCCGTACACCTTCGCTGACCCGGCACACCCCGGCAAGACCTTTATGGTCTTCGAAGGCAATACCGGCGGCACCCGCGGAGAGTACGAGTGCAAGCCCGAGGACCTCGGCTACCAGCCGGGTGACCCCAACGCCGAGAACGTGAACGAAGTCAACAGCTCGGGAGCCTACTACCAGACCGCCAACGTGGGCCTGGCTGTGGCGGACAACAAGGACCTGACCAAGTGGTCGTTCCTGCCGCCGGTCCTTTCCGCCAACTGCGTCAACGACCAGACTGAGCGTCCGCAGATCTTCATCCAGAACGAAAACGGCAAGAACAAGTACTACCTGTTCACCATTAGCCACCAGTTCACGTACGCTGCGGGCATGCGCGGCCCCGACGGTGTCTACGGCTTCGTCGGCGACGGTGTCCGTTCCGACTACCAGCCGATGAACAACAGCGGTCTGGCCCTGGGTTCCCCGACGGACCTGAACATGCCGGCCAACGCTCCGGAAGGCCCCAACCCGCTCCAGAACGGCCGCCAGTTCCAGGCCTACTCGCACTACGTGCAGCCCGGTGGCCTGGTGCAGTCCTTCATCGACAACGTCAACGGCGTCCGCGGCGGATCCCTCTCGCCCACGGTGAAGATCAACTTCCAGAACGGTATTTCCCAGGTGGACCGCAGCTTCGGCAAGAACGGCCTCGGCCCGTTCGGCTACCTGCCCACTAACGTCCGCGTTGGCGGCGAAGGCCACTACAAGTGACCATCACCTAGCGGAAGCTGATCCAAGACCTTCCGCAGGTGGAGGCGGGGATGTCCGGCATGACCGGGCGTCCCCGCCTCCTGCCGTTAAGCCGCAGGCAGGGGATAGGGTTGGGTTCAACAGAAGGGGGAGTGCCTGATGGAATACCAGAACCCACAACCCGATGCGGGCGTCCAAAAACATAGCGCCGGAAGCCTGGTGCCTGGCCACGGCCGTACCGTCATCTCTGAAACTGCCGTGGCAAAGGTTGCCGGCATCGCCGCACGTGCTGTCCCGGGAGTCTATTCGCTGGGCTCCGGGCCGTCCCGTGCCCTCGGCGCCATCCGGGACGCCGTCGGCAGTTCCGACCACGCAGCAGGTGTGCACGCCGAGGTGGGCGAAACCCAGGTGGCGGTGGACATCAGCCTGGTGGCCACCTACGGCGCGCCGCTCCACTCGGTGGCTGACCAGGTGCGGTCTTCCGTGTACCGCGCCGTTGAAGAGCTCGTCGGGCTGCAGGTCATTGAAGTGAACGTCGAAATCACCGATGTCTATGTGGCCCCGCCTGTTAAACCGGCCGGTCCGGCCACCGCAGAAAGGGAGGCCCTCCTGTGAACCTGACAGTTGTGGGAATCGCCGTGGGGGCGTTTGTGGCGTTCATGTCCTTCCAGTTCGGGCTCTGGGGCTTCCTGGTCTCGCTGCTGTTTATGGCAATCGGAGCCCTGCTGGGCCGCGCGGCGGAAGGGAAACTGGACCTGCGCGGCGTCCTGGATGCCATCATCGGCCGGCGCTCCTCGTCATGAGCTCGCCTGCACCGACGCTCCAGGGCCAGGTCCTTGCCGGCCATAACCGCATCAGCACCCAGGCCCTGACCAGCCTGGCCAGGGCCGCGGCAGCTGAGGCGCTGGGCGTGCCTGCCCAGGACATCCGTGCAGACTGGTCCGACGACGACGGCCTGCTGGCGCTGTCCCTCGTGGCGCCCATCCACATCCCGCCGCTGAAGGCAGTAGCAGCCGACGCCGGCAGGGTGGCTGCGTTCGGCGGGTCCATCTGGGACCGCACCGTCACTGCGAAAGCACGGATCCTCGCCACCGTCACCGCGCTCAGCGGGGCACGGCTCAGCCGCGTGGACATCCGGATCAGCGGGGCCCGGATCAGCGAAGGAGGGCGTGTGAAATGAGCGCACCGGACAAGCAAAGAATCCTCTACCGGGAGACCCACTCGTCCCGCGCGGTGGTGGCATCGTTCGCCGCAGTCCTCGTTGTGGTGGCCTGCGCCTACGGACTCCTGGAGGCAGCGGTCCATGCCATCGGCCAGCCCGCTTGGCTGATCGAACCGCAGACTGCGGCGGAACGGCTCGTTGCGCTGCCATCGGGAATATCGCCCTTGCTGCTGGGCGCCCTGGGCGCCGTGCTGGCAATGATCGGGCTGTTCTTCCTTCTGAACGCTGTGCTTCCCGGGCGCCGCGCACGGCACGTGCTCAGCGGCCAAGGGGACGGCTGGAACAGTCCGGCAGTGGTGGTGGACGACGAGGTGATCGCTTCCGCCCTGGCACGACGTGCCCGGCTCGCTGCCAACGTCACGCCTGAGCAGGTTATGGTTGTGGTTTCCCGGCGCCAGGTCATTGTGAACGTCCGTCCCACGTCCGGCGTCCCTGTGGATGGGGAAGCCATCCGCGCAGCAGTGGAAAGCGAACTTGGCGAGATGGCCCTGCTCCCGGTTCCTGAGGTCCGCATCAACCTGGCATCGGCGGGGGTGATTGGCGCGTGACCAGCACACCCGCCCTGCTAAATCGGATCCTTGTGGCGATCCTGGGCATCAAGCTTCTCGCCATTGGAGTGCTCCTGGTCCTGCTGGCCACCGTTCCGGCAGTCGCCACGTGGTGGCATTCCTGGTCGGAGGATGCCTGGCAGGGGATGAACCAGGCTTTCAACAACACGAGGTTCCCCGGCAGGCCCGAGAGCTGGCTCTGGATCGTGGTTGTCCTCGTGACGCTGCTGCTGATGGGGCTGATGGTTGCGTGGGTGGCGCAGCAGGGCAAAGGCCGCACCAACCAGCTCGTTTCAGACGACGACGCCGGGGAAGTCGCCGGCGACGTCCGGATCGGGGGAGGGGTGGCCGAACAGGCACTCAAGCAGGCCCTCGCGGAACGTCCGGACCTGGCCGGTGCCACCGTTGCAACCTACGAGGTCAACGGCAGCCCGGCCTTGAAGGTCCGGCTCCTCCCGCGCCAGGGCGTCGCCCCGCACCTCCTGGCGGCGGAGGTGGCTACCCTGGTGGACGCCCTGGATGCGGTGGTTGGCAAACGCACCCCGGTGCTGATCCACATTGGCGCCGGTGCCCGGACGCGGTTCAGCCGGGCTGAACGCGTCCGCTGAGCACGTACATCAGCGGGTCAGGTAAACCGTGCAGTTCGGCGGAATTCCGGCCGCAGCACCCTTCGACGGCGGCGTGCTGGCCAGCGACACTGTGAACCCGTCAGGTACGGGAACCGCGGCCGAACCCAGGTTGCTCAGCACCAGCACCTCGCCATTGTGGAACGCCAGTATCCCCTCCTCCGGCCGGTGGGCGTCCGCCCACTGGAAGGTCCCGGATCCCAGCCCGTGGGCAGAGCGGAACGCCAGCGCCGAGCGGTAGAGCTCCAGCGTGGAACCCGCGACGCCGTCCTGCCGGTCGGCAGCCAGGTCCCGGAACGACTCCGGCTGGGGCAGCCACGGTGACGCGGGCGCGATGGCGCCGGTACCGGCGTCGGACGTTCCGCCGGCGGGGAACGCCGTTGCAAAACCGTAACCAGGCTCGTCTGCCTTCCATGGCAGCGGCACCCGGCAGCCGTCGCGGCCGATCTCCGCGCCGCTGGTGCGGAAGAACGTCGGATCCTGCCGGGCTTCGTCCGGGAGGCTGGTGTGCTCGGGAAGCCCCAGTTCCTCGCCCTGGTAAATGTAGACGGAACCCGGCAGCGCGAAGGAAATCATGGTGGCGGCCCGCGCCCGCTGAAGTCCCAAGGGGGCGTCCGGCTGCTCGTCCGCCGCCCCGATGCCCTTGGGGAACGTGGTGGGATCCTGCAATCCGAACCGCGTGGAGTGCCGCACGGTGTCGTGGTTGCTCAACACCCACGTGGACGGCGCCTCCACGGAGGCCGCGGCCCGGAGGGAGTCATCGATAGCTTCGGCCATGCGCTCCGCATCCCAGCCGGCGAGGAGGAAATCGAAGTTGAAGGCCTGCTGCATTTCATCCTTGCGGACATACCGGGCCAGCCGTTCTGCCGGTTCCACCCAGGCCTCGGCGACCATCATCCGGTCGCCGTCGTAAGCGGCCAGCACGCGGTTCCAGTCGCGGTAAATGTCATGGACGCCGTCCTGGTCAAAAAACGGCGACGGCGGATACTGCGGCGATACCGCACGGTGCGGCTCCTGCGCCTCCGTATGGGCGCCGTGGGCATCGCCCGGCGGGGTGTGCCGGTTGTCCGGAGCCTGCTCGGCGGTGCCTTCCACCATGGCCGCGACGCCGTCCCAGTCCGGCAGGCCGGCTTCCTTGACCATGCCGTGGGCAACATCCACGCGGAAGCCGTCCACGCCGCGGTCCAGCCAGAAGCGCATGACGGAGCGCATTTCCTCCTTGACATGGTCGTTGTCCCAGTTCAGGTCAGGCTGTTTGGTATCGAAAAGGTGAAGGTACCAGTCGCCGGGCCTGCCGTCAGCTTCCGTTACCCTGCTCCACGCGGGCCCGCCGAAGATGGACCGCCAGTTGTTCGGAGCCAGGTTGCCGTCGCCCGAACCCGGCGCCTCGTCCTTGCCCGTCCGGAACATGTAACGGTCCCGCTCAGGGGATCCCGGAGGAGCGGCCAGGGCCTCCTGGAACCAGGTGTGCTCGTCTGAAGTGTGGTTTGGAACCAGGTCAACGATGACCTTCAGGCCCAGTCCGTGAGCAGTTTGTAACATTGCGTCGAAATCGGCCAGCGTTCCGAAAAGCGGGTCAACCTGGCGGTAGTCCGCCACGTCATAACCGCCGTCCGCCTGGGGGGACTTATAGAAGGGCGACAGCCAGACCGCGTCGACTCCCAGTCGCTGCAAATACGGCAAACGGGCCGTAATCCCGGGCAGATCCCCCATTCCGTCGCCGTTGGCGTCTGCGAATGACCGGGGATAAATCTGGTAGACGGCGGCACTGGCCCACCAGGACTTTATCGTGGATCCGGGGGTGGGAACGAGCGGATGGCGCATTTGGTTCCTCTCAGGTAACTTTTTGATGTAAACGCTTGCATTTCTTCCCGCAACGTTACTAGTGTGATGGTCACCACATCAACCGCACTGTCGACTTACTTGTCACTCAGCGAGGAGCCTCAAGCAATGAAAACCCGTAAATTCTTACTCCCGGCAGCAACTGCCGGCATCTTGGCCCTAACGCTCTCCGCCTGTGGCGGCGGGGGCGGGGGCACCACAGGTGGCGGCGGCACTGATGCCGAGGCCAACCTGGACGGCCGCGGCCCCATCACCTACGTACAGGGCAAGGACAACAGCAACGTTGTCCGTCCCTTGGTTGAAAAGTGGAATGCCGCTCACCCCAACGAGAAGGTCACGTTCAAGGAACAGACCGATCAGGCCGACCAGCAGCACGATGACCTCGTCCAGCACTACCAGGCCAAGGATGCCAACTACGACGTCGCCAGCGTTGACGTGGTGTGGACCGCTGAATTCGCGGCCAAGGGCTGGCTGCAGCCGCTCAAGGACAAGATGGCCGTTGACACCGCGGGCATGCTTAAGCCCACCGTGGAAGCGGGTTCGTACAAGGGAACGCTCTACGCTGCACCGGTATCGTCCGACGGCGGCATCCTCTACTACCGCAAGGACCTGGTACCCACTGCCCCGAAGACATGGGCAGAAATGATGGAGATGTGCTCGATTGCCAAGGCGAACAACATCGGCTGCTACTCGGGCCAGTTCAAGCAGTATGAAGGCCTTACGGTCAACGCGTCCGAAGCCATCAACTCCTTCGGTGGCTCGGTCCTGGATAAGGATGGCAAGCCCAGCCTGAACACCGCCGCGGCAAAGGCGGGCCTGGAAAACCTGGTCAAGGCCTACGCCGACGGGAACATCCCGCAGGAAGCCATCACTTACCAGGAAGAGGAAAGCCGCCGGGCCTTCCAGAGCGGTAACCTGCTCTTCCTGCGCAACTGGCCCTACGTTTACAACCTTGCCACCACTGAAGGCTCGTCCGTCGTCAAGGACAAGCTGGGTATGACGGCACTTCCGGGCAAGGACGGACCCGGTGCATCGTCGCTGGGCGGACACAGTGCAGCAGTCAGTGTGTACTCAAAGAACAAGGCCACTGCCCTGGACTTCGTAAAGTTCCTTGTCGATGAGGAGCAGCAGAAGTTCTTCGCCACCCAGGGTTCCCTGGCTCCGGTGCTTGGTGACCTGTATGAGGACAAGGAACTCGTTGCGAAGCTCCCGTACCTTCCGGTGCTGAAGACCTCCATCGAGAACGCCGTTCCGCGTCCGGTCACGCCGTTCTACCCGGCTGTGACGCAGGCTATCCAGGAGAACTCATACGCTGCCCTGAAGGGTGAGAAGTCTGCCGAGCAGGCCCTCTCCGACATGCAGAAGTCCATCGAGTCCGCTGGCGCAGGATCGTAGCTTAGCCATGGCAACCGAATTGGGCCCGACGCCGGTCAAAAAGCCGGCGTCGGGCGGTCCCGAAGTCCACCACGCACCCAAGGGTGTGGGGGAGGACAACAAGCTGATGAGCCAGGGCAAGTGGGCGTCCTGGCTGCTCGCCCCGACCATTATTGCGCTGGGCGTCGTTATTGTGTACCCGATTATCAGCGCCATTGTGATGTCCTTCCAGAAGGACGCAGGCCTGGATCCTGTCACCGGCCTGTTCACGGCCGGCGGCCCCGCAGGTATTCAAAACTACGTGAACTGGATCGGCCAGCAGTGTGCCGCCCCTGGCGGCGGCACCATCGCGTGCCCCCCAGGAACCCTGGGCGGCCAGTTCTGGTCGGCCACAACCACCACGTTTATCTTCACCATCATCACGGTTACGTTTGAGACCATCCTGGGCTTCTGGATGGCCATGATTATGGCCCGCACCTTTAAGGGCCGCAGCCTCATCCGGGCCGCTGTGCTGGTGCCGTGGGCAATCCCCACCGCCGTCACCGCCCAGCTGTGGCTGTTCATCTTCGACTTCGAAGGCATCGCCAACAAGCTCTTCAACGCGAGCATCCTCTGGACCGGCAGTGAGTGGCCCGCCAAATGGGCAGTCATTATTGCCGACACCTGGAAGACAACGCCGTTCATGGCGCTGCTGATCCTCGCGGGCCTGCAGATGATTCCGGCTGAAGTCTACGAAGCGGCCAAGGTGGATGGCGCCACTGCATGGCAGCGGTTCCGCCTGATCACCCTGCCGCTGGTCAAGCCGGCCCTGATGGTGGCCATCCTGTTCCGCACCCTGGATGCGCTGCGCATGTTCGACCTTCCGTACATCCTGACGCAGGGCGCGAACAACACCACCACGCTGTCCATCCTGGTGATCAGCCAGATCAGGCAAGGGTTCAACGCGGCCGCAGCGCTGTCCACGATCACCTTCATCATCATCTTCTTGGTCGCTTTCATCTTCGTACGGTTCCTGGGCGCGAATGTTGTGGAGCAAAGCGGCGCCACCGGTAAGGGGAAGAAATGAGCACGTCAACAGCAGCCACCGACCTGCGCGCGAGGCAGGACAAGGGGCGCAAGACCGCCCAGAACAGGGAGAAGTGGGCCCAAGGGCGCACGTACATCAGTGCAGTAGTCATCCTCATCTGGTGCCTCGCTCCTGCCTACTGGATGGTGGTGACGGCGTTCCGCGAGGTGGGCTTCACGTACGACACCTCGATCCTGCCAACCCATGTCACGCTGGACAACTTCGCCACCGCGTTCGACACCTCGTTCGGCAACAGGTTCGGCCAGGCGCTCCTGAACAGCATCTTCATTGGCGTTGTTGTCACGGCGGTGTCCCTGCTGATCGGCGTGTTTGCCGCTTACGCACTGGCGCGGCTGAACTTCCGGTTCAAGTTCCTGGTGCTCGGCTTCATCCTGGGGGCTTCCATGTTCCCCGGTGTCGCCCTGATCACCCCGCTGTTCCAGCTGTTCACCAACATCGGCTGGATGGGCACGTACCAGGCGCTGATCATCCCGAGTATCTCGTTTGTGCTGCCGCTGACCGTCTACACGCTGACGTCCTTCTTCCGCGAAATGCCGTGGGAGCTGGAGGAATCGGCGCGCGTGGATGGGTGCACCCAGGGCCAGGCCTTCCGCAAGGTCATCATGCCCTTGGCTGCACCGGCCATCTTCACCACGGCGATCCTGGCGTTCATCTCGTCCTGGAACGAGTTCCTGATCGCCAGCCAGCTGTCCAGTGACGCCACGCAGCCCGTGACGGTCGCCATCGCGAGCTTCGCGGGTGCTCAGCCCAACCAGATCCCGTACACGGCCATTATGGCCGCAGGCACCATCGTCACCATTCCCTTGGTGATCCTGGTGCTGGTCTTCCAGCGCAAGATCGTTGCCGGCCTGACGGCAGGTGCAGTCAAGTGACGGAAGGCGTTTCCCGCCCCGGGAAGTCCAAAGGAGCGGGAAACGAACGCCGGCTGGCACGCTCCGGCGAGGATTTTGACATCATCATCGGATTCCTGGGTTTCTGGGCCGTGGTTTTGCTTGTGGTCACGGTCTGGATGGAGGTGACCGGACAACCCGCGCTCTGGTGGGCCCTGGGCCTGTTGGCCACGCTCCTGGCAATCTATGGAATGCTGCGGCTGCGAAAGCGGCTGCCTGAGCGTAGGTAGGCTGCCCGGTAATCCCGTCGAGCGAGCGCCCGCTTCGCGGTGTAACACTGCCCACACTGGCACTGGGCAGGTAACACTGCGAAGCGGGACCCGGCTCAAAATACTATGGCGTGGGGGGATCGCACTGGAGCAGGGCGGACGCCTGCAGGGAGTACATAAGGGGACACCGTGGTACGCACATCTGAAAGGTCCCAACGGGGCGGCCACAGCGGCGTCAGCATTGAGGATGTAGCGGCCGCTGCGGGAGTTTCCACGGCCACTGTCTCGAGGGCGGTTCGGGGACTTCCCCGCGTCTCGCCGGCCACACGGGAAAAGATCCTCGAGGTCGCTGGCCAGCTCGGATACGTCGCCTCCTCCTCAGCATCAGGGCTGGCCACTGGCCGCACCAAGACCATTGGTGTGCTGGCACCGTTCGTGAGCCGGTGGTTCTTTTCCAAAGCCATCGAGGGCGCCGACCGGGAGCTCCACGCCCGCAATTACAACCTTTCGCTGTTCAACCTGGGCGGCCACGGCAGCAACCGGGAGCGGCTCTTCAGCAAGACCATGGTCTATAAGCAGATCGATGCGCTGCTGGTCCTGTGTATGGCCCTCACCCATGACGAACTCGACCATCTGCAAAAGATCGACATCCCCCTGGTGGTGGTGGGTGGCCATGTCGAGGAATGCGCCTACATCGGCATCGATGATTACGCCGCCGCCTCCACCGCAGTGCGGCACCTTATCGACCTGGGGCACCGCGACATCGCCCTGATCCACGGGGACGACGAAACCGACCTCAACTTTGACGTCCCCCGGGTCCGCATCCTCGCCTTCAAGGACGTGATGCAGGGCGCGGGCCTGCCTACCCGCCCGGAATGGGATGAGTGGGGCGATTTTACGGTCCGGAGCGGGCAGGAGGCATTCCGCCGGCTATGGGGCCGCCCGGGAGACAAACCCACCGCCGTCTTCTGCGCGTCCGACGAAATGGCCATGGGCGTCATCTTCGAGGCGTCGCGGCTGGGGGTCCGCGTCCCGGAGGAGCTTTCGGTTGTAGGCATCGACAACCACGATTTCGCCGACGCGATGGGCCTGACCACGGTGGGCCAGCGTCCGGACGAGCAGGCGGAGCTCGCCACCAAAATGCTCTTGGACGAACTCGACGGCGCTACCGGGGCGGTTCGCTCCGCCGTCGCGCCCCACGAACTCATCATCCGGAGGACGACGGCGCCGCCACGCGCCTAAGACAGCCCGTACCTGTGTGAACTAGGACGCCCGGGCCAGCTGCCTGATGGGGATCCAGCGGGAGGCCAGGCGGCGGTAAGCCGCCGCGGCGCCGGTCATGTCGCCCTCGGCCAGGCACTCGATGCCCAGCCGGATGTCCATTGGTGACTCGTCCGGGTACACCTTGTCTGCGACAGCCCCGTAATCCAGCTCCACCATGGAATTGACGTGGAACAGCTCCAGCCACTCGGTGAGCTGGGCGAGGTCGTCCAGCATGTCCAGGTCAGGAGCCGCAAGGGCAAGGTTGGCCACGGCGTATCGTGCCCTTTCCATGGCCTCCGTGATGGGCGTCCAGACTCGGACGGTGAGGATCCGGCCGCCGGATTCCACCACGTCCTTGCGGTCACCTTCCATAAACAGCGAGAACCAGCTGAACGGAATGCCCCACGTGGAGGCGCGGGTATGGACCCGGATGGATCCGTCGCGGGCCTTGACGAGGTCGATGCGTTCCTGGTGCTTGTCCCGCTGTTCTTCCGGAATCAGCATTTCGGCGAGAGGGCCGTGGATTCCCTCCATCAGCGCGTTGGCTGCCAGTCCGGCCCGCAGCACCAGCTGGCTGGGACAGTACAGCAGGACCGGGTCCGCGGCGGCACCCGTGCCGGCGTCAGCACCGCCGTCGGACGTGCCAGCTGCCGGAGCATCTTCCGGCAACGCCGGTCCCGGAACGCCGGGAGTGGTGGTGACCCGGACCAGGTCGGTGCGGCCGGTGGGAAATGGATCGCCGCCGGCCCGGGTGATCCGGCCCAGGGAGGCGAGCAGTTCGGCGTTTTCCACGGCCGCCCGTGAGGCGGTGCGGGCGCCGGCCGCCCGGATGGCTTCACGCTGGTCCTCGGGAAAGGCGTCCAGCGGTTCATAGACACGCAGCGTGGAGGAAAACGGCAGGCCGGCCTGGCCACGGTAGAGGTTTCCGGTCATCGTTTCCTCCTTTCGGCGGTCCAGGTTTGAAGCATTAGTCTGCCAGATCCACCAGCACCGGCGCGTGGTCCGAGGCGCCCTTGCCTTTGCGTTCCT
Source organism: Arthrobacter sp. HS15c (assembly GCF_040812005.1). Taxonomy (NCBI): domain Bacteria; kingdom Bacillati; phylum Actinomycetota; class Actinomycetes; order Micrococcales; family Micrococcaceae; genus Arthrobacter; species Arthrobacter sp. HS15c. The sequence continues at coordinate 115,300 of NZ_JBFOHM010000006.1, forward strand.
CGCGGTCGATCGATGCGCCGGTCACCCGGGCTGCGAGCGCGGGGGAGCCGAGTACGAAGTCGATGCGCATGCCTTCCTTCTTGGGGAAGCGCAGCTGGGTGTAATCCCAGTAGGTGTAGACGCCGGGGCCGGGTGTGTACTCGCGTGCCAGGTCCTTGAACCCGGCCTCTTCAAAGGCATGGAACGCGGCGCGCTCCGGTGGGCTGACGTGGGTGTACTTGTTGTTGACGAACAGGTCGATGTCCCAGACGTCGTCGTCGAATGGTGCAATGTTCCAGTCGCCCATGAGGGCCACCTGGGCGGTCGGGTCGGCGGTGACCAGGCTTTGGGCGTGGGTCTTCAGGGACTCAAGCCACTTGATCTTGTACGGCATGTGTTCGTCGTCGAGCGACCTGCCGTTGGGGACGTAAAGGCTCCAGATCCGGACGCCCGCGCAGGTGGCGGCCATGGCGCGGGCTTCCTGGACGGGGTCCTTGCCCTCTTTGCCGAACACGGGTTGGTCCAGGAATGTCCGCTCCACATCCTCAAGGCCCACACGGGACGCGATGGCCACGCCATTCCACTGGTTCACGCCGAAGTGGGCCACCTCGTAGCCCATCCGCTCGAAGAGTTCCCAGGGGAAGTTCTCGTCCTTGCACTTGGTTTCCTGTATGGCCAGGACATCGCAGTCGCTGCGCTGCAGCCAGGCCTCCACACGGTCGGCGCGGGCACGGAGCGAGTTTACATTCCAGGTAGCAATCTTCACGTTCCTAACTTACCGAACTTGGGCGCCCCGCATAGCCCCGCGGCCGCGGAGCCGGTTCCCCGACGGACCTCGGCGGTGGCCGCAGAAACGGGGCACTTTGGCGCGGACACGCCGTCGGAACGTGCTTTCAGGGCCCGGATGCAGGCCAAAGTGCCCCACGACGGCGGCACGTAAGCGGGCGACGACGGTGGCGGCAGTGGGCCCATGGCACTCTGGAATTTAGTAGGAAGTCCGAGTATATTCGCTTGCAGAGATGACCTGGATCACATGCGAAGGAGCATTCAGCCATGGTGCGCGAACTATCCCATTACGTGTCCGGACAAAGAATTGTCGGGACGTCCGGCCGTTACAGCGACGTTTTTGATCCGTGCACGGGCGAGGTCCAGTCCCGCCTGCCGCTGGCCAGCCGCGAGGAAGTCCAGAACGTTGTGGCCGCCGCGGAGAAGGCCCAGCCGGAGTGGGGAGCCATGAACCCGCAGCGCCGCGGGCGGATCCTGCTGAAGTTCGTCGACCTCGTCAACGAGAACATGGATGAGCTCGCCACCCTGCTCTCCTCCGAACACGGCAAGACTTTCGCGGATTCCAAGGGCGACATCCAGCGCGGGATCGAAGTGGTGGAGTTCGCGGCGGGCGCCCCGCACCTGCTGAAGGGTGAATTCTCCGACGACGCCGGCGCAGGCATCGACGTCCACTCACTTCGCCAGCCCCTCGGCGTGGTCGCGGGCATCACGCCCTTCAACTTCCCGGCGATGATCCCGCTGTGGAAGTCCGGACCGGCACTGGCCGCGGGCAACGCCTTCATCCTCAAGCCCTCCGAAAGGGACCCTTCGGTGCCGTTGCGCCTGGCCGAGCTGTACTCAGAGGCAGGAGTCCCGGACGGTGTGTTCAACGTGGTGAACGGGGACAAGGTAGCCGTTGATGCCCTGCTGGAAGATCCGCGGGTCAAGGCGGTCGGTTTCGTGGGCTCAACCCCTATTGCCCAGTACATCTACGCCACGGCGGCCGCCCACGGGAAACGCGCCCAATGTTTCGGCGGCGCCAAGAACCACATGGTGATCATGCCGGACGCTGACCTGGACATGGCCGCCGACGCCCTGATCGGGGCAGGCTACGGCTCCGCCGGTGAGCGCTGCATGGCCATTTCCGTGGCTGTTCCGGTCGGCGAGGACACCGCCGACCGGCTGGTGGGGAAACTCCAGGACCGCATCAAGGGGCTCAAGGTGGGCCATAGCCTGGCCAAAGACTCGGACTTTGGCCCGGTCGTGGCGGCCAGCGCCAAGGAACGGATTGAGGGCTACATCCAGGCAGGCGTGGACGAGGGGGCGACGCTCCTCACGGACGGGCGAGGCCTCACCGTTGAAGGCTACGACGGCGGCTTCTGGGTTGGCCCCACGCTCTTTGACCACGTCACCAAAGATATGAAGATCTACCGGGAGGAAATCTTCGGGCCGGTCCTGAGCGTGCTGCGTGCCGCCGACTACGACGAGGCCCTCCGGCTCTGCTCCGAGCACGAGTTCGGCAACGGCGTCGCGATCTTCACCCGCGACGGCGACGCCGCCCGGGACTTCGCCAGCCGCGTGGAAGTGGGCATGGTGGGCATCAACGTCCCCATCCCGGTACCGATCGCCTATTACACTTTCGGCGGCTGGAAGGCCTCGGGCTTCGGCGACCTGAACCAGCACGGCGCCGATGCCTTCCGCTTCTACACCAAAACCAAAACCGTCACGACGCGCTGGCCCTCCGGGATCCGCCAGGGCGCCAGCTTTGTGATGCCGGCGGGAAGCTGATGGGGGAGCAGGAACTGCAAGAGGTGCTGTTCGAGCGGCGTGGGCAGCTGGGCCTGATCACGCTGAACCGACCGAAGGCTGTCAACGCCCTTACGCTCGGCATGGTCTCGGCCATGCTGGAGCAGCTCACCGCCTGGGCGGGCGATGACGCCGTGGCCACCGTTTTGGTGCGCGGCGCCGGGGACCGCGGGCTGTGCGCCGGCGGGGACATCGTTGCCATCTACCAGGACATGATCCAGGAGGAAGGCCGGGCCCCGGACTTCTGGAGCGCCGAGTACCGGCTCAATTCGCTCATTGCCGGGTATCCGAAGCCCTATGTTGCCTTCATGGACGGCCTGGTGCTTGGCGGCGGTGTGGGAATTTCTGCCCACGGCTCGGTCCGCGTGGTCACTGAGCGGACGCGGATGGGGATGCCGGAAACCACCATTGGTTTTGTGCCCGACGTCGGCGGCACGCTGCTGCTGTCCCGCGCACCGGGGGAGACGGGTACCCATGCCGCATTGACGGGTGCCCACCTGACCGGCGCGGATGCCCTGTTTTTGGGACTTGCCGACCACTTCGTCCCGTCCGGAAGTCTTCCGGCACTGGCGGAAGCGCTGGAAAGCTCGACGGCGGATGCCGCCGTCGGACGTTTCGCCAAGCGGCCGCCGGCCTCAGCACTGGAGGGGCAGCAGAATTGGATCGATGCCGCCTATGCGGGCGACGACGCGGAAGAGATTGTCCGCCGGCTGCGGGCCGCGGGCGGCGATGCCGCCGCGGCGGCGGATACCATCGAATCGAAGTCGCCCACGGCCGTGAAAGTGGCTCTGGCTTCACTCCGGCGGGTCCGGGGGCTGTCCCTTGAGGACGCGCTGGACCAGGAATACCGGGTGGGCCTCCGCTTCCTGGCCGGCCGCGATTTCCGCGAGGGCATCCGGGCGCAGGTGGTCGAGAAGGACCGCAATCCGCGGTGGCAGCCAGCCACACTCGCAGAGGTGGGCGAGGCCGACGTCGAGGCCTATTTTGCATCCCTCGGCGAACGGGAACTCGGCCTGGGCGGCGTCGGCGCCGGTGCGAAGACCTTCAGTCAGTCAAAGGAGACGGACCATGTCTGAGAAACCCGCAATCGCGTTCCTGGGCCTGGGCCACATGGGCGGGCCCATGGCCATCAATCTGGTCAAGGCCGGCTACAGCGTGGCCGGCTTCGACGTGGTGCCGGCGGCACTGGAGGCGGCAAGGGCGCACGGCGTGCCCATCGCGGCCAGCCCTGCCGAGTCCTTGGCCGGCGCCGGGGTGGTGCTCACCATGTTCCCCAGCGGCCAGCACGTGCTTGACGCCTACCGCGGGACGGACGGTGCGCCCGGACTGCTGGCGGCAGCCGCCCCGGGAACCATGTTCCTGGACTGCTCCACCATCAACGTCGACGAGGCCCGGGAAGCCGCAGCACTGGCTGTAGCCGCCGGCCACCGCTCCGTGGACGCCCCGGTCTCCGGCGGTGTGGTGGGCGCGGAAGCCGGGACGCTTACGTTCATGGTGGGCGGTGAAGCGGACGACTTCGACGCCGTGCGGCCGCTGCTCCAGGTGATGGGCAAACGTGTGGTCCACTGCGGCGGGCACGGGGGCGGCCAGGCCGCGAAGATCTGCAACAACCTCATCCTGGGGGTCTCCATGATCGCCGTGAGTGAGGCTTTTGTGCTGGGCGAGAAGCTGGGGCTGACGCACCAGGCGCTGTTCGACGTCGCCTCCGCCGCCTCCGGCCAGTGCTGGGCACTGACCACCAACTGCCCCGTTCCAGGCCCGGTCCCCAGCAGCCCCGCCAACCGCGACTACCAGCCAGGCTTCGCCGGGGCGCTGATGGCCAAGGACCTCAAACTGGCGCTGAACGCCCTGCAGAGCACGGGGGTGGCGGCCCGGCTGGGCCCGCTCGCCTCCGAAATCTACGATACGTTTGCCGCTGAAGGCGGCGCAGGCCGGGACTTCTCCGGGATCATCACCGACATCCGGGACAAGTCCCACAACGACGGGAGTCAGGCATGACGGAGTACACAAACATCCTGGTGGAACAGCGCGGCCGGGTTGGCCTGGTCACGCTCAACCGGCCGGAGGCCCTCAACGCCCTGGACAAGGCCACCATGGAACAGCTCGTGGCAGCAGTCACCGCCATGGACGCCGATCCGGCCGTCGGAGCGGTGGTGATCACTGGCTCCGGCAAGGCGTTCGCGGCAGGGGCGGACATCAAGGAAATGGCGTCGCAGGGCTTCATGGACATGTTCGCGGCCGACTGGTTCCGCGGCTGGGAGGACTTCACCCGGCTCCGCATCCCCACCATCGCGGCGGTGTCCGGCTTCGCACTGGGCGGCGGCTGCGAACTGGCCATGATGTGCGACCTCATCATCGCCGGGGACAACGCCAAGTTCGGCCAGCCGGAGATCAATCTCGGCGTGCTGCCGGGCATGGGCGGCTCCCAGCGGCTGACCCGCGCCGTGGGCAAGGCGAAGGCCATGGACATGATCCTCACCGGACGCTTCATCGGCGCCGAGGAGGCCGAACGGTCCGGGCTTATCTCGCGCGTGGTGCCTGCTGAAAACGTAGTCGAGGAGGCGCTGAAGGCCGCCGACGTCATCGCGTCCAAGTCCAAACCGGTGGCCATGCTGGCGAAGGAAGCCGTGAACGCCGCCTTTGAAACAGGCCTTGCCCAGGGTGTCCTGTTTGAGCGCCGGATCTTCCACTCGCTCTTCGCCAGCGAGGACCAGAAGGAAGGCATGGCCGCCTTTACGGAGAAGCGCCAGCCGGAGTTCAGCCACCGCTGACCCACACCTAACCATTTACCTGCTTGAAGGGCCACGCCCCGTTCCTCCTAGACTCGTAGGAGCCGGGAAACCGGAACGGGACAGCTGGGTGCGTAGATGGGGAATGGTTATGTGGGGAACAAGCGCCGCTGGCGAGGGCTCGACGGACAACCTGGGCGGCCTGGTGGGCGTCGCGGCGCGGGGCATCGAAAACCTCGGCGAATGGGGCGTGGGCCTCTTCACCCTCGCAGAAACTGTACTTCCGCCCATACCCAGCGAAGTGATACTCCCGCTGGCCGGGTACCTGGCCAAGCAGGGATCCCTGAACCTCGTCCTTGTCTTCATCACCAGCACACTGGGCGCCTACGCCGGCGCCCTCCTGCTGTATTGGCTCGGAGCCAAACTCGGACTCGAGCGGTCCATCAGGGGCCTGTCGAAGCTTCCGTTGGTGGACCGGGAGGATTTTGATAACGCCGCGGACTGGTTCCGCCGCCACGGCCGGTCCTCGATCTTCTTTGGCCGGCTGCTTCCCGGCGTGCGGAGCCTCATTTCACTGCCCGCCGGTGCGTCCAGCATGCACTTGGCCACATTCAGCCTCTACACGCTCGCGGGGAGCGGGCTGTGGAACGGCGCCCTCATCGGCCTGGGCTACGCGGTCGGCTCGCAGTACCAGGTGATCGAACAGTATTCACGGTTCCTCAACTACGCCGTGTACGCCGCGCTGGGGCTGATGGTGGTGTGGCTTGTTGTCAGGACTGTCCGGCGCAGCAGGGCCGCCAAACGCTGAGGGCCCCCAAGTAGGTAGCAGCTGATGTCGTTATGAGCGCTCATAACGACATCAGCTGCTACCTAGTTGGGGTGGGACTCCTCAGCCGGTGAAGTCGCCGGCGTTCCGGCGGAAGCTGCCCAGGATCCGGATGAGCTGATCCACATCCGCCGGGTCGAAACCCGACTGGCCGAACACCTCGGAGTTGAGTACCGCCGTCGCGCGCTTTGCCACGGTGCGGCCCTCCGCGGTGAGCTCGATCAGGGTGGTCCGGCCGTCCGTTGGATGCGGCGAGCGGGCTACCAGCCCGGCCCTTTCCAGCCGGTCGACGGCGTTGGTCACCGAGGTGGGATGGACCTGGAGCAGGGCGCTGGCCTTGTTCATGGGCAGCGCCCCGCTGCGGGCGAAGCTGAGCAGGGCAAGCAGTTCGTAGCGCGCGAACGTGAGTCCGAACGGTTTCAGGATGCTTTCGATCCGGGCCAGCAGGATCTGCTGGGTCCGCATGATGGCCGTGATGGCCGCCATGGGCGCGGCGACGTCAGACCAGCCACGTTCCTCCCAGTTGCGCTGGGCGTCGGCGATGGGATCGCGGGGCAGCGGTGCGCCCATCCCTCAGCCCTTCAGCCCGGGGAAGTCAGCTTCGGAATACTCGATTCCGGCCCCCTCAGGTGGCGCGGCACCACCGGGGTGCAGGTCCCCGGCGTGCCGCAGTTCCTCGTTGTGCCGCAGCTCCACCCGGCGGATCTTGCCGGAGATGGTCTTTGGCAGGGCCGCGAACTCCAGCCGCCTGATCCGCTTGAACGGGGCCAGATGGTCGCGGCAGTAGCGGAGGATGTCCTCGGCCAGTTCCGGCCCGGCATCGTAGCCGGCGGCCAGCACCACGTAGGCCTTGGGGACTGACAGCTTCAGCGCATCGGGGGAGGGCACGACGGCTGCTTCGGCAACGGCCGGATGTTCGATCAGCACACTCTCCAGCTCGAACGGGGAGAGCCGGTAGTCAGAGGATTTGAAGACGTCGTCGTCGCGGCCCACGTAGGTGATGATTCCTTGTTCGTCCCGGCTGGCCATGTCACCCGTGTGGTAGTAGCCGCCGCGGAACGCTTCGGCGGTCCTCTCCGCATCCCCGAAGTAGGACTTCATCAGCCCCACCGGGCGGGGATCCAATCGGAGGCAAAGCTCGCCGTCGTCGGCTTCTTCCCCGGTGTTCGGGTCCACCAGCACCACGTCGTAACCGGGAAGCGGCTGTCCCATGGCGCCGATCTTGATCGGCTGGCCCGGCGTGTTGGCCACTTGGACGGTGGTTTCGGTCTGGCCGAAGCCGTCCCTGATGGTCTGCCCCCAGGCACGCTGCACCTGGCCGATCACCTCGGCGTTGAGCGGTTCTCCGGCGGAGACCACCTTGGTGGGCGGGGTCTTCAAAAGTGTCAGGTCGGCTTGGATGAGCATGCGCCAGACGGTGGGCGGGGCACAGAAGCTCGTGACGCCTTCGCGGTCCATCTGTTCCATCAGTGCGCGGGCATCGAAGCGTTCGGAGTTGTAGATAAAGACGCAGGCCTCCGCGATCCACGGCGTGAAAACGTTGGACCAGGCGTGCTTGGCCCAGCCGGGCGAAGCCACGTTCAGGTGAACGTCTCCCGGTTCCAGCCCGATCCAGAACATCGTGGACAGGTGGCCCACGGGGTAGGACGTGTGGGTGTGCTCCACGAGTTTGGCCTTGGACGTCGTGCCGGAGGTGAAGTAGAGCAGCAGCGTCTCATCCGCCGCGGTGGGGGCGTCGGCCGCAAAGGTGGTTGCCGCCGTCGTCGCTTCCGCGTACTGGAGGGCCTTCGGATTGGCTGCTTCGGGACTGCCGGAAGTACCGCCGTCGGCGATTTCAATGAGCCGGTAATCGCCGGGTACGCCGGTGAACTTGCCGATGTTGGAACTCCCGACGGCGGCCCAGCCCGCCTCGCCGCGCTCCACCCGGTCCGCCAGGTCCGCCGGACCCATGAGGGTGGTGGTGGGGATCAGGACAATCCCGAGCTTGATGCCGGCGAGCATCAGCTCCCAGAGCTCCACCTGGTTGCCCAGCATGATGATCATGCGGTCGCCGCGGCGGACGCCCTGGCCGCGAAGCCAGTTGGCCACCTGGTTGGAGCGGGCGGACAGGTCCGCGAAGCTGCGGCGGGTTGCTGAGCCGTCCTGTTCCACGATCACCAGGGCAGGCCGGGTTCCCCGGACGGGGTCGGCGGCGATCTGGTCGAACCAGTCCAGGGCGAAGTTGAATTCCTCGAACCGTGGCCACCGGAACTCTTCCCGGGCCTGGCCGTAGTCGGAACGGAGGGCGAGCAGGCGGTCGCGTGCTGCGCGGAAGTCGTCGGTGACTGTCATGGTGGCGCCCTTTCAACAAGTGATGCGCATCACTGGTTATCCAACCCTGTGCAATATACTAGGACATCCAAGGGTTTGGAAGAGCGAAGGGACCGTATGCCCATGCCGCCACAACGACGTGATGAAGGCTCCTTGACCGCAGCCCCGGTGGCGGCACCAACAGCCACGCTGCCGTTTCCGGACGCGGACCTGATGTACATCGTGGATCTCCTGCCGGGGGACGAAAAGGACCGCTACCTGGAGATCCGGGAGTTCCTGCAGGCCTCCGTCAGGCAGGCTTCGATCGACTACTGGAACCGCGAGGAATTCCCGTTCGGACTTCTGGCGGAAATGGGCAAGCACGGTCTGGGCGGGCTGCAGACCGACGGCAGCTCGAAACTCTTCAAGGGCCTGATGTACGTGGAAGTGGCCCGGGCCGATGTGTCGCTTTCGGCGCTGGTGGGCATCCACAACGAACTGATCGTGGGCATGATCCACGAACTCGGTTCTCCGGAGCAGAAGGAGCGCTGGCTGCCCGGGCTGACCTCCTTTGCCCAGCTGGGGGCGTTTGCCCTGACCGAGCCGGACCATGGCTCGGATATCGCGGGCGGCCTGGCCACGACTGCGCGCCTGGAGGACGGCGAATGGGTGATCAACGGCGCGAAACGCTGGATCGGTGCCGGAACCATTGCCGACTTTGCGCTGGTCTGGGCGCGCGACGACGCGGACGGGCAGATCAAGGGCTTCATTGTGGAGACGGACCGGCCCGGTTACTCGGCCACGAAGATCTCCAACAAGATCGGCCTGCGGATCATGCAGAACGCGGACATCGTCCTGGATAACGTGCGGATTCCACAGTCCAACATGTTGCCGGGCGCCACCGACTTCTCCAAGGCCAACGATCTCCTGCGGGATTCACGCGCCTGGGTGGGCTGGCAAGGTGCCGGCATCCAGTTGGCGGCCTTCGACGTCGCCCGTTCCTACTCGGTGCACCGGAAGCAGTTCGGCAAGGAGCTGGCACGTTTCCAGCTGATCCAGCAGCAGCTCGCCGAAATCCTGGGCAACGCCTCCGCATCGCTGGCACTGATGGTCCAGCTGGCCAGGATCCAGGAGGACGGCAAACTGGAAATGGTGCAGGCCGCCATGGCCAAGTCCACCTGCACCCGGCTGGCGCGCGCGTCCGTGGCGATGGGCCGCTCCATCCTGGGCGGCAACGGGATCAGCACGGATTTCGAAATGGGGAAACTCTTTGGCGACGCGGAAATCCTGTACACCTATGAGGGCAGCTACGAAATCAATTCACTGATTGTGGGCCGCGGCGTCACCGGATTGTCCGCCTTCGTTTAGCTGCAAACGCGAAAACTCCCCCGCCAGTGCGAAAAGCACCAATGGGGGAGTTCCCTTGAGACGTTACAGCGGGCGGATGTTCTCTGCCTGCGGGCCCTTCGGACCCTGGGTCACATCGAATTCGACCTTCTGGTTCTCGTCCAGTGAGCGGTAGCCGCTGCTGGCAATTGCCGAGTAGTGCGCGAAAACGTCAGCGGATCCGTCATCCGGAGCGATGAAGCCAAAGCCTTTTTCGGCGTTGAACCATTTAACTGTGCCTGTTGCCATTGCTATTGCTACTTCCTTTGTAACCCTTTTCTGGTCCTGCTCCAACGGCAGGCAGATGGCGGAGATGATCCCCCGCTGTCTCAAACCTAGGGGGCGGACGGTGGGCGTGCAATAGCTGCCGTCATCAACTATTCAAGCTGTAACCTGCCGGAAATGCGCTTAGGGCCTCAGCAGGACCTTGATGGCCCGGCGTTCGTCCATCGCTTTGTACGCTTCTGCCGCTTCTTCAAGCGGCATTTCGACGTCGAACACCCGGCCGGGATTGATGCGGCCGGCCAGAACATCGTCGAGCAGTTCGGGGATGTACGTGCGGGCGGGCGCCATGCCGCCGGACACCGTGATGTTCTTGTCGAACAGGTAGCGCAGTGGTATTTCGGCGCCGCCCGTGGGCACTCCCACGAAGCCCAGGGCGCCGCCGGGGCGGACCGAGTGCAGGGCCTGTTCCATGGATTCCTTGGTCCCGACGCATTCGAGGACCGAGTCGGCGAGCACCCCGCCCAGGAGTTCGCGGACCTTCGCCACGCCGTCGTCCCCGCGTTCTTCGACGATGTCCGTGGCTCCGAACTCGCGGGCGATGGCCTGCCGGTCGGCGTGCCGGGACATGGCGATGATCCGCTCGGCGCCCAGTCGTTTGGCGGCCAGCACGCCGCAGAGCCCCACCGCGCCGTCGCCGACCACCACCACGGTGCGGCCGGGGGAGACCTGCGCGGAGAGGGCGGCGTGGTGGCCGGTGGCCATGACGTCGGACAGGGTGAGCAGGTTCTTCCGGAGGGCGTCGTCGGGCTCCCCGGCGAGCGGAACCTTGACCAGGGTGGACTCGGCCAGCGGAACGCGCACTGCCTCGCCCTGGCCGCCGTCGATCTTCACGCCTGAGTCGTCCCGGCCGCCCCAGCCGGCCAGCCGGGCGCATGCAACGGTGACGCCGTTGCGGCACTGCGGGCATTCGCCGCAGCTGACCACAAACGGTGCGATGACAAAGTCGCCCGCCGTCAGCTCGGTGACGTCGGCACCGGTGCTCTCCACAACGCCGATGAACTCGTGGCCGATGGCGGTGGGACGGCGGGTGGGCTTGACGCCGCGGTAGGGCCAGAGGTCCGAGCCGCAGACGCACGACGCCGTCACCCTGACCACCGCATCGGTGGGCAACTGGACCGTTGGATAGTCGCGGTCTTCCACCCTGATATCGCCGGGGCCGTGGATGATTGTGGCACGCATAACTGCTCCTGTCGGGCATGGACGAAGGGGAATACCGAGTCTAGCCCCGGCCGCTAGCCAAGGCGTCGGCGGCCGCGTCGAGGCGGCGGGTGGAAGCCAGCCCCAGGTGGTACAGGTGGAGTTCGCTGGCACCGGCTTCGACGAGTGCGGCCCACTCCCGTGCCATCGCGCCGGCGTCGGCAGCTTTCGGCGGCAGCACCAGCACGTATGAGCCCACCCGCGCCTCCGGCGCCGCAGCCTGCATCGCCGACACGGTGGCGGCTCCCTCTGTCGTGTCTCCCCAACAGGGAACGACGGCGGTGACCTCGCCCATGCGCGGCCACAGTTGGCTGCGGCGGAGCGCTTCCACCGGAACGAACGGCCCCGTGGACCACGGATCAGGTGAGGCATGGATCGAAATCCTGGGTGTGGTTCCGGAGTCCGCAACGACCGCCAGGCACGCATCCAGCAGGGCCGCCGTCGCACCCCATCTGGCGTCCAGCAGCTGCAGGAATTCCTGGGCACCGGAGGCCGTTTCCGGCGTGGTGTGTGGATCGTCCGCCCGCAGAATTTCCTGCCGCACCCTGTTCCGTAGCGGCTCGGAGGCCATTCCGCACGCGTCGTAGGTGGAACAGCAGGCCGCGCAGAAGCACAAGGACAGGAGCGCCTGCACCCAGGGCGAATACTCGGCCCCCTCGGTTTTCTCATGCTGGTTCTGGTGGCCGAACCCGAGCGGGCCCGCCGCTTCAAGGACCAACCCGTCGGGCCGGCCGCGCTGCAGCACCTGTGCCACCAGCGTGGCCGCGTACCGGCGGACTTCCGGATGCGAAGGGCACAGGGCGTGGCGGTAGGTTTCGCCGAAGGCGTTCCGCACGCAGAACTCAGGCAGCCCCGTCCCGAGCGCACTTGAATGCGTCAGGACCGTCCATGCATCGACGGGAAGCCCCGTGCTCCGGATAACGGCGGCCGCAGCGGAGAAGGAATCATCGGTTCCCGTCCATTCCGCAGCGTCCGCCGGAGCCAGGGACTGGCCGTTCCAGGCATTGCTGACCGGCACGTAGAGGGCTGCGGAACGGGCGTCCACGACCCGGCGTTCCGGATGCCGGGGCGTGGCTGCGCGGACCGAGTGGTAGGCCGCAGACAGCGCCACCCGGTTGACTCCCGTGGCCCTGATGCGGGCGGCCGCGTCAGGGTCCCCGAGGACGTCCCATGGATAGAGGTAGCCTGTGGCGCTCCGCATGGGTTGAGTCACCAGCGGGGCAGGTCGGCGGTGTACTCCGGCACAAACCGCTGCATATAGCCGGTGTCATCCCGTGCGGTCATCTTTGCGTCGAGGTACTGCTGGTGCAGTTCCGCCAATTTTTCCCGGTCCAGCTCGACTCCGAGGCCCGGACCGGCCGGCACCGCGACGCTGCCGTCAACAAAGCGCAGGGTGCCGGGCTTGATGACATCGTTGTGGCCGTTCCACGGGTAGTGCGTGTCGCAGGCGTAGGTGAGCGCCGGAGTGGCCGCGGCAACGTGCACCATGGCGGCGAGGCTGATGCCCAGGTGCGAGTTGGAGTGCATGGACAGGCCGATCCCGAAGGTCTGGCAGAGGGTTCCCAGTTCCCGGGTGTGCCGAAGGCCGCCCCAGTAGTGGTGGTCGCCCAGGATCACCTGGACCGAGTCCAGCTCCACGCTGCGTTTGATTTGGTCAAAAGCCACCACACACATGTTGGTGGCCAGGGGCATGGCGGCCGAAGCCGCCACCTGCCCCATTCCCTTGAGGCCCGGGGTGGGGTCTTCCAAATACTCGAGCAGGCCCTCAGTCTGCCCGGCCACCCACTTGGACGTTTCCACGGTCCAGGCCGTGTTGGGGTCCAGGCGGAGCGGCAGGTCGGGGAAAGCCTCGCGGAGGGCCCTGATGGCTTCGATTTCCTGGGCGGGCGGAAAGACGCCGCCCTTGAGCTTGATGGATTTGAAGCCGTATTCGGCGATCATCCTGCGGGCCTGCCGCACGATGCCTTCGGAGTCCAGGGCTTCGCCCCACTCATCGGCAATCGCCGGCCGGCCGTCCAGTGCCGGATGCTCGGCCCATTTGTAGAACAGGTACGCACTGAACGGGACTTCATCCCGGACGGTGCCGCCAAGCAGTTCACTGACGCTCCGGCCCGTGGCGTGGCCCTGGATGTCCAGCGCAGCCACCTCAAACGCAGAGAAAACGGCGGCACGTTCGAAGACGGACGGTTCCGCGGCGAGCGCTTCATTGATGAGCTGTTCCATCAGTGACGTGTCAAAGACACTGAGGCCCTTGATGGCCTTGGCTCCAACGGCGAGGTTGTCCAGCCTGCTTTGCCCGCCGGCGCACTCTCCCAGGCCCAGGAGTCCGTTGGCTGTGCGGACCTCAATGACGACGCGGTGCACCAGGGGCTCGTGCACGCCGACGGCATTCAGCAGCGGAGGGTCGGAGAACGCGATGGGCGTGATGGTGATGTCCGTGATTCTCAGGTCGGCCGCCGTCGTCGTGGGTGCGGCCTGAAGGGTGGTGCTGGTATTCATGGAACTTCTTTCGGTGGGACGGCTGGGCGGCAGGATCCTGCGCTAGCCTTTGGTGGCGCCTGAGGTGATGCCGCGGATCATGGAGCGCTGCAGGAAGAGGTACACCAGCAGGCTGGGGATCATGGCCATGACAGCGCCGGCCAGCAGCACGCCGGGTCCAACGGTGGTGTCGTTGCGCAGCACGGAGAGGGCAACTGTGAGGGTGTAGTCGCTCGGGTCATTGGCAGCGATGAGGGGAAGCAGGTACTGGTCCCAGACCATCATGAAGCCGAAGATTCCGATCACCCCGAGGGCGGGCTTGCAGAGCGGAAGGATGATGGTGAACAGCATGCGGAATTCCCCCACACCGTCCAGCCTGGCTGCTTCCTCGATCTCCGCCGGGATCTCCTTCATGAATTCGCTCATGATGAAGATCGAGAAGCCCCAGATGCCAACGGGAAGGATGACCGCAAGGACCGTTCCCCGGAGGCTGATGCCCAGCAGCGGCAGGTCTCCGAGCACGAGGGACAGTGGGATGCCAATGACTTCCTCGGGCAGCATCATGGTCATCAGGACCAGCAGCATCACCAGGGCCTGTCCGCGGAATTTCCTGCGGCTCAGGCTGTAGGCGGCGAAGACAGAGACGGTCATCTGCAGGAGGAGCCCGCCACCGGCAATGACCAGGGAGTTGAGCAGGTAGCCCCACAACCCTTGTTGCTGTGCTGCCTGGAAGTTCTGCAGCGTGAACGTCTTCGGAAACAGCGAGATTTCCGTGGGGCTGGAGTTCCGGTCGAAGGCTCCGGAGATTATGGCGACGAACGGCAACGCGAAGATGCAGAACACCAGGATGCAGAGCGCGATCCGAAGGACCATGTTGGTCCCCATCCGGGGCGACCAGCCCAGGGCCGAATCAAACCGGGCCGAGGAGGACATGGGGCGGGTCCGTGGTGCGGACCGTGTGCGCAGTTGGCTCATTGTTCTGCCTTCCTTCGGGCCAGGAACTGGGTACCTAGTGTCAGCAGCAGCGTGACCACCAGCAGCAGGACCGCGGCGGCGGAGGCGACGCCGATGTCGTTGCGTTGAAAGCCCAGTGAATACATTCGGGTCATCCAGACCTCCGTGGAGCCGGCCGGTCCGCCACCAGTGAGGACATAGACCTCCGTGAAACTGCGGAGGCTGCGGATCGCGGCCAGCGTCAGTACGATCACGATCGAGGGGCGCAGCGCCGGCAGGGTGATGTAGCGCAGCCGCTGCCAGATGGTGGCGCCGTCGACGCCTGCCGACTCGTACAGGGACCGGTCCACGCCGGTCAGGCCGGCAAGGATGATCACCATGTTGTAGGGCGCGCCGCTCCAGATGCCTACGACGGCGATGGACCAGAGGGCGGTATCCGTGCCGTTGAGGAACTGCAGGGGCTCGAGTCCGGCCCAGCCGAGGATGGTGTTCAGCGGCCCGTCGGACGTGGGGAAGTACAGGATCCGCCAGATCTCGCCCACGACGGCCAGTGCCGTCACCACAGGCAGGAAGATGGCGGTGCGAAGGACCCACAAGGACCGCGCCTGGCCCTCCAGGAGGAGGGCCAGGACAAATCCCACCACCAGGGCGCCCATGGTCTGGGTCAGGCCGAGAACAACCGTGTGGCCAAGGGCGTCCAGGAAGCGCTGGTCCGTCAGGACGTTGGCGTAGTTGTCGAACCCCACAAACACATCACCCAGGAACGGCTGCACCTTGAACAGGCTCAGCCTGATGCCCTCGACCATGGGGATGAACTTGAAGTAGAGGCCAAGAACCGCTGCCGGGACAAGGAACAGCCAGATAGCGAGGACCTGCCTGCTGTTCTTGCGCTTCCTCGACGCCGGCGGTGGCTTCGATGCGCCCGCAGCCCGGGAAATTCCCGCAGGCTTGGTTGGGGTTACGGTCATGATTTGGCGTTCTGGCTCGTCAGTTCGTCGTTGATGGCCTTGTCCAGTCCCTGCAGGCCCGAAGCGACGTTATCTGCGGCACAGTCGGACACGATTTTGTTCAGGCTTTCAGCAGCGGCCTGCTTGATGGGAACAAAGTTGATCGCCGACGGAAACGCCTCGGAGGAGTTCTTGAGTGCGTCCTGCACCACTGCCCACCGGGGGTCGTTGTAGACGGCCGCTGCATCAACGTCGGCGTTCACCGGGACCCGGACAATGGGCTGCTTGCCGGCGGTCATGCCGGCCTTCTGGCCGTCAGGGGAAACCAGGTAATCAATGACCTGCTTGGTCTGGTCCTTCTTGCCGTTGCTTGCGGTGACGTAGATGTTTTCGCCTTCAGCCAGAACGGTGCTGTCCACCGAACCCTTGGGGGCCGCAACCACCTCGTACGCGTCCTTGCCCAGGGCCGCGTCGAAGGAAGAAAAGTTGTACGGGCCGGTCAGGATGATGCCGGTTTTGCCGGTCTGGAAGAACGGTGAGGCAACGCTGGTTGCTGCCGTGAGCGCACCAGGCTGGGTGTTGCCGGGTGTGCAGAACTGCTGCTTGATCCAGCTGACGCCCTCCTGCGTTTCGGCGGCGGATGCGTTGGAGGTGAACTTGCCATCGCCTTCGTCGGTCAGGTAGCTGCCGCCGTCCTGCCAGATATAGGAGGAGGCCCACCAGCCGAGGTAGCCGCGCTCGGTGGAGCCGGGAACCGTCATGCCGTAGGTGTCTGCCTGGCCGTTTCCGTCGGGATCCCCGGTGGCGAACGCGGTGGCAAGCCGGGCCAGGTCCTCTTGGGTCTCAGGGATCGGCAGGCCCAGCTTTTCACGCCAGTCTTTGCGGATCAGGGTGACCATGGTCTGGCGGGAGAAGGGGACCCCGTAGCTGGCGCCGTCCAGTCCGACGGTCTCGTCCCAGAGCGAATCCGCGATTTTGTCGTTGCCCGACACCGTGGATTTATCGATTTTCTGGAGGTAGCCCTGGGCGGTGTAGTTGCCGAGGGCGGCGGAGTCGTTGATGACAATATCCGGCAGTTTTTTCGATGCAGCCCTCGTTTGGAGCTGCTGGTCAAGGTCCGGCACGCCCTGGAAGTTGACCTGCACGCCAGTCTTGGCGGTGAATTCCTTAAACATGGCCGCGTAGGTGGTGGCCGCGTCGGTGCCGGCGCGCGCCCAGACCTCGATCGGCTGGCCGTCGTCGGTGGCCGCCGGTGCTGACCCGCCGGCGCAACCGGTAAGGACTGCCGCGGAGGCAATGGTCAGCGCCACGGCAGTGCGGGAGCGGGACTTAATTCTCGAATCCACTTTGATTCTCCTCTTTTTACATATGTAAATCACTGTTACTATGTGAAACGTACTTCATGAGAGTATGATCGCCATCACAGACTGTCAACCGCAGGAGGAAAATTGTCAGCAACGCCGGAGGCCCACACCATCGCCCTGACAGGCGCTGCCGGAATGATGGCTTCCCTGCTGCGGCCCTACCTGGCCGAAGCCGGACACAGTGTCCGGCTTGTCGACCTGGCGGAAGCCCCTCACCCCGGTCCCAGCGAATCCCTGTACGTAGGTTCGGTGGCCAACGCTGACTTCATGGACGCCGCGCTCGCCGGTGTCACGGCAGTGATCCACCTGGGCGGGCTCCACCGGGAGAAGACGTGGGAAGAATTGGTGGCCACCAACATCACCGGCACCCAGGTGACACTGGAAGCGGCACGCAGGAACGGCGTCGAGCGCGTACTCCTGGCCAGTTCCACCCATGCGGTGGGCTTTCACCCCTCCGCGGCGGCCGGCCTGGACACTGTCCTGGCTCCGCGGCCGGACACCTACTACGGCGTCAGCAAGGCAGCGATGGAAGCCCTGGGCAGCCTCTACGCCGACAAGTTCGGAATGAAGATCGTCAGTGCCCGGATCGGGACAGGCGGCGAGCGGCCGGACAACGCCCGCACACTCTCGTCCTGGCTTTCGCCGGCTGATTCCTACCGGCTGGTTGAGGCGACCCTGAGTGACCAGGGCGCCCCTGGGCATCACGTGCTGTGGGCTGTCTCGGCCAATTCACGCGGCTGGGCGGACCTGTCGGCCGGCCGCCGGATCGGATTTGATCCGCAGGACAACGCTGAGGACTTTGCTTCCTCGGTGAGCAGCAACGGCGAAGGCGAAGCGTGGGACCGCCTTCTGGGCGGGTTCTGGGCCAGCAGCGGCCATCAGGTCGGAGTGGACAACTACCCGCAACTGGCAACGAAGTGAACTACCGTACTGTAGGGACGAGCGGGAAGGGGAGGCAGAAATGACACCGCTGGAGGTTCAGTCCGACGATGGTGTCGGGTCCGCCGGAGACGTGAAACTCGTTAAATCCGCTGAGCGCACGATCGCAATCCTTGAACTGTTGGCTGCCGCCCCCCAGCCCCTGACGACTGCGGAAATCTTCAAGCAGACCGGGTATCCGCGCTCCAGCCTCCACTGGCTCCTGCTGACGCTCCTGGAGCTGAACTGGATTGAACAGACTGCGGAAGGCGCCTACCGGATCGGCACGCACGCACTCCTGTGCGGCACCGCCTACCTGGACCGTGACCCGGTCATGGAGCACGTTTCCGGGGTGCTGGAAAAGGTCCGCAACGCCACGACCTTCACCACGCACTACGCCCGCCTGGACCGGTCAGATGTCATCTACCTGGCGACCCGGCAGGCTGTGGACCGCCGTCGGCTCTCGTCACGTGTGGGCCGGAAGCTGCCCGCCCAGGTGACCGCGCTGGGCAAGGCCATCCTGTCCGAGTTCACCGACGCGGAGGTCCGCCAGCGGATCGGTGCCGGCCCCTACGACCAGCTCACGCCCAATACGGTGCCGGACTTCGACGCTTTGCAGGCTGAACTGGCGGTGTTCCGCCGGACCGGCCACGCCGTGGAGAGGGAGCAAAATACTGTGGGACTATGCTGCGTCAGTGTGGTGGTGCCGTACCGGATCCCGGGCACCGATGCCATCAGCTGCTCCATCCCCACCGAACTCGCAACAGAGGAAGTCCTCCGCGAAACCGTGGCCACCCTGGAAGCGGCCGCCGCCGAGCTCGCCAGAACCCTGCGGGTGGCCGGGATCCGCTAGCGCATGCCCTCCCGGCGGATGGCCGTGGCGATCGCCGCGGCCCGGGTCTCCACGCCGAGCTTGGCGTAGATGTGCGCCAAATGCGTTTTGACCGTCGCCTCGGAAATGAACAGCCGCTGGCCCAGCTCCCGGTTGCTGAGCCCCTCGGTCAGGAGGCTCAGCAGCTCAGCTTCCCTGGGCGTCAGGACCTCGTCCGGATTGCGGAGCTGCTGGAAGAGCCGCGAGGCCACCGGAGCACTCATCACGCTTTTCCCCTGCACTGCTCCGCGGATGGCGGCGAAGATCTCGTCCGGGGAAGCGTCCTTGAGCAGGTAGCCCATGGCCCCGGCGTCCACCGCCCGGACGATGTCCGCGTCCGAATCGTAGGTCGTGAACACCAGGATGGCCTGCCGGCCGTTGCGCTGCCGCAACTGCCTGATAGCCTCGATGCCGTCCATTCCGGCGCCCATGGCCAGGTCCATCACCACCACGGCAGGGGAGTGCTGTTCCACCAGCTCCAGGGCCTCCTCGCCGGAGGCGGCCTCGGCCACCACGTCAAAGTCAGGCTGTGTTCCCAGCAGCGCCTTGAGGCCGCTCCGGACCACCATGTGGTCGTCCACCAGGAGCACGCTGATTGTGGTCATGCGTCGTCTCCGTGTGTCCGCTGCAGTGGCATCGGGGCCGGCAGTTGTGCGGCCACAACGGTCCCTTCGCCGGGTGAACTTTCAACTGAGAATACGCCTCCCAGTTGCTCCACCCGCTGACGCATGGCGCGCAGCCCGTAGCCTCCGGCGTCCGACGGCGGTGCTGCCGCCAACGGATCAAAGCCGGTCCCGTCGTCGTAAATGTCCAGGGTGACGGAGTCCGGGAGGAAGCCCAGCGTCAGGGTTGTGGTGGTGGCGTGTGCGTGCTGCTGGACGTTCGCGGACGCGCTCTGGACCACGCGCAGCAGGGCGTGCCGGACTTCGGCCGGGACGGCCCTCGGCTCACCGGTGACCAGCAGCCGGGCTTGCGGGACGTACTGCGCGGCCGCCTGGTGCAGGGCCTCGGGCAGCGGTGACGCCTCGAGGCCCGGGGCGGCGAGCTCGTGGACCAGGCTGCGCGTCTCAGCGAGGTTCCGGCGCAGGAGCTCCGTAGCCTGGGTGAGCTCCTGCCGCGCTGCGTGGCCTGGCCACGAACGGTCAGCGGCCTCCAGGAGCAGCAGGCTGCTGGCCAGGCCCTGCGTCACGGTGTCGTGGATCTCACGTGATACCCGTTCGCGTTCGGCGATCGTGCCGGCACGGCGCTCGCTGGCCGCCAGCTGGCCCTGTGCCAGCGACACCTCGGCATGGAGGCGCCGCTGCTCCGCGGCGTCGTGCTCGATCCGGTCATAAATCAGGGTCAGCATCGCGCCGACAGCGAGCGGCCCCAGCAGCATGGCGAGGTCCGTGCCGTCGCTGAGCCGGAACAGCCCGACGGCGGTGGCGGCCGCCGTCGCGCCCGCCGCCACGTAGCCCACAGCGCCTCGAAAAGCGGTGCGGCACAGGAAGAAAATTGCAAAGGAGCACCACGCAAAGCTGGGTGCGGCGATGACCAGGGCTGCCCAGACGGCCACAAACACGAGCATCCACACTGCCCACGGGCGTCCCTGCCGGGCCAGGACGGCGATCACGGCGTACAACGCGAACACCGCTCCTGCCAGTCCGAGGACCAGGACGTTGTCCGGCAGGCTGTGCCGCATGGCATAGCGGACGGCCGACGCCACGAGGAGGACAGCGAAGCCCAGGTGGACGGCGGCGTCGATCCGGCCGAACCGGCCAGCCGCCGGGCCAGGGTTGGCAGGCAGGGCGGATCCTGTGGTCAGGGTTTCGGGGGGAGTGGCAGGGGATGGCATGGGGTCCGGTTCAGGTCAGGGGAGTTCCTCTCCCATGCTATTGCCCGCACCATTGCTGGTCTCTCAGCCTTTTGGCTGATGCTGCTGGCCTTGCGGAGGAGCGGGGCGCAGCCGAAGGCCCGATGTTTGTTCCGGCGCGGCTGGACAGGATGGATGGAGCCGATGCCCGTTCCAAGGGATCCCATCATCGTGAGTCCATCAGCATGAGGAGAACACCGTGAAGAAGTCCAACAAGATTGCCGCCGCCGCTGCCGCCGGGGCGTTGCTGCTCACCGGCGGGCTGACCGCCGCGGCCAATGCCGGAACCAGCCAGGCGGCCGCCCCGGCCGCGGTGCCCGCCGTCGATATCCCGCAGGCACCGGAAACCGTGGTGGCGCAGAACCGCATCAGTGTTGGCGCCTCTTCCGATGCCGTCAGCGCAGCCCTCGCCAAATGCCAGGCGGACAAGCTGCCGTTCGTCACGGTGGCCCTCGTGGATCGGTTCGGAACTGTCCAGGCGCTCCTTCGCGGCGACAACGCCGCCGAGCACACGATCGAGGCTGCCAAGCAGAAGGCCTACACCGCGGCCGCTTTCGGTGCGCCCACGAGTGAGCTGGCCAAGCGCATCAACGGCAACGGACCCAGCATCGCTGACCTTCCCGGCACCCTGTTCCTCGCCGGTGGCGTCCCGCTGAAGGTCAACGGCGTCTCAGTGGCGGGCATTGGTGTGGGCGGTGCCCCCGACGGCAACCTGGACGAAGCCTGCGCCACCGCCGGCGCCGACACCATCGCCGCGCTGGCAGCCGGCCCGGCCAAGTAGGCTCGGCTCCATGAGGCGGTTCAGGACCTGGCGGTTGAAGAACCGGCGCCGGGCTGGCAGCGCGGCGGCGGTACTGATTTTGGCGGGCGGCGTGGCGGTGTGCCTCGCGGCCTGCCAGGCGGTTCCCGGCGAGGCACCACGGGTGGAGGCGCCGCCGTCGTCCGTCCTGCCGGGTCCTGGGACCTCCGCTCCCGCCACGTCCGCCCCGCCTGCAACCCCGGCTACCACCACTTCGCCAACCTCAACGGAGCCGGCCTTGTCCGCCGAAGCCCAGGCCCGGCTCGACCAGGAACTGATCGCCGCGGCGAAGGCCAACAATGTGGCGCTCGTGGGCGAGCTCATTGGTCGCGGCGGCAATGTCAATGCCAAGGACGCCATCCAGGACTCCGCGTTCCTCTACGCCGGGGCGGAGGGCTTCAACGAGGTCCTCCGGCTGACGCTGGTGGCCGGCGCCGACGTTGCCAGCACCAACCGTTACGGCGGGACAGCCCTGATCCCGGCCAGCGAACACGGCCATGTGGAGACAGTCCGCATTCTGCTGGCCGCTGGAGTGCCCGTCAACCATGTGAACAACCTGGGCTGGACCGCCATGCAGGAGGCCATCCTGCTCAACGACGGCGGGCCCAGGCAGCAGGAGGTGGTCCGGCTCCTGCTCGAGGCAGGCGGCGATCCGAACATCCGCGATCCCCAGGGGCGGAGCGCCCTGCAGAATGCCGAACGGCTGGGCTTTGGCGAGAGCGCAGCACTGATCCGGGCTCACTGAAACAGCCCAGTTTTGGCTGGGTTGCCCGCAGCGCCCAGTGGTTTGGGGCGCACAACGCTTCAAAACTGGCCTACTTCGACGTTCGGCTCGACTTAGACGGCTTCCAGGACGCTGACGTAGTTGGCGATGCCCACGCCGCCCATGTTCTGGACGGCTGCCCGGCGCGGGTTCGCCAGCTGCATGGCGCCGGCGGTGCCGGTGAGCTGCATCGCGGCGATAACGTGCTGTGACACGCCCGTGGCACCCACGGGATGGCCCTTGGCCTTCAGGCCGCCGGAGACGTTGACGGGCAGCTTGCCGTCCTTGAAGACCCAGCCCTCCTCCAGGGCGCGGGCTCCCTGACCGGGTTCCGTCAGCCCCATGGCCTCGTACATCAGGAGCTCGGCGATGGTGAAGCAGTCGTGGACCTCGGCGAAGTCCAGCCCGTCAAGCCCGACGCCGGCCATCGCCAGGGCGCGCTGCCAGGACACCCGGGTGGCCGCGAAGGCCGTGGGGTCCCGGCGCTCGGCCGGGAAGAAGTCGTTGGCCTGGCCGAAGCCCGCGAGCCGCACCGGCGCAGTGGCCCCGCCGGTGGGTGAGGTGGACAGCACGACGGCGGCGGCGCCGTCGGACACGGGGGAGCAGTCGGTGCGGCGCAGGGGGTCCGCGACCATGGGGTTCTTGTCCGAGATGGTGCGGCAGAACTCCTCGCCGAGGTCCTTGCGAAGCTGGGCGTAGGGGTTGTCCACGCCGTTGCGGTGGTTTTTCGCCGCGATGGTGCCCAGGACGTCGCCCAGCTTTCCGTCCCCGCGCCCGTAGCGCTTCTCGTAGTGCTTGGCGACGTCGGCGAAGAGTCCGGTGAAGCCCGTGGTGGAGGTCTGCCCGGCCATGTCGTAGTCGGCGCCCAACAGGGCGGCTCCCACAACGTCGGCACCGGCGTGCGTCATCTTCTCCGCGCCGATCACCAGGACGGTTTTCGCGGTGCCGGCCAGCAGCGACTTGGT
This sequence comes from Arthrobacter sp. HS15c, assembly GCF_040812005.1. Classification (NCBI taxonomy): domain Bacteria; kingdom Bacillati; phylum Actinomycetota; class Actinomycetes; order Micrococcales; family Micrococcaceae; genus Arthrobacter; species Arthrobacter sp. HS15c. The sequence goes on from NZ_JBFOHM010000006.1 coordinate 138,473, forward strand.
TCCCTGCTGGAAAGCGGCCGACCCCGAGGCGCAGGCGTTCTCGACGCGGGTGGCCGGGACGTTGGCCAGCTCCGGCGAGACCTGCAATGCCAGGGATGACGGGAAGGCCAGCGGCATCATGCCGGAGTTGAACTGGCCGAGGTAGATTTCATCAATCTGGCCGGCTTCGATGCCGGCGTTGCTGATGGCCTCCGTGGCCACCTGGACGATGAGGGACTCGAGGGTCTCGTCGGTCAGTTTGCCGAACCGGCTGTGGCCCCAGCCGGTGAGCAGGACGTCTTTGCCGAACTGTTCCTTCAGGCTCATGCTGCCACTTCCTCGTTTTCGAGCTGGACGTCAAATGCGGCCTCGGTCTTCGCCCGGATTTCGTCCACGGTGACCCCCGGCGCAAGGCGGGTCAGCGTGAGCTGCCGCCCGCCGCCGTCGTCCGCTTTCACCAGGTCAAAGACCGCAAGGTCGCTGATAATCCTGTCCACGCAGCTCAGCCCCGTGAGCGGCAGGGTGCACTCAGTGACGATTTTGGCGGTGCCGTCCTTGGCGTTGTGCTCGGTGAGGACCACCACGCGCGGCGTGCCGGCCACGAGGTCCATGGCGCCGCCCATGCCCTTGACCATCTTGCCCGGGATGGTCCAGTTGGCGAGGTCGCCGCTGCCGGAGACCTGCATGGCGCCGAGGATGGCGACTTTCACGTGGCCGCCGCGGATCATGCCGAAGGACGTCGCGGAGTCGAAGATGCTGCCGCCGGGCAGGACCGTGACGGTCTGCTTGCCGGCGTTGATGAGGTCAGCGTCCTCCTCGCCGTCGTAAGGGAACGGGCCCATGCCCAGCAGGCCGTTTTCGCTCTGCAGGACCACGCGCACGCCGTCGGGCAGGTTGTTGGCAACCAGCGTGGGGATGCCGATCCCCAGGTTCACGTAGTCGCCGTCGTTGAGTTCCTCGGCCGCGATGGCAGCCATTTCATCCCTGGTCCAGGCCATGGGGGTCTCCTTGTTCAAAAGTTGAGGGGGCTTAAATGTTCGTTCGCGCTGTGTGAAGCGGTACCTCTTGTGGAGCGGTACTAGGCGGGGACGGGCTCGGCCGTGCGCGGGCGGACCGTGCGCTGTTCGATGTCCTTGACCCGGCCGCTCGCCTGGACCAGGCGCTGGACGTAGACGCCGGGGGTGACAATGTGGTTGGGATCCAGGGTTCCGGGTTCCACGATGACTTCCGCTTCCGCGATGGTGACCGCCCCGGCGGTTGCCACTACGGGGTTGAAGTTCCGGGCCGTGTAGCGATAGACCAGGTTCCCGTCCGTGTCGGCGGTGTGCGCGTGGACGAGTGCGACGTCGGCGCGGATGGCGCGCTCCTGCACGTACGTTTCGCCGTCGAACACCTCGTGCCGCTTGCCCTCGGCGACCAGCGTGCCGACACCGGTCTTGGTGTAAAAGGCGGGGATGCCGGCGCCGCCGGCGCGGAGGCGTTCGGCGAGCGTGCCCTGCGGGGTGAACTCCACTTCCAGCTTCCCGGCTAGGTACTGCTCGGCGAACAGCTTGTTCTCACCCACGTAGGAGGCGATGACCTTCCGGACCTGCCCCGCTTCAATCAGGACACCCAGGCCCTTGCCATCCACGCCCATGTTGTTCGACACCACTGTGAGGCCCCGGACACCGGAGTCGCGGACAGCCTCGATCAGGTCAGCCGGGATGCCGCTCAGGCCGAAGCCGCCCACAGCCAGGGTGATTCCATCCCGCAGGGCATCGCGGAGGGCGTCGGCAGCGCCTGTTTTTAGTTTCGACATGCTTTTCTCCTCATTGAGAGCGGGCGTTGGGTGGAAATCCACTTTATGGACAATGGCTCTGGTTTCGGAGCGTACGGGAGTGAATTGGTGACTGTCAAGGCGTCAGAATTGCCTAAATCGTGGCCTTTTTACAGTGTGGACGCTACCCTGAGTGGAGTCCACAATATGGATACTTTGAATGGTTGGAAGGTCTTACATGAACCAGAATCCCGTGCAGGGCGCGCAGGTTGTCAGCCGCATCGCCGGGCTGCTGCGCATCGCCGGCCGCAAGCCCGAAGGCAGCCCGCTGGTGGAACTGGTGAAGGAGTCGGGGCTCACCCGGCCGACGGTCCACCGCCTGCTCACGTCGCTGGCGGCAGAAGGACTACTGGACCATGACGGCCGGACCGGCAATTGGGTCCTCGGGCCCGAAATCCTGCTGATGGGGTCCGTGGCGTCCGCAAGGTTCCCGCTTGAGGAGATCGCCCGGCCCAGCCTCCGCCGGCTGGCGGAGGAGACGGGGGAGAGTGCGTTCTTTTCCATCCGCCGGGGAGCGGAGACGGTCTGCCTGCTCAGGGAGGAGGGCAGCTTCCCGGTGCGTTCCTTCGTGCTGCATGAAGGAGTCCGTTTCCCGCTGGGCGTCGCCTCGGCCGGGACAGCAATCATGGCGTTCCTGCCGGAGGCGGAACAGGAACAGCTGCTGGCATCCTGGGCAGGCCATGCGGGCGCGTTCGCCGCAGCGCACACGGCAGAAGTTGTCCGCGCGGGCCTGGCCAGGACCCGGCAGGCAGGCTACTCGGTGAATCCCGGCCTGGTGCTCGAAGGCAGCTGGGGGATGGGTGCCGCCGTTTTTGACCAGGCGGGACGGCCCGCGTGGGCACTTTCCCTGACCGGCATCGAACCGCGCTTCCGCGAGGACCGGCAGGAGTTCCTCGGCCGGCTCCTGATGGAGGAGGCCCACCGGATCACGAACAAGCTGGGTTCCCCCGCCAAGGAACTGTTGTGACGTCGGGCGGGGCGTGCCTACGCTAGCCATAGAGTGCCAAACACCCGAAGGAGCCCAGGGACATGAGCACGAACGTCTACTTCGAACAGTACGGCGATCCGGAGGTTTTGAAGGTCGGGCCGGAGGACCTGCCCGAACCCGCGGCCGGCGAGGTGCGGGTGGAGTTCCGCGCCATTGGAGTCAACCCGACGGACTGGAAGCTGGTGGCAGGGCACCTCAGCAAAGTGGCGCCGCTGGACCTCCCTGAAGTGCCGGGCAGCGAGGCCGCCGGAGTGGTGACGGCGGTGGGGCCCGCTTTTGAAGGCTTCACCGTGGGGGACGAAGTCATCTGGAGCGGCTTCACGGGCGGTTACCGCATGGAGGCCGTTGTGCCCGCCGATCAGCTCACGCCCCTGCCCGCCGGCGTCGATTTTGAACAGGCTGCCTGCATTCCGGTGGCTGGGGGCACGGCTTACTCGGCCTTGAAGCAGCTGGGCGTAGGCCCGGGTGACACCGTGCTGATCCACGCGGCGGCCGGAGGTGTGGGCTCCGCCGCCGTCCAAATTGCCCAGGCCTTTGGCGCACGCGTGATTGGCACAGCGTCGGAAGCCAACCAGGATTACCTGCGGGAGCTGGGCGCGGAGGCCGTTCCTTACGGGCCCGGCCTGACGGACCGCATCAGGTCCGCCGCTGAGGAGGCCGGAGCTGTCACCGCCGTGCTGGACGCCGTGGGGACTGAGGAGTCCGTGGCCGCAACAGTCGAACTCCTCCCGGACCGCGGCCGGGCCGTCATTACCGCTCCGGGCAAACAGTCAAAGGAGGCCGGGATTGCCGCCGTGCAGCAGCAGGAGGGCCGGATCATGGACGTGGCCACGCTCGCAGCGGAAGGCCTGATCACGTTCACCATCGCGCATCGGCTGCCGCTGGTCGAGGCGGCCGAGGCGCTGGAACTGAGCCGCAGCGGCCACGGCCACGGCAAGATCGTCCTGCTGCCCTAAAAGAAGCCTCTGATCCGGATGGCGCGGCGCCTGACCGGAGCCACGGGGGTTCAACGGGTGCCCGGTCCAACGTCGTCATGCGCTTCGACCAGCCACGCTGCGATGTCGGCGTCCAACTGGTCAGCTGCGGCGAAGCTGAAGCGGTGCGTGTACACCTTCATGGTGGTGGGAAAGCTTAATAGCAGGGCCGGATGGTCCACCTGCCGCAGCAGGTCAATGGCCACTTCCAGCCGCCCGGACATGATAAACGCGGCGGCGAACACGCGCCGGTCCGCCCACGCCACCTCCGTGCGGTGGACGCGCTCCTCGCATTCGCCGGCGGCAAGAACCAGCGCGCGGAACAGGCGGAAAAGTTCGACGGCGGCCGGCGGCTTCCCCGCAAGGTACGTGTCGACGTCGTGGGTCATGCCCGCCTAGAGGTCCGCCCGGGCGCCCCGGAACCTTAGTCCTTCCACCAGGTGTCGAAGATCGTGACGGGCACGGTGCGCTTGTGGCGGGTGCGCAGGTACTTTTCTTCGATCTTTTCGGCTACCTCGTCCGGCACGTCGCGGCCCTCGAGGTAGTCGTCGATCTGGTCGTACGTGATACCCAGCTCGTCCTCGTCGGTGCGCCCGGGCTTGCCGTCCAGGAGGTCCGCGGTGGGCACTTTCTCCCAGACGCGTGCGGGGGCTCCCAGCTCGGCCAGGAGTTCACGGTTCTGGCGCTTGTTCAGACCGAACAGTGGCAGGATGTCCGCGCCGCCGTCGCCGTATTTGGTGAAGAAACCGGTGACTGACTCGGCGCCGTGGTCGGTGCCGATGACCAGGTAGTTATGTTCGCCGGCCAGCGCGTACTGGGCAATCATCCGGGTGCGCGCCTTGGTGTTGCCCTTGTGGAAATCGGAAATCCCGTTTCCCACTGTCTTTTCGAACTCGTCCTCGAAGCCGTCCACGGCGGCGGAGATGTTGAAGGTCCACTCAGTCTTGGCCTGGACAAAGTCCAGAGCGGCCTGTGCGTCGTCCTCGTCGTGCTGCACGCCGTAGGGCAGGCGGACAGCCACGAAGTTGGCCTCCACGCCTTCGGCCTCCAGCTCCTCAACGGCAAGCTGGGCCAGCCTGCCGGCGAGCGATGAGTCCAGGCCGCCGGAGATTCCCAGGACAAAGCCCTTGGTGTGTGTTGCCTTGAGGTAGTCCTTAAGGAAAGCCACGCGTTTGCGCACCTCCCCGACGGGATCGATCCGGGGCTGCACGCCCATTTCTTCAACGATTTTGGCCTGGAGTTCGCGCATGTGTCCCAGCCTAGCCAGCAGTGTCAATAACGCTCAACTGTGTCCTCCGGAGCCGGCCCCGTGGAGCCGCGGACGGTGAGGTGGGTGGGCATTACGGAGCGGTTGCGCGTGCCGCCGCCTGCCAGCGGGTTCAGCTGGGCCAGCAGCACGGAGACAGCCACGCGGCCTGCCTGTTCGATGGGGGAGGCCATGGTGGTCAGCGGCGGATTGCAGAAGTCCGCCCCGAAAATGTCGTCGCACCCCACAATGCTCATGTCCTCAGGTACACGGAGACCGCGTTCGCGCAGCCGCTGCAGCATCCCGATGGCAATCAGGTCGTTGAACGCAATGCAGGCCGTGACGCCGGAGTGGACAGCGGCGTCCGCTGCGGCCGCACCGGACTGGGTCTTGGGCGCGAACGGCCCAAGCCGGCGGACTTCGACTCCGCGTTCCTCTGCCGCCCCGGCCAGGGCGGCCCATCGCCGCGTGCTGGACTGGGACGTGGTGGGCCCGGCAATGTAGGCAATCCTGGTGTGGCCCAGCGAAACGAGGTGGTCCAGTGCCTGGCTGGTGGCCGAGGGAGTGTCGATGATGACCGCCGGAACGCCCGGAACGTCCCGGTTGATGGCCACCAAGGGCATGGTCGCGGCCGCTGCGAGCAATGCCTCGTCGCTCAGCCGCGACGCGGCAACGATGATTCCGTCAGCGCTCTTGCGCAACTGGTCAACGGTGGTGGCCTCGACCTCGTCGGACTCCTCCGTGTCCACCAGCAACTGGGTGTACCCGGCCGCCTTGAGCTGGAGCTGGGTTCCGCGGATCAGGTCAAAGTAGAAGGGGTTGGTTATGTCCGGCACCAGTACCCCGACGGCGGACGTCCGGCCTGAGCTCAGCGCCTTGGCCTGGATGTTCGGCCTGTAATTCAACGCTGCCGCCGCGGCTTCGATTCGTTCGCGGGTACGGATGTTGACCCGGTCCGGTGTGGAAAGCGCGCGGGAAACGGTTGAAGCCGCAACTCCGCACCTGGCAGCGATGTCGTGGATCGTGGCAGGGCGGTCGGTTCCTGCGGCTTGCGTCGCCATGGCGCTCCTCTCTGAACGGAATGACGGGGGCGGCTATGGCCGTTGCCACAGTTGCATCCGCCAAGAATGCCACAATCCGCCAATTTTTGGCAATCGGTTGTCATTGATTGGCATCAAGCCTAGACTTGCGGGAGCACCGCTCTGTGAACCGAGTCACCCACGCGCCGTAGCTGGAATCCACGGCTTCCCCTGCCGCGAGGGTTCTACCGAGGAGATTCCCTTGACCCAAGCACCATCCGCAACCTGGCAGCTCTCAGGATTCGGCGACGAAATTGATCCGGATCCGGCCATTCAGGCGTCTGTGCTGCTCGCACTGGGCGCCAGCCATATCGAGGTCCGCAGCGCTTGGGGGACGAACGTCTCCGAGCTGACACCGGACCAGGTTGCCGCGCTCAAGGAAATTCTCGATGCCAAGCGCCTCAAGGTCTCGGCGGTAGCCAGCCCCATCGGCAAGGTGGATGTGAGCCTCCCCGTGGAGCATGAGGTGGAACGGCTCCGCCAGATCATCGCCGTGGCCAAGGGCCTGGATACCAACTACGTCCGGATCTTCTCGTTCTACCGGGCCGACGGCCTGACCCCCGAAGACATCCGCGACGACGTCCTGGTCCGCATGGGTGCCCTGGCAACGCTCGCTGAGGAATCCGGCGTCGTGCTCCTGCATGAAAACGAAAAGGACATCTACGGCGATACGCCGCAGCGTGTGCTGGACATCATGGAATCCGTGAACTCTCCGGCCCTGCGCGTCGCCTGGGACAACGCCAACTTCGTGCAGGTGGGCGTCAAGCCGTACACCGACGGGTACGCCATACTGCGCCCGTACCTCGAGTACCTCCAGGTCAAGGATGCGCTCGCCACCACCGGCGAAGTGGTGCCGTCCGGTGAGGGCGACGGCGAACTCGACGCCACCATCGCCGCGCTCAAGGCTGACGGCTTCTCCGGTTTTGCGTCACTGGAGCCCCACCTTGCCAGCGCGCATGAGCTGGGCGGCTTCTCGGGACCGGTGGCGTTCGGCATCGCCGCCCGCGCCTTCGCCGCACTCGCCGCGAAGAACGGGGTTGAACTCTCTTGAGCACAACGGCGGCGGTCATCGGCTGCGGCGACGTTTCCGCCGTGCACTTAGAAGCGATTGCAAAGCTCGACGGTGTCTCTCTGGTTGCGGTCTGCGATGCGGATCCGCAGCGGCTGGCTGCCGCCGTGGCCGCGTATGGCGTCCCCGGCTTCGCCGACCATCTGAGTCTCATCGAGGCAGTCCGGACCGACGTCGTGCATATCTGTACTCCGCACGACCAGCATGCGTCGGTGGCAGCGGACTGCCTGGAGCGCGGCGTGAACGTCATCGTGGAAAAGCCGCTGGCACACACCCTGGCGGAGGGGCGCCGCCTGGTTGAGGCCGCCTCTGCAGGCAGGGCGAAGATCGCCGTCTGCTTCCAGAACCGGTACAACGCCACGGCGCAGGCCATGCATGCCCTGCTCGCATCCGGTGAACTCGGGCCAGTGGTGGGTGCATCCGCAACGGTCATGTGGCAGCGGGCCCCTGAGTATTACCAGAGCAGGCCATGGCGGGGGACGTGGGCCGGCGGCGGCGGTGGCCTCATGATGAACCAGGCGATCCACACCGTTGACCTGCTGCAATGGCTGGTGGGCGACGTCGTCACGGTCACGGGAAATGCTTCCACGCGGTTCTTGGGCGGCACCATCGAGGTGGAGGACACCGCAGAATTCGTCGCAGAACATGCCAACGGTGCCCGGAGCGCGTTTTATGCCACCCTGGCCAATGCCTTTAATGCGCCGGTGACACTCGATGTGGTCACCGAGAGGGCGGTCCTGAGCCTGCGGGGCGACCTCACTGTCACCCATGATGACGGGCGCGTGGACGTCATTCCGGAGCGAAAGAGCGACTCCGGCGGCCTGTCCTACTGGGGTGTCTCGCACGAGCTGCTGATCAGCGACTTCTACGCCCGGCTGGACGAGGCCGAACCGTTCTGGATCAGCCCCGCAGAAGCCGAAAAATCGCTGCGCATCATCAAAGACGTCTACCGGCAGAGCTACCCGGATTCGGCTCACAAGGTTTCCTGAGCAAACGGGCACGATGGCCCTAAAGGGGTCAGAAGACAACGGAGGACCACCATGGCCAGCACAGCCAAAATCGGCGTACAAGCGATGATGCTGAAAGACAGTTTCGCGGAGATCGGGGCGTTCGAAACGCTCCGCAAGGTCTGCGCAATGGGCTACAACGCCGTCGAGATCTCCCAGATCCCGATGACCCCGGAAAACGTCGCTGAACTGGACCGTTCCCGCACCGAACTGGGGATGGACATCGCGGCACTTTCCGTGGCCATGGAGACCCCCAAGGGCCGGCCCGGCGATTCACTGACGGAGCACTTCGACAAGATTGTGGACGACGCCCAAAGCCTGGACTCGAAGCTGCTGCGGATCGGCATGCTGCCGTTCGACGCAATGACATCCATCGGTGCGGTGATCAATTTCGCCAAGCAGGCCAATGAATATGCCGAGCGTCTGAAGGAGCAGGGCCTGGGCCTTTACTACCACAACCACCACATCGAGTTTGCGAAATTCGATGGCAAGTTCATGCTGGACATCATTGCCGAGAACTCCCCAGCGATGGGCCTGGAAATCGACGTGCACTGGGTACAGCGCGGCGGCTTGGATCCGGTCCGCACCCTGGAAAAGTACGCTGGCCGCACAGCCATGGTCCACCTCAAGGACTACCGCATCGGCCAAATGCCGGAAGCGGCTATGGGGCTCCTGGATTCCGGAGACTTCGCCGGATTCATGGCCGAATTCAAAAACGTGGTCCAGTTCGCCGAAGTGGGCGAAGGAAACCTGGACTTCGCGTCCATCATCCCGGCCGCGCAGGCTGCAGGCGCCGCGTATCTGCTGGTGGAGCAGGATGAACTTTATGGCCGGACAGTCTGGGAAGCGCTGCAGATCTCCTACAACAACCTGATTGCCCTCGGCCACTCCGGGCTTTTCTAAGCAACGACGGTTTCAAGCAACTGGTTTCGACAAGCTCAACCAACGAAAAGGATAAATAACTGTGAGCAAGAAAGTACGCCTCGGCATCATCGGCCTGGGCCAGCAGGGCGGCGCCTACGCCAGGTTCATCACAGACGGCATGGTCCCCAACATGGTGGTCGGGGCTGTCTGCGACACCGATCTGGCCAAGAAGGAAGTTGCCTTGGCCGCCTACCCGGACGCCCCCTTCTATGACGACTACATCGCCATGCTGGAAAGCGGTCACGTCGATGCAGTGGTTACGTGCGTCCCGCATTTCCTCCACCCGGAAATGGGCATCGAAACGCTCAAGCGCAACATCCACGCCCTCGTGGAGAAGCCCGCCGGCGTCTACACCAAGCAGGTCAAGGAACTGAACGAATTCGCGGCCTCCAAACCCGAGCTGTCCTTCGCCATCATGTTCAACCAGCGCAACAACCCGCTGTACCGCAAGCTCAAGGAGATCGTCGAAAACGGCGAGATCGGCACCATCCGCCGCACCAACTGGATCATCACCAACTGGTGGCGGCCGCAGGGCTACTACAACTCCAGCGAATGGCGCGCCACGTGGGGCGGCGAAGGTGGCGGCGTCCTGGTCAACCAGGCACCGCACCAGCTGGACCTGTGGCAGTGGATCTGCGGCGTGCCCAAATCCGTCTATGCCAAGGTGGCCTACGGCTTCCGCCGGGACATCGCCGTCGAGGATGAAGTCACCGCGGTGGTTGACTACGGTGACGGCGCCACCGGCGTCTTTGTCACCGCCACGCATGACCTCGTGGGAACCGACCGCTTCGAAATCCTGGGCGACCAGGGCAAGATCGTCGTCGAAAACTCCAAAACCGCCACCGTAACCCGCATGGTCAAGCCCGAGCGTGAACTCAGCGACGCCATGGACATGGACGAAGTCCGCAAGCTCTTTAGGGGCGAGCTGAACCCCGAGCAGTACTACACCACCGAAGTGATCGAATTCGAGTCTGTCTGGGGCGGGCAGCACGCCGGTGTCCTGGAGAACTTCGCCGCCAACATCCTGGACGGCACCCCGCTGCTCGCGCCGGGCTCGGACGGCATCAACGGCGTCCGCTTGGCCAACGCCATCCACCTGTCCAGCTGGACCGGGACCGAAGTGGGCCTGGACTTCGACGAGGACGTGTTCCTGGCCGAACTGAACAAGCGCATCGCCGACGAGGGCAAGTTCCCCGAACGCTCCTAGCGATCCATTGCGGGCCGGTTGCTGCCATGCCATGGCAACCGGCCCGTTTTTGTTGCCACCCGGTCTACGATGGAGCGGTGACTGAATCGACGAACTCCGGAGCAGCAGCCGCTCCCGCCAAACGCGGACGGGGTGACAAATCAGCCGCCACCATCTACGACATTGCCAAAGTTGCCGGCGTCAATCCGTCCACCGTTTCCCGTGCGCTCAGCAAGCCGGGACGGGTCAGCGCCAAGACGCAGAAGCTTATTGAGGATGCGGCTGCCGAGCTGAACTACCAGGTCAACCCGTTCGCCCGGGCGCTGCCGACGGGCCGGACCAGCACCTTCGGCCTGATCGTAGCGGACATCACCAACCCCACGTTCTTCGACATCATCCGCGGCGCCGAAACCACCGCCACCGTGCGGGACTACACCCTGGTGCTTGCCGAGTCCGCCGAGTCCGCGGTCACGGAACTGACGGCGGCCCGGCGGATGATGGCCACCGTGGACGGCCTCATCCTGGCCAGCCCCCGGATGGACGACGACGACATCCGAACCCTCGCCCGGGACAAGCCGGTGGTAGTCATCAACCGCGAGGTCGACGGCGTGCCGTGCGTTGTCCCCGAGGTTCGGAAGGGCATCGGGGAGGCGGTGCGCAGCCTCGCCGCCAACGGCCACCGCAAGATCGCTTTTGTTGCCGGGCCCCCGAAGTCCTGGATGTCCGCCCGGCGCTGGGAAGGAGTCCGGGCCGCCTGTGACTGGTCCCGGCTGGAGGCAGTGCGGGTGGAGTCCAGCAAGCCAACGGTCGACGGCGGCAGGCAGGTGGCGCGCGACGTCCTGGCCACCGACGCCACGGCAGTCCTGACTTATAACGACCTCCTGGCCATAGGCCTCATGCAGGAGCTGCAGGCGGGCGGCATGGTGGTGCCGGATGACATCAGCATTGTGGGCTTCGACGACATCTTTGGTGCGGACTTCACCACACCGCCGCTGACCACCGTGCGCTCGCCGCTGGGGGAGTGTGGCTCGGGAGCCGCCAGCCTGCTGCTGGACCTGCTCCACGGCAACGGGGATCCGGTGGGCACCCTCCGCGTGGAAACCGAACTGGTCCTGCGCGGCTCCAGCGGACGGCTCGCACCCAAGGGCTGACGCCGAAGGGGGAGCCCCGGGCTGAGGTCCTGAAGCCTGGAGTCACACAGCAGTGAAAATCCCGACGGAAACAAGAATGGCAAGTTTTGGCAACCGGTTGACAAAACTGGGATGCAACCCGGACTATTGACCTATGTCACAGTCGATCGCCGCCAACCCAGACCGGCTCCTCCCCGCTGATCCCGGAACCCGCCGCATTGCGCGCGAGCTCCTGCAGCGGGTCGAGGACCTCCCCATCCTTTCCCCTCATGGGCACGTTGACGCCGCAGTCATCGAGCACAACACCCCGTTCCCGGACCCGGCGGCGCTGCTGGTCAGCCCGGACCATTACGTCACCCGCCTGATCCACGCGAGCGGTGTCCCGCTGGACCGGGTGCGCGGCACGGCAACCGGCGAACCGGACTCCCGAACGGTTTGGCGCGAGTTTTGCAAGGCGTGGCCCCTGTTCGAAGGCACCGCCTCCGGCTACTGGCTCCGGACCCAGTTCGACAGCGTCTTCGGCCTGCAGCAGGAGGTCAGCGCCGAGACCGCCGACGCCAGCTACGATGCCATTTCGGCCAAGCTGCTGGAGCCGGGTTTCCGTCCCCGCCAGCTCTTCAAGGACTTCAACATCGAGGTCCTGGCCACCACGGATGATCCCCTGGACAGCCTGGCCAGCCACCAGGCAATTGCCCAGGACCCCACATTCCATGGCCGCGTCCTGCCCACCTTCCGTCCGGACGCCTACCTGAACATCGCGCACCCCACCTGGTCAGCGAACGTTGACCGCCTGATCGCGGCAGCGGGCGACGGCGGCACCGGCTACGGGGGCTACATCACCGCGCTGGAGAACCGGCGTCGTTACTTCGTGGAGCACGGCGCCGTCTCCGCCGACCATGGCGTCCGCACTCCCGCAACGCTGAAGCTTGACGCCGCCCAGGCCGCGGCCCTGTTCGAACGCGCTCGATCAGGGAAGGCCACGGCGCAGGACCGGGACGCCTTCGAAGCGCACATGATGTACCAGATGGCGCGGATGTCTGTCGCGGACGGCCTCGTGATGACTATCCACCCCGGCTCCTACCGCAACCACCACGAACCTACCTTCAACACGTTCGGCGCCGACACCGGCCACGACATCCCTTTCGCGATCAACTACACCGAGGCCATCCGCCCCGTGCTGCAGGACTTCGGCACCGCCAAGGACTTCCACCTGGTGCTGTTCACCCTGGATGAGACCGTGTTCTCCCGCGAACTCGCGCCGCTGGCGGGCTTCTACCCGTCCGTGTACCTCGGCGCGCCGTGGTGGTTCCTGGACGCACCGGACGCCATGCTGCGCTTCCGCTCGGCCGTCACCGAAACAGCCGGCTTCTCCCGCTCCTCGGGCTTCATCGACGACACCCGTGCGTTCTGCTCCATCCCCGCCCGCCATGACGCGTCCCGCCGGATCGAAGCGTCCTTCCTGGCCCGGTTGGTAGCAGAGCACCGCGTCAGCGAGGACCGCGCCCACGCACTGATCGTTGACCTGGTGGACGGTTCGCCCCGAAGGGTGTTCAAGCTGTGAGCATCGAACTGCAGCCCGGTGCGCAATCCGCCGTCGGCCTTCCCCAACTCAACCGCCGGCTGCGCCCCGCCGCCAAGGCCCCCGTGCGGATCGTGCACCTGGGCCTTGGTGCCTTCCACCGCTCGCACCAGGCCTGGTACACCCACCAGGCGTCTGACGCCGCGGACTGGGGCATCGCAGCTTTCACTGGCCGCCGCCCGGACGCCGCGCTGGCGCTGGCTGAACAGGACGGGCTGTTCACAGTGGTGGAACGCGCCGACTCTGGCGACTCCTTCACCGTGGTCAGCAGCATTGTGGAGGCCGTGGACGGAGCCGACGTGCAGCGCCTGGTGGAGCTGGTGGCGGCCCCCGCCACCGCCGTCATCACACTGACCATCACCGAGGCCGCCTACCGTATAGGCTCCGACGGCCTGCTGGATAGCGGAGCGTCCGACGTCGCCGCCGACCTTGCGCTGCTGGCTTCCGGCAGCGGATATCCGGCGACGCCGCTGGGCCGGCTGGTGCTCGCCATCGCCGCCCGCCGGGCTGCCGGCGCGGGACCGCTCGCCGTCGTCTGCTGCGACAACCTCTCGGACAATGGCACCGTTGCCCGCAATGCCCTGGCGGGCTTCGCCGGCGCGTGGGATGCAGGCCTTGCGGAATGGATCGACGCCAACATCAGCTTCGTCAAGCCACGGCACCGAAAGCCGCGGAACCGAAAGCCACGGTACCGAAGGGACGCTTCACGCGGACCTGGTAGTGGCCACGGACGGGCGGCATTCCGTGCTGCGCCGGGCCGCCGGCCTGCAGCCAACGGATTATCCGGTTCCCTTTGACACCTGGTGGTTCAAGCTCCCCCGCCATGCTTCGGAAAAAGGTGCGGTGGCGGGCATCGTTCCGGCCTTCCGGGATGGCGAAGCCATGATCGCCCTGTTCCGCGACGACTACTACCAAATGGGCTACCTCGCCCCCAAAGGAGACAGCGCCCGGATCCGCTCCGAAGGGGTGGAACGGTTCCGGGAACGCGTTGCCGCACTCCGGCCGGACCTGGCGGACCGCGTCGCTTCCATCCGTTCGCTCGATGACCTTCACTGGCTGGATGTCCGGCTGGACCGGCTGCGGCGCTGGTATGTGGACGGGCTGTTGTGCATCGGCGACGCCGCCCATGCCATGTCCCCCGTGGGCGGCGTGGGCATTAATCTGGCCATCCAGGATGCCGTGGCGGCGGCGTCCCTGCTGGCGCCGGCACTTCTGAGCGGGCACGTGGGCGTGCAGGAACTCGCTGCGGTGGAACGGCGGCGCCGGATGCCAACCATTGTTGTCCAGACCGTCCAGCGCATCATGCACCGGGCAGTGTTCGTCCCGTTGTTCGCCGGAAGAACGCCCGGCCCTCCGCCGGCCCTGCTGTTCGTCCTCCGGCACGCTCCGGTGGCGCGGCGGATTCTGCCGCGGCTCATCGCCTTCGGACCCCGGCCGGAACACGCACCCGGCTTCGCCCGCCGCTAAACTGGAGACCATGACTTCCCCTCTTGATGCCACTGCCGCACGTGCCCGCCTTCTTGAGCTGATCAAGGAGCTCGCCGTCGTCCGCGGCAAGGTGATCCTGTCCAGCGGAGCGGAGGCCGATTACTACATCGACCTGCGCCGCATCACCCTCCACCACGAGGCTTCCAAGCTGGTGGGCCAGGTCATGCTGGCACTGGCGGACGACGCCGGGATCGACTTTGAGTGCGCCGGCGGTCTGACCATGGGTGCCGACCCCGTGGGGACCGCCGTGATGCACTCCGCGGTGGACGCCGGCCGCACCGTGGACGCCTTCGTAGTCCGGAAGGCGCAGAAGTCCTATGGCATGGGCCGCCAGGTCGAAGGCCCGTCCGTCGACGGACGGAAAGTGCTGGTGCTCGAGGACACGTCCACCACCGGCGGCTCGGCTCTCACCGCAGTTGAGGGCGTCCGCAAGGCCGGCGGCAACGTGGTGGCCGTGGCCGTCATCGTGGACCGCGACACCGGTGCCAAGGAAAAAATTGAAGCCGAAACCGGCGTGCCGTACCTCTTCGCTTTCGGCAAGGACGAGCTGGGACTTTCCTAGTCCGGCTCCAGCCGGCACCGGCGTAAGCTGGTGTCGGTTGGACTGGCGCAGGGGGTCGTCCTAGTATTTGCTCAACCCTCGTCTGCAGCTATTGGAGAACGCGCCATGCTCCCACCGGAACTTCCGTTGAACACCACCGAGCAGGTCCAGAACCTCATCCTGGACAGCGCGGACTTTGAGCAGTTCCTCAACGAGTTGGCCAGGTTTTCGGCCCACCAGGTGGCAGGCGACGGCGACGACGCCCTGTGCGGCATCACGCTCCTCCGGGACCGGAAAGCTGCCACCATCGGCTGGAGCAGCGATTCCGCCCGCGAAGTGGACGAGATCCAGTACTCACTCTCCCAGGGCCCGTGCCTGACCGCGGCCGAGGAGGAACGCGAAGTCAACGTCCCGGACCTCTTCGAGGAGGACCGCTGGGGCCCGGACTACGCCAACGCTGTCGCGTCCCATGGGCTGCGTTCGGTGCTGTCCCTCCCGTTCCACCTCCAAGGGGAAGCGAAAGCGGCCCTGAACCTCTATTCGGACGTACCGCACAAATTCGACGAACGTGCCGCGGCCAAGGCCCGGGGCTATACGCGGGAAATCTCGCAGGCGCTGCGATTGGCTGTCAGGTTTTCACTGCATACCGACAGCGCCGCCAACCTGCGTGCCACCCTGGAGTCCCGCACCATCATCGACATCGCCGTGGGCATCGTGATGGCACAAAACCGCTGCAGCCAGGATGCGGCAGTCCAGATCCTGACGGAAGCTTCGAGCAACAGCAACACCAAGCTGCGGGATATCGCAAGGTCACTGGTGGATTCCGTCGGCGGGGCAGGCACCCGAACGCATTACCAGGAGCCCGGCAAAGCCCACACAGGCTAGGCAACTTCTGCGGCTTGTGCCGGGGTGTTGCGGAGGATACGCTTGCCGAGGTTGAGCCGTCGGCCATAGACACCCTTATTTGGAGTACCTATGGACCGCAAATTGCACGCCCTCGCTACGCGTGACGTTCTCACAGACACCGTCAGGATTGATATCCGTGGCAGCCTCAATGAAGAATCCCGCCCGGCACTTGTGAACATGGTCCGACGTGTTCGGGCCATGGGCATTCCCTCCCACATCCACGTGGACCTCTCCCGGGCTGCCTTCGTGGAATCGGCGGCGCTGGCGGGCCTTCGCAGCGACCTCAACGCCATCGACGGGGCCGCTCTTCCCGGTATGGCCGGGGGAGGCGTGTCGCTGGTGCTGACGCCGCTGGCAGATACGGCCCCGCCGGAAGCTGGCGTCAACGAACTGTCGCTGGCCATCACCGATGAACTCACGGACGGTTTCGCGGCCAGCGCAGACCGGGACGCCCAGGCTCCCGTTGACGCGATGTTCGGACGACCCCTCAGCGAGTATTCCGACGACGAACTCCTCGCCGCCAGCGACTCGATCTTTGCGCTGCTCGATGAGCCTGAGGCGTTTGCCGGCTCCGACTTGCTGGCCAGGTATAACGAGATCGGCCAGGAAATATCACGCCGGAGGCCGGTTGAAGGCCTGCACGACCCCGCCGGGGAGGGCCTGGCGGCCAGCTGACCCGGCCCGGCCTAACCGGGGGTTGCAGCAGGGGCTCCGGCTGTGCGTACGGTAGTCAAGTGCCGTACAGGGGGGAAACAGATCCGCAGGGACAGCCTGAACAGCCGGGAATTGACCATGCCCGGCTGCTGGCCGGCGCTGCCGCCCTCCGGCAGTTCTCCCGCCGGGGCTTCCTCTGGGGAACAGGAGCCTCCGCCCTGCTGGCCGGGGATATGCTGGTCACCCGCCGCGTCCAGTCGGAGCGGCGGGTCAACAGGATCCTTGAAGTCCGGGACGACTTCGCCGATGCGTACTACCCCGATGCCAGCTGGTTCCTGTTTCCGGGCTACAAAACCAGCTGGGAAGAAGCGCAGTGGATCCTGAACGCCCTGCGCGGGGCGCTGAACAAGCGCGCCCGGCTGGCCGCCGTCGGCTATTCCAACCAAGGGCTGGACATCGACGAACTGGTGATTGCCGTGATTGAGCATGTGCGGGCGAACAAGCTCACCAAACTGTTCTTCTATGGCCACAGCTTCGGCGGCATGGTGGCCACTCAGGTCGCCGCCCGCCTCCGCGAACTCCATGGCGTGGAGGTGGCGTTCATCCTGCTCGATTCCAGCCCGTACAGCAAGCACGACGTACTGGACCAGAGCTGGTTCGACGGCGTGGTGTTCCTCTACGAGCGTGGTTTCCGTGTTCCGTCCGTGCTGCGCGGCGGGTACGAACTGGGGGAGCGGGTGATCCACAAGGACGAACGGACCTGGCGCCAGATTCTGGACCAGACCCTGGAACAGCTGTCCCCGATCGCCCCCTCCAGCGTGCTCGTGCAGTCGGAGTCCGCCTACATTTACCACTTCGACGGGCTCCGGTTCGTGGAGAAGCTCGGTGGGGCGAAGATGGCGTTCATCGGCAACCCGCGGGACCAGACGGTGCAGTACCAGACAGCCCGGGAGGCGTGGGAGGCTGCCTTCCGTTCCAACATGGTGTCAACAGACCTGCAAACGGAGGGCGCCCGGCCGGCACACGCCAGTCCGGGCTGGAACCCCACCGTCTACCGGCCCATCGTGGACCGACTGATGAACGAGTTCTTCCCTCTTCCCGGCGGGGGATCGAGGGTGACTGTTTTCTAAGCCTGTGTGCTAGATCTGGCTTTTCAGGTCCGCGACGGAGTTGAGCACCTGGTTGGGCCGGAACGGGTACGACGCGATCTCGTCACGCTGCGTGATGCCGCTCAGCACCAGGACCGTATGCAGGCCGGCCTCCATGCCCGCGATGATGTCAGTGTCCATCCGGTCACCGATCATGGCAGTGGTTTCCGAGTGTGCGTCGATCTGGTTCATGGCCGACCGGAACATCATGGGATTCGGCTTGCCCACGATGTACGGTTCCCGTCCGGTGGCCTTGGTGATCAGGGCAGCGATGGCACCGGTCGCAGGCATGGGGCCGTCCTTGGACGGGCCGGTTGCGTCAGGGTTGGTGGCGATGAAGCGGGCTCCGGCGAGGATCAGGCGGATGGCCATGGTGATCGCTTCGAAGGAGTAGGTGCGCGTTTCCCCGAGCACCACAAAGTCCGGGTCCTGGTCGGTGAGGATGAAGCCCGCCTCGTGCAGCGCCGTCGTCAGCCCGGCCTCACCGATGGTGTAGGCGCGGTTTCCGGAACCTGAGCCCTGCACCTGGTCCTTGAGGAACTGCGCGGTGGCCAAGGCCGAGGTCCAGATGTTCTCCTCCGGAACCTCCAGGCCCGACGCACGGAGCCGGGCGGCAAGGTCGCGGGGAGTGAAGATGGAGTTGTTGGTCAGCACCAGGAAGCGCTTGGAGGTGTCCACCCAGCGCTGGATCAGCTCGGCCGCGCCGGGGACAGCCTGGTTTTCGTGGACCAGGACGCCGTCCATGTCCGTCAACCAGCACTCGATCTCCTGCCCGTTTCGGTAAACCGCCGGTGATCCGTTGACCTGGTCTGCTTTTGCCATGTTGTCCTCCAACGCCGATGTGCCTTTTCCGGGCTCCAGTCTGTCATTCTTCGGGCCCCGGAACACGTGAGGCCGAAGAAATGACGGCGGAGCCCGCACGCGCCGGCTGTCCGGCCCATCGGCTAGGCTCGTCATGGCGCCATGGCGCCCATCGGCTGCGGATCGGGGGATGTCCGCTGCGGTGTTGTGCCGGCGTGCGCCGGCTGGTCCCCGACGTCGGAAATCACCGGGCACCGCGGGACCGCAGGATGCCTGCCAGCACCTGAAAGGGACCGCCATGAGCAACAACTACAGTGCGCCACCGCCACCGTCCAGGGATGCGGAGGGCAACCCGCAGGCTCCGTATCCAGGGCAGCAGTACCCCCAGACGCCGCAGCCGGGCCACCAGTACCCGGGCCAATACCCGCAGCAGCCGGCGCCTCAACCCCCGCATAGCAACAAAAAGGCGCTGGTCATCGTTCTCGGCGCCGTCGCCGCCGTCGTGATTGTTGCACTGGTTGCGGTATTCGCCTGGGTGATTCCCACGTTCGCCAAACCGCAGGCAAAGGACACTCCGTCTCCCGGGGTGACGTCCGGGGCAGCAGGGGAAAGCGCCGCGCCGGAAGAATCGGCGGCGCCGTCGGACGATCCCACCGCGGACGACGTGCCGGCCGGCGCGATCCCGCTGCCGCCGGGCTGGGCGGAACTGCAGGGACCCGCAAACATCCCGGCCGAAGGTGACCCGCTCTTCAGCCGGTTTGTCACCGGGGAGTCATCCTTCCAGTACCTTGCCGCCTGGACCGGCGACGAGACCTTCGGGATCACCACAGACCCGACCACGGGCACTCCCATGCAGCAAAAAGCCCAGGGCACCGAGGAACGGGACGGGGACGGCATCGCCCTGGCCTTTGCGTTCTTCGCTGAAGCGGAAGAGGGCAAGCACGGCAAGGAGCCGGAGAAAGTCCAGGCCGCCATCAAGGAGATCGAGGCCAAGTTCACAGCCATGCCCGCGGCCGAAGTGCCGCAGCACCTCGTGGGCCATAAGTGCACCAGCAATTTCACGACGACCACTCCGGAAATCCGGGAGTTCCGCCGGGCGGTGGCCGTGGTGATCGGCTTTGAGTGCCTCAACGCCCGCGGCGAAACCATCAAGGCAGTGAACCTGTTCAGTGTCACCCCGTGGGGAACGCCGCAGATGGTGGGCGTCAGCGGCCACGGGACGTACTGGGATGAACACCCGGGACTGCTGGAGCAGCTCGCCAACTCCTACCGCGCCAACCGCTGGAAGCTCGACGGCTGACCCCGGCTAGAGTTGAGGCGTGACTGACCAGCCCCAGACCCCGCCGCTGCCCGTTCCACCGCCTGAGGAGGAATCCGGGCCAAAGGCGGAGGTCGGCGTCGGACCCTGGGAAGGCGAGCTGCCCGCCGGGGACCACTGGGACCCGGAACTGCTGGCCGACGGGGACCGGCGGAACGTCGTGGACCAGTACCGCTACTGGAAGCATGACGCGATCGTGGCCGACCTCGATTCCAAGCGGCACAACTTCCACATCGCGATCGAAAACTGGCAGCACGATCTCAACATCGGCACCGTGGTGCGGACCGCCAACGCA
The DNA here is from genome assembly GCF_040812005.1 of Arthrobacter sp. HS15c. Classification (NCBI taxonomy): domain Bacteria; kingdom Bacillati; phylum Actinomycetota; class Actinomycetes; order Micrococcales; family Micrococcaceae; genus Arthrobacter; species Arthrobacter sp. HS15c. The sequence goes on from NZ_JBFOHM010000006.1 coordinate 158,601, forward strand.
TTCCTCGCCAAGGAAGTCCACATCATCGGACGACGCCGGTGGAACAGGCGCGGGGCCATGGTCACCGACCGCTACCAGCACGTCCGCCACCACCCCACCGTGGAGGACTTCGTCACGTGGGCGCAGGGGGAGGGGCTGGCGATCATCGGCATCGACATCTTCCCGGATTCCGTGCCCCTGGAAACCTACGAACTGCCCAAGGACTGTGTGCTGGTGTTCGGCCAGGAAGGCCCCGGCCTCACACCGGAAGTGCACGAGGCCGCCCTCGCCACCCTGTCCATCGAGCAGTTCGGCTCCACCCGCTCCATCAACGCGGCGTCCGCCGCGGCCATAGCGATGCACGCGTGGGTGCGTCGGCACGTGTTCAACCAGCACGTTTCGTAGCGCCCGGCCGACACCGAGATGGCACTTCACGGCAGTGCCGGTGCCCAACATTGCCGCGAAGTGCCATCTCGTGGAGACGGAGCATGCCAGCCTGTGGATAACCCTCCGAGGAAGGCAGATTTCGGGAAGAATTCGGGCATGCACAGGGCCCCGCTTCCCGAACACCTGACTGCCGGTTCGTTCTCGCTCCGTATGTCCGACAAAGCCGGCGTCACAAGGACGCGTACGGCAGCCAAGGACCTGGCAACTGTTTCCCGGGGTGTCCGCGTCAGCCTGGGATCGGACGCCAAGGGTGGCGCCGCGCTGCGGGCTTACACGGAGCTGGACGACTCGTCGGCCCTGACCCATGTGTCAGCTGCTCGTATCTGGCAGACGGCCCTTGGGTGGCGGCTTGCGGAGGACTGGCGTATCCACCTGGCCAGGCGCGCCGGGTTCAGTATGCCCCGCAGGGTCAATGTGGTGGGTCACCTGTTGAGGTTCCTTCCCGGCGAGCTTGTGGAGTACGACGGCGTCCGGCTCACCTCGCCTGCCAGGACGTGGCTGGACCTGGCCGCCATGGCCTCCGTGGATGACCTCGTCATCGCTGGAGACTCCCTTGTGTGCGCCCACGGCCCGGAGTTCCCGGTTCCGCGCGAACCGCTGTGCACGCTGTCGGAACTGCGGGACATGGTTGCCAAGCATGCCGGGGCACGGGGAATCCGGACGGCGCGGGCGGCTTTGGAGCTGATCCGCGTTGGCTCCGACTCCCAGCCCGAAACCACGATGCGCCTGGCCCTGGTCCGCGCCGGCTTGCCCGAGCCGAAACTGAACCACGTCCTGTGGGGCGTGCACGTCACCCCGGTGGTGTGGCCTGACGCGGCTTACCCGGAATGGCGGATCTCGATCCAATACGATGGTGCCGGCCACGGCGGCGCCGAGCAGTACCAGCGGGATATCCGCCGCCAGTCACTGACAGGCGAGTGCGGCTGGCTTGAGGTGCGTGTGTCCAAAGCTGACCTCGACGGGCCCCGGCCCGCCGTCGTGCCTAAAGTCCGAGCCGCGTTGGAAAGCCGGGGCTGGCGCGCGAGATGACATTTCGCGGCAGTCCCGGCGCCAAACATTGCCGTGAAGTGCCACCTCGGCGCACCCCGGGAGGCAAGTGTTACCGGGTCTGCGTGACCCGAAACACGGCGCCCCGGCAGAAATGGCTAGGATGGTTCCTAGCCGACGAGGTTCACTCCAGGGCCAACCAGCCCGCAGACGAAATTCACTTTAGGAGTCAGCATGCCCATTGCAACCCCAGAGATCTACTCCGAGATGATCGACCGCGCAAAGACGGGCGGCTACGCATTCCCCGCCGTCAACGTCACCTCCTCGCAGACGCTGAACGCGGCCCTGCGCGGCTTTGCCGAGGCAGAGTCCGACGGCATCGTCCAGGTGTCCACCGGCGGTGCCGCCTACTGGTCCGGCGCCTCCACCAAGGACATGGTGGCCGGTTCGCTGGGCTTCGCCGCGTTCGCCCGCGAAGTTGCCAAGAACTACAACGTCAACATCGCCTTGCACACGGACCACTGCCCCAAGGACAAGCTGGACGGTTTTGTCCTTCCGCTGCTGGCAGCTTCGGAGGCCGAGGTCAAGGCTGGCCGCAACCCGATCTTCAATTCCCACATGTGGGATGGTTCGCACGAGCCGCTGAACGAGAACCTGAGCACCGCGCGCGAACTGCTGGAGCGCACCGCCGCCGCGAAGATGATCCTGGAAGTTGAAATCGGCATCGTGGGCGGCGAGGAAGACGGCGTCGAAAATGCCATCAACGACAAGCTGTACACCACGGTCGAGGACGCCCTCGCTACCATCGAAGCCCTCGGCGCAGGCGAGAACGGCCGCTACATCACGGCACTTACCTTCGGTAACGTGCACGGCGTGTACAAGCCGGGCGGCGTGAAGCTGCGCCCGGAGATCCTCAAGGACATCCAGGCCCAGGTCGGCGCCAAGCTCGGCAAGGACAGCCCGTTCGACCTCGTGTTCCACGGCGGCTCCGGCTCCTCCGACCAGGAGATCGCCGACGCCGTTTCCTATGGCGTGATCAAGATGAACATCGACACCGACACCCAGTACGCCTATACGCGTCCGGTGGTGGACCACATGTTCAAGAACTACGACGGCGTGCTGAAGGTCGACGGTGAAGTAGGCAACAAGAAGCTCTACGACCCCCGCGTCTGGGGTGCCTCCGCCGAAGCCGGCCTGGCCGCCCGCGTGGTTGAGGCAACCAAGCAGCTCGGCTCCGCCGGCAAGACGTTCTAGCATGTCCGACGAGTTCCGCAAGAACCTGATGGGCCCTGAGCCCACGCTCCTGCCTGCCGAGACCGACGTCTACGCGCAGCTGGACGCGGGCCAGGAAGCACTGGACCTCGTGGCACAGCACCCCACATCGTCGCTGTTGTGGGCCGTGCTGGCGGAGGAGGCGTGGGCCGAAGGGCGCACCATCGACTCCTACGCCTACTCACGCGTGGGCTACCACCGCGGGCTGGACTCGCTGCGCCGCAACGGCTGGCGCGGCGTCGGCCCCATCCCGTGGGAGCACGAGCCCAACCAGGGCTTCCTGCGCGCGCTCTACTCGCTGGGCCGGGCTTCCTCGGCGATCGGCGAGGCGGACGAGCCGGAACGGATCGAGAAGTTCCTGAACGACTCGGATCCGGCCGCGAAGGCAGCCATCGAAGGCAAATAAGTCCCCACCGCCTCCCTCGCTTCGCTTCGCTCAGCCAGGGAACCCTCGGCGGCGGAGGCCCCTAAGTACGACGGCGGGCGGTCACCTTTTCGAAAAGGTGACCGCCCGCCGTCGTATGCCGTGCTCGGTGCGACCCGGGCTGTTAGCTGGGAACCGTGAGGCCCGTGCGTGCCATGGCGTCGGTGTAGGCCACACGCATTTCCTCGAGGTACTGTTCCTGCCGCGCAGGCGTGCCGGCGAAGGCGCGGCCGCTCAGGGACCGGACCTTGTAGGTCTTGAGGCCGCGGCGCCAGATCATGGGCACCTCGGTCTTCAGGAGCAGGTTGGCCAGGCGGTTGGCTTCGGTGCCGTGTGCCACGATGACCGAGGCGCGGGGGACCAAGGCAAGGAACTTGAGCAGCGGCTTCAGGCCGGAGGATATCTGGTCCGGCGTGAACTTGCCGTTGACCTCGCCCGGGGTGTGCCACGGGTGGACGTTCCACGGCATCACGAACTCCGGTCGCAGGCCCAGCGTCCACTGGATGCCCAGCATGCGGGTGGCGGCGTCGTCGTCGCCGGCGGTGATGAAGCCGGACTTGTCAGCTTCCCCGATGTTTGAGTAGAGGCTGATGATGCGGCACTCGTCCACATCGTGCATCGGGTCAACGTAGGGGACTTCGGTGTGGGGCTTGACGCTCTGCAGGGAATCGCACAGCTCGTTGACGGCGGCAACGTTGGGTTCGTAACGGCGGCTCAAAAGCTGCTCACGGAAAGATTCGGGTGCCAGGGCTGTCATGTAGTGCTATGTCTCCTGCGGGGCTAGGTGCTGCTGCCAATCCGGAAAATGGGCGCGGTGGGGCGCGCCGCAGTCCGGGATGGTTTGAAATGTGGTGGACCGATTCCTGGTCGGTCACTACCAGTCTAGCAAGCCCCGCGAAACGAAACGCCGGGCCGGCCTCAGGCAAATATTGCCGGCGGCTGGCCGCCCATTCACGCCGGGCAGGCCCAGCGAGTGGACGAACCCCTGCATCGGCTAAACTTGGGTGGTAAGAGCCCCGGAACTCTTGCGTTGGCAGGCCGCACCTCGGACCTGGCAAGGCTGGTCCATTCGGGGCATTCTCATGAACGGCGCTGCACCAGGCCTGCCATTTCGGTGGACAGCCTGGCCGGCCCGAACGAATGGGGGAGGATCCCATGCCAGCAATCGTGATCGTAGGAGCCCAGTGGGGCGACGAAGGAAAAGGCAAGGCCACTGACCTTTTGGGCGGCCGCGTCGACTATGTCGTCAAGCCGAACGGCGGAAATAATGCCGGGCACACCGTCGTCGTAGGCGGTGAGAAGTATGAGCTCAAGCTCCTTCCTGCCGGCATCCTCAGCCCCAACGCGGTCCCGATTATCGGCAACGGCTGCGTGGTGAACCTCGAGGCCCTGTTCCAGGAGATCGACGGGCTGGAGGCGCGCGGCGCCGACACCTCGAAACTCCGTGTTTCGGCCAACGCACACCTCGTCGCCCCCTACCACCAGGTGCTGGACAAGGTCACCGAGCGTTTCCTGGGCAGCCGCGCCATCGGCACCACCGGCCGCGGTATCGGCCCGGCCTACATGGACAAGGTGGCCCGCCTGGGCATTCGTGTCCAGGACGTTTTTGACGAATCAATCCTCCGCCAGAAGGTTGAAGGCTCGCTGCGCCAGAAGAACGATCTCCTGGTGAAGATCTACAACCGCCGCAGTGTTGTGGTGGAGGAGATCGTGGAGTACTTCCTCTCCTTCGCCGATCGCCTGCGCCCGCTGGTCATCGACAGCACGCTGGTCCTGAACACGGCCCTGGACGAGGGCAAGGTGGTCCTGATGGAGGGCGGCCAGGCCACCTTCCTGGACGTTGACCACGGCACGTACCCGTTCGTCACGTCCTCCAACCCCACCGCGGGCGGCGCCTCCGTGGGTTCCGGCATCGGCCCCACGCGCATCTCACGCTCCATCGGCATCATCAAGGCGTACACAACACGCGTTGGTGCCGGCCCGTTCCCCACGGAGCTGTTCGACGAGATGGGCATGTACCTGCAGAAGACCGGCGGTGAGTTCGGCGTCAACACCGGCCGTCCCCGCCGCTGCGGCTGGTACGACGCCGTCCTGGCCCGCCACGCTTCCCGCGTCAACGGCTTCACGGACTACTTCGTCACCAAGCTGGACGTCCTGACCGGCATCGAGCAGATCCCCGTCTGCGTGGCTTACGACGTCGACGGTGTGCGCCACGACGAAATGCCCATGACGCAGACCGAGTTCCACCACGCCGTGCCCATCTTCGAATACTTCGAAGGCTGGACCGAGGACATCACCGGCGCGCGCACCCTGGCAGACCTGCCGGAGAACGCCCGCAACTATGTGCTTGCCCTGGAAAAGCTCTCCGGCACGCGGTTCTCGGCCATCGGCGTCGGCCCGGACCGGGACCAGACGATCGTGGTCAACGACCTCATCAACGACTGACGTTTTAGAACGTAACGACGGCGGCGGGTCACCCTGGAGGGTGGCCCGCCGCTTTGTTGTGCCGGGGGTTGAACGCAATTTACACAGGGTTAACCCGGCCGGTCTTGTGAGGCTGCAGACGCTGCCGGGAGACTTGATGTACAAGCTGAACTGATCAACAGATCGTTCGACCAGACCCGTGGGAGACCGGCGCAGAGATGTGTTCCGGACCGTCCGGTGGCGAAGACGTTGCACGGACAGGACCCACAGACCGGAAGGATTTGCCATGGCCGGGAAGTTTGAAGTTTTCTTGGACTCCGATTCGCGATTCAGGTTCCGCCTCACGGCGCCGGACGGCACGGTGATGGCCGTGTCCGAAGCCTATGAGGACAAGTCCGCTATCGCCGCCGGTATCGCCGCGGTGCGTGAGTGCGCCGGAACAGGGCTGGTCACCGATCTCTGCACCGCCGCCAGCGTCAGTGCGCCTGCGCCCGTTGTGGCCCCCGCCAAGGTCCAGCCGGCGTGTGATGACCAGCGGGTCCCTGCCACGAGGGTGCACTCGTTCGCCAATGCCAAGGCGCCCCGCCGGCAGGTCCCATCGCCGCGCTGGACCGGGGCAGCCTAAGGTCCAGAATCGGAGGATCCAGCCCTCGTCACTCGCCTCCAAAAAAGTCTTTTGGTCGGGGCGTAACCCTTCGAGCGCCCCGGGCGATTACCCCTATGAAAGCGCCGGGCTGGAACCTGTCCCCCATCATGTTCCAGCCCGGCTCTTTTTTGCTTCGGCAGGACACAGGAGTGGCACATATCCGGCACCCGAAACGGGCGCCGGCGGGCAGGGTGGCGTGGTTACCCGCAGGGTAGAATTAGTGGGCAAGGGCATTCCGCGGAAGCGTCACTGGCCCTAGACTGAGCAAGCCAAGTCCCCTCCACCGAAGGCCCTACGTCCGTGACCGATGCGCTGACTGACGATGTATTGCGGGCTGGTGCCGGCGATCCGGAACTCTTCAGCCTCGTGTACCGAAGTTATGCGTCACAGGTCCTGGGCTATCTCACAGCCCGCGGTGTTGAAGATCCGGAGGCTGTTATGCAAGATGTTTTCCTCGCGGTCCTGCCGCGGCTGGAGACCGTCACGGGCGGCATGCAGGGCCTGCGCACTTTTATCTTCTCGGTGGCCCACGCCCGGATGGTGGACGACCACCGCCGGCAAAGCCGCACGCCCGCGAAGCTCCCGTTCGACGCCGAGCTGGACCTGCGCGAGGAATCATCCGCCGAAGCCGAAGCCCTTGCGAGGGTCTCGCCGTCGGAGGTCCTGGGCCTGCTCCAGGGGCTACTGGACGAACAGAAGGAAGTACTGACCCTGCGCATTATCGGCGGCCTCACCGTGGACCAGGTTGCCGCGGTCATGGGGAAGAGCCCGGGCGCCGTGAAGCAGCTCCAGCGGCGGGCTTTAAACAGACTCCGCGAGGAAACCTCAGTGAAGGAATATGTGGCGCCATGACTCCTCAAGCCAGCCGTTTGACGGACACCGTGGAGTCGATGCTGCTCGATGCGGGCCAGGAGCAGGACACCGAACTGCGTGCTGCGCTTCTGTCGCTGGGCAGCCTGGCTTCCTTGCCGGTGCCGTCCCCCAATGCACAGCTTGCCGCCCTGCTGGCCTCCCGGCCGGACGAGCTGACCCGCCGGCGCAGGCAGCGCCGGCACCGGAACCGGTCCGCCATCGTGGGCCTTGCCGTCGTAGCGGGGATGGGCCTCGGCGTCACCGGGGTCGCCGCCACCGGGTCCGGTGCGGCGGGGAAGACCAGCCTTTCGGTGCAGCACCTGCTCGAAGACTGGGCTCCGTCGTGGGACGTGTCCGGGCTGCCCGCTGCCGCTCCGGCCATCAGAACGGTCCCGGAACCCGCCCCGGCGGAACCAGGTGCAGGGCGGGACGCCGGTCCGGCGGACGGTCAGCAGCAGTACGTGGCTCAGGAAGTGCCGGGCCAGCCCGCGGCGCCCGACGCCACCGCGGACGATGCTGCTAAGGAAAAACCGGGCGACGGCGGCGCTGACGCCCAGGCAGGATCCGGTTCGCCGGGGGCGTCCGGCGGTGTAAAGCAAGCCAAGGAACAGGGAAAGCTCCCGGAAAGCTCCCCGTCGCAGGAAGTGGAGCGGGCCCCTGAGCCTGTGCGGCAGACGCTGGAGAAAACGGAAAAGCTGCTGGCCGGCGTCGTGCCCGGAAGTGCTGCGTCCAAGGAAGCCGGCAACGGGTCCGGCAAGTCCGGGACCAACAAGAAAGCAGACCCCGGCGCCAAGTGGCTCAAGAAGTTCAGCCGCTAACCGCCTACCGCCCGCAGCCCGTAGGCTTGCCTCATGGGGCACACTAACGATCCTGCAGTCATTGAGCGCCTGATGCGAACCAAAGGGCGGTGGGCCATCGTGGGCCTGACCACCAATGAGTGGCGTGCGGCCTACGATACGTCGCTGTTTATCCGGGACCGGCTCGGCATGGAGATCATCCCCGTCAACCTCCCCGGCGATCCCGTGCACGGCGAACCCGGCTACAGCACCGTTGGTGACATTCCGCCCGAAAAGCAGCCGATCGACGTCGTCGACTGCTTTGTGAATTCGCACAGGGTTGGCGCGGTGGTGGACCAGGCCATTGCGGCAGGTGCCAAGGCTGTATGGCTGCAGCTCGGCGTCATCGACGAAGCTGCGGTGGAGCGTGCCAAGGCAGCCGGCCTCGATGTGGTGATGAACGTCTGCCCCGCCCAGCAGGCGTGGAAGTACAACCTCTGACCCTCCGCGCGTTCAGGTTTTGATCAGGTCCGGGTAGTGCCGCTCGGTCACGTCCGGGTGGGCCCGCATCCGCCCCTTGAGCATGTTCATGCCGAATGATGCGAGCATCGGGTTGGAAGGATCATCCGAGATTCCGCGGGCATTTGCCCTCAGCTCTGGCGGCAGGGGCACGGGGTCAATCACGGCGTCCAGCCGCGGCGACCAGAAGAACGGCACGGAGTAACGGTCGACGCCGGGCGGCGGCGCCTGCACGCGGTGGATCGTCGCGGCGAGGTAGCCTTCGGTGGCAACCTCGAGCATTTCGCCCAGGTTCACCACCAGCGCGCCCGGGATGGGTTCGACGGGGGCCCATTCGGTGGCACCGGGCGGGAGGACCTCCAGGCCGCCGACGCCGTCCTGCAGCAGAAGGGTAACGAACCCGTAGTCGGCGTGCGAGCCCACGCCCTGGTCACCGGCCGCTTCCACCACGCCGCCCACATAGTGCACCAGTTTGCCCATCCAGGCCGGTGTGTCACGGAACGGATCGTCGAAATATTCCTCGGGCAGCTGCAGCGAGACGGCGATGGCGCGCATCAGTTCCATGCCTACCGCGGACATCAGGTCGGCCCAGCCCATGGCGGCCTGCTTCAGCTCCGGCAGTGCTTCGTCCGGCCACTGGTTGTGTCCCTGGAGCAGCCAGTACGGCTGGTCCGCCGGATAATCCGGGACGGGGTCGCGCTCGGGGGAATAGTCAATCTGTTCCCGGGCATCCGCCCGGCCCTGGGTGACCTCTGTGCCCATCCGGGTGTAGCCGCGGAAATGCGGTGAAAGCCGGTTATCGAGCTTCATCCGTTCCTCAAGCGGCAGATCGAAAAAGCGCTTGATGACGGCCAAAAGGTCCTCGGCCTGGCCCGGCGCGGCGCCGTAGCCGGTGAGCTGGAAGAAGCCCACGTTGTGGGTGGCGTTTCGCAACTCTTCAATGAATTCCGGACTAAAGGGACCGTAGGGAAGCCGAGTTGTGCCCAGGTCCAGAACAGGTATGGTCGCCTGGTCATGTGACATGCTCGCAGACTAGCACCGGCGGCTGCCGCTTTGTAGGCTCACTGGATGGACCAAGCTGAACTCCGCGAAATCTGCCTGTCGTTTCCCGGTTCCTTCGAGGATTTTCCCTTCGGACCCGAAACCTCGGTGTTTAAGGTCCGGGCGCATGTTGCCGGCGGCGCCCGGCACGAGGCCAAGATGTTTGCGGCGACGGCGATGGACCCGGACGACTGGTCCGTGAGCCTGAAGTGCGAGCCCGCCCTGGCCGAGCAGCTCCGCGCCGCCCATCCGGAAATCACCGGCGCGTGGCACATGAACAAGACCCACTGGAACGGCGTGCGGCTGGACGGCGCCCTCCCCGACTCGATGGTCCGGGACATGGTGGAGGATTCCTACGACCTGGTGGTGTCGACCCTGAGCCGAAAGCAGCAGGAGCAGCTGGGATGGGCCCGGCTGTCCGGCTCCCAGGGGGCAGCCGTTGACTGAAAAGCGGCTGGCTGCCGGGGAACTCAACTACCCGGGCATCGGCTCCACCGAGCACGGCCGCCCGCCAGAGGGGTATCCCTGCCTCGTGACACAGACGTACCTCGGCGAAGGACCTGCCCTCTACCGCCGGGTGGCGCAAGGAATCCTCGCCTGGGAGCTGCAGCGCCGCTCCGGACTGCGCGTCCGCACCGAGTCCGACGTCGTTGTCCCCGGCGCCCGCGTGGTGAGCGGATTCGGCGTCGGGCCTTTCCGTATTAACGCTCCCTGCGAGGTGGTGTGGGTCCGGCGGCCGGTGCCGGGGGAGGGCCCGCAGTCGGCGGGGTTTGGCTACGGAACCCTGCCCGGGCATCCGGAGCGCGGCGAGGAGGCGTTCGAGGTTGAGATCGACGCCCAGGGGCGGGTGTTCCTGAAGATCACCGCCTTCAGCCGGCACGCCAACTGGTTCTACCAGGCTGGCGGCCTGGTTGCCAGGGCGGCGCAGAGGCACGTCACTTCCCGATACATTGAAGGGGCACACCAACTCGCCGCAGGTGAAAGCTGATCAGGAGAAGGTACATGCTGGACCAAGAGACCCTTGACCGACTATGGAAGCAAAAGGATCCCGAGCTGTCCGAGCAGCGCTTCAGGGACGCCCTTGCCGATCCGGCCTACGACGCCGACGAAAAGGCCGAACTGGCCACCCAGCTGGGACGGGCCATCGGCCTGCAGGGACGCTACGAGGAGGCAGATGAGCTGTTGGACTCGGTGGACGGGGAGGAGGAACCCACCGTCGGGGTGCGGATCCTGCTGGAGCGCGGGCGCGTCCTGAATTCCAGCGGCCACGCCGCCATGGCGGTGCCCCTGTTTGAGCAGGCTGCGGAGCTCGGCGACCACCTGGGCGAGGAGTACCTCGCCGTGGATGCGCTGCATATGCTCGCGATCGCCGACTCCGCCCATGCCGAGCTCTGGACCAAGAGTGCCCTCGAATACGCGTCCACCGCCCACGATCCGCACACACGGCGCTGGATGGTGGCGCTGCACAACAACCTGGGCTGGGCCCTGCACGGCGCCGGCCGCTTCACCGAGGCGCTCGTGGAGTTCCAGCTGGCCGAACAGTGGGCCGAGCGGACCGGAACACCCGCCCAGCAGCAACACGCCCGGGAAGCCATCGAAGCGTGTGAGCTCGCCCTGGCTGCCGGCTGACACAGATCCACCACCCCTCAAAGGAAGGAAAAACCCATGATCTTCATCGTGGTTAAATTCAAGGTCAAGCCCGACTGGTCCGGGCGCTGGCTCGGCCTGGTTGAAGAATTCACCACGGCCACACGGGCGGAACCCGGCAACCTGTGGTTCGACTGGTCCCGCAGTGTGGATGACCCCAACGAGTTTGTGCTGGTGGAGGCCTTCAAGGACGACGCCGCCGGGGACCACGTCAACAGCAGCCACTTCAAGCAGGCCATGGCGGACATGCCCCAGGCTCTGGCCGAAACACCCCGGATCGTCAGCCGCCAGCTCGACGGCGACGGCTGGGACCGGATGGGCGAACTCACCATCTGATGTGGATCGGCTGGATTGAATTCGACATCCTCCTGGGCGACGTCCAGAGCCTGAAGGAGAAACGCTCCATCATCAGGCCGCTGCTGGCGGAGCTCAAGCGGCGCTTCGACGTGTCCGTCGCCGAGGTGGGGGACCATGACCAGTACCGGCGCTCACAGCTGGGCGCCGGCCTGGTGGCAGCCGACCGGGCGCACCTCGTGGAGGTGCTTACCGCCGTCGAACGCTTTGTGGCCGCCCGGCCCGAGCTTGAGCTGCTCAGTTCACGGCAGCGGGATCTCCACAGCGAGGACTAACCCGGTTCGCGCCCAGCCCCTTTAACGCAATTGAGCCTGCCGAAACCGGTTAATTCCGGTCCCGACAGGCTCAATAGGGTTGTAGGTCAGCCGAAGTACTTCGGCAGGGTTGCCTCGTGGGCTTCGCGGAGGGCGTCGAGGGACAGGGTGTCCACGCCGTTGATCTCCAGCTGGTTGCTGTCCGCATCCACCACGCCGATCCGGACGTGGGCGAACCCGCGGGCGGTGCACATGTCCGTGAAGCGGACTTCCTCGGAACGGGGCACGCCCACAATCGCGCGGCCCTGGGTCTCGGAGAACAGCGCCGTGAACAGGTCAACGCCATCGCGGTCCAGGACGTCCTGCAGGGCGATCCGGGCGCCGACGCCGTAGCGCAGTGCCGACTCAACGAGGGCTGCGGCGAGGCCGCCTTCGGAGAGGTCGTGCGCGGAGTCCACCATGCCGTCGCGGGATGCGTTGATCAGGATCTCACCCAGCGCGCGCTCGGCGGCGAGGTCGACCTTCGGCGGGAGTCCACCGAGGTGGCCGCGCATGTTGGCCCATTCGGAACCGTCCAGCTCGGCCGCCGTCGTACCCAGCAGGTAGATGGCCTGGCCATCTTCCTTCCAGCCCGACGGCGTGCGGCGGGCGACGTCGTCGAGCTTGCCCAGAACCGCCACCACGGGGGAGGGGTGGATCGGGGTGGTGCCCGTCTGGTTGTACAGCGACACGTTGCCGCCGGTGACCGGGATGCCCAGCACCATGCAGGCGTCGGACAGGCCGCGGATGGCCTCGGCGAGCTGCCACATAACGTCCGGGTCCTCGGGGGAACCGAAGTTCAGGCAGTCGCTGACGGCCATCGGCACGGCGCCGGAGGTGGCCACGTTGCGGTAGGCCTCGGCCAGCGCCAGCTGTGCGCCGTGGTACGGGTCAAGGTAGGTGTAGCGGCCGTTGGCGTCGGTGGCCAGGGCAACGCCCAGGCCGGTTTCCTCGTCCACGCGGACCACGCCCGCGTCGTCCGGGAACGCCAAAGCCGTGTTGCCGCCGACGTAGCGGTCGTACTGGTTGGTGATCCAGTCCTTGCTGCACATGTTCGGCGAGGCCACGAGTTCGGTGACCGCGGCTGCCAGCTCCGCGGGGGCGGAGGGACGGCCAGCGTCCTGGACTGATCCGGTGAAGGAATCGGCCTGGACCGAATCCTGCCACTCGGGGCGTGCGTACGGGCGGTCGTAGACCGGACCGTCGTGGGCCACAGTGCGCGGGTCGACGTCGACAATGACGACGCCGTCCCAAGTGATGATCAGGCGGCCTGTGTCGGTCACTTCGCCCAGCCAGGAGTACTCCACAGCCCACTTGTCCATCACAGCTTCGAAGGCGGCGATGTTCTCGGGGGTAACCACGGCCATCATGCGTTCCTGCGACTCCGACATCAGGATTTCGCCCGGGGTCAGGGTGGGGTCGCGGAGCAGGACGGAGGTCAGCTCGACCTCCATGCCGCCGTCGCCGTTGGAGGCGAGCTCGGACGTGGCGCAGGAGATGCCCGCGGCGCCGAGGTCCTGGATGCCTTCAACGAGGGAACCCTTGAACAGCTCAAGGCAGCACTCGATCAGGACCTTCTCGGCGAAGGGGTCGCCCACCTGGACGGCGGGGCGCTTGGACGGCTTGGTGTCGTCGAAGGACTCGGAGGCAAGCACCGAGGCGCCGCCGATGCCGTCGCCGCCGGTGCGTGCCCCGAACAGGACCACTTTGTTGCCCTTGCCGGAGGCGTTGGCGAGGCGGATGTCCTCGTGGCGCATAACGCCGACAGCCAGTGCGTTAACCAGCGGGTTGCCCTGGTAGACGGAATCGAACACCATTTCGCCGCCGATGTTGGGCAGGCCCAGGGAGTTTCCGTAGCCGCCGATGCCGGCAACGGCACCGTGCATGACGCGGGCGGTGTCCGGGTGGTCGATGGCGCCGAAGCGCAGGGGGTCCATCACGGCCACCGGGCGGGCGCCCATGGAGATGATGTCGCGGACAATGCCGCCGATGCCGGTGGCGGCACCCTGGTAGGGCTCCACGAACGACGGCGAGTTGTGGGACTCGATCTTGAACGTCACGGCCCAGCCGTCGCCCAGGTTGGTGACGCCGGCGTTTTCGCCGATGCCCACCAGCATGTCCTTTTTCATCTCGTCGGTCACCTTGTCGCCGAACTGGCGCAGGTGGTTCTTTGAGGACTTGTAGGAGCAGTGCTCGCTCCACATAACGGAGTACATGGCCAGCTCGGCGCCGGTGGGGCGGCGGCCCAGGACCTTAACGACCTCGTCGAACTCGTTCTGCTTCAGGCCCAGTTCGGCCCAGGGGAGCTCGGTGTCCGGCGTCTTGGCGGCGTTCTCGACGGTGTCGATGTTGAACTTCTTGGCGGTCTCGACAGGCTCGACCACCGAATTGATCTCGGTCATTTGCTGCCTCCCACAATCTTGTTCAATACGGAGGTGAAGAATCCCAGGCCGTCGGTGTCTGAGCTGCCGAGGCCGTCCAGTGACTGGGGTCCGAAGCCGGCCTCAACGGCGTGCTCCGGGTGCGGCATAAGTCCCACCACGTTGCCGGCGGCGTTGGAGATGCCGGCGATGTCGCGGCGCGAGCCGTTCGGGTTGAAGCCCACGTAGCGGAATACCACGCGGCCTTCGGCTTCGAGCGCGTCCAGGACCTTCTCGTCAGCGATGTACTGGCCATCCTGGTTCTTCAGCGGCACGGTGATTTCCTGGCCTGCCTCGTAGTCCAGGGTCCAGGCGGTGTTGCTGTTTTCAACCCGCAGGACCTGGTCGCGGCACATGAACTTCAGGTGGTCGTTCTTGATCATGGACCCGGGCAGCAGGTGCGACTCGGTCAGGATCTGGAAGCCGTTGCAGATACCCAGCACGGGCAAAGGATTCGAGGACGCGGCGCCCGTTGCTGCCTTAATGATCTCGGACATCAGCGGGGCGAAGCGCGCAATGGCACCGGCGCGCAGGTAGTCGCCGTAGGAGAATCCGCCGGGAATCACGACGGCGTCCACGTCACCGAGGCTGGTGTCGGCGTGCCAGAGCGGCACTGCGGTGCCGCCGGCCAGCCGAACGGCGCGGGCGGCGTCGCGGTCATCAAGCGTGCCGGGGAAGGTGACCACGCCGATCTTCGCGCCCGCGAGGCGCGGCTCAGCGGCGACGGCGATTGCCTCGCCGATCAAGGGAAGTTCAGTCATCTCAGGCCTCGACGACCTCGACGTTGACGACGTCTTCAATCACGGGGTTTGACAGCAGGGTCTCGGCTGCCTCACGGGCCTGGGCCAGGATTGCGTCGGTCACCTCGCCGTCGACGGTCAGTTCAAAGCGCTTGCCCTGGCGGACAGAGCTAAAGCTGGTGAAGCCCAAACGGGGGAGTGCACCCACGATGGCCTTCCCCTGCGGGTCCAGAATCTCGGGCTTGGGCATGACGTCAACAACGATCCGGGGCATCCGGCAACTCCTGTGCGTGAGCATTGGGTAAGGGCGCAGCGGAGTGGTGCCGTCTCACGCCGTTCCGCTGTGTTGAGGGGTGCTTCTTGAACAGTGTGGACGGGCGCTCCGCGAGCTTGCTAGCCCATTCTACCGGGCATGGGGCCGCACTCTCTATTCGGCGGAACGACGGCGGCTCTGGCCCTGCGCGCACACCGTCACTAGGATTGCGGAATGGCTGAGAAATCGAAATCCGTGCTGTTGCCCGTGGTAGCCGTTGCCGTTTTCGCCGGGCTGGGCCGCATGGTCCTGCAGAAGATCAAAGCGGACCGGGCTGCCCGGGAAACCCGCGTGGCAGGTCCCGTCGATGAAAAGACCCGGCAGTGGATCAGTGATGTAGTCCGGACTCCACGCCAGTAGGCGCCAACCTCGCGTGACGTTGCTCAAGCGGCCCCTGAGGGGGCCGCTTTTTTGTGCCCCCGGAAACATCTCCTGCAAAAGAACCTTCCCCTGTGACCTTTCACACCCTACGGTGGTAGGACGTCGTATGTGGCATGTAGAACCTATGGTTCCACCGTCCACTAAACGACTCATCCCGCATCGCCGCCAGCCGGCGCAGTGAAAGGACACTCAACTTGCCACTCATCACCCAACGCAGCAGACATCGATCCCTGGGACGGACAGCAGGAGCGGGCATCGTCGCCCTCGCCTTGCTGGCCGGTCCGGGGATGGCCGCCCAGGCGGCCCCCATTCCCTCCAACAGCCCGACGGCGGGTCCCGGCTCCTTCACGGAGGCAAACCTTGCGGCTGACCGGACGGCCAGCAACTTCTTCTACCGGATCCCGGCGCTCACCTACCTCGGGAACGGAGTGGTGCTGGCCGCCTGGGACGGCCGCCCGGGCAGTTCCGCCGACGCGCCGAACCCCAACTCGATCGTTCAGCGCCGCAGCACCGACGGCGGGCAGACCTGGGGTCCCGTGCAGGTCATCGCCGCAGGCCACCCGGGTGACGCCACCAGCCCGAAGTACGGATACAGCGACCCGTCCTACATCCACGACGCCGAAGCCGGCAAAGTCTTCGCGTTCTTTGTGTACTCCAAGGACCAGGGCTTTGGCGGCAGCCAGTTCGGCAACGACGATGCCGACCGCACCGTGATCTCCTCAGCTGTCATCGAGTCCTCCGACGGCGGCCTCACCTGGAGCCAGCCACGGCTGATCACCAACGTCACCAAGCCCGGCACCAGCAAAACCAGCCCCGCTCCCGGCGATGTGCGGTCCAACTTCGCGTCCTCCGGCGAAGGCATCCAGCTCAGGTACGGTCCCCACGCAGGACGCCTGGTCCAGCAGTACGCCGGCGATGTCCGACAGGCCGATGGCACCAACAGGATCCAGGCGTACAGCGTTTACTCCGATGACCACGGTGCCACGTGGCAGAAGGGCGCCAACGCCGGCGACCGGATGGACGAGAACAAAACCGTTGAACTCTCCGACGGCCGCGTCCTCCTGAACTCCCGCGACAACGCCAACCAGGGCTACCGCAAGGTGGCCATCTCCACCGACGGCGGCGCTACCTACGGCCCGGTCACGCAGGACACCGAACTGCCCGATCCCGCCAACAACGGCGCCATTGCACGGATGTTCCCCAACGCGGCACAGGGGTCAGCGGAAGCCAGGAAGCTGATCTTCACCAACGCAAACTCCAAGACCGGCCGCGAAAACGTCTCCGCCCGGGTCTCCTGCGACGACGGCGCCACCTGGCCGGGCGTGCGCACCATCCGGTCCGGCTTCTCCGCCTACTCCACCGTGACCCGCCTGGACGACGGCAAATTCGGAGTGCTCTACGAGGGCAACTACACGGACAATATGCCGTTCGCGAAGTTCGACGACGCCTGGCTGAACTACGCCTGCGCCCCGCTGTCCGTCCCCGCCGTTACCACGGCTCCCGGTGCCACCTCGCAGGTCGCCGTGACAGTCACCAACCAGGAAACCGCCACGCTCTCCGGCGCCACCGCCACCGTTTATACCCCTGGCGGCTGGTCCGCCGCCACGGTGCCGGTTCCCGACGTCGCCCCCGGCGCCTCAGTCACCGTCAACGTTGCCCTGACGGCTCCGGCGAACGCCAGTGGGCCGCAGAACCTCAACGCGGCATACACGACGGCGGATGGCCGGGTATCGCAGTTCACTTTCACCGCCACCGTGCCGGCGGCCCCGCAGGTGGGGCTGATCGTCACGGGGAGTGCGCCGGCACGCGATGTCGTCGCCAGCCCGTACCAGGTGGGCGAAGTCCTCAGCTATTCATTCACCGTGAAGAGCACCGCGAACGTCACGGCCAACGCCGTGCCTGTTTCCGGGACCTTCGACTCCGGCTTCCTCCCGCCGTCGGCCCCGAACTGCCGGTTCAACAACCTCGCCGCCGGAGCCAGCTACAACTGCACCACCGCCAAGCACGTCATCACGTCAGCGGACGTTGAACGCGGCTATTTCGTGCCCGAGGCGGGCTTCAGCATCACAGCCAGCGCGACGCCGTCGCTCACCAAAGCGGTTCCGTTCACCGGCGCCGCGGTCGCCTTGCGCGACGGCCTTGTGGCGGCCGACATCGGCGGGGCGCGTGCCGACGCCGGGCGTGACCTATCAGCCCAGCCGTACGCGGCAGGCGAGCCCGTCCCGTACACGTTCACGGTGAAGAACACGGGCCCGCTGGTTGAAAAAGTGGTCCCCACCGCGGGCAACTTCACCCCCTTTGTCCCGGAAGGCCCCGGCAACTGCCGGTACGGCACACTGCCGGCGGGCCAGAGTTACCAGTGCACCACTCCGCGCCACACGGTGACCGCCGAAGAAGTTGAACAAGGCTTCTTCGTTCCGGCCACCAACTGGGAAGTCAGCTCAGCAGGCCAGAGCACCAGGAGCTACCAGGTGGACGGCGGCGAAGTGGACCTCAAAGTCCGCGAGCCGAAGCTTGAGGGTACCGTTTCCGCCCAGTGGGAAGACGCCGACGGTGACCGCTTTGCCAGTGCGGGTGATCCCGTCACGTACACCTACACCCTGGGCAACGCGGGAAATGTGGCGCTGTCGGGGCTGGACGCCTCGGACGCTGGAATCACGGAATCCGCGCTGGCCGTTGGCGGCACCGCGACGGCCACGCGTGTCCATGTGCTGACTGCCGCTGACGTCACTGCGGGAAGTCTGGGCGGCGCCACCTTCGCGGCGACGGCACGCAACGGCTCCAAAGAGGTCAGCGTGCGTGTTGAAAGTGACCCGCTGGTGCTGACGGTCCAGCCCGCGCAGCCGGAGGGTGAGCCTGCCCTGGCGGTCCAGGACCTCGACGGCCAAACGGCCCCCTTTGACCTGGGCACTGCGGACAAATACCGCAACGGCCAGAAGGTAACCCTGGAGGGTCTCGCTTACGGCCAGTGGTACTACGTCTACCTCAACAAAATGGCCTACCGGATCGGATGGATCTTCCCCACCACGGCGAACACTGTGGAATTCATCTTGCCGTCCGACGCGCAGAACGGCCGCGACGACGTGGTGGTCCTGGACACAGACGGCCGGCAGGTTTCCTTCGACAGGCTTCAGGTCACACCCAAGGGTGACCGGGGCTAACAGCACCTGACGCATTCATGGCGGCGGCCCGGCGGACACCGCCGGGCCGCTGTCATGACAGCCGGATTGACAGATTTAAGAAAGTCTCTGTGGCTTATGTCATATTCGTCTATCAGTCTGTACTGTTTGAATCGGCTGGTCTCCCTGTATTACAAGATCTGTAATTACGGTTGCCGTCTTCTAGCTGCCACGGGCCGGTCACGTGCCGGACCCGTGCCTCGTGAAAGGTGTAGTCGCTCGTGAAATCAACTGGAAAGAGCCCCGTCCGGGGCGGGGGGCTCCGGAAAGCGACGGCGTTGGCCGTGGGTTTGCCGCTTCTCCTCACTTCAATGGCGTTGAGCCCCGCTACCGCGGTGCCCGTCGAACCAAACACCGTAGTAACCCCCAGGACCGTCAACCCCGCCGATTACCCGACAGGCCGCTACATCGTGGTCCTTGCCGAGAAGCCAGCAGCCACGTACGACGGCGGAACGCCCGGGCTGGCAGCGACGAAACCCCAAAACGGCCGGAAGCTCGACGCGGAACGCCCCGAAGTCCAGCAGTACCAGGCGCACCTCGAGGAAAAACAGAACTCCGTTGCCGGTGCGGAAAGCATCCAGATCAAGCGCAAATACACGGCCGCCATCAACGGCTTCTCGGCCGACCTCACCGCTGAGCAGGCCGTGAAGCTCGCCAAGGATCCTGCCGTGCTGATGGTGGCCCCGGATACGGAGAACGCTCCGGACTACTCCACCACGGACTTCCTCAAACTCAGCGGAGCGAACGGACTCTGGAACACCGCCTTCGGCGGCCAGGACAATGCCGGCAAGGGCGTTGTGGTGGGTGTCATCGACTCCGGATACACGCCGTCGAACCCCTTCTTTGCCGGCAGCGATGTCCAGCCGCTCAGCGGCGAGGCCCAGGTTGGCGTCCCGTACCGCACCGCGGACGGCAAGATCGCCATGCTTAAATCCGACGGCGACACGTTCCTCGGCGAGTGCCAGAAAGGCCAGGGATCCGGGGCGGCCTTTAAGGGGGATGACTGCAACTCCAAGGTGCTGAGTGCACGCTACTTTGCCGACGACTTCCTGAAATACGTGGCGCCCCAGAACCGCGCGCCCGAAGAAGTGATCTCCCCGGTCGACGTCGGGAGCCACGGCACCCACACGGCCAGCACGGCGGCAGGCAACGCCAACGTCCATGCCAACCTTGGCGCCACTGACATGGGCATCACCAGCGGCGTGGCGCCGGCGGCCAAGCTCGCTGTCTATAAAGTCTGCTGGGAGGATGACAACCCGGACACCGGCGGCTGCTACAGCTCGGCCTCCGTGGCGGCCATCAACCAGGCCATCCTCGATGGCGTGGACGTCCTGAACTACTCCATCTCCGGCAGTACCTCCACCACCACCGATCCGGTGTCGCTGGCCTTCCTGTCCGCGGCCTCGGCGGGTATCTTCGTTGCCGCATCCGCCGGAAACTCGGGACCCACCGCGAGCACCGTCAACCACGGCGCGCCCTGGCTGACCACCGTGGCTGCCAGTTCCTTCTCCACCGAACTGCAGGGAACCGTCGAATTCGAGGACGGCAGCAAGTTCCGCGGGGCCAGCCTGATGGCCGCTCCTGTCCCCGCGAGCAATGTGGTTCTCGCTGCGGCCGCCGCGGCAGCCGGCACAGCAAAGCCTGAACTGTGTGCCCCCAACGCACTCGACCCCGCCAAGGTGGCAGGCAAGATCGTTGTGTGCGACCGCGGAGTGGTTGACCGGGTGGCCAAGAGCGCCGAAGTGAAGCGGGCCGGTGGCATCGGGATGATCCTGGTGAACCTGGCCACGTCCTCCGAGGACCTGGACCGACACTCAGTCCCGACAGTCCATGTGAACCCGCCGGCCACGCAGCAGATCAAGGACAAGATCACGGCCAACCCCGCCATCAAGGTTGCATTGGTGAACAAGGACACCACCGGTCTTCCAGTGGCGCCGCAGCCGCAGATTGCCGGGTTCTCGTCCCGCGGCCCGCTGCTTGCTACCGGCTCGGACCTGCTCAAGCCTGATGTGGCTGCGCCCGGTGTTGCCGTGCTTGCAGGCGTGTCTCCCATCGGCTCGGGCGGTGACCAGTTCGGCATGATGTCCGGAACATCGATGGCCGCACCCCACGTCGCGGGCTTCGGTGCGCTGATTCTTACCAAGAACCCCACGTGGTCCCCGGCTACCGTCAAGTCGGCCATGATGACCACGGCCGGTGAGGTCAAGAACGCCGACGGCACCCGCAACGGCGACGTCTTCGCCACCGGTGCCGGCCAGGTGGACGTTGCCAGGGTCCTCGATCCCGGACTGGTCTACGACAACACCGAGGATGACTATTTGAAGTTCATCCAGGGCACGGGCCTTGACCTGGGCATCCCCGGCCTCGGGAGCACCGCGCCGCGGGACATGAACGTCGCCTCGTTCGCGCTGGGTGCACTCACGGGCAAGACCGAGGTCACCCGGACGGTCACTGCTTTGACGCCGGGTGTTTACCGGGCCAAGGCGGACGTTCCGGGCATCAAAGTGACTGTGACGCCGTCGATCCTCAGCTTCAGCGCCGCCGGCGAGAAGCGCACCTTCAAGGTTAAGTTCGAAAACACCAGCGCGGCCCTGGGGCAGTTCGCCATGGGCAGCCTGGTCTGGCAGGGTGCCGGCAAGAACGTGGCGTCCCCCGTGGCCGTGCGCCCGCAGTCGGTGGTGGCCCCGGCAAACCTGGCGTTCACCTCGGCAGGCGGCACGGGCCAGGGTGACATCCCGGTGGTCTCCGGCACCAACGCCCCCGTGAAGATCACCCTGGACGGGCTGTCCAAGGCTGACTCCTCGGCCATTGAACTGGTTCCCGGGCCGCTGGCGCTGGAAACCGACGGGTCCAACTTCGCCAAGGAAGTCACGGTTCCGGCAGGATCGCCATTGGCCAAGTTTTCCGTGTACTCCTCGGATGAAGCGGCCGACTTTGACATGGTGGTCTTCAACCCGGCGGGACAGGCACTCCTCGCCCAGACGGCCTCGGCCAGCGAATCGATTTCGGTTCCCAACCCGGCTGCAGGGGTGTACACGATCTTCGTGAACCTCTACGCAAGTCCGAACGGGCAGCCGACCAAGGCCTCCGTGGACGCCGCCGTGCTGGGGGCCAACGTCGGAAATGCGACCGTGACCCCCAACCCGCTGCGGCTCGGGAACGGCCAAACGGGGACCGTGAAGCTCCAGTGGAAGGACCTCGCTGCAGGCTCCTACATCGGCCGGGTGACGTTCGCCGGCTCAAGCGTGCCCACCTTCGTCTCGGTGGCGGTCACCCCGGGTGGCGCGGTGGTGGTCCCGGATGACGAAACAGCCGGCGACCCGGCTGCTGCGGACAAGAAGGACAAGGCCACGAAGGAAAAGAAGAAGCAGGAAGTCCCGGAATTCTCGGGCAACCGCAACATGGATCTCTAGTCCACCAGCAGTAGACCAGGACGCCGCCGGTTACCTTGGAGCCGGCGGCGTCCTGCTGTGTGGGCAGGGCTGCCGCCCGGCGGCCCAGCGGAAGGGGCTATGTCTCGCCCCGGGAACCGTGGGTCCCGCCGAACAACGGCGCCATGGCGCGCCAGCGGGCAATCTCGCAGCCATCGGTGCGCCGGAAGGTCACGTTGACCGGGCGGCCATTGATCGACCCGGACACCACTGCAACCTGCGGCCCGCCGTATTGCTGCGTGCACAGCTTCGGGGGCCCCGGCTGGGGAAAGAAGATGTCCTTCCCGAAGCGTTCAACGGCCGCCAGCGCGGCTACCGGATCAGGCAGCGTGCAGCCACCCGCGACCTGGCCGTCCCGGGCGACCAGCCGGAACTCGTGCTCGGGGGCAGCCGTGTCCTCCCGAAGCCTGATGGTCAGGTCGAGTTCGTTCATGCCGGACTCTCCGAGTGCAGCGGGGCCAGCTCCCTTGCCAGCCGTTCACGGAGCTCGGCGGCCTCGGCCGCGAAGGCACGCTGGTGCTCAACGTAGGTGGCCTTGCCGTCCGGGTTTTCGATCCTGATGGCAGGGTAGCCCCACTCCGCAAGGTCATATGGTGAGGCCTGCATATCCATGGCCCTGATCCGCCAGGAAAGCTCAAAGCAGTCCATCACCAGTTCGCTGGGCAGCGCGGGCAGCAGTTTGTAGGCCCACTTATAGAGGTCCATGTTGGCGTGGAGGCAGCCCGGCTGTTCCATGTCACGCTGGTTCTCCCGGCTGGGTGCCATTTCATTGCGCGGGATGGCATCCGGTGTATAGAACCGGAACGCGTCGAAGTGCGAGCACCGGATCCGGTTCTCCTCCACCACCTTGTCCGTCCCGGCCGGGCCCAGCCTCAGCTGCAGGTACTCGTGGCGCAGGTCGAACTTGTCCTGGCGGTACACCATGGCCCATTCGTGCAGCCCGAAGCAGCCGAACTGGGCGGGACGGGCCGCTGTTCCGCGCAGGATGATTTCGGCGAAGGTGACGGCTTCACGGCGGTCGGCCAGGAAGGCGCGGCGGTCAAAGGTGACCGCCCCGGTTCCCGCCGGCAGCCCAAGGGAGGCGAGCTCGCCGTCGTCGAGCGTTCTGTAGTGCTTCCAGCCGCTGCGGGCGGTGGCCTGTTCGCCGGTCAGTACGACGCCGGCTCCCGGGTGCCAGCGCAGCAGCTGGCCTGGTTTTTGGGTGTAGTAGGTGAAGAGGAAGTCCTCAACGGGGTGCTTGCGGCCTGCGGAGCGGCGGGCCAGGTAGGGGTCGGCGTAACGGCGGACGCGCTGGACATGCGCGGCTTCGCGCGCCCTGCAGTCGTCGGCCGCCGGCAGGTTAAGCTGCTCCACCGCTGGAACCCAGGATGGTCTGGGCGGCATTCCAGGCACTGATTTCGCAGCCGTTGGTCCGGGCGAAGGTGACATCCACCGGTGTCTCATCCACTATCCCGGTGACGGTTGCCTCCTGCGGCCCGCCGTATTGTTCGGTGCACGCCTGGGCGGTGTTTTTCGTGGACGGGCTCAGGACTGACGGGTTGTCCTTAAGGGCCGCGCAGGCCGCGTCCGCCGCCGGGTGCTTGCTTTCCGCCGACGGCACGCCGCCCTGGCACACGAGCGTGTAGTTGACCGCCGGTTCGGTGTCGGAAGGCTTGACCATGATGGACAGTTCCGCGTTACCTGCGCCAGGGCCGGCCGGGAGTCCGGACGGCGCTGACGGTGCGGGCGCCGGGACCGATGTTTCGGTGTCGGGGGCGGGTGCGGCCGACTGCGTGGACGGGCCCGATGAAGTGGCGGAAGGTCCGGACGATGTGGGCTGGCCGGATCCCGTTCCTGCCGAACAGGCCGACATCAGGCCTGCTGACACTGCCACGGCCAACACCTGGATCAGCAATTTACGCACGCGCCCGGCCTCCTCGGATTGCTCCCATTCTACTGCCGGGTCTGCTGGTGCCCAGCTCCGGAGCCTGTGGCCCCGCCGGTCGCGGCGATCAGTCCCATCATGGCGCCATGCAGCCCGGCCACCTGGTCCCGGGTCAGGCCCAGGCGCTCCATCATGGTGCCGGGGACCGCCAGCGCCTGTTGCCGAAGTTCCACACCCGCCGGAGTGAGTTCCACGGCGAGGGCCCGTTCATTTCCGTCCACCCGGCGCCGCGTCAGAAGTCCCGCTGCTTCAAGGCGCCGGAGGAGCGGGGAGATGGTGGCGGGCTCCTGGGCGAGTGCCTCGCTGATATTCCGTACGGTGCGGGGGCTCTCTTCCCACAGGCACAGCATCACCAGGTACTGAGGGTGGGTCAGCCCCAGCTTTTCCAGGACCGGTTTGTAGGCGCCCACCACACTCCTGGACGCCACAGTCAGGGCGAAGCAGAGCTGGTGTTCCAGGAGCAGGTCGTCCTGTGCGGGCGATGCCGGGGTCACGCTGGTGGTCATCACTACCCTCCAATAGTTAGTGCACTAATTATTAGCGTACACTGGACTGACAATCAGGGTTCTGTCGAAGGAGTCACCTCAGTGGTCAAGGACAACGCGTCACAGCGATTCATGCGGGCAACCGGCAAGCTCCGGGCCATCTTCGGCCCCGCCAACCGCAGCTCCCTGGTGCATGACATGACCGAAGAGAACCGCAGGCTCCTGGCCCAGCGTGAGGCGGAGAGCCAGCAGTGGGAGACGTTGCAACGCCCTGATGGCAGCACCTATGTTGTCCCCAAGAACCCGGACGACAAGTCCCTGCGCTGAACACTGGCCGCCCCTGTCCCGGGGCCTTTTTGTCCCTCCGGGCGTAAAATAAGGGCACTGCCCTCCAGGTGAGGGACAGTGGACTTTCGCCCGGGATGTGGGAAGGGGGTGGAGAATATGGCACATGCACTCACCCGCTTTATGAACGTGACTGACCGGCTCCGTTTCGTCTTTGGGCCGGCGACCCGCCTGGACTCGGACGCGCCGGTAGTTCACAAACACGATGCGTTTGAGCAGGCCTCCGATGAGGATCTTTCGCACTTCGAAGTGGAAACGGATTCAGAAGGACACCACTACGCTGTCCGGCGTGAAGACATGAATAAATGAGCCGTACGGATATTAAACAGAGGAGCCGCTCCGCACGTTCTGTGCGGGGCGGCTCCTCATATTAAGCGCGTGGCGCCTCTGGCCGGTGCTTAGCGCCCGGTGCCGCCGTAGACCGTGGCTTCGTTGTCGCTGTCCAGGTCGAAGGCCTTGTGGATGGCGCGAACGGCGTCGTCCAGCAGGTCTGCGTGCGTGACCACGGAGATGCGGATCTCCGAGGTGGAGATCATGTTGATGTTGATTCCGGCGGCAGAGAGCGCCTTGAAGAAGGTTGCGGAAACGCCGGGGTGTGAACGCATGCCGGCGCCGATCAGGGACAGCTTGCCGATCTGTTCGTTGTATTCGATGTTTTCGAAGCCGATTTCGGGCTGGGCTGCCTTGAGTGCGGCGAGGGCGTCTGCGCCTTCGACGATGGGCAATGTGAAGGAGATGTCCGTGCGGCCGGTGCCGTGCGTTGAGACGTTCTGGACGATCATGTCGATGTTGGAGTGGGCATCGGCGATGACCTGGAAGATCGCGGCGGCCTTGCCAGGGATGTCCGGAACGCCCACCACGGTGACTTTGGCTTCGGAACGGTCGTGCGCAACGCCGGAGATGATTGGCTGCTCCAAGGCAACTCCCTCTTGAGTGGTGATCTTGTCTTCGGCGCTGGGGATGACCCAGGTGCCTTCGTTCTGGCTGAATGAGGACCTGACGTGCAGGGGCACGCCAAACCTGCGGGCGTATTCGACGCAGCGCAGGTGCAGGATCTTGGCGCCGGAGGCCGCCAGTTCCAGCATTTCCTCGCTGGAGATCGTGTCGATTTTCTGGGCTGAAGGCACCACGCGCGGGTCGGCGGTGTAGATGCCGTCCACGTCCGTGTAGATCTCGCAGACGTCGGCTTCGAGCGCCGCGGCAAGGGCCACAGCCGTGGTGTCCGAGCCGCCGCGGCCCAGGGTAGTGATCTCGTTGGTGGTCCGGCTCATGCCCTGGAAGCCGGCCACAATGGCGATGTGTCCCTTGTCCAGGGACGTGCGGATGCGGTGGGGGTCGACGTCGATGATCCGGGCCTTGCCGTGGATCCCGTCGGTGATCATGCCGGCCTGGGACCCGGTGAAGGACTGGGCCGAGGCGCCGTACTTGTTGATGGCCATCGCCAGCAGCGCCATGGAGATGCGTTCGCCGGCGGAGAGGAGCATGTCCATCTCGCGGGCGGGGGCGGAATCGGTGACCTGGCCGGCGAGGTCCAGCAGTTCGTCGGTGGTGTCGCCCATGGCCGAGACCACCACAACCACCTCGTTGCCGGCGCGCTGTGCGTCCACGACGCGCCTGGCGACGCGCTTGATGCCCTCGGCGTCCGCCACGGAGGAACCGCCGAACTTCTGGACGATCAGCTGCTTGGTGACGGCACCGCCGTCGGGCCGCTCCTGCGGCCGGGCTGCGGTGTGCACTTCGGTAGTGGGCGTACTCATGGCGCGTACCTTCACTGAATCAATCGGATTTCTGGCGGCCAGGCGGCCTTGCGGCGCGACGGCGTGACTTGTTCAGCCCAGTTTATCGCCGCTGCCGCCCGGCGTTGAATTGTGACCGAATCTCAGCCTTGGGGTGGACCCCGGACGCAACACTGCGGGCGTACGCTCAGATAGTCAGTATGCATGCAGAGACTTGGGGGACAGGTGCGCAGGAAATGGCGATAGAAGAGGATTCAGCCGGAGGCCCGGCACTGCCGGAAGAGCTGCCAGAGGGTGGCATCACGGCCACCGGCGTGAGCCGGAAGTTCGGGCAGGTCCACGCCGTCGAGCACATGGATTTCCACGCGCCGGCAGGCAAAGTGACCGCGCTGATCGGACCCAATGGGGCCGGAAAAACCACGCTGCTGCTGATGTTGGCATCCCTGCTGGCGCCGGACTCCGGCACCGTCAGCGTGGGTGGCCTCGATCCGCAGCACAACCGTGCAGCGGTGCGCAGCAGGATCGGCTGGATGCCTGACACGTTGGGCGTGTGGGAGTCCCTGACGGCGCGCGAGATCCTGACGCAGATGGCACGCTTCTACCGCCTTCCCGCTGCCGGGATTGGTCCGCGGGTTGCGGAGATGCTGGACCGGGTCCGGCTGTCCGACCTCGCCGACCAGCCCGCCCGCGTGCTGTCCCGCGGCCAGCAGCAGCGGCTCAGCCTGGCCCGCGCCCTCATCCACGACCCCTCTGTGCTGCTCCTCGATGAGCCCGCGTCCGGCCTCGATCCGGGGTCCCGGGTTGAGCTGCGGATCATGCTGCGGGAGCTGGCGAAGGAAGGGAAGGCCGTGGTGGTCTCCTCGCACGTCCTGAGCGAACTGGATGAAATCGCCGACGGCGCCGTCTTCGTTAACAAGGGCCGCACCGTCAGGCAGCAAACTACGGAAGAAGCCCACGCAGCTGGCCGGCGGTATGCCATCTCGGCCACCGACGGCGGCGCGCTTGCCGCCAAGCTTACGGAGCTGGGTCTGGCCTTCCGGCACGAGGACGGCCGCCGTCCGGCCGTGAGCCTGATGCTGTTCAACGACGACGACGCCGCGCGGCTCCTGCGGGACCTCGTGCTCGCCGGCGTCCCGGTCAGCTCCTTCGCGCCCGCCTCGGGTGCCCTGGAAGAGACTTACATGAACCTCGAGGGGGAGCGGCGATGAGCCAGGTGACGGACACACAGCAGCGCGCGGCCCGTCCCGGCAGGGCGGGCGGCTACGCCGCCGGAATCAAGGACGTAGTGGTCCTCGAACTGAAGCAGCGACTCCGGTCCCGCGGCTGGTACATCATGCTGGCCATCTGGTTCCTCCTCACCGGCCTGGTGACGTGGCTGACATGGGCCAGCTGGAACGCCTCGCAGGCGGCGCAGCGTGCCTATTCAGACTTCACGCCGGCGCAAACGGGCCCGGGGTCCATGATCTTTGAAGTGGTCCTGGCCTTCGTCCTGCTGTTCGCGCTGCTGGTGGCTCCGGCCCTGTCCGCCAACGCCGTCAACGGTGACCGCGCAGGAGGAACCCTGGCCATCCTGCAGGTGACGCTGCTGCAGCCCGGCCAGATCCTCTGGGGCAAGTTCTTTGCCGCGTGGTTCGCGGCCCTGGCCTTCCTCGTTGCCAGCACGCCGTTCCTGGTCATCGGCGTGGCGCTCGGGGGCATGACACCCGGGCACGTCATCGTAGCGCTGCTGATGCTCGCTGTGGAGGTCGGGGTCGTCTGCGCCGTAGGCGTCGGGATTTCGGCGCTGGCGGGACGGCCGTTGTTCTCCATCGTGGTCACGTACCTGGCGGTCGCGGGACTGGTGATCGGCACACTTATCGCCTTCGGGCTGGGCACGGGACTCACCCAGGGGACCATCAAGGCCAACCAGCCGACCTACCGCGAATACCAGCCGCTCAGCAATGGGCCGGTGGAACCGGAATACACCTGCTCCGGGCCGCTGCGGGAGCAGCCGGCCCCGCGTACCGAGCGGGTGGCCTGGTTCCTTGCAATGAACCCGTACGTGGTGGTGGCCGACGCCATTCCCTATCCCGAACGGACGGATCCGCAGGGCTTTGCGTCGGTGGGGGCGATCGAGAACATCAGCCAGGGTGCGCGGTACGCCATGGCGGGTCCGGAAGGCACGTATCCGTGCGCCAACGGCGAGGCCAAGCCACGGTACCTGGCCCAGGAAACGCCGCTGTGGCCGCTGGGACTTGGACTGCAGTTGGTGCTTGCCGGGCTGCTGATGTGGCTGGGCTGGCGTTCGCTGCGCACGCCGGCGCACAGGCTGGCGTCGGGAACCCGCATAGCCTAGTTGCGCCTCTGGACAGGCCCTGCCCGGTGGATCAGGATGGGATGAACCGGCGAATCCGCCGGTGACCGCGGGGCTGGGGCTGTCCATGGAGCGGGGGCTTGCACTGTGGCCGAAGGTGAACGCCAGGACGAGGGCCGGCGCGGCGACGACCCCGTTTACGAGGCCATCGGTCCGGGCTGGAACAGCGGAACGCAGGAAATGCAGGACGACGCCGGCTGGGCGCCACGTCCGGCGAGCCCGGTGCGGGTTGCACTCGCCGCGGTGGCAGGGGACGTGCTGGCATCCGTCCGGACCCTGCGGTTCTGGCTTGTGGCAGCGGCCGTGCCGCTGGCTACTTGTCTTTTCGCGGTGGCCCTCGTGGGGGTGGCCGCGCCGTACGAAATGCAACCGGAAGAGGCCCGGTGGTTGGGCTATATGCTCGCTGCTGCCATGATGCCCGCGTCCTCGGCACTCCTTGCCATGCATTGGGGACTCCTGGGACGCCGGCGGCTGTCCGCACGCAATCCGCCAGCGGGTCTGGACCCAGGCCCGCTGGCCCCCTTCCTTGCCGTGGCCGCGCGTGGGCTTGTGGTGGCTGTGATGGCCCTGATCCTGTTGGTGCTGCAGGCCGGCCTTGCGGGGGTGTCGGCTGCCGGCACTGCAGGTGCTTCCGCGGGGGTCGTCGTCCTGGAGTTCGCCATCTTTGGGGCTGTCGGCGCGGGCGTGTCCGCGCTGCTCCGCCGCCGATTGTGGTCGTCCATACTTGGCTGGACCGTGGCCGGCATCCTTGTGGTGGGGAATGCCGTGGCAGTTTGGGCGTTGATGCCTGCGGTGCGCGCGGACGAGCCCGTGGCTGTTGCCATGAATATTGTCTGGGGGCCCGGCCACACGCGGGTTGCTTATGAGTGCTCGCCCGAACTCGTGGGCCTTGTCGAAGTTTTTCACACGGAACGTATTGTCTGGCTGGTGGCAGCGAACCCCGTGGTGATGTTTGCGATGCTGGCCTCCGGCGGGGAGCCGGGCGAAGAGGCCCTCGGCTGGATGCCCGGTGCCCTCCAGGAAGCTGCGGACGGCACACAGGTTCCCTGTGTCAACGCCGAGCCACGCACGAAGGACGCCCTCCGGATGCCGTTGGAAGTGACCGGGCTGGCAACACAGGGTGTCCTGGCGGGCGGATTCCTTGCCGGCGGACAGCTGGCCGCCCGGCGCAGGTCCGGTTCAGGCGGTTGACGGGCGCGGACTGTCCAGATGGAACATCAGCATCGGGTACCCCTTGCCGGTTGAGTCCGGGCCCGTCGGGGCCGCCGCGTCCGGCTTGAATCCCAGGCTCCGGAGGAGCCTGATGGACGGAGTGTTCGGCTCATAGGCCCGCGCGACGATCGTGCTGATCCCGCGCTCCGCGAACAGCCAATTGACCAGGGCCGCGGCAGCCTCGCGTCCGTATCCGTGGTGATGGTGATCGGGATGAAGGATATAGCCTAATGCGGCGTGCTGGAAAGGATGCTTTCCAGCAGAAAGCACACCGGCAGCGTCCAGAACCGTGCTGTTCCATGTTCTGGCGTCGCCGACGACTTCTCCCGTTGTCCGCAGGGTAATGGCCCAGCCGACATTGAACCATTGGCTCGTGGACGCCGTGCGCAGGGCCAGTACCTCCTCCAGCCGCTCGCGGTTTGCCTCCGCAGTGAGGGGACCGTGAGACAGGTATCGCGTGGCCACGGGGTCGCCCCGGAAGCCGTGGATGGCAGCCTCGTCACGCATTTCAACCGGCCGCAAAGTGAGCCGCCCGGTGACCAGCGGGATAATCTCTTCCGGAGTCATGGCTTGCCTGATCCTTAGGTGAGCGCGTTGCGGCGGCCCTCGAAGGCGCGCCCCAGCGTGACTTCGTCCGCGTATTCCAAGTCGCCGCCCACGGGCAGTCCGGAGGCCAGCCGGGTAACCACAATACCGATGGACTTCAGCATCCGGGCCAGGTACGTGGCCGTTGCCTCACCTTCCAGGTTGGGGTCGGTGGCGATGATGACTTCCTGGATGGCGCCGTCGTTCAGCCGGGTCAGCAGCTCCCTGATCCGCAGCTGTTCAGGGCCGACACCGGCAATGGGATTGATGGCCCCGCCCAGCACGTGGTAGCGGCCGCGGAAGGATCGGGTGCGTTCCACGGCGAGGACGTCCTTGGACTCTTCAACCACGCAGATCACGGAGGGATCGCGCCGGGTGTCCCGGCAGATGTTGCAGAGCTCCTGCTCGGTCACGTTGCCGCAGACCGTGCAGAATTTCACGCGCTCCTTCACCGTGGTGATGGCTTCCACCAGGCGTTTCATGTCCTGGGGGTCGGCTTCAAGGATGTGGAACGCCAGCCGCTGCGCGGACTTGGGCCCCACACCGGGAAGGCGTCCGAGCTCGTCAATCAGCTCCTGGACCGCACCTTCGTACACGTTTCCCTCTTTAGCTTGGCTTGGATGTTGGGCGAATCAGTGGTTCCCGCTGCCGGGCGAACAGGCGTGTGGCCGTCAGTAGCGTGGAGGCAGCGGGCTGCCATCCAGGGAGCGCTCCTCGATGAGCTTTCCACCCAGAATACGCTCGATGGCGGCGCGCCCGAAGACGCCCGATTCCTCGATGGTTTCGTCATCCGCGCTGGGGATATCCTGCACGTCCGGCACGGCTGCAGCGACAGCCCGTGAAGGCGCCTTGGCCCGCCCGGCCTCTGCCTCCGGGCTGTTGGACAGCCGCTGGTAGAGGCTCTGCCGTGCTGCCGCCGCCTCAGGGGAGGTTGCGGGGGACGGCTGCGGAGGCGCGGCTTGGGGGGCCGACGCGGCCATTGCATACTCCCTCACCGGTGCCGCCACAGGTTCAGGGGCGGGGCTTTCCGGGGATGATGGCCTCCCAAATTCAGCTGACCCTGGCGAAGATGGGGCAGTTACCGGTCCAGCCACTGGAAGTCCCCAGGGATCCACTGATTCCGGCGGCTCCGGGGCAGCTGAGGGCTGCGGGGCCACAGGCTGGGGAACTGCAGCAGCCTGGGGAACCTGCGCCGTCGCGGGTTCGTAGTGCGGAGCCTGGGCTGCAGCGGCGGACGTGCCGTCCGGCTCGGACGAAGTCTGGCTCTTCCCAAGGTTGGTCTCAGTGCCGACGACCCACACGCCCGGTGCCTGTTCCACGGCGCGGGTCCATGGATCATGCGGGGCAGCTTCTGCGGCCGCAGTGATGCCGCCGGCCGCCGCGCCTGCCTTTTTGGTTTTGGGGGCACGCTTTCCGGCCGGAAGGTCGCTGCCCTTTGGGCCCGCGGCGGGTACCGGAGCTGCCGGCGTGCGCTGCGGTTCCGGCGGGGCAGAGGGATCCCAGTCCATGGGAGGTTCCTCGTCCAGCGGCGGGGCGTCCTCGTCGCGGGGCGGGCCCCAATCGTCGTCGGAGTATGCGTAGGTGCCGGCTGTGTCGGCCTCCTGCACTGGCGACGTGGAGGGACCCGGGCCGGGCGCCTGAAGGGATGACTGAACGGACGCTGGGGCGGCGGCCTGGGCGGGGGCAGGCGCTTGGTCAGCTTCTGCGGGAGCGGCGAACTGGGCCGTGGAACCAGGGGCCGTGGGCGCAGGAACTGTTGGTGCCGGAACCGTGGAAGCAGGGGCCGTGGGCGCCTGGACGGCGGGTGCGGCGGGTGCCGCGGTTGCGAGCGGGGCGGCGGTGTCCGGTGGAGAGTCGGTGCTGTGCTGTGTGGGGGCAGCGCCAGCGGGGGCGAGTCCCCAGGCGACGTCGGCGGACGTCGGCGGGGCTACCCGGCTAGCGGGTGCTTTTGGGTTTGGCTCAGAGCTCGCTGGGCTGCTGTTCCCACTGTTGCTGCCCCCGGCGACGGCCGTGATCTGGCAGTCGATGCCCACCGTTTTGTGGATCGCCTGGCGCAGGTTTTCTGAGTGGTCGGCACGGCCGAAGGCTCCGGCCAGTCCCGACGTGCTGAAGGCGAGGGTGAGTCCCTGGCCGTCGAAAGCTGCAACCTGGGCGTTGGGCTCCACCAGCGCCCACGTGCTGCGCTTGATCTTGGACAGCGTCTGCAGGATTTCCGGCCACGCGCGGCGAAGAACTTCGACGTCGCCTCCGGGGCCCGCAGCGGCCGCGGAGGCTGTGGGGACAGCCGGGGTGCGGATTTCCGGAACCGGCGCAGCGGCCGGAGACCCCTTCACGGGGGCCGCTTGTGCCGGCGAAGCCTGTGAAGGTGATGCGTGTGCGGGAGATTCCTGCGCCGGGGCCCGGCGCACGTCGGCGGCAGGGCCGACCCCAGCTCCGGCGGTGGTCCGTCCGCCCGCGGGTTCGTCCACCGGCCAGTCGCTGGTGCTGACCCGGGGTGCTGTCAGGGGCTGGCGGGCTTCGGCCGGCTGTGGCTGCTGCACCTGCTCCCGCAGCGGGGCTTCCTGCGAAGCAGGGGCGGCCGGCGTGGCTTCCGCCGCCCGGGCGGCGGCTGGTGTTGCCGGTGCAGGCGTCTGAGGTGCAGGCGTCTGAGATTCAGCGGCCGCCGGCGGCCGCACCGGTGAAGCAGGGGCTATTGGTTCCGGGGCGTTTCGCTCCGGAGCAGCTCCAGCAACCGACACCCTGGAACCCTCGGGGGCGGGAGCGCCGACGTCGTTCCCGGCGTAGTTCAGACGCCGCTCCACGCGGTCGATCCGGGCCGCGATGCCGCGTTCGGTCTGTTCGGAACTGGGGAGCAGGATGCGCGCGCACAGCAGTTCGAGGTGGAGCCGCGGGGACGTGGCGCCGGTCATTTCGGTCAGCGCAGTATTGGTGACATCCGCGGCGCGGGAGAGTTCAGCGGCGCCCAGGTTGTGCGCCTGGTTCTGGAGGCGTGCGATCTGGTCCGCGGGCATGCCGCGCAGGATGGTCTGGGCGCTTTCGGGCATGGCCTGGACAATGATGAGGTCGCGGAAACGCTCCAGCAGGTCCTCGACGAAGCGGCGCGGATCGTGGCCGGTCTGGATGACGCGGTCCACGGCACGGAAAACTGTGGCGGCGTCGGACGCGGCCACGGCCTCGACGACGTCGTCCAGCAAGGACGCATGCGTGTAGCCCAGCAGGGCGACGGCGAGTTCATAGTCCAGGCCGTTCTGCCCGGCTCCGGCCATCAGCTGGTCCAGTACTGACAGGGAGTCGCGGACCGAGCCCGCACCCGCGCGGATCACCAGGGACAGGACACCCGGGGCCACCGGAACGTTCTCCTGCCGGCACAGCAGTTCCAGGTACGCCATGAGCGGCTCTGGCGGGACCAGCCGGAACGGATAGTGGTGCGTGCGGGACCGGATGGTGCCGATGACTTTGTCCGGCTCCGTGGTGGCGAAGATAAACTTGATGTGTTCCGGCGGCTCCTCCACGATCTTGAGCAGGGCGTTAAAGCCCGCCGAGGTGACCATGTGGGCCTCGTCGATGATGAAGATCTTGTAGCGGTCGCGGACCGGAGCGTACGTTGCCCGCTCGCGGAGATCGCGGGCGTCGTCCACGCCGCCGTGGCTGGCGGCGTCGATCTCAATGACGTCCAGGGATCCGGAGCCGCCGCGGGCCAGTTCAATGCAGCTGGGGCAGACGCCGCAGGGCGTGTCGGTGGGGCCCTGCGCACAGTTGAGGCAGCGGGCGAGGATGCGGGCGGACGTGGTCTTGCCGCAGCCGCGGGGGCCGGAGAAGAGATAGGCGTGGTTGACCCGGTTTTTCCGCAGGGCCGTCATCAGCGGCTCGGTGACATGTTCCTGCCCGATAACGTCTGCGAAGGAATCCGGACGGTATCTGCGGTAAAGGGCGGTTGTAACAGTCACAGAGAAAACCCTACCAATCCGGGCTGACAGTCTGCCGCCCTGTGGGGGAATAGTAAAGACCCCCCATGCACCCGCCAGAGCCCGTCTACCCTTGCTACCTTCCGGTCCTGGGGGAGTTCAACAGGATGACGCCACATGAGGGGCCGCAGATAAGTTTACCCGAAGATTTGAGGAGGTTGGCACGCGGCGGTGACCGCCCCGGCACCCCGTTGGTTTACCCGCGCCAGCCGTCCACGCGCCAGCTCATGAACGCGGGCTCCTCGTAGGGGTGGGCGGCGCGCAGGGCCAGCACTACGGCGTCCAGCAGATCCTCCCCGACCACGCATTCGATCCTGTCCTCGGCCACCTCCGTGGCCCGGTTCACGGCCCCGATGAAGGGAGCCGCCCCGTCCAGCGCTGTGAAACGCCCGGTTCCGGCGGTGACGAACGAGCAGTGCGAATAGTTGCCGATCCGGCCGGCCCCGGCGTCGCCGATGGCGGCGAGGACTGCCTGCGTGTGGGTTCGGGGAACGTAGGCCACGAGTGTGTGCAGCTGTGTCATGGCTTCATCGTCCCAAAACCGCCGGATTAAGCGGGAGGTAACGGGGGCGCTTTTCATTGCTAATCCGGCGGGCAGGCCTGATCATGGGTATGTACACCGATTGGGGCAATCTCAAGGTTGTGAGCTGCAGGGCCTGGCTGGAGGGCCGGACCCGGCAGCTCAACGGTGTTCCGGAGGAATGGACGCATTGGGGGCGTCCATTTTGACGTTAACGGCACCCTCCTGAGGCCAATTGGGCGTTGCTGAAAAGTTCAGGTAGTCTAGTATCTGCTTTTGATTCAGAAGCAGCTGGAGAATTCGCCTAGCGGCCTATGGCGCACGCCTGGAACGCGTGTTGGGTTAACGCCCTCGGGGGTTCAAATCCCCCATTCTCCGCCAGCCAGAAACCCGGTCCTGACCTTGTCAGGGCCGGGTTTTTGCATTCCATCCCGGTCAGAACGGAATATGCCCAAGCCTGCGGAGCCGCTGCCGGGCCGCCTGCTCACTTGGCCCCGGGCCGCGGCCAAGGGCGAGATGCACGACGCCGAGAGTCACCCTGGTTGCCAGCCTCACCGGGAGGGGAAACGGGCCAATCCTCGGCGTCCGGAGTCCCAGCATCCGGCGGTACTTCGGCTCAAGGCTGTAGACGGCGGCAGCGAAAATGATCCGGTAGCCCGGTCGCAACAGCGGGTGCAGGGGAGGGTTGCGGATAAATTCGACTGTCTCGGCGACCCTGCTGTCCGCCAGGAGCTCCCCGCTGTCGTACCAACGGTCCAGCTGCCGGCGCATGTCGGCTTCGGTGAGCGGCGAATCCTGTACGCCCATCAGCAGCCCGGCCTGGGCCCACTCGCGGACGTAGGCGTCCGGGCCGCCGGGGATGGGGCCGCCCCAGATTTTGTGGGCTGTGAGGAAAGCGTCCACGAAGGCCAGATGGACCCAGCGGGCCGCCTCCGGATCATTGGCCGAGTACCTCCGTTCGGTGCCGCGCCCGTCACTGTAGCTTCCGTGGACGGGCTCGTGCAGCCGGCGCACCCGGGCGGAGGCTTCGTCGGCGTCGGCCCTTGACCCGTACGTGACGGTGAAGATCCACCGGATGGTGCGCGCCAGGCGGCGGAGCGGATCCTCGCGGAAGTCGGAGTGTTCAAGGATTCCCGCCAGCGCAGCGGGGTGCAGCGCCTGCATCAGCAGCGCCCGGATCCCGGCCACGATCGGCGTCATGGAACCGTGCACCGCCCAGACGGCCGAGCCTGGCAGGTGATAGCCGGCGTCGTTCCCCTCTGCCAGCCGCGGCACCCAGCCGGGCAGCACGTCAGGGCTCCCCGTGAAGACGCGTTTGAGTTCGCCCTGCCATTCCCGGAGGAGATTGCGCATAAGACCATTGTTGCCCACGCCCGGCTTGCAGCGGACACCCCACGCAGATCCACATAATGTCCGCAGTGGTGCTGATCCGGGGTTCACAGGCCCCCGGCTTTGTGGTCCCATGGGAGGGTAAGTCCGTCCGGAGACCTGGGGTCTGACGGGCCAACCCGGGAGTCAACTAGTGGGCAATCATTGGGGAGCCGGCCGCGACAAGGAGCCTGCCGGCGCCTGCGCGGCAGCCGTTCGCGCACTGGCCGTGACCGGCGTTGCCGCCACGGCCTTTTTTGCCTTGGGATTCCCCGGAACTTCCGCGCAGCCGGCCGCACCCGCGTCACCTGCCGGGAGTGTCAGCCTTCCCGGCCTGGCCGGCGGCTTCCTGACGGACAGCCGGGCGCTGGTCCCGTTCAGCCGGACGATCGTCACCGCAGTCGCCAAGGACGGGCACGCCCAGCTCAACGTCGCCTCCGCCGAGCTTAAGCGCCCGCCGGAAGGGTCACTGATGGCACCCCTGGAAGTGCTGAGGCCCAGCTCGCCGTTCGGATACCGGATCAGCCCCCTCTCCGGCGCTACAGGGGACTTCCATCTCGGCCAGGACTATGCCGCGGCCTGCGGCACCAGGGTATATTCGGCCGACTCCGGCGTGGTGCGGGCCGCCGGCTGGCACCCGTGGGGCGGCGGGAACCGGGTGGAAATCGACCACGGCAACGGCCTGATCACCACGTACAACCATTTGGAGGCCATCGCCGTCCGGGCGGGTGACTCCGTGCAGGTGGGCCAGGTCATCGCCCGGGTGGGCACCACCGGCTGGTCCACCGGCTGCCACCTGCATTTCGAAACCATCCTCCACGGCAAGCACACCAGCCCCCTGAATTGGACGCTGCTCGCCATCCGCCAGGTGGACAAGCTGAAGGACCTGGTGATGGTCAGTTACGACGGCACGGCCCCGGATGCGTCGGCGGCGCAGCGCTGGGCCATCCCGGTGGCTACAGACAACAGCCACGCCGTCCTGAACGGCGAAGCGGAACTGTCCCAAGCGCCGGAGCCCGCTGTCCCAACTCCCCCCACTCCAGGGACGGACCCAACTGGAGCGCCGTCGTCGGACCCCACGGCATCCCCGACGGCATCCCCGACCGCGACACCGACGGCAACGCCGACCGTATCCGCGACGGCATCGCCTTCACCGACGTCCGCGTCGCCCACCGCAACCCCCTCGCCGACGGGCACCCCCACAGCTGAACCCACGACCGCGTCGCCGACTACCACGCCCACCCCCACGCCGACGCAGACCGGCACGTCGCCGACGCCCGTGCCGACCGGGACGTCACCGACGCCGACGGCGACAACACCAACGACGTCCCCATCGCCCTCCCAGTTGCTGACATCGCCGTCCTTGCCAACCCTGACAACCTCCGCGGTGCCCGAGCCGGCGCCAACTTTCACCGAATCCACGACGGCAACGTCCACGGCAACACCCACGGCGACGGGGCCCACCCCCACGGCGGCGGAGCCCACGCCCTAAGGACTGACAGAAAACTCCCAGACTGCACCCGTACCCTTGATGGTTGGCAACGAATCACCTGCATAACCAACCTTTCAAGGACGGCGCTGTGACCAATCTGTACACGATCCCGCTCACGCTCAACGACGGCACCGCGACCGACTTCGGCCGGTTCAGCGGAAACGTGGTGTTGGTGGTGAACGTGGCGTCGAACTGCGGGTTCACGCCCCAGTACACCGGACTGGAGACGCTGTACGAGAAGTTCCGGGACCGGGGCTTCGAAGTCCTTGGAGTGCCGTGCAACCAGTTCGCCGGCCAGGAACCCGGCAGCGACAGCGAGATCGCCGAGTTCTGCGAGCGCAATTTCGGCGTGACCTTCCCGCTCACCGCCAAGGCCAACGTGCGGGGCAAGGACCAGCATCCGCTGTATGCGGAGCTGACCAAGTTCAAGGCCGGCGTGCTGCCGGGGCTCGTGAAATGGAACTTCGAGAAGTTCCTCGTGAACCGCGCGGGTGAGGTGGTGGCACGCTTCGCCCCAACCGTCGAACCCGACTCCGCAGAAGTCATTGATGCCATCGAATCGGCATTGGCGGCGCCTGCCGGTCCAGCCGGTCAAATTGGGTTTTCCGGCCAATAAAAACTTTTACCTTTTTCCAACTTGGCCGCGGCAATTTACCCAAAATTTGCCGATTATCTGGTTTGATAAAGGTTACTGAAGGGTAGAAGGGAAACGCCGTTTCCCACCGACCAACAGAGGCAGCAATGGAGCACATCGAGGCCGAACACCCCCGGCCACGCCACTTCCTTCTCCACCTGAGCGACCCCCATATGATGGGGGGTCCTGATCCCCTTTATGGCGCTGTAGACAGCGAAGCCAGGCTCATCCAGCTTTTCGAAGAAGTCAGGGCGTCCGGGGCCCGGCCCGAGGCCGTGATCTTCACGGGTGACCTCGCCGACCAGGGAGATCCCGACGCCTACGCAAAATTGCGGGCCATCGTGGAACCTGCCTGCGAAGACATGGGCGCCAAAGTCATCTGGGCCATGGGCAATCACGACAACCGCGCCAACTTCCGGACCGGGCTCCTTGATGAGCCCGCCAATGACGCTCCCGTGGACCGCAGCTACTTCATCAATGGCCTGCGCGTGATCACCCTGGACACCTCCGTTCCCGGGTACCATCACGGCGAA
The DNA here is from genome assembly GCF_040812005.1 of Arthrobacter sp. HS15c. NCBI lineage: Bacteria > Bacillati > Actinomycetota > Actinomycetes > Micrococcales > Micrococcaceae > Arthrobacter > Arthrobacter sp. HS15c. The sequence continues at coordinate 197,878 of NZ_JBFOHM010000006.1, forward strand.
CTGAGCCAGGCGCAGCTTGAATGGCTGGCCAGGGAACTGGAAACTCCTGCTCCCGACGGCACCATCCTGGCGCTCCACCACCCGCCGGTCCCGTCCGTCCTGGACCTGGCAGTGCTGGTGGAACTCCGCGACCAGGCCAAACTGGAGGACGTTGTCCGCAACTCGGATGTCCGGACGATTCTCGCCGGGCACCTGCACTACTCAACCACCGCGAGTTTCGGCGGAATTCCGGTCTCCGTGGCTTCCGCGACGTGCTACACCCAGGACCTCAACGTGGCCGTGGGCGGTACCCGTGGCCGCGACGGCGGCCAGGCATTCAACCTGGTCCACGTCTACGAGCACACCATTGTCCACTCCGTGGTCCCGCTGGGCAGCGCACCCACCGTAGGGGAGTACGTGGCACCTGAGGAGAGCGCCGAGCGGCTCGCCGCTGCAGGCATCCGGATCCCCGAGAAGGCCAAGACCGTTGCGGCCGCCAAAGTCGGCCTGGGGTCCAGCATCTAGCCGGACCGCGCCGCTCAGGCCCTGCAGGGCTTCAGATCCTGCAGGGCCTCAGATCTCCCAGGGCGCCTTGATGGGGTAATACTTCTCCAGGAACCCGGTCACCAGCTGTGCCCGCTCGTCGGCGGGGACTTCCGGGAAGCTGCCGTCGTTGAGGCAGAAGAAGTCCATGTTCCGCTTGGCCAGCAGCTTGGGAAGGTAGTTCACCCCTGCCCGGGCGGTGGTGTCCACATACCGCACCTTGGCGGCCGTCTGGGTCACTGCCCGGCCGGTCAGCAGCGCGTAATAGTGGTAGAAGGAATTCGTCACGGAGATGTTGTCCGCGGCGCGGAACCTGCTGGCCGCCGTCTTGCGGAACTCCTCCGGGAACTCACGCTCCATCCGGGATACCACGCTGCGCCGCAGTGGCGCTGCCGTGTGTTCCAGGTGGCGGGTGGTGATCCGGCCGAAGCGGTTCCACAGCAGCTTCCGGTTCACGCGTGCGGCGTTCTCGAAGCCGCTGCGTTCGGCAGCGTTGTCGCCCAGCCCGATCCGGGTCTCGGCTTCAATGAACTTAGTGATGCCTCCGGGAGTGAAGAACATGTCCGGTCCGACGGGCCGTCCGAAGAACATGTCGTCATTGGAGTAGAGGAAGTGCTCTGAGAGTCCCTCGATGTTGTGGAGCTGGCATTCCACGGCCTGCGAGTTGTGCGTGGGCAGCACCGATGGATCGGAGAAGAATTCCTCGCTCCGGACAATGGTTACGGACGGGTGCTCGGCGAGCCACTCGGGCGCGGGGGAGTCGGTGGCGATGAAGATGCGGCGGATCCAAGGCGCGAACATGTAGACCGAGCGCAGGGCGTACTTCAGTTCGTTGATCTGCCGGAACCGGGCTTCGTGGTCGTCGCCTTCGCCCAGAACCACGCCCTGCTGCTGGGCGCGGCGGGCAGCGATGTACTCGGGCGAGCTGCCGTCAACCCAGGAGAACACCAGATCGATATCGAAGCTGATGTCGCTGGCGTGGTCAGCAAACATGTTTTCGATGGTGGGCCAGGTGTGCCCGTACCGTTCAACAGTTCCCCGGACGGCGTCCTGCGTCAGCATGGTGCGGCGCGTGAGGGAATTTTCGATGGGCAGGATCAGCTGGTCGCCCTCGAAGCTCCACAGCTCCAGCTGGACGCCCGCCGAGGACCCGAATTCGAAGCCGCCGTCCGGCTCAACGCGCGGACGGTACAGACGGAAGATGCGTGCCTGGCGGTTGGGCGAGAGCTCGCCGTCGGCCACAAGGACCGAGGACTTCTTCTTCGCATCCACGGTCATGGAATAGACGGGCTCGTTGCGGCAGGCTTCAACGAGCGCAGCCCGCAGCTTTTTCCGGTCCTTCCAGTCCAGAGCGATGACCGGGCGGTCGCTGTTGCCGCGGACCAGTAGGTAGTCGAGGCCGGCACCTGCGAGCACGTTGCGCAGGAAGAGCAGGTCCTCCACCATTGCCTGGTACGGCGTCCGGTTGTGGTTGATCAGGGCAAACCTGCCCTTGTGCCTGACAACATCCGGACGGTGTTTCAGGCGCGCCTCAGCAGCAGGCGAAGTCACCTCCGCATGGGCACCTGCCTCTACGGACGCCTGGCCGCCATAGTAAATTTCGTCCTGAACCGGTGTTTCTGTAATGGTTTTCTCCGCAGCTGAATGGTAAGCGTTCCTACTTGCATAATAGCCCTGCCGTTGAAACAGCAGGTTCGATCCGCCGTACCGGGACACATCCGCCCGGCAGGGACTCAGCTGCCCAGTGCCTCGCGCCAGCTGCGCAGGAACGCTCCGCCGGCGTCGTCGTGGATCACTTCGTCCCCCAGGCCAAGGTCCGCTGCCGTCAAGACGGGGTAGGGCTTCTGCGGAACTCCGTCCGCAGGGCGGACATCCACGTGCTTCACTTCGTGATCGTTGTGGTGCAGCCAGTCTGCCATGGCGTAGTCGGTGCGGGAATCCCCCACCGTCCGCCAGGCCTGCGGCGTGATGCCCTGGGCGGCCAGGAGTTCAACCGCGCGGCTTGCCCCGAGGTCCTTGCCCAGCCGGACCGACTCGATGTCCGTGGAGATGATAGTGGGGTCCACGCGGTAGTCCACCTCGTCGTCGGAATTCGGCGCGTGGTGGTCCAGCCGGACCACGCCCAGGCCGTGGCGGGCCATCAGGCCCATGGCGTCGGCGTCGAAGAGCTTCTGCTCGGCCAGGTAGTCGGTGCTGGCCACCTCGATGTGCTGTTCCACGGACACCATGGCCCGCTTGGTTTCGTCGAAGAACATGTGTGCCGAGTAGTCCTCGGCAACCAGCCGGCGGACGTCGTCGCCGTAGGCGGCCGGAACAGCCAGTTCATGGTCCACGTGGATGGGGCCGGGGCCGGCGGCGGTGTAGCTGAACCAGACGGCCCCCTTCTCGCAGACGGCGTGGATGACGGTCCCGGCCGGGATCCCTGCGGCGATCATCGGTTCCATGACCTGTTCCCGGATGAAGGCGTCGGAGCGGCCGGTGTTAAAGATGACGGGAATTCCGGCGGTGGCCAGCGCAACCAGGTCGGCGATGATCCCGGGCTGCACGTCCCGGGTAACGGGGCTCGCCACCGGGCCGTCGACGTCGAGCAGGAGGGCCAGGGGCGGGGCGGACGGCAGGCGGACGCCTGGCGCGTTGCCGGCAGGGAATTCGGTTGCAGTCATGGCTCCATTGTGTCAGCAGGGCGCTCCGTGGCCCGCGACGGCGGCTGAAGATCACCGCATGTGACACATGGTCACTGTTTGGCTACAACCTTGGGATGGCGCGGTGCAGGCACTTCTCATGGGCTGCCAACGTGCCTAGGGTGGCATGGTGATATTCAAAGCTGTGGGCGAGGGACGCCCTTACCCCGACCATGGTTTCAACACGCCCAAAGAGTGGGCGTCGCTCCCGCCCCGGCCCGTCCGCCTCGACGAGCTGGTGACCACCAAGCGGACCCTGGACCTGGAAGCCCTCCTGGCCGAAGACTCCACGTTCTTTGGCGACCTGTTCCCGCATGTTGTGCAGTACAAGGGGATTCTGTACCTGGAGGACGGCCTGCACCGTGCCGTCCGCACCGCCCTGCACCAGCGCACCGCCATCCACGCCCGCGTGCTGGTCATAGATGGCTAGGAAACCCAAGGACGCCAGCGTCCTTCACGGCCACCACGTTGTCACCGGCCCCGAACTGCGGGCAACCTTTGAAGCGGCGGGCGATCCCGACAATCCTGTCCGGCTGCGCCGCCGCGTGGTGCACGGAGTGGTGCTGGTCGTCCTGCTGGGCCTCATCGTGGCCGCGATCATCGTTGCACTGGCCATCATGAGCGGCCAGCTGAAGTTTCCGACGACGGACGCCAGCGACGAACCGGCCGCCGTCTGTCCCACGGCCACCTTCGACTACACCCCCAACGACCAGATCAACCTCAACGTCTACAACTCCACCAGCCGGCCGGGCCTGGCCAGGTCGGTGGCGGACGAGTTCCTCGCACGCAAGTTCGTGGTGGGCGCCGTTGCAAACACCGACGCCGCGTACCGGGGTGTTGCAGCGGTGGTGTCCGGGGCCGCCGGACAGTCTGCGGCGTTCAGCGTCCAGCGCAACCTGCCGGGGTCGGACTACTTCCAGGACGGCCGGACGGATGCCAGCGTGGACGTGATCCTGGCCGGGGACTACGCGGCCCTCGCCGCGCCGGAACTTGTGGACCAGACGCCCGGCCAGCTCAGCTGTCCGCGCGAAAGCCGCCGGATCGCCGACGACGACAAATGGCCGGTCATCCCGACGGCGGGCGCCACGCCCTGACCTTCAACCGCGGCGCCTTGGGTGCCGAGGGCTCAGCCGGCCACGGCGGGGAGGGGGCTGACGCGCACGGGCTGGCCGGCGTCGTCGAACTGTGCGCCGGCACCGAGCTGGATGAAGCGCACCGTGCGGGAGATCCGCGCTTCGAGTTCCGCCGGCTCGTCGCTTCCGCGGGCCGCACTGGAAGACAGTGTCCCGTGGATCAGCTGTGCCTGCTGTCCGATGTCCGCGGCCGGGAGGTAGCCCTGGTCCATGCCGTCACGGAGGATTCCCTGCAGCAGGACGCTGAGCTCACCCACGTGGTCCGCCAGTTTGGCAAAGGACGACGGCGACAGCACCGCAGCCATCGCCGGGCCCGGGGGCAGGTGGCGGCGGGAGAGGTCCTCCACCTGGGCGCGCACGTACAGCGCAAGCCGCTCCACCGGGTTGTCCAGCCTGCCCAGTGACTCGCGCAGTTCGGAGAGGAACCGCTCGGTCTCGTCCAGTGCGTAGGAGATCAGGAGTTCTTCGATGTCGGCGTAATAGTTGTAGACCGCCGTGCGCCCGACACCGGCATGCCTGGCGACGTCGGTCATGGTCAGGCCGGGCAGGCCATGGGTAAACAGCAGCTCGCCGAACGCCGTGAGGACACGGCGCTGGGTCTCTGCGCGTTGCGCGGCATTGCTGGCCGCCGAAATCCTGGGCATGCAGACACTTTACCGCGATCTGTCAGTAAAACGCGTGCGCGCGCGGCTGACATGCCACCGAATCAGACGGCGCAGCCGTCCGGGCCGCAGGCTTCGCCGTCGGCGGCGTTGACAAGGACCAGCGGGTGCGTCTCCTGCCAGGCCTGGTTCAGGGCGGCGGTAAAAGTTTCGGACGGCTGCGCTCCCGAAAGCCCGAACTTCCGGTCGATCACGAAGAACGGGACGCCGCTGATCCCGAGGGCGCGGGCTTCCTCGAAGTCGAAGCGGACGGCATCGGCATACTTGTCGGTGGAAAACAGTTCGCCCACCTCGGCAGCGTCGAGGCCGAGGTCCTTGCCGAGGCCGGTGAGATACTCCTGGCTGCCGATGTCCTGGCCGTGCTCGAAGTGGTCGCTGAGCAGCCGCTCCTTGGCGGCATCCTGCTGTCCGTACGCGGCGGCAAGGTGGATCAGGCGGTGGGCGGTGAAGCTGTTGGCCACCACGATTTTGTCGAAACGGTAGTCCAGGCCTTCGCCCTTGGCCTGCGCGGCAACGTGCTCGAACATCTGGGTGACCTGCTGCGGCGCCATTCCCTTGCGCGTGCTCAGGTAGTCCAGTTCGGTGCCGTCGTAGTGTTCGGGAAGGCTGGGATCCAGCTGGTAGCTGCGCCACTGCACCTCGACGGAATCGCGGTGCGGGAATTCTGCCAGGGCGGCCTCGAACCGGCGCTTGCCGATGTAGCACCACGGGCACGCAACGTCTGACCAGATCTCAATCTTCATGCTTGCCACAACCCGGCCCGCCCCAAGGCCATTCCCCGCCAGCGTGTTGGCTTGGTCACCATTTAAGCGCGAACGTACGTTCGCACTGGGTGGGGTCCGGGCCGGGTGGTCAGACGGGGCGCTCCAGGACGAAGTCGTGTTCCACCGTGGTTCCAAGCCGGAAGGACTTTGAGCCGACCTTCCTGAACCCTGATTTCTCGTAGAAACGGATGGCCCGCGCGTTCTGGCTGTTCACACCCAGCCAGATCCCGGCCCCACCGGCCGCCGCGGCAGACTCTAGGCTCACGTGCATCAGCTCAGCCGCGGCGCCCAGCCCGTGATGCTCCGGGTGGACGTAGCACTTGCTCAGTTCCACCGAGGGCAGCAGCGTCAAGGCCGAGGCCACGTCAGGGTCCTGGGCCGGCCTATTAACCAGCAGGCTGTAGCCGCGAAGATCGCCGTCCGCGTCGATCACCAGGACGGTGACATCCGGGTCAGCCAGATAGCCCTGAAAATGCTTTTCGCTGAGCGTGTTGGCAAGGTGCGCGGCGATGTCCTCCGGCGACGACGACGGCGGGCACGCCAGCGGGAAGGTGACGGCCGCCAGCGCGGCGAGCCGGCCGGCGTCGTGCGCTGTTGCTTTACGGATGGTGGAGGTCATGCAGGGATTCTATTTGGCTACTGCTTGAAGGCCGCGTCGAAGGAGGTGTTCGAGGCGGGGAAGTCGAACTTCTTCAGCGCGGCGAGGGCTTCGGGGGCGCCGTGGAGGCGGTCCATGCCGGCGTCTTCCCATTCGACGGAGATGGGTCCGTTGTAGCCGATTGCGGTAAGGGCGCGGAAGGAGGATTCCCAGGGGACGTCGCCGCGGCCGGCGGAGACGAAGTCCCAGCCCCGGCGCGGGTCGCCCCAGGGCAGGTGCGAGCCCATGACGGTGTTGCGGCCGGTGGGGCGGAGCTTCGTGTCCTTGCAGTCCACGTGGTAGATCCGGTCCTTGAAGTCCCAGATGAAGGACACGGGGTCGATGCCTTGCCACATGAAGTGGGAGGGGTCCCAATTCAGGCCGAACGCTTCCCGGTGGCCGATCGCTTCGAGGGTGCGGACGGTGGTCCAGTAGTCGTAGGCGATCTCACTGGGGTGGACTTCGTGGGCGAAGCGGACCCCGTATTCGTCGAAGACGTCCAGGATGGGGTTCCAGCGGTCCGCGAAGTCCTGGTAGCCGGCGTCGATGACTTTTTCCGGGACGGGCGGGAACATGGCCACGTACTGCCAGATCGAGGAGCCGGTAAACCCGACGACGGTGTCCACGCCGAGTGCTTTGGCGAGCCGGGCGGTGTGTTTCATTTCCTCGGCGGCGCGGGTGCGGACGCCTTCGGGGTCGCCGTCGCCCCAGACCTTGGTCCCGACGATCGCCTCGTGGCGGAAGTCGATGGGATCATCGCAGACGGCCTGGCCCTTGAGGTGGTTGGAGATGGCCCAGACCTTGAGGTTGTATTTGTTCAGGACGGCGAGTTTGGACTCGACGTAGCCGGGTTCGTCCCAGCGCCAGGCGTCCAGGTGGTCACCGGACACGGCGATTTCCAGGCCGTCGTAGCCCCAGCCGGAGGCAAGGCGGGCGACTTCCTCGAAGGGGAGGTCGGCCCACTGGCCGGTGAACAGGGTGTAGGGGCGGGGCATGTCAGGCTCCTTCTGGGACGGTAACGGGCGTAGTGCCGGTGCTGGCTTCGAGGTGGATAGTGGAGCTTTTCGCGGCGGCGGATTCCTCGATGGCGGTCAGGATCCGCTGGACCTCCAGGCCGTCTTCGAACGACGGCGAGGGATCGGTTCCGGCGTCGACCGCGAGCAGGAAGTCGCGGATCTCGTGCGTGAACGTGTGCTCCCAGCCGATGATGTGGCCCTGCGGCCACCAGGCGTCCAGGTAGGGGTGGTCGGGTTCGCTGACCAGGATCCGGCGGTAGCCCTGCTCCCGGGCGGGTGCGGTGGCGTCCAGGAAGCGGAGTTCGTTCAGGTTTTCCAGGTCGAAGAGGATGGAGCCCTTGTCGCCGTAGATTTCCAGTTGGAGGGAGTTTTTCCGCCCCGTGGCCACCCGGGAGGCCTCGACAGAGGCGATCGCGCCGGAGGCGAGGGACAGCGTGGCCCAGGCTGCGTCGTCGACCGTGACGTCTTCCAGGCCGGTGGCGCCTGGGCGGCGGGTGGTGAAGGTGTGGGTCCGGCCCGAGACCTCGGTGACGCGGTCCCCGAGCAGGAACAGGACCTGGTCGATCGCGTGCGAGGCGATGTCCCCGAGTGCCCCTGACCCGGCTGTTTCCTTGGTCAGGCGCCAGGTCATGGGGGCGGTTTCGTCGGCGAGCCAGTCCTGCAGATATGCGGCGCGGACGTGCCGGACGGTTCCCACCCGGCCTTCGGCGATGAGGTCCCGGGCCAGGGCCAGGGCGGGGACGCGGCGGTAGTTGAAGCCCACCATCGACTGCACACCCCTGGCCCGGGCCGCCTGCGCGGCTTCGGTCATGGCTTCGGCTTCGGCCAGGGTATTGGCCAGCGGTTTCTCGAGCAGCACGTGCTTGCCGGCTTCGAGGGCCGCGGTGGCGATCTCGGCGTGCATCCAGCCCGGCGCGCAGATATCCACGATGTGGATGTCGTCCCGGTCCAGGACGGTGCGCCAGTCCGTGGCGGTCTCCGCCCAGCCGTACTTCGCCGCAGCTTCCTGGACGCCGGCGGCATTGCGGCCCACCAGGACCTTCTGCTCAAAGGGAGGCACGTCGAAGTAGGACGCAACGTTCCGCCACGCGTTGGAGTGGGCCTTGCCCATAAACGCATAGCCGATCATCGCCACGCCCAAGGGGCGCTGGCTGTTTGTTGGTGAGGTCATGATCGTTTTCCTAGAGCGTGGCGGTTTCGGGTGCCCAGTCCTCGGGGAGGGCCGGGGACGCGGGTGCGGAGCTTGCGACGTCCACAAACGTGCCGGAATCCACGGACTCGGAGATCGAGACCATGCTGTCCAGGACGTGGTAGGCCAAGTTGCCGGTGGCGCGGTGCGGGACGCCGGCGCGGATGGACCGGGCCATGTCCAGGACGCCCATGCCGCGGCCGTTGGCCGGTCCGGTGGCGGGAATGGTGGTCCAGTCCTCGTCGCCTGCCCGCCAGAGCTTCAAGTCGCCGTCGAAGTTGTTGGGGTCCGGCAGCGAGAGGGTGGCTTCGGTTCCGGTGATCTCCACGAAGCCCATCCGGGAGCGGGGGGATTCGAAGGAGAACACGCTGTGGGACGAGGCGCCGTTCTCGAACTGGGCCATCGCGGAGACGTGGGTGGGCACCTCGACGGTGAACTCCTCGCCGGCCTTGGGTCCGGAGCCGATGACGCGGACGTCCTTGGCCTTTGACCCGACGGCGGCGACCCTGCGGATGGAGCCGAAGGTCTGGATCAGTGCGGTGAGGTAATAGGGGCCCATATCGAACAGGGGGCCGGCGCCGTGCTGGAAGAGGAACGCGGGGTTGGGGTGCCAGGATTCCGGACCAGGGGTCTGGAATGTGGTCATGGCGGTCAGCGGTGTGCCGATGTCGCCGCGTTCGATGATCCGGCGGGCGGTCTGCAGGCCGGCGCCCAGGAAGGTGTCCGGTGCGGTGCCGAGGCGGATCCCGGCGGCGTCGGCGGTCTTGAGCAGGCCGAGCCCTGATTCGCGGTCCAGGGAGAAGGGCTTCTCGGTCCAGACGTGCTTGCCGGCGTTGACGGCGGCCGTGGCCACCTCCACGTGGGCGGCCGGGATGGTCAGGTTGACGATGATTTCGACGTCGGGATGGTTCAGGGCCGCGTCGACGCCGCCCCACTGGGCGATGCCGTATTCCTTGGCGCGTGCTTCGGCGGCTTCCTCGAAGAGGTCGGCGATGACGTGGACCTTGAGGTCCGGGAAGGTGGTGAGGTTGTCCAGGTACGCCTTGGAGATGTTGCCTGCGCCGATGACGGCGACGCCGACCGGGCCGGTGCCGGGGGTTGCCGGGCTCATGCCTTCGCGCCTTCGGTTGCTGCCGCGGCGTCGGCTGCGTTCAGGTAGGCGAGGCTCTCGGCGATGCCTTCGAAGATGTCCCCGGAGTAGTCGTCGAACTCGACTACTCCGACTTCGAGGGATTTCGCGGCGGCGACAACGTCCAGGACTGCTACCTGGCCTTTGCCTGCCGGGAGCTGGGCTTTGGTGTCCGTGTTGAGCGGGCCGTCCTTGATGTGGATGAGCTTCACCCGGTCGCCGAGTTTGGTGAGGATGTCCACGGGGTCCTGGCCGCCGACGGCCACCCAGTAGGTGTCCACCTCGACGACGAGTTCGGGGTCGAGGAGGTCCGCGAAGTACTCCAGGGCGGTGCGGCCCTCAATGGTGGACTCCAGCTCCCAGGCGTGGTTGTGGTAGCCCACGCGGATGCCATATTCGGCGCCCTTCTTGGCCGCGGAATTGAGCGCTGCGGCGGTGGCCTGGATCTCTTCAGCGGATTGCCAGCGGTCGGCCGCGATGAACGGGTCGATCACCGTGGTGATGCCCAACTCCTTTGCGGCGGCGAAGATTTCGTCCTGGTCCTGGCTGAGCAGCGGGGCGTGTCCGGACGGCGCGGTGAGGCCGTTTTCCTTCAGCGCGGCACCGAGCTCCTTGGCCGTGGCCACGAAGTTGTAGGGCTCCACCTGGGTGAAACCGATCTCCGCGACCTTGCGGATGGTGCCGGGCAGATCTTCCTGGATGGCGTTGCGCAGGGTGTAGAGCTGGATCGAGTAAGTCATGGGTTCTCCTGAGCTGAAGAGGGTTTCCACTAAAGCTAGAACTACTTTTGACGAGCGTCAAGCAAAAGTTAGATGTTTGTCGGCAGTCTTTCTTCAGCGTGACACGCAGAAGCGTGGTGTGTTATTCATAATCCATGACCCTCACCCCCGGAACTACGCCCGCCAACCCTGACAGCGGTGGCGGCCTGGCGCGCGCCGGGGACCTGTTCCAGCTCCTGCGGGACGGCCAGGCGCGGACCCGCGCGGAACTGGCCCTGACAACCGGGCTGGCGCGTTCCACCGTTGCCGCACGCATCGACGCCCTGATCGCGTCCGGCCTGGTGGGCGCGGCGGGGGAGGCGAACTCAAGCGGCGGCAGGCCGCCGTCGCGCTTTGCCTTCAACCCGGCCGCGCGCGCCGTCCTGGCTGTCGACGTCGGGGCCACCCACGTGATTGTTGCCGTGACTGATCTCAGCGGACGGGTCCTGGCGGAGCACCGGCTGGCGCAGGACGTGGCCGACGGACCGGAAACGGTGCTGGACAGAGTGGTGCAGGAAGGCCTCGCGCTGCTCGATCAGGCCGGCCGGGGCCCGCAGGATCTTGCCGGTGTGGGAATCGGCCTGCCCGGTCCGGTGGAACATGCCACCGGCAGGCCCGTGAAGCCCCCCATCATGCCGGGCTGGGACGGGTTCGACGTCGTCCGTTACGTACAGCGCTCGCTGCCGGTGCCGGTGCTGGTGGACAACGACGTCAACATCATGGCGCTGGGGGAGCGGACGGCGCACTGGCCGGACCACCAGAATTTCCTGTTCATCAAGGTTGCGACCGGCATCGGCTCGGGCATCATCAGCAACGGGGAGCTGCAGCGCGGGGCCAACGGAACGGCAGGCGACCTTGGCCACGTCCGGGTTCCACGCGGCGACGACGTGCTGTGCCGCTGCGGGAACTACGGCTGCCTCGAAGCGCTGGCTTCCGGGCCGGCCCTGGCAGCGGAACTTACGCGCCAGGGTGTGCCGGCTGCGAAAGGCAGCGACATGCTGAGGCTGGTTGCCAGCGGGAACGGGCCGGCGGTCCAGGCCCTGCGCCAGGCGGGACGGGACGTGGGCGATGTGCTGGCCACCGTGGTGAACCTGCTCAACCCGTCCGTCATCGTCATCGGCGGAAGCCTGGGCCAGGCGGGCGAACACCTGATGGCAGGCGTCCGTGAGGTCGTGTACCGGCGGTCCCTGCCGCTGGCCACCTCACACCTGCGGATAGCACTGACGGTGGCCGGAGACCAGGCCGCCATCCTCGGCGCCAGCCAGCTGGTCACCCAGTATGTGCTCTCTCCGGCAGCAATTGAGGCCACACTCCAAGGCACAGGCTAGTTCCTTGGGGGTGGTTCCCGGGCCGCAGGTCCTAGGGGGTGATCACCCGGACGGGCGCCCCGGCCAGCCACGCCCTGACGTCCTCGAACGCTCCGCCGTAGAACTGCCGGTAGCTTTCCGTCGTCACGTAACCCAGGTGCGGGGACAGCACAGTGTTGGGCGCCGTCAGGAGCGGGTGGCCAGCGGGAAGTGGCTCATGGTCGAAGACGTCCAGGGCAGCCCCGCGGATCCACCCCTCGTCCAGCGCACGGACCAGCGCATCCTGGTCAACCAGCGGCCCGCGGGCAGTGTTCACCAGGATGCCTTCAGGGCCAAGCAGCCGCAGCTCGGGTTCGCCTACTATTCCCTCGGAACGGGGCGACAGCCGCAGATGGAGGGTGGCGACGTCGGAATTCCTGAACAGTTCCTCCTTGCCGACCTTCCGGACACCGGCCTCGGCGGCGGCCTCAGCGGTGAGGTTCTGGCTCCAGGCGACCACCTCCATCCCAAAGGCCTGGCCGTAGGTGGCGATCTTCCGGCCGATCTTGCCGAGCCCCACAATGCCCAGGGTCTTGCCGGCGAGCTCAAAGCCCACCGTTGTCTGCCACGTGCCTGCCCGCAGCGAGTTTTCCTCGGCGGGGATGTGGCGGGCGGCGGCAAGCAGCAGTGCCCACGTCATTTCCGGTGCTGCGGCAGGGGACCCGGCGGTGCCGCAGACGGTAATGCCCAGTTCGGCGGCAGCACCGACGTCGATCGAGGCATTCGCCATGCCCGTGGTGACCAGCAGCTTCAGGGCAGGCAGCTTCTCCAGCACCGAACGCGGAAACGGTGTCCGCTCCCGCATGGCGATGACCATCCCGACGTCTGCGAGGGCAGCCACCAGGGCGTCTTCGCCGGTGAACGGTTCACGGAAGACCGTGACGGAGACGCCGTGGTCCTCGAGCGCGGCCCAGTCGGCGAAGCCGTGGGCCACACCCTGGTAGTCGTCCAGGATGGCAAGCCGGTGCTGCATGTCTGTTACCTTCGTCCCATTCTTGGCGCGTTCCCCTCGGGGGCTAGGGCCTATCGTAGCTTTGGTGCTTCCGGCCGCGGACGGCCGGGTCGCGCGGCGTGATAGCAATGGAAGTGATGAAATCACTTTTGATGCCAACGGGCACACCATGAGCGGCCGGCTTTTGGCCAAGGTTCCGAGCGCGTGGATCCTGCTTGCCTGCATCGGCCTGCTCGCGCTCAACTTGCGGGGTCCGTTTGTGGCGGTCGCCCCCGTTGTGGACATCATGCAGGTCGAACTGGGCTTCTCCCCGGTGATGCTGGGGCTCCTGACGAGCATCCCGGTGCTGTGCTTCTCGCTGTCCGCGCCGCTGGCCTCCCTGGCTGCGCGCAGGCTCGGGGCGGAGTTCGCCGTCACGCTCACCATTCTTGGCGTTTTCGCCGGGGTGGTTGTCCGCTCGGCGGGTGGGCCTGCCCTTGTCGTGGCGGGGACCGTCCTGATCGGGCTCGCCATCACCGTGGGAAACATTGCGGTTCCGCTGATCATCCGGCGCGACTTTTCACCGCTGCGCCAGGGGACCGCCATGGGCGTGTACACGGCTGCGCTGAACATCGGCTCGTTCCTGACATCGGTGGTCACCGCTCCGCTGGCCGAGCTGGCCGGCTGGCGGACCGCGCTCGCGGCCGTGGGAATCCTGGCAGTGGCGGCGATCGCCTTCTGGACCGCCGCCGTCGGGGTCCGCAGCGCCTTTGTGCCGACAAACGTGGAAGTGGCGGGCGGCCAGGAGCGGCCCGCAGTCAAGGGCTCCGGCTGGATCACCGCGGGACTCACGGCCGGATTCGCGGGCCAGGCGTTCTCCTACTACGCCGTGACTGCCTGGCTTCCGAGCTACCTCAACGACGAACTGGGCATGTCCGCCTCGGCAGCCGGCGCCGGTTCGTCCATCTTCCAGATCCTGGCCATTGTGGGCGGCCTGGGCGTCCCGTTCGCGGCCAAATACTCCAGCACGACGGCGGTGGCGGTCACCCTGGGCGTGCTGTGGACGGCGGTGCCGGCCGGGTTGTTGCTGGCGCCTGGCCTGTGGTGGCTGTGGTCCGTCTGCGGCGGCATCGCCCAGGGCGGCGGAATTACGTTGATCTTCATCGCCATCATCAAGCTGGCCCGGGACCAGGCGTCCGCGGGCAGGATGTCCGCCATCGTCCAGGGCGTCGGTTACTGTTTCGCGGCGGTGGCCCCGCCGCTCGTGGGGTTCGTGCACGACACGTCTGATTCCTGGACTCCCGCGCTGCTGGTGGTCCTGGCGTCAGTCCTGACGTTCTTCCTCAGCACAACCCTCGCCGTGCGGCTTGTGCCGAAGGGCCGCTGACGCCGCCCGTCGTCGTCGTTCCCTCCTCCCGCACCCACACCACAGCGCGAACTGGCAGCTAATACCCTCAAACCTGAGTTTTGGGGTCGTTAGCTGCCAGTTCGCGCTGTGAAGGGTGTTCCGTCGCCGGGCGGGCCCCCGGATTTCGGGGTTCCTGTTGCGAAGGGTGTGCCTGCCCGGCGGACGGAAATCTGTTACGCCGCGGCGAGTTCCTCAGCGGTGGCCTTTTCACGGGCCTCCGTCAGATACCTCGCGTAGGCGGGGAGGGTCAGGAAGGACGGGAAATCCTGGGCGAGGGTGACTTCTTCGAAGATGTCGCGGGCGTCTTCGAAGCGGTCGCCGTCGAAGCGTTCGAGGCGTGCGAATTCTTCGTCGAGGAGTTCCTCGATCCAGTGGTGGGTGATGATTTCGCCGCGGTCGGTGATGGCGGACGCGTACATCCACTGCCAGATCTGGGAGCGGGAGATTTCCGCGGTGGCGGCGTCTTCCATGAGGTTGTGGATGGCGACGGCGCCGTTCCCGCGGAGCCAGGACTCGATGTAGCGGATGCCTACTTCGATGTTGTTCCGGATGCCCTGCTCGGTGATGGTGCCTTCGGTGGCGGCCACGTTGATCAGGGCGCGGTCATCGGGGATGACGTCCTCGCGGGTACGGTCCAGCTGGTTCGGACGCTCGCCCAGGATGGTGTCGAACACTTCGCGGCAGACCGGCACGAGGTCCGGGTGGGCCACCCAGGAACCGTCGAAGCCGTCGTTGGCCTCGCGGGTCTTGTCGGCGCGGACCTTTTCGAGCGCGTTGGTGTTGGCGGCTTCGTCCTTGCGGTTGGGGACGGCTGCGGCCATGCCGCCGATGGCCATGGCGCCGCGCTTGTGGCAGGCACGGACCAGCTGTTCGGTGTAGGCGCGCATGAACGGCTGCGTCATGGTCACCTGGGCGCGGTCCGGCAGGACGAACCGGGGGCCGCGGGTGCGGAAGTTCTTGATCAGGGAGAAGATGTAGTCCCAGCGGCCGGCGTTCAGGCCCGAGGCGTGGTCGCGCAGTTCGTAGAGGATCTCCTCCATTTCGAAGGCGGCGGTGATGGTCTCGATCAGCACGGTGGCGCGGATGGTGCCCTGCGGGATGCCGATCAGGTCCTGGGCGAGGATGAAGATGTCGTTCCAGAGCCGGGCTTCGAGGTGGGTTTCGATCTTGGGCAGGTAGAAGTACGGGCCTTTGCCCTGGGCCAGGAGGCGGCGGGCGTTGTGGAAGAAGAACAGGCCGAAGTCCACGATGCCGCCGGCCACCGGGGTGCCGTCGATGAGCATGTGCTTCTCGGGCAGGTGCCAGCCGCGGGGGCGGACCACGATGGTGGGCAGTTCCGCGGCCGGGCGGAGCCGGTATTCCTTGCCCTCTTCGGTGGTGAAGTCGATCCGGCGTTCGAGGGCGTCGGTGAGGTTCAGCTGGCCCTTGATGACGTTCCGCCAGGTCGGGGTGGAAGAGTCCTCCATGTCAGCGAGCCAGACCTTCGCGCCGGAGTTCAGGGCGTTGATGGTCATTTTCTTGTCCACCGGCCCGGTGATTTCCACCCGGCGGTCTTCCAGACCCGGCGCCGGCGGAGCGACCCGCCACGACGGATCATTGCGGATGTCCTCGGTCTCCTTCAGGAACCGCGGATCCTGGCCGCCGGCAATATCAGCCCGCCGCGTCCGCCTGGCCTGCAGCAGTTCCTGCCGGCGCTCGGCAGTGGCCCGGTGCAGCTTGGCCACGAACTCCAAAGCATCCGGAGTAAGAACCTCGTTCTGCCGGCAAATAGGCTGCGCAGTCAAAGTGATCCCGTTGATCGTGAAGTTGTCAGTGAAGCTGTTCATTTCGGTCTCCTTAAAGACGAAAAGGGAGTTCGACGGCGGGTGGCGGCACTGCGGTGACTGCGGCACTAGGCCGAAGGAGCCGGTATCGCGGCAGCGTGCGTAAAAGGGGCCCTGTGGCCGGCTTCGTCCTCGCTCAGCGAGGTAAGAAGCCGGCCATGGGGAATAGCACGCCGAGCGTTGCCGGTCCGAAGGCCGGAGGCAAGGCCCGCCGTCGTGAATGGTTAGTGGAACTGGCCTTCTTCGGTGGATCCCACCAGGGCCAGCGTGGATGCGTTCGGGTTGAGCGCAGTTGCGATGTCGTCGAAGTAGCCGGTGCCGACTTCGCGCTGGTGCTTGGTCGCGGTATAGCCGCGGGACTCGGAGGCGAATTCCTTTTCCTGGAGCTCGACGTAGGCGCTCATGCCTTCACGGGCGTAGCCGTGGGCGAGGTCGAACATCGAGTAGTTCAGGGCGTGGAAGCCGGCCAGGGTGATGAACTGGAACGTGAAGCCCATGGCGCCCAGTTCACGCTGGAACTTCGCGATGGTGGCGTCGTCCAGGTGCTTGCGCCAGTTGAACGAGGGCGAGCAGTTGTAGGAGAGCATCTGGTCCGGGAAGTCGGCCTTGACGGCCTCGGCGAACTTGCGGGCAAGCTCGAGGTCCGGGGTGCCCGTTTCCATCCAGATGAGGTCGGAGTACGGGGCGTAGGCCTTGGCGCGGGCGATGCAGGGTTCGATGCCGTTGCGGACCTTGTAGAAGCCTTCCGGGGTGCGTTCGCCGGTGACGAATTCCTTGTCGCGGGGATCGACGTCGGAGGTGATCAGGGTGGCGGCCTCGGCGTCGGTGCGGGCGATGACCACCGAGGGGGTGCCGGCGACGTCGGCGGCCAGGCGGGCTGCGTTCAGGGTCCGGACGTGCTGCTGGGTGGGGATGAGGACCTTGCCGCCGAGGTGGCCGCACTTCTTCTCCGAGGCGAGCTGGTCTTCCCAGTGCACGCCTGACGCGCCGGCCTGGATCATGGATTTCATGAGCTCGTAGGCGTTCAGGGGTCCGCCGAAGCCGGCCTCGGCGTCGGCAACGATCGGGACCATCCAGTCCTCAACGGTCTGGATGCCTTCGGAGAATTCGATCTGGTCGGCGCGGAGCAGTGCGTTGTTGATGCGGCGGACGACGGTGGGGACCGAGTTGGCCGGGTACAGCGACTGGTCCGGGTAGGTGTGGCCGGAGTTGTTGGCGTCCGCGGCAACCTGCCAGCCCGAAAGGTAGATGGCGCGCAGGCCCGCCTTGACCTGCTGCACGGCCTGGTTGCCGGTCAGGGCGCCCAGGGCGTTGGTGTACCCGCCGGTCTTGTGCTCCTCGGTCAGCTGCTTCCACAGCTTCTCCGATCCGCGGCGGGCCAGCGTGTGCTCTTCGGAGACACGGCCGCGGAGCCGGACGACGTCCGAGGCCTTGTAGTCGCGGGTCACACCTTCCCAGCGGGGATTGGCGGCCCACTCGAGCTCCAGGGCGGCGGCCTGCTCTTCGGGCGTCTGCTGGGTGGGCTCAAATGCTGCAGTCATCGTTGTCTCCTTGATTGAGCTCCGGGGCGGTAATCCGCCGGCCGGGGCTGCTTCCTTGCAGTCCCGGCCAGCTACCCCGGTGCGGTGTTTCTTTCCGTGATCACTACTTTTCAGCACTTCCAAACACTTCGATAGGGGAAAAGCATGGAAAGAAATGCACTTCTTCGCGTATCCTCAAGAAATGCCCCCTTCAAGCTGGAACCGCAAAGCCGCCGCACCGCCGTCGTCCGCCGCCGCCCCGGAACTGGACGTCATCAGCCTCGGCCGCCGCGTCCGCCACTTGCGCAAGGCGGCCGGCATGACGCTCGATGACCTGAGTGCCGCCGTCGGGACTGCCCCCAGCCAGCTGAGCCTGATCGAGAACGGCAAGCGCGAGCCCAAGCTGGGGCTGCTGCAGCAGCTCGCCGCCGCGCTCAACGTTGGCATTGACCAGCTGCTCGGGGCAGAGCCGCCCAACCGGAGGGCTGCGCTGGAAATCGAGCTGGAACGGTACCAGCGGAGCCCCATCTACGAGTCCCTGAACCTGCCGAAAATCCGCATCAGCTCGCGGCTCCCCATGGATGTGCTTGAGTCGATGGTGGGCCTGCAGCATGAGCTCGAGCGCAAGCTGAACGAGCAAATCGCCACGCCGGAAGAGGCCCGTCGCGCCAACGGTGAACTGCGTGCCATGATGCGGGAGCGGAACAACTACTTCCCCGAGTATGAGGCCGAAGCCCAGAAGGTACTGACGAGCGTCGGGCACACCACCGGACCGCTGTCCCAGCACGTCATCGCCGACATCGCTGCCCACCTCGGATTCAGCCTCCACCACGTGGGCGACCTGCCGCATTCAACGCGGTCGGTGACCGATCTTAAGAACCACAGAATTTATCTCACGCAGAACCAGCGGACGGACCACGACCCCCGTTCCGTGCTGCTGCAGGCGCTGGGGCACTACGTACTGGGCCACCAGACGCCCAAGAATTATGGCGATTTCCTGATGCAGCGCGTGGCCACCAACTACTTCGCCGCCGCCCTGATGCTGCCGGAGAAGGCGACCGTGGAGTTCCTGCAGCACGCCAAGCAGGCCAAGGAAATCGCGGTGGAGGACATCCGGGACGCCTTCGCGGTCTCCTACGAAACCGCCGCGCACCGCTTCACAAACCTCGCCACCGAGCACCTGGACATCCGGACCCACTTCCAGAAGACGCACCAGAGCGGCATCATTTACAAGGCCTACGAGAACGACGGCGTGACGTTCCCGCAGGACCATACCGGCGCCATCGAGGGCCAACCGTCGTGCAAACAGTGGACCTCCCGGGTCGTGTTCGACGTCGCCGACAAGTTCCGCGCGTACAACCAGTACACCGACACCCCGGCCGGGACGTACTGGTGCACTGCGCGGACCGAGCGGTCGGCCAACGGTGAGTTTTCGCTCTCGGTCGGCGTGCCGTACGCGCACGTGAAGTGGTTCCGCGGGCGGGACACCACAGAGCGGTCAAAGTCCACGTGCCCGGACGAAAACTGCTGCAAGCGGCCACCGGCGGAGCTGGCCTCGGAGTGGGCCGGCAACGCATGGCCGTCTGCGCGGGCCCATTCGCACCTGCTGGCCGCCATGCCGCCCGGCGCGTTTCCCGGCGTCGACGAGACCGAGGTCTACAGCTTCCTGCAGGCCCACTCCGGGAGCTGACGCTCTATCACTTCCTGCGGGTTTTTGCCGGACGCTCGCTCACTTTCCTGTGGAAAGTGAGCGAGCGTTTCCGTGTTTGTTGCAGCAAATGAGAGAGCGTTTGGGTCACCCGTGGAGTTCGCGGTAGGCGGCCGCGGCTGCCGGGTGCAGCGGCAGCCCGGCCGTGTTGATCAGTGATTCGGGGCTCAGGAACTGCACGCCCAGGCTGGAGCGTGGAATCAGTTCGTCGGCGTGCCCCACGAGCAATTCGACAGTGCGCTTCACTGTCCGCCCGTCCAGGTCGTTCCGGCACAGGAGAAGATTCGCCACCCCCACCGTCCAGACAGCCGGAATGCCCTCGTAGCTGCCGGCGGGGATCAGCACTCGGTCGTAGTAGGGGCCGTACCGGCTCCGAATCGAGGGAATCAACGCCGAGAGGTCGAGGAATACCAATGCGGCTGCCCTGTTGCTGTCCGCAATTGCGGCAGTGGGGACGCCGCCGGACCAGAACAGAGCATCCACGGACCCGTCCTGCAGCGCGGCGAGGCCATCGTTGAGCCCGAGGTTCAGCACGCTGACTGTCTTTTCCGTGGCTGCGGGTCCCGCTCCAACAGCCGCCGCGCTGAGCCCGGCCGCCTCAATCAGGCGCGGGGTGGTCAGCGACGTTCCCGAACCGGGCTCACCCACAGCGACTGTCCTGCCGGCCAGCCCGGCGAGATTCCTGATGCCGGTGTCCTTACGCACAACGCAGTGGACATAGTTCTCGTAGACCCGTCCGAGGGCGGCAATACCGACATCCGGCCCGCTGTCCGCCCAGATCTTTTGGGCCGCAGCATCAGCCAGTGCTACGGCGAAGGTCGCCTGTCCGGTCAGCAACTGCCCCAGGTTGTCCAGGCTGCCCCCTGTTGTCAGTGCTGTCGCCTGGTCCGCCACGCCATGACGCTGGAGGGAGGCCGCCAACAAGGTAGCGAACTCAAGATAGAACCCGCCAGGTTCGCCCCCGGCCACGGTTACCGCGCCTGGACGGTTGTCGGGCGTACAGGCGCTGACCGCCGGCAAAAACAGTCCTGCCAGGGCGGCAGCGAGCCCGGCCTTGAGCGCGGTCCGCCGCGGCGGAAGGCCTCCCGGCAGCCCAGTCATGCCGGTAAGCCCAGTCATGCCGGGCCTTCCTCTCCCTGGTCAACAGCATGCGGAAACTCGATGCGCGCGATCAGGCCGTGCGGCGAGGCTTCCGCCAGCAGCAGGCGGCCCCCGTTGGCTGCAGCCAGTTTGTCCACAATGGTCATGCCCAGGCCGTTGCCGCTGATCGCCCGGTGCTCCGGGGAGCGCCAGAAACGGGATGTGGCAGCAGCCCGTCCTTCGGCGGAAAGCCCGGGACCGCCGTCGGAAATTTCGACGGCGACCGCCTCCTTGCGCACGCGGACCGCCACTGTGATGCGGGCACCGGCCGCGTATTTGACGGCGTTGTTGATCAGCTCGCCCACCATCTGGGCCAGTTCGGCGGCGTTGCAGGCGATGTGCACCGCAGGGTCCGGCGGGTCCGCCAGCAGGATCGAGGAGCCACTAAGCCGTGCCGCAGGGCTGGCGCGTTCGGTTTCCTCCTGCAGGACCGGGTAGGGATCAATGACGGCGGGGAGCCCGTGCGTCGGGCTCCGCAGCGGGCTCCCGGCAGAGTCTTCGAAGGCCCTGTGCTCTGCTGCTGCCAGCCGCAGTACTCCGTCCAGGATCTCTTCAACCCGTTCGAGTTCGGCGAGAACCCCATCTGCCGCCTTCCGTTCCCGGGCTGTCTGCAGTTCCAGTTGCAGCAAATCGATTCTCAACCGCAGGGCCCCGACAGGATTCCGCAACTGATGGGACGTGTCGGCAATCAGCTGGCGCTGGGAGTCGATGCTCTCGCTGACCGTCCGGGCCATCCTGGTGAAGGAACGGCTCAGTTCGCGCAGCTCCGGCGGGCCGGCCTCCGGAAGGTTGCCGGCCCTGCCCGTTGCCTCGAGCTCCGTTACCGCCGAATTCAGGCGGTGCACAGGGCGGAGCACCCATCCCGTCACACGGGCGGCACCGATGAGGAGCAACGCCGCGAGGGCGGCGGCGGCCACACCGACCAGGAGCCACCGATCCCGCAGTTTCTGCCGCGCCGCGTCGGGGTTTACTTCCAGGACCGCCTCGCCAAGGACCTGGCTGGCGCTGCCGAACGACCGGGAGATGACCTCAGACCCCGTTCCGAACGGCTGAAGCGGAGCGAGCGCTGTGTCGCTGAGGTTGAGGTTCGCCCTGGCGACGGCGTCCCGCACGTCGGACCTGTCCTCGCTCAGGCCGCCCGAGCGCAGCGTGCCCGCCTGGAGGCGGATCAGGACCCCCTCCCCATACAGTTCCGAGTATCTGTCCATCTCGGTCTGCAGCTGCGTGGCATCACCTCCGTCCGTCGCGGCGTCGAACGCCACCTGCGCGAGTCGGTTGAGCGAAGCGGCCCGGTTGATCTGGAGTTCCTGGGTGAGCTCGCGGCTGGCCGAGGTCAGGATCGCGGTGGAGGCGAAGACGACGATGAGGACGGCCAGGACGCTCAGTACTCCCAGGACACGCAGCTTCATGCAGGATCCGCCTCGACCCGGTAGCCCACGCCGCGGACGTTGATGATGAAGCCGGGGAGCTGGAGTTTCGCCCTCAGGCCTGTCAGATGGACGTCAAGGGATCGGGAGGAGGCAAGGAACGCATCGCCCCACAGCGCATCCAGGATCTGTTCCCGGGTGACCACCGAACCGGCATGGCTCGCCAGGAGGGCGAGCAGGTCGAATTCGGTGGCGGTCAGGGGCAGGACTTTGGGGCCGATCGCGGCCACGCGCCGTTCGAGGTCCACCTCGAGTCCGCCCAGCACGATGTTCCGCTGCCTGTTGTCTTTGGCGCGGCCCGCCCGCCGGGTGACGGCTTCGATGCGGGCGAGCAGTTCAACGAGTTTCACCGGCTTGACGAGGTAGTCATCCGCGCCGGACCGCAGGCCAAGCACCACGCTGCGTTCGTCGTCGCGCGCTGTCAGGATCAGGATCGGGACGGTCGTGACCTGGCGAAGCTTCCGCAGGACGTCGAGGCCGTCCATGTCTGGGAGGCCCAGGTCGAGCAGAATGACCTCAAAGCGCCGGTGTTCCAGAAGCGCATCAGCCCCGCGGGCAACCCGGGAGGCCGTGTGTCCGGCGGAAACGACGGCCGCGTCGAGGGCGGACGCCATGGCGTCGTCGTCCTCGACGATGAGCACATCCATGGCCTGTTCCTGTTCCGTTTGATCGGCGCTTTGTTCCCCATCCCGCCTTTGGAGATTACCCCGTCCGCAGGTTTCCGCGCTGCACCGGTCGCTGCACCGGTCCCTGCATGGGAAGACAGGGGGGGCCGGGCACAGGCCGAAGCAAAACCTAAGAAAGTGTTAGGACTTCCCCCTTCGCGTTGGTTGTGCGGTGGATCACGAATAGCTTGGATGGGTCCCCGGCTTTCCGGGGACCGTCAATGTCGAGGAGGAACCATGGGCAACGTTGCCGTGGACAGCAAGGAAGTATGCCAGGGACCCGTGGCGGCCCCGGCCAGGAAGGTTCAGCGATGAGCACCCAGGAAACCGAAGTCCAGAGCGAGTCAGCCCAGACCCGCCGGGCCGTAAGCAACATCCTCAAAGGCTCGGCCGGCAACCTCGTGGAGTGGTACGACCTCTACGTCTACACAGTCTTTGCTGCCTACTTCCAGTCCCACTTCTTCAACTCCAAGGACGAGCTGCAGGCAGGCCTTGAGGCGATGGCCGTCTTCTCGACGTCGTTCCTGATGCGCCCCATCGGGGCCTGGTTCTTCGGCCGGTACGCCGACCGCAAGGGCCGCAAGGCCGCGCTGACGCTCAGCGTGACGCTGATGTCCGCCGGGTCCTTCGCCATCGCGATCCTGCCCACCACCCAGCAGGTCGGCGTCTGGGCGCTGGTGCTGCTGATCCTCATCCGCCTCGTCCAGGGTTTCTCCGTGGGCGGCGAATACGGCACCAGCGCTACGTACATGTCCGAGGCCGCCACGTCCAAGCGCCGCGGCTTCTTCTCCAGCTTCCAGTACGTCACCTTGATCGGCGGCCAGATGATGGCCCTGCTGGTCCTGGTCATCCTGCAGAACTTCATGCCCAAGAGCGACCTGACCGAGTGGGGCTGGCGTATCCCGTTCGCCATCGGCGGCGTCGCGGCGCTGGTGGTCCTGTGGCTGCGGCGTTCGATGGAGGAAACCGTCTCCGAAGAGCAGGTCCGTGCCGCCAAGGCGCCGCTCGCTCCCGGCGAGGCCCAGCCGGGCACAATGAAGCTGCTGTTCACGCAGTACTGGAAGCCATTGCTGATCTGCATCGGCGTCACGCTCGGCGGCACGGTGGCGTTCTACACGTACACCAACTTCATCCTGAAGTTCATGAACGATACGTCCGGCATCGCCAAGACCGACACCTCGGTCATCAACTTCTGGGCACTGTTCATCTTTATGCTGCTGCAGCCGGTGTACGGCATGATCTCGGACAAGGTCGGCCGCAAGCCCCTGCTCCTGTGGTTCGGCATCACCGGCGTCCTGTTCACCTGGCCGCTGCTGTCCACGCTGTCCAACACCAAGGACCCGTTCACCGCGTTCCTGCTGATGATGGGCGGCCTGCTGATCGTTGGCGGCTACACGTCCATCAACGCACTGGTGAAGGCTGAGCTGTTCCCCGCTTCCATCCGCGCCCTCGGCGTCGGCCTGGGCTACGCGGTGGCCAACTCGCTGTTCGGCGGTACGGTCCCGCTGATCGGCGCCGCCTTCCAGAAGGCCGAGCGCGTGGACCTGTTCTTCACCTACGTCACCGTCGCGATCGCCATCTCGCTGGTGGTCTACGTTTTCGCCCTGCGGAACAAGAAGGCCACCCACCTGGACCGCGAGCAGGGCGACGCCTGGAAGCGTCCGGCCAAGGACGACGACAAGGACCAGGACCTCGTGGACGCCTAGCGCCCCGCGGCAGAGGCTCCCAGGAGGGTCCGACGGCGGATGGCCGGCAATGCGGTTCCGTCCGGGACCGTGCCGGGCTCCCGCCGTCGTACCCGCCCAGGACGCTCTCGCAGATCCTGCAGGAAAACCCGGGACGCTCTCTCACTCTCCTCAAGAAAGTGATAGAGCGTTCCGGGTTTTCCTGCATTAAGTGATAGAGCGTCGTGGTGGGGGGCGGGGGAGGTGACCGGCGAGGCCCGGTCCGGCGAGACCAAAATGAGTGCAAAGCGTGACCGTACAGGCATCGCCTGCCGCCGCCGTCGCTGTTTCACTGGGAGCAGGCGGAATCCCGCCCTGGTGTGCCGGGGGAGGCAACAGAAGTGTTTCGTTTTCAGCGGGCGATGGCGTTGGGTGCGGTGATGGGACTGGCGGCGTGTGCCGCCCCGGCGCCGCCTGGGTTGCTCACGGCCGACGGCGTCGAACGGGCCTCGGTGGACCGCGCGGCCTTCCCGGGCGAACTTGCGGCGTTCCGGGATTCCGCCCTGAGGCTGGGTGATGCCCTCCTTGCCAGCGGAGACGGGAACGTCATCGCATCGCCGGGCAGCCTGCTGATTGCCTTGGCCATGTTGCGGGCCGGCGCCTCGGGAGAAGCTGCCGCGGAGATGGATGCCGTGCTGGGGCTTCCGGAGACGAACAGGGACGAGGCAATGAACGCACTCCTCGCCTCCCTGGAGGAGTACGACGGCGATCCGGGCTCAGTGGACGAGGACAACCCGCCTGCCAAACCGCTGGTGCATACTGCCAATGGACTCTTCGTGGACAGGAACGTCCCGACCGGCCAGGGGTATCTGGACACCCTGGCGGTGAATTATGGCACCGGCGTGTATCCGGTGGACTTCCGTGACGAGGCTGTCACCAAGCCGGCGATCGATGCGTGGGTCAACAAAAATACCGGCGGCCGGATCGAGAAAGCACCGGCTCCCTACGACCCCAGCAACACCTTCAGCCTGCTCAACGCCGTGTATTTCGCTGCCGCCTGGGACGTTCCGTTCGATGCCAACGACACCTCGGATGAGCCGTTTACCACGGCGACCGGCGGAACGGTTGATGTGCCCATGATGCACAGCCTGCAGGAAATGGCCTACGCGGAAGGTCCCGGCTGGCAGGCCGTGGACCTCCCGTACGGTGAGGGCTTTGTAATGCGGCTGGTGCTCCCGGCTGAGGATTCCGACGGCGGTGCTGGCGCCCTCACGGCGGACGGGCTGGCGCAAGTGGCGCGTGCCCTCGACGCCGCTGGCACTGAGGATGTTGACCTGGCACTGCCCACCTGGGACCACAAGAGCCACTTTGATGTGCGGGCCATCCTCGAGCAGCTGGGGCTGCAGCAGACCTTGAACACCACCCGCGACTTCGACGCGATCCAGCCGGGACTCATGATCACCCAGGCCGCACAGGACGCCAACATCACCGTGGCGGAGAAGGGGACGGTGGCCGCCGCCGTGACCCAGATCAACGGCATGGCGACGAGCGTCCAGCCCGAGCCTGCGCGGTCCATCACCTTCGACCGGCCGTTCCACTACCAGATTGTGCACGTCGGGACGGGCCTGCCGCTGTTTATGGGGAAGGTCGCGGACCCGCGGTAGGCGTGAAGTTCAGAGCCGGGGCCTAGCGCCCGCTCCGGCGCGAGTTGCGGCGGCGCAGCAGTGCGCCGTAGCCGGCGAAGAGGCGCGGCAACACGAGGTAGACCGCCACCGGGACCACCACGAGCGTCAGGACCAGCGCGCGGAGCACCGGGTGCCAGCCCTCGGTCAGGGGTGCAACCACGATCATGCCGACGGCGACCAGCGGGAAGATGGCCAGCCATGTGATGACGGCACGGACGTGGATGGAGGGAACAGGCGGCACCTGGACAGGAACCGAAGCCGGAGCCTGAACCGGAGCCTGAACCGGGGACGCGGACGCGGGAGCAGTCGTTATGGGGTCGAGGGTGCTGTTCATGGCTAACTCCAACTGTTTAGTTGCTTTTGATAAAACGAGACTAATGTGGGCTCCGCAAAAGTGCAACTACTTAGTTGGAAACGGGTAGAATCGGCGCATGGCATGGAACACTGACCGCACCAAAGCCCTGCTGCTGACTGCTGCCACGGAGGAGTTCAGCGACAAGGGCCTTGCCGGTGCCCGGGTGGACCGCATTGCTGCCGCGGCCGGCGTGAACAAGGAACGCATCTACCAGTACTTCGGCAAGAAGGACGACCTTTTCGACGCCGTGCTGGCCGCGGAACTCGTCCGGGTGATGGCCGAGGTCCCCATCGAGGGGCATGGCGCAGTGGACGTCGGTGAATACGCCGGCAGACTTTTTGACCGGCACACGAAAGACGCGGCCCTGGCCCGGCTCCTGTTCTGGGAAGGCCTGGAGCGCGGGAGAAACACCGTGGACCGGGCCACGCGCGCGGACCACTGCGCCGCAAAAGTGGAGCAGATGCTGGCAGTCCTGCCCGGCATCGACCGCACGGACGCAGCCGACCTGGTTCTCACTATCGTGACCCTGTGCGACGGCTGGACGGTGCTGCCCCAGATCGACGCTCTCCTGGCGGGCTCCGCCCCGGACCGCTTGGACCGCCGCCGGGCCTTTATCGTGCGGACCGCCACACTGGTAGCCGAGGACTTGCTTGCAGCGGCCCGGGCGGAAGACTCGCTGCTGGGAGACTCAGTAGGCTAGCGCGGACCGCCCTGCCAGAGCGCATCGAACGGAGCCCCGGAGGCCACCCGGTTGCGGATTCCCGCCGTGACAAAGTCCTTGGCCGCCCGGGCCGCTTCCAACGGAGTGGAGCCCTTGGCAAGTTCCGCCGTCACGGCCGCAGCGAGCGAGCAACCTGCGCCCGACACAGCCACCTCGCCCACCTTGGGGGCGCTGAGGACTTCGAGCGTCTCGCCGTCGTAGTAAACATCGACGGCGTCCGGGCCTTCCAGCCGCACGCCGCCCTTGGCCAGGACCGCGGCGCCGCTGAGCTCATGGATGCGGACGGCCGCGGCCTTCAGGGACTCGACGTCGGTGATCGCCAGGCCGGACAGCGACTCCGCCTCGAAGTGGTTGGGAGTGACGAACGTTGCCAGTGGCAGGATCTGCGCCTTCAGGGCCTGGTCGGTGTCCAGGGCATGGCCCGGCTCCTGGCCTTTGCAGATCAGCACGGGGTCCAGCACCACGTTGCGGAACCGGCCGTTTTTCAGTGCCGCCGCCACCGTGCCGATCGTCGCAGGGCTGCCCAGCATGCCGATCTTCACGGTGTCCAGGACGGGCCGCTCCGGCGCTGACCCTTCGTCCGTTGACACGCCCGACGCCGGACCGTAAGCCGCCGTCGTCGCCTCCAGCTGGTCCGCGATCACCTACTGGTCAACCGGCACAAAACGGTGGTTCCAGCTGTCGTTCGGGTCGAAGGAGACGATGCACGTCAGGTTGGCGATGCCAAACACGCCCAGTTCCTGGAACGTCTTCAGGTCGGCCTGCGCGCCGGCGCCGCCCGTTGCTTCGGAGCCCGCGATCGTGAGGACAACGGCGGGAGCGGCAGCGGGGGACTGGACATCAGCTGAAACGGGAGTCATGGCACTATCCTGCCATCCGGCGTCGGCCGCCCGCTTTGTGTTCCTGAACAGCGGAACTGACCGGGCAGGGGTCAGGTCCACAACACGTGGGAGAATTTGCGGTGACAGTGCTAATACAGCCGGCGTCCCGCGGACGTGCCCTTGAGGCAGCGGAGAACCGAGCGAACCACTACGAACGGACACTCCCATGCCTTCCCCCTCAGGCCCTGACGCTCTGCCCTTGACCCATGCCGGAACGGCGCCGAAATTCGCCTCCATCGGTTCGCCGTACTTCGGCATCATGCTGGCGTTTATGGCCGTGGTGCTGATCCTGTCCAACATCGGCGCATCCAAGGGCGTGGCGATCGGCCCGATCATCACCGACGGCGGCTTCTTCCTCTTCCCGCTGGCGTACATCCTGGGCGACGTCATCAGCGAGGTCTACGGGTTCAAAGTGGCGCGCAAGGCTATTTTCACCACCTTCGCGCTGTCCGTGTTTGCCTCAATCTGCTACTGGGTGATCATCGCGCTTCCAGGTTTCGACGACGAGTTCGGCACGTCCAAGCAGGCGGCGCTGGAAGGCGCGCTGGGGCCGGTTCCGCAGATTGTCCTCGCATCGCTGCTGGCGTTCCTGGCCGGCCAGACCATCAACTCCTGGATCCTGGTGAAGATGAAGGCCCGCTCCGGCGAGAAGTCCCTGTGGGCGCGGCTGATGGGGTCCTCCGGAGCGGGCGAATTCGTGGACACGCTGATCTTCTGCAGCATCGCCGCGTCCGTCATCGGCATCACCGACTTTGGCACGTTCCTGAACTACGTGGTGGTGGGCTTTGTCTACAAGACCCTGGTGGAGTTCCTGTTTGTGCCGGTGACGTCCCTGGTGATCGGCTGGATCAAGAAGCGCGAACCGAGCTACGGCGTCGTGTAGCGGCCGAAGCTGCGACCAGCGCCGCGTAGCTGCCACCCGGCGTCGTACATCCCGCTGGCCGCGAGATCGCGGGAACAGTGCTGAGTCGCCGGAACGCGCGGGCTACACCGAATCGTTCCGGCGATTTCGACGGCGGGCTAACGCCGCAGCGCCGTCAAGATGCGGGCCTTGAACTCCTGTTCGCGGAAGAGGTCCTGCCATTTCACGCGCACGAATTTCCAGCCATCTTCGGTGAGGGCATTTTCCCGTTGCCGCTCCTGGTACAACACCTCGGCGGTTGGCTTGTACTCGAAGTACTTGACCTTCCCATCAAACTCGAGTGCCACCTTCTGATCCTTCCAGGCAAAGTCCAGGCGGTACCGTCCGGCCCGGCTGTTCACCTCAACCTGCGGTTCGGGCATGGGCAGATTCAACCTTGCCAGCAGTTCACGGGTCAGGGTTTCACCTGCCGATTCGGATCTCGGGTCGGCGTTGATCAGAGCCTCGCGAAGATTCCTTATCCCGCGGCGCCCCGGCAGCGCCTTTGCCATGTCGTCCATCAACGCCAGATCCGCACCGAGCCTGAGCGCGTGATCCATGAGCACCAAGGCCTGCTGATAGGTGAGCATCATGGCACAATCCACAACTGTCCGCTCGAGCGACGTGACCCGGAGGTTACCTATCGTCACGATGTCGGCGTCCGTGTAGGGCGTGGTGTGCCCGCAGACGCCTGCGCCGAGGCGTTCAGTGGAAGGCCGGACTCGCAGCAGGATATGGATCGCGTCGTCCACGTTCCAGAGGAACAAGCCGTGCAGCCGCGCGGCTGATGTGTGGCTGTAGATGTAGTCTCCCGACGACGTCGTGAGTGTTCCGTGTGCGTGGGCGTGGATTAACTGGTTGCTGCGTATCGTGGCGGACTGTTTGTCCCATAGCTCACCGCGGATGTAGCAGCCGTAGCGAAGCCGGACCAGCTTCTTGTGCTTCAGCAATACTTTGATGGCCCGGGAATTGAGGCCCTTGTCGCGTAATTGGCCCGTTCGCCACAGGTTTCCGGCGTCCGGAAGCGTGGGAAGAAGGGCTGGCTGAGACTGTGTCATCCAGCCAGATTCCTGCAGCTGGGAGCAGACCGGTAGGCGCCGCCGTCGTTATGTGGAAAACCCATATCGCCGGAACGCGTCCCGATCGCCCGCGCGTTCCGGCGATCCAGCCGCCTTCCGGCGATTTCGACGGCGGAGGGTCACCGAATGCGCCGGTCAGCCCTTCAGCGTCCCGTCGAGGAGGGCGCGGAGCTCGCTGAAGTGCCGCTCCGTGGCCTCCGCATGGAACATGGACGTGTCCGCCATCGAGTAGCCGTGTGGTGCCCCGGCGTAGATCTCGTTGGACGCTTCAAGCCCGGCATCGTCGAGTGCCGCGCCCAGACGCGCAACGGCGTCGGGATCCATGCTCTTGTCGTGGTCGGCGTGGCCAAAAACGAACCGCGCCCGGGCTGTGCCCAGTCCCAGATGCGGGCTGTCTGCGGCGTCGCTCGCGAGCCCGCCGCCGTGGAAGCCGCCACAGGCTGCCACCGCTTCGGGGTGGGCGATCGCGGTGCGCACGGCGAGACGTGCGCCCATGCAGTAGCCGAACGCTCCGATCGGGCCGGGCGCGACGCCGTCGAGCGTTCCCAGCGCCTTCACCCACGCGTCGATGTCCGGCAGAGCTTTGTCCGTGGTGAGGGATCCGACGCGCGGGAACGCGGCCTTACCGGCAGCCGCCCGGCCCTCGGGAGTGGTCATGTCCATTACCGGGGCGAGTTCCGCGGCCGTGCCTTCGCGGTAGAAGGCGTTCGGCGCGAGGACCACGTAGCCCCAATCGGCGACGCGCTGAGCCATCTCCTCGATGCGGGGGCGCAGGCCGAACGCGTCCATGTACAGGATGACGCCCGGGAAGGGACCTTCGCCGGAAGAGGGACGGGAGACGATGGCCTCGGCGGTGCCTTCCGCGGCAGGGATTTCGATGAGCATTTGGTCAGGATATCGGAGGACGACGGCGGGACAGGACAGGGGAGCCCTCGCCCCCAGGAGCCGCGGCGGCGGCTCAGGAGTAGTACTGCGCCAGGGTCTCGGCCTTGAACTCGAAGAACCGGCCGGACTCGATGGCCAGCCGGGCATCGTCCACCATCTTCACCACAAAACGCTCGTTATGGATGGAGATCAGCGTGGCCGAGAGCATCTCCTTGGCCTTGAACAGGTGGTGGATGTACGCGCGCGAGTAGTTGGCGCAGGCGTAGCAGTCGCAGCCGTCCTGGAGCGGCCCGAAGTCGCGCTTGTACTTGGCGCCGGAGAGGTTGTACCGGCCGGTGGGGGTGTAGAACGCGGAGTTGCGGGCCACCCGGGTGGGGGAGACGCAATCAAAGGTGTCTGCGCCGTTCTCGATTGCCGTGAAGATGTCGTCCGGCTCCGAGATGCCGAGCAGGTGCCGCGGCTTGTCCTCGGGCAGCTCCTCGTTGCACCAGCGCACGATGGTCCCGAGGTTCTCCTTTTCCAGCGCCCCGCCGATGCCGTAGCCGTCGAAGTCCATGGCGCCCAGGTCCCGGCAGGCCTTCCGGCGCAGGTCCTCGTACTGGGCTCCCTGGATGACCCCGAACAGGGCCTGATACGGCTTGCCCACCCGTTCGGCGGTCAGCCGGAAGTGCTCCTCGAGGCAGCGAAGGGCCCACAGCCTTGTCCGCTCCAGCGACTCCTCCTGGTAGCCGCGGGAGTTCTGCAGCGTGGTCAGCTCGTCGAAGGCAAACATGATGTCCGCCCCGATCTGGTGCTGGACCTGCATGGAGATTTCCGGCGAGAAGCGGTGCCGGTCCCCATTGAGGTGCGATTTGAACCAGACGCCGTCGTCGTCGATGTGCGCCAGCCGCTCCTTGCCGGGGGCGACGGCGTCGTCCGGCCCGGAGGTGTCCACCGACTTCATGTCGATGACCTTCTTGAACCCCGAGCCCAGGCTCATCACCTGGAACCCGCCCGAGTCCGTGAACGTCGGCCCGGACCAGTTCATGAAAGCGCCCAGCCCGCCGGCCTCGTCCAGGATGTCGGCGCCCGGCTGCAGGTACAGGTGGTAGGCGTTGGCCAGGAGTGCCTGCGCGCCGAGGTCCGCCATGGATTCGGGCAGCACGGACTTCACGGTGGCTTTGGTTCCGACGGCGATGAAGGCCGGGGTACGGATCTCGCCATGCGGCGTGGAGATTGTGCCGGTCCGGCCCAGGAATTCGCCGCCGTTGTCCAGGACCTGCGCGGCCGACGGCGGGCAGCTGTCGGCGAGGCGGGTGCCAACCGTGAAGGAGAACTGCGACTGCTCGGCGGGCGTACCGGCGGCGGGCGCAGGCAAGGGCAGGGCGGAGGCGGGGTTGGCTGGCACGGTACCAGTGTGCCAGCTTTCAGCCCGGATGCCTCAGTGCAGCGCCTCTGATGTGGGGTAGTTCTCAGCCCGCCAGCCGTCCCACAGCGCCCGGACGGACTCGAGCTTGGACGCACCCAGATCGTACGTGGAGATGATCACCAGCGACCCGCCGTCGGGCCTGATCTCCTCGCTGACCGGCTGGTCGGCCACAATCAGCAGCCCGTCGCCGTGTTCCGCATAGCCGTGGACCGTGAGCCCCACCTGGTGGTTGCTGCGGAACCAGACTCTCCCGGCGATCTCCTCACCGGTGCCGAGCGTCAGCTCGTAATTTTCACCGGGTTTGGGCACGTCGGACAGGCCGAGCTTCTCGATGGCGGAGCCGGATTTCCCGGGGACCTGGAAGGACGACGTGTGTCGTTTGCCGTGCGGGTGCCGCTCCAGTGCGAACCGGAGCTGCTGCAGGAAAGTCAGCCAGCCCTGGGTGATGTCCTCGTCCCAGGCAGCCCACTCAGAGTTGTGGTCCATCGCTGCCCGCGTCACGCTGACCAGGGTCCCGGTGGGCACGGGTTTCAGATCGAAGATGTCCCCGCCATCGGTGGTCAGGCTGGTGTGGTCCGCGGCCTCGGCAACATTGTCGCCAAAGTAGATTTTGTCGATCTCGTCGGCCAGCTCATCGGTGTCCCAGCCGTGCCACTGGGCTACCTTGGACGGTTCGCGCAGCATGGTCCAGACCTGCGGCGCATCGGCATTGATTACCACGCTCAGATTGTTCGTCATAGCCCGAATGTACAACTGACGGGCACGGCCGGGTAGGGGGAATTTTCCCCCGTCCGCAGGGAGGGCGGCCTCAGGCGCGGACGGCCTCAAGCTCGTTGCTGATCCGGCGCTGCAGCTCGCCCGCGCCGATGGTCTCCGAACCCCCGTGTGCCCGCAGGAACAGCAGGGATTCGAGCCGCAGCAGCCGCCATTCGCGCTCGGCCTCGTGGTTGGAGTTATCGATCGAGCGGAAGATCTCTTTGTCGTAGAGGTTGGGCTCATTGAGTGAACGCTGGCGGACCTTGGCGTTCATCCGGGCCTTGAACGGATCCGTCTCCTGGCTCTCCGGCGTGCGCAGCAGCTTCTCGTACACTTCCGCGCGGTCCACCTGGCCCTCCTGCCGGCAGATGTAGCTGGACAGCGCCAGCGACGCCTCCACCGACGCCCACCGGCCGGGGTTGCCGTCGTACGGGAGGACGTTCAGCAGGTCGGCTACGGCCAGCGAGCCTTCGGGGTCCTTGAGGGTGATGAACAGCTCGTGCGCGAGGTCGCTGAGGTCCTTCAGGCAGCTGCCGGACTTGACGTTGATTCCCTTGGCCAGCCTGTCGGCCAGCAGCATCACGCCCTCGGAGTCCGGGTGCGATTCGGCGGCGGTCTCGACCACGGCTTCCGGCGTGCCCTTCGGCGCGGGAATCAGCGCGAGTTCCTCCTCGGACGGGCCGCTCACCCCCGGCGGGATGGCGGGCAGGGGAGGTACGACGACGGCGGGAGCCTCCGCCGCTGCCTCCGCCACTTCTGTGGGGTTCCCGGCGACGGGAAGCAGGGCGACGGCGTCGGGCGCGGTGTCCAGCACCTTGACCGAGGAGCCGGCGGCGATGCGCACGGTGCCGCCGCCGGAGAGGCTGGCGAGGACGATCGCGGGGGTGCCGAAATCGTCGGACTCGACCTCCACATGCTGGATTTCGGCGGTGCGTTCGCCGTCGGGCAGCAGGAGTTCATCACCGGTGGTCAGGGATCCAGCCTGCTGTTCGCTGTAGTGCCGGGCGGCTGGGGTTTCGGTCATGGGAGTCCTTAAGTTCTCTTGCGTTCCGCCCTACAGTCTACAAAGGCGGGTGCCGGAAGTCGGGGACGCCGGGATATCCGAGAGGGTCAGAAGCCCACGCCGGCGAACGCGAGCGCCTGGCGGATCAGGGCGCCGCGGCCCCCGCTGAATTCGAGCTGGACGCCCGGGCTGAGCACTTCCTCGGGGGTCATCCAGGTCAGTTCGAGGGCGTCCTGGCGGGGCTCGCATTCCCCGGTCACCGGGATGACGTAGGCCAGCGACACGGCGTGTTGGCGGTCGTCCGTGAACCCGGTCTGGGACGGGGCGGGGAAGTATTCGGCCACGGTGAAGGGCACCGGGCTGATGGGCAGCTGCGGGAAGGCCAGCGGGCCGAGGTCCTTCTCCATGTGGCGCAGCAGTGCCGCACGGATGGTTTCGCGGTAGATCACGCGGCCCGAGACCAGCGAACGGATCATGGTGCCGTCTTCGTCGGCCTGCAGCAGGGTGCCCACTTCGTTCACGAACCCCAGGGGATCGAGCCTGACCGGAACCGCCTCCACGTAAACCATGGGGAGCCTCCCGCGGGCCTCAAAGAGGTCCTCTTCGGAGAGCCAGCCGGGATTGGGGTCAGGTGTGCGAACGTTCATGGTTAAGTTCTACCGCATTGGAGCGCCGCGGACCGGCGAGGAGTGAGCTCTCGGCGTAAAGCGTCGTCCGAAACGCCGAAACGTCACCCCTCGATTCAGCGCTTCGAGATCCAGATCGTGGCAGCCGCAGAGGATTGTTCGTCCGCATCCGGGTTGGACACGTGCAGGGTGCGCCCGAACGCCTCCTCCGTCAGCCGGACCTGATGCCCCGCGTCGGTGAGGCGGCCGTGCAAGGCGGCGAGGTCGCCGTCGTACTCAAAGCCCAGGCCGGCCCGCGGCGCCCCCTCGGCGGGGCGCACCATCAGCACTCCGCCGTTCTTGGCCGCGAAGTCGGCGGTTTCGTCGTCATCCGGGAAGGGGCGGAAGTGGGCGCCGATATCGCGCAGCGTCTGCGCCGCGGCCCCCGGATCTTCGGTGAACCAGACCTCGACGACGGCGAGGCCCGGGTCCGCGTTGGACGAGGTCGCCCAGGTGCCGTCGGCAGCCCGGGCAGCGGGATCGGCGAGGAAGCTGAAACCGTCGCGGCCCGTAATCCGGCACGAATCGCCATGGTCCGCCTTGACGAGTTCGGCCGGAACGGTGCCTGATTCCTCGCCGGCCAGGTTGGTGCGCCGGGCAAACTCCGCGAGGTCGCCCACCTCCACACCGAAAACGGTGGTGCCGTCCTCCGCGGAGCCCGGCGCTGCCTCGTGCAGCGCCAGCCGCCCCGAACCGGCATCAAACTCGCGCCAGGAGCCATGATCCGCGGTCTTGGCCAGACCCAATCCGGTGAGCAGCCGCTCCCAGGAGTCCAGCCGGGACGTGAAATGGACAGGGCGCGAACGCAGCATGTGATTCTCCTGGACGGAAGGAAACGGCGCAGATACGGCCATCATGCCATGACTTGCTTCGGGTGGCACCGGGGGCAGAATGGGTGCATGGCCATTGAACTGGAGGAACTGCTGGTGCCGGACGCTGCCGCGTGGCGGACCTGGCTGGAAGCGAACCACGCCGACAGCCCGGGCGTGTGGCTGGTGCTGCATAAAAAAGGCGGCGGCGTCACCGAGCTGGACTACGAGGCGGCCCTCCTGGAGGCGCTCTGCTTCGGCTGGATCGACGGCCAGGCCAGGAAGCGCGACGCCGAAAGCTCCTTCCAGCGCATGACCCGCCGCGGTCCCAAAAGCCCCTGGTCCGAACGGAACGTCGAACGGATAGCGCGGTTGGAGGACGCCGGGAGGATGACCGACGCCGGCCGTGCCGCCGTCGACAGTGCCAAGGCGGACGGCCGCTGGGATGCCGCCTATGCCGGGCCGGCCACAGCTGAAATGCCGGCGGACCTGGCCGCTGCCATCGCCGCCGTTCCAGCGGCCCAGGCCATGTTCGACGTCCTCACCTCGGTGAACCGTTTCGCCCTGATCTACCGGACAAATTCGGCCAAACGGCCGGAAACCCGGAGCAAGCGGATCGCCGGTTTTGTGGACATGCTGGCCCGCGGCGAAACACCGTATCCGCAGAAAAAGCGCCCCGCAACCACTCCGTGACTGCAGCAGGCTGGTGGTTCGGATCCCGCTGCCGTTTTAGCGCGGCCCCGCAGGACCCTGTAGAATTGATGGTTCCGTAGCGCTGGTGCCGTCTCCCGACATGGGGGACGGCACTTGTGCGTTTACCGACCGATTGGCTCAACATGGTCCGCATGTTCCCCAAAATCAGCCCCCGCATCAGCCTGCGCCGACCGCTTCCGTGGGTGCTCGCTGCCGCCGTGGCTGCCCTCGCCCTGGTGGTTTCCGTCCTGGTGGTCTCCAACACCAGGACCGGATCCGCGGCCACTGCCGACGGCGTCCTCGACGGGGTCTCGGCAGCCCAGGACACCGCGCGCGGGAACCACGGCACCTACGCGTCCCTGTGGCTGAAGGGCAACGACCGGACCCTCGAACAGCAGGCCGGGACGCTCCGCGCCGAGGGCGCCGACGACGTCCGCGTCATCGAGTGCGGCACCGCCTGGCTGGCCGGGGTCCGGGTGGACGGGCAGGTCTTCCTTCGCAGCAGCGACGCACGCGACGCCGTCGAACAGGACCCCGCGAAGATCCGGCTGCCGGACTGCATCAGCGCCGAAGCCCGCGACTCACTGCTGGCGGACCTGGGCGTGCCGCGGGAATGGTCGGGGCCGGATGCCGGGCGGCTGGCCGCGCCCGCTGAAGACCCCGGTTACCGGCCGGCCTACCACCTGACCCCCGAGAAGCGCTGGATGAATGATCCGCAGCGGCCGTTTTTCCTCGACGGCGCCTGGCATTACTACTACCTCTACAACGCCGACTACCCCGAGGGAAACGGCACAGAGTGGTTCCACGCCACCAGCACAGACCTCGTCCATTGGAAGGATGAGGGCGTGGCCATCGGGAAGTTCCGGAACGGCCTGGGCGACATCGAAACCGGCACCGCCGTCGTCGACACCGAAGGGACCGCAGGCTTCGGCAAGGGCGCCGTGATCGCCGTCCTCACCCAGCAGGATGCCGGTGTCCAGCGCCAGTCGCTCTTCTTCTCCACGGACCAGGGCCACACGTTCACCAGCTACGAACAGAACCCGGTCATGGACAACCCGGGGGAGGAGCACTGGCGTGATCCCCGCATCCTCCGCGACGAGGAACACAACCAGTGGGTCATGCTGCTCGCGGAGGGCCACAAAATCGGTTTCTACACGTCCACCGACCTCAAGGCCTGGACGTACGCCTCCAGCTTTGAACGGGACGGGCTGGGCATCCTCGAATGCCCGGACTTCTTCCAGCTGGACGTCGACGGCGATCCCGCCAAACGGACCTGGGTGCTGGCCGCCGGCGCCAACGGTGCCGCGGAAGGCCGGACCACGGGAACGGCCTACTGGACCGGATTCTGGGACGGCAAGGCCTTTGCCGCGGCGGATGAACAGCATCAGTGGCTCGACGCCGGCGCGGACTTCTACGCGGCCGTGACCTGGGACGATCCGCGGCTGACGGACGGGCAGCGCAAAGCCTCACGTCATGCCATCGGCTGGATGAACAACTGGGCCTACGCCCGCCAGCTGCCCACCGAGGGCTGGTACGGCGCCGATTCGGTGGTGCGGGACATCCGGCTGCAGTCCG
This sequence comes from Arthrobacter sp. HS15c, assembly GCF_040812005.1. Classification (NCBI taxonomy): domain Bacteria; kingdom Bacillati; phylum Actinomycetota; class Actinomycetes; order Micrococcales; family Micrococcaceae; genus Arthrobacter; species Arthrobacter sp. HS15c. The sequence goes on from NZ_JBFOHM010000006.1 coordinate 235,417, forward strand.
ACGGCGGCCGGCCCACCCTGGTTTCGGTCCCGACGCCGGCCCTCGGGTCTCTGGAAGGACCGCCCGAGCAGGTGCCCGCGCAGGAACTCGACGACGGCGCCAGCGCACGGCTTCCGGTTCCGGAGTCCGGGGCCTTCAAGCTCGACATCGAACTTCAGAACAGCGGAGCCGACGCCGAGGCGCGGCTCCAGCTGCAAAACGGCGAAGGGACGTACGCCACCGTGGGCTACGACTTCCGGAACGGAACCGCGTTTGTGGTCCGGGACGGGGATGCGGCGTCCACGGGCGAGGGCGCCAAACGGTCGGCACGCGCCGAGGCTGCCGCCGCCGGGAAGGCGCAGGAAAAGGTGGACGACGCGTACCGCCAGGCCCGCTCGGTGGCGAGTCCCGCCGTCGACGGAAAAGTGAAGCTGACCATTTACATTGACCGGTCCTCCGTGGAGGTTTTCGTCAATGGCGGGCAGCAGACGCTGACCTCGCTCGTGTTCCCGCAGGAGGGCCCGGCCGCCGCCAGGCTGGCCAGCGTGGGCGGTTCTGTCTCACTGACCGGAGCGAGGGTCACGCCGCTGGCCGCCACCAGGTAACTGCCACCCGATGACGGCCAGGTAGCGCCTTTCAATTCAGCGCAGCCCGCCCAGCGCCTGCGCCAGCACCACGGCCGACGCCGAGGACCATGCCTGCGGGTGGCAGGACGCCGGGTACGGCACAGCCAGGCTTGATTCGGCAGCGGTGACGCCGGCAAACAGTTCCGGCAGGCGGTACCCGAAAGCAGCCGAGGCGGCCAGCAGGCCTTCTGCGAGGGCTTTGGCTTCGGACGTGAAGCCTTCGGCCAGCAGGCCGCGGACGGCAATGGCAGTGTCGTGGCTCCAGACGGAACCGCAGTGGTAGCTGAAAGGCCAGAAACCGGCCGCCCGGTGCGATAGCGTATGCAGGCCAAACCCGGAAAACAGCTCCGGGCTGAGCAGCCGTGCGGCCACGTGGCGGGCTTCGGTGGGGCCGAGGATGCCGGTACCCAGCAGATGGCCCATGTTGGAGCCGGGGATGTCCAGGGGCGTGCCCCGGCCGTCCAGGGCCATCGCCGGGTAGGGGCCCTGGGCGTCCTCCACCCAAAAGCGTTCACGGAACCGCCGGGACAGGGCTGCGGCAAAGTCCCGCAACTCACCGGCGCCCGGTTCGCCCACGGCGTCCAGCAGTTCGGCCGTTGCCGTGGCCGCCTGGTGGGCGTACCCCTGGACTTCGGCGAGGGCGATGGGGCCCTCCGCCAGCCGTCCGTCCCGGAACTGCATGGCGTCGCCGGAGTCCTTCCAGCCCTGGTTGCTCAGGCCATGGCCGCTGACGTCCTGGTATCTGAGGAAGCCGTCGCCGTCCGCTGGCCCGGCGGAGGCCAGCAGGCATTGCGCAGCCCGCTGCGCGGCGGGCAGCAGGGCGCGGACGGAGTCGTCCGCCTTTCCCGTGCGCCACAGCTCGCCCAGGAGGCACAGCCAGAGCGAGGTCGAGTCAACGGCACCGTAGTAGACCGGAGGCAGGCGCAGGCCTTCGCTTTCGAGGACGAGTTCCTTGGCCCGCAGCTCATGCAGGATCTTGCCGGGCTCCTCCGCGGAATCAGGCACGGTGGCCGAGCCCTGGAACTCCGCGAGGGTACGCAGCGTCCCCGTGGCGAGGCCAGTGTCCAGGGGCAGCAGGAACCGAGCCGCCCACAGGGAATCGCGGCCGAACAACGTGAAATACCAGGGTGCGCCGGCCGCCATGAAAGGCGCATCGGGCAGCCGCCGCGTTGCCATCCGCAGGCCGTCCAGTTCGTCGAGCGAGTTCTTCAGCAGCGTGCGCAGCGGTCCCGCCGGGAGGGCCATGGCGGGAACGGCGAGGGACGACGGCGCCGCGGCCACCACAGCGCTCTCCGTCTCGTCCAGTACGGCCTGCCACTCGGCGTCGAAAGGCCGTCCCCGGCCGGCGGTGCCGTGCCACAGGAGGCGCGTGACGTCACCGCGCGCGCCGCCGGAAGGCCCGTCCACAGCACCGTCCACAGCACCGGCCGCCGAGGCGGACGCTCCGCCGTTCCTCCCCGGCGCGGAAATGGCGAGGGTGCGGCCGTCGTTGTGCCAGCGCAGGGAGTGGTCGTCGGCCGGCTCCGGGCGCTGTGGCTTCGCGAACCGGCTGAGGCGGATCGCTGCCATGTCGGTGAAATCGGCGGCCAGGTCCACGGCCAGTTCCAGGTCCAGCGAGTCCAGCGAGGTGCCCACCTTCAGCGAATGACGGACCACGCCCGGCGTGACGGTCCAGGTCTGCAGGACTTCGACGGCGGGATCGGCCGTGTGTCCTTCGATGCCGCGGATGAGTCCCCGGACGCGGAGGACGCCGCCGGGAGCGGACTCCACCGTGACTTCCTCCGGGCTGAAGCCGTTGACGGTCACGGTGGCCTGGCACAGCATGCGGGTGTCCCCGTGGAGGAGGCCGCTGAAGCCGCCGTCCTGGGCCAGCCGGCCGTTGGCGTCCAGCCAGAGCTGCGTGGGTGCGGCGACGGTGCAGTGCTGGCGGTGGAGGCCGGGCTGAACACTCATGCGCCCCACCTTACGCCCGGCGGACTCCCGCTTTGCGGACCCCTCCGGGCCAGTCGCCGGGCGGAACCCAGGCTGCAGAGCGGAACTCGGCCGCCCGGTCGGCTCTCAGTCGTCCAGCGGGAAGGCCACGGCCTCGCCCACCACGCGCAGGCAGAGCTCCATGCCCGGCCGCGCAATGGACGCGTTCCAGTGGCGGATGGTGATGACCTCGCCGCCCCCGGGGTAGCGGTGGTCTGCTCCGGAGGCCAGTTCGGGAGGAACAGCCAGCTTGAGGCGGACAGTGGTCTCGGGGCCGAAGTAGTCGGTGTCCACCACCACGCCGCGGATGGGGCCGTCCTCGGCGATACGGATCTGCTCGGGCCGCAGCATCAGCTGGACGCGGCCCTGGGCGGGCGGCCTGCGGACGGGGATGCCGCCCAGTGAACACGTGGCCAGGGAGCCTTCCAGCCAGGCATCCAGGATGACGGCGTCGCCCAGGAATTCTGCGGTGGCACGGTCCGCCGGGCGCGTGTACACCACAAAAGGGTTGCCGATCTGGGCCAGCTTGCCGCCGCGCATCACGGCGACCTGGTCTGCGAAGGAGAGTGCTTCGGCCTGGTCGTGGGTCACCAGGATGGTGGTGACGCCAGCCTGGTTGAGTACCTTGGCCACCGCCCGCCGGGTGGCCACACGCAGGCCGGCGTCCAGGGCGGAGAACGGTTCGTCGAGCAGCATCAGCTCAGGTTCGCGGGCCAGGGCGCGGGCCAGGGCAACCCGCTGCTGCTGGCCGCCGGAGAGCTGGTGCGGCCGCCGCTTGGCCATGGCCGGATCCAGGGAGACCATCTCAAGTAGTTCGCTGATCCGGCCCGCCACCGCGCGGCGCCCGCCGTCGAGCTTTCCTGCGTCCAGGCCGAACGCAACGTTCTGGCCCACCGTCAGGTGGGGGAAGAGGGCGCCGTCCTGGGCCACGTACCCCACCTGGCGTTTATGCGCAGGCAGCCAGACGCCGTCGCCCGCCACCTTGGTGCCGTTCAGCGAGATGCTGCCCGTCGCGGGGTGCTCAAAGCCGGCGATGAGCCGCAGCAGGGTGGTTTTGCCGGACCCGGAGGGACCCACAATCGCGGTGGTTCCGCCTTTGGCGACGGACAGGTTCACGCCTTTGAGGACGGCCTGGGAGGCGAAATTCTTGGTGACGTCCGTGATCTGCAGGTGGCTGTTGGTGGTGGGCGCCACCGACGCCGCGATCCGCGGTTCCGGGAGCCGGGAAGGGGATTGTTCGGTCACTGTCCGGCCACTTTCTTGGACTGCTGGAAGAGGAGGTAGGTCATGGGGGCGGAGAGCAGGATCATCAGCAGGGCGTAGGGTGCCGCGCCCGCGTAGTCGATCTCGCTGCTCTTGCTCCAGAATTCGGTGGCGAGTGTCCGCGTGCCGTTGGGGGAGAGCAGCAGCGTGGCGGTCAGCTCGTTGGCGATGGCCAGGAACACCAGGGCCGCGCCGCCCGCCGCGGCCGGTGCCGTGAGCCGCAGCGTCACCCTGACGAACGACAGGAGCGGCGGTTTGCCCAGGGCCTGCGCAGCTTCGTCGAGTTCCTTGGGGGCCTGGGCCAGGCCGGCGCGCAGGTTCACCAGCGCCCGCGGCAGGAACAGCAGGACGTAGGCGGCCACCAGGACCCCGCTGGTCTGGTAGATGCCAGGGACCACCCGGATGCTGACGGTGACGAACGCCAGCCCCACCACGATCCCCGGGAGGGAACTGGTGACGTAGTTGGAGAGCTCCAGGGCCTTGCTGAACCACCCGGGATGCCGCACGGCCAGGTAGGCCATGGGGAACGCGACGGCGGTGGTGGCCAACGCTCCGGCCAGGCCGTACCCGAGGGTGGTCAGGAGGGCCGGCAGGAATTCGTCGGCAGCCCAGATCGCGGCCCCTCCGGCGGTGATCCAGCGCAGGACAAAGAACACCGGCAGCCCAAAGGCCAGGGACGTCAGGGCAAACAGGGACAGCTGCGCCGGAACCTGGTACGCGTGCAGCGGCAGGCGCAGGGCCCGGGCCTGGGCTCCGGAGCCGATCCGGGCGTAGCGGGCCGTGCCGCGGCTCCGCACTTCAATGACCAGCAGGACCAGGCAGAAAAACACCAGGACGCTGGCGAGCATGTTCCCCGCCGTGCCGTTGAAGGTGGACTGGTACTGGACCATGATCGCGGTGGTGAAGGTGTCAAAGCGGATCATGGCGAAGGCGCCGTATTCGGCCAGGAGATGGAGGGACACCAGCAGCGCGCCGCCGGTCATGGCGATCCTGAGCTGGGGGAGGACCACCCGGAAGAACACCCGCCAGGCACCGAGCCCCAGTGCGGCCGCGGACTGTTCGATGGCCGGGTCCAGCCGGCTGAGCGTGGCTGCGGCGGGGATGTAGACGAGCGGGAAGTAGGACAGGGTGGCGATCAGCACGCCGGAGCCCAGCCCCTCCAGGGACGGAACGGCGGACACCCAGGCGTAGCTGTTCACAAACGCCGGGATGGCCAGGGGCGCGGCCAGCAGCACGGCCCAGATCTTGTGCCCGCGCAGTTTGGTGCGTTCCACCAGCCAGGCACCGCCCACACCCAGGACGAGGCAGAGCGGTACCGTCACCAGCGTCAGCAGCACCGTGTTGAGCAGCAGTTCGCCCACCCGGGGCCGGAAGATCAGTCCGACGGCGGTGTCCCACCCGGTTGCCGACGTCATGTAGACGACGTACCCCAGTGGAACGAGCGAAAACAGCGCGATCAGCACGGCGAGGATGGACACCGCGGAAACGCCGAAAGGCGGGCGGGGGCTGTTGCCCCGGCCCGCCGCCGTCGTGCCCTTCCTTGAAGGAGGAGCCGATAGATCAGATGTCACAGAATTACAGGAGTCCTGCCTTGGTCATCAGCTCGGTGACCTTTTCGGAGTTCAGCTTGGCGGGATCCACGGTGGGAGCCTGCAGCTCGGCGAGCGGAACCAGCTTCTCGTTGGCCGGCACGTCGGAGGCGATGGCGTACTCGAACGACGTGCCCTTCTGCAGGACTTCCTGGCCCTTCTTGCCGGTGATGAACTTCAGGAACGACTGGGCAGCCGCAGCGTTCTTGGACGTCTTCAGGACGCCGCCGCCGGAGACGGACACAAACGCGCCCGGATCCTGGTTCTTGAAGTAGTACGGCGTGACGTTCTTGGAGTTTTCGCCGGTCTTCGCCTGGTCGCCGTAGTAGTAATAGTGGTAGATCAGCGCGGCGTCGACTTCGCCGGCGTTGACTGCCTTCATGGCGGTGCTGTTGCCCTTGTAGGCCTTGAAGTTTTCCTTCATGCCCTTGAGCCATTCTTCAGTGGCCGCTTCGCCCTTGAGTTCCAGCAGCGCGGAGACGATCGCCTGGAAGTCGGCGCCGGACGGTGAAGCGGCCCACTTGCCCTTCCACTCCGGGTTGGCCAGGTCCAGCATGGACTTGGGCAGCTTGTCTTCGGTCAGCTTGGCTTTGTCATAGACCAGGACGGTGGAGCGGGCGGCGATGCCTGTCCACTTGTTGGTGCTCGGGCGGAACTCGGCCGGAACCTGCTCAACGGTTGCCTTGTCGACGTCGGCAAAGAGGCCGGCGTTTTCCACCTGGGCCATCGCGGGCGAGTTCTCGGTGAGGAAAACGTCGGCAGGTGAGGCTGCGCCTTCCTGGACGATCTGGTTGGACAGCTCGGTGTCCGACCCCTGGCGCATGGTGACCTTGATGCCGGTCTCAGCCGTGAAGGCGTCGATCCATTCCTTGGTCAGGCTTTCGTGCTGCGCGTTGTAGACCGTAATCTCGCCGGCGCCAGCGGCGGCCGAGGAGGAGCCGGTGGCTGCCGGGGTGGTGCTGCCGCCGCAGGCGGTCAGTCCGAGGGCTGCGGTGGCGGCGAGTGCGATGCCGGCCAGCGCGCTGTTGCGGATCTTCATTGAGGGCTGCTTTCTGGGGAAAAGTCTGCTGGACCGAGGGGTCCGCATGGGCCGGGATCGGGGGGAGTGCCCACTCGAGAAACTGTAGGTTAGCCAAACCTAAGCGTCCAAGCCCATAAGGGCTTAAGTGAGCAGGATCACATCAATTACGGAACTGTTGCATGACTTAATTACCCGGTGGCTGCTGGTGGACTGTCGCGGCCGCCTCCAGCATCATCCATGCCTGCAGCTGGGTGGAAAGTTCGACGGCGGCACCCGGCGGATACGTGTCGGCCCCTGGTATTTCTGGCAGGGAGGAAAAGAGCAGTTTCCCCGCGTACCGTGCCAGCGGTTCGGCGTCAGTGATGGGGCGGCGGCCGTCCCAGAAGGCGTCCGCGGTGTCGATGACCAGCCGGGCTGCGGTGGCCCGGACGGCCGCTGGGAGGCGGGCGTCGGCCGAGGCGATTGCCAGGTAGCGGGCCAGGATCCCGGTGAAGAGTCCGCCGTCGCCCGTTCCGTCGCAGCGGAGCACCTGCGTTCCGGGTGTGTCCGGGCGTGGGCGGGTCAGGTGCTGTTCCACCGCCTTCACCACCGTGGCCGCGCGGGCCAGGTTTGCCTCGCCGCCGAGCTCCAGCAGGGCGCCGAGGACCGGTCCCTGGTTGTACGTGTACACGGCGCTCTCCACTATGACCTCCCCGTTGCTGCTGATCCGCACACCGTCCAGGTAGAGGCCCTGGTTCGGGTCGAAGAGCCTGGCATCCAGCCAGTCCAGCAGGGCCTGGGCCTTGGCCGGGTTCCCGGTGCGGGCGTAGTACAGGGCCACGGGCGCGGTGGCAGGAGTGTTCTTGAAGTCCCGCTTTTTGCTCCAGAAAGTGCCGCCGCCAAGGTCGTCCGTGGAAGCGGAATCAAACTGCAGGGTGAGGGTCCTGCGGATACGGGCGTTGCGCCGCCGGCCGGGCCTGCGCGTCTCCTCGGCCAGTTTCTCCAGCCGGAGCGTGGACAGGGCCAGCCAGGCCATGTCGTCGTAGTAGTTGTTGACGAACGTGAGGAGGTTCCGCAGCCGGATGCCTGTCACCAGCTGCGAAGCCAGCGCTCCTGCGCTGGGGCGGTCCGGTCCGTCGAAGCGGGCAGCGGGCGTGGCGCCGTTGCCCAGTTCGCGGCGGCCGGTGTCCACCAGGCAGTCAACGTAGTGGGCCTGCCACCAGTAGTGCCACGGGCGGAAGAGGTTTTCTACCCGCTTTGAGGGCCGCTGGACGGCCGCGATGTGGGTGCCGGGCAGGAAAAACAGCCGCTGCCCGAAGATCTTGGTGACTGAGCGCGCGGCCTCCGTTGCCCGGGCGGCGCGGTCGACCGGCCCGTCGGCGGGCGGAAGTTCGGCATCCTGCGGCATCATGCGCTCCAGCCTATCCGGGCCGCGGATCCGCCCGGGAAGGCGGATGAATAGTGCGCCGCGTCACAATTTCAGTTAACATTCACTAACTAATGTTCCCGGTCCGGACAGATATGCCCGGCTCGCATCAAGGAGGATGGATGGACATCAACGGTGCTGTCGCGCTGATCACGGGCGGGGCGTCCGGGCTGGGCGCGGCCACGGCCCGGCGCCTGTTCGACGCCGGCGCCTCAGTGGTGCTGATCGACCTGCCGTCCTCCGCGGGCGCGGCCTTTGCCGCCGAACTGAACGGGGCCGGCGGTTCCGGGGACGGCGAGGGCAGGACCGCCGTCTTTGCCCCCGCGGACGTCACCAGCGAATCAGACGTCCAGGCCGCCGTCGACACCGCCGTTGCCCTGGGGCCGCTGCGTATCGTGGTGAACTGCGCCGGCATAGCCACGCCCGGCAAGGTGCTGGGGCGTGACGGAGTCCTTCCGCTGGATGCGTTCAGCCGGGTGGTCCAGGTGAACCTCGTCGGCACGTTCAACGTGCTGCGGCTGGCCGCCGAAGCCATGGCCGCCACGAAACCCGCCAGCACTGACCTCGGCGGCCCGGAACGCGGCGTCATCATCAACACGGCGTCAGTCGCCGCCTTCGACGGGCAGATCGGCCAGCCCGCCTATGCAGCCTCCAAGGGCGCCGTCGCCGCCATGACCCTGCCCATCGCCCGGGAACTGGCGCGCTCCCTGGTGCGGGTGGTGACCATCGCCCCGGGCATTTTTGAGACGCCCATGATGGCCGGGCTGCCGCAGGATGCCCAGGATTCGCTGGGCCGGCAGGTCCCGCATCCCTCCAGGCTCGGCAAGCCGGCCGAATACGCCAACCTTGTGGCCCACATCGTGGAAAATGCGATGCTCAACGGTGAAACCATCCGGCTGGACGGCGCCATCAGGATGGGGCCGAAATGAGCCTCGCTCCCGCGGCCGCGCAGCTGCCCTCGCCTGAGTCCCTTCCCACGGCAGACTTTTTCGACTTCGAATCGCTCCTCAGCCCTGCCGAACGCAGCAAGCTGGCGGAGCTCCGGGAGTTCCTGGCCACGGAAATCGCCCCCTACGCGACCGACTGGTGGAACAACGCCGAGTTCCCGGCCCATATCCTCCCCAAGCTCGCTGCGCTTGAACTGAGCACACCGGCCCAGCGCGGCTACAGCCACCTGTTCGCGGGGCTGGTTATCGCCGAGATGACCCGCGTGGACACGTCAATCGCCACGTTTTTCCTGGTTCACCACGACCTCTTTGTCGAGTCCCTCTACGCCTTCGGTTCGCAGCAGCAGAAGGACCGGCTGCTCGCGGAAGCGTCGAGCCTTCGCACCACGGGTGCGTTCGCGCTCACCGAGCCCGGCCACGGGTCGGACGTCGCCGGCGGCATGGAGACCCGGGCGCGCCGCGTTTCGCGGGCCACCGGACAGCCCGACGGCGACGGCGACACCTGGGTGCTCAACGGCGCCAAGCGCTGGATCGGCAACGGGACGTTCTGCGACTACCTGCTGGTGTGGGCCCGCGACGAGGCGGACGGCGCTGTGCGGGGTTTCATTGTGGATGCCGCACTGCCCGGAGTCAGCCGGAGCCGGATCGAACACAAAATCGCCCTGCGGACCGTCCAAAACGCAGACATTGTCTTCGAGGACGTCCGCGTCGCCGAGGCTGACCGCTTTGCCGGCATCTCGAGTTTCGAGCACACCAACCAGCTCCTGAAAGGCTCGCGGATCATGGTGGCCTGGCAGGCCGTGGGGCAGCAGCTGGCGGCCTTCGACGTTGCCCGGCAGTACGCCGTCGAACGCCAGCAGTTCGGCCGGCCGCTGGCGAAGTTCCAGCTCATCCAGCAGCAGCTGGTCACCATGCTGGGCAACGCCGTGGCCAGCATGGGCATGATGTCCCGGCTCGCCCAGCTCCAGGAGGTCGGCGGCGCGGACATGGCCCAGGTAGCGCTCGCGAAGTCGTACTGCAGCGCCCGGATGCGCGAGACCGTGGCGATGGGCAGGTCCATCCTGGGCGGAAACGGCATCGTCACCGACTACCGGATGGCGAAGATTTTTGCGGACGCGGAGGCCATCTACACCTATGAGGGCTCGTTCGAAATCAACACCCTCATTGTGGGCCGGGCCATCACCGGGGTCTCCGCCATCGTCTGACCCCCGGGCCCGGCGCGAACTTGCAGCTAATACCCTCAAAACGCGATTTTGCGGGTATTAGCTGCAAGTTCGCGCTCAGTCGGTGAGCATCGGGTCCTTCTCGCCGGCTTCGATCCGGTAGTCCAGGCTGTTGTTCTTCACCGGCATGGGGCACGTCCCGTACGGCGTAAAGGCGCTCGGGTAGTTGATGGCGCGGTTGAAGTCCAGGACCACCGAGCCATCCGGCCTGGGTCGGGCCGTGGAAACCTTCCGCCAGTCGTCCGTCGAGTCGCCGTTGGTCTCGTCGTGGAACGTGACGGTGAGGGCGCCGAGCTTCTCCTCCTCCGCCTGCAGGTGGAACTCGTGGTCCTTGCCAGGCAGTCGGAACACCAGTTCCCCCACAGACCGGTGCACGCCGTCCACCAGCGGGTTTGCTGTGCTGATGGGAACGTCCACCGGCTCGGGATAGGGCCGGAAGCTGGCCTCAACCACCAGGTCCGGCCGGTAATCGAAGGCGGGTACGCCGCCGAACTCCATAAAAACCGGGGAACCGGCGTCCCTGGTGCGGATGGCATACTTCCCGGCCCGCATGGCAAGTTCCACCACCACCTGGCTGCCGCCGGCACCGCCGAACTGCACCCACATCAGCGATTCCTCGTCCAGCAGTGCCGCCGTCACTGTGCCGTCTACAGGCTCCCCGGTGTCCACGAGCGTGAGCCCGTCCTCCGCAGAGGCGGTGAGTGCCGCCGTCGTACCGTCCGTTGACCAGAGGCCAGGGACAAGTTCGACGCCGGCGGGCCGGGTTTCGAGCCACTGGAACGAGGTGAGGGTCAGCCAGCCGTGCGGTGCCGCGAGTGCCCTGTTGCGGTTGGCGCGGAAACGCTGCCAGCGTTCCAGTTGGGCGTCGGGTGCGGTGTTCATGGTTCCTCCTGGACGTCGTGGCCCCGGCTACAACCCCGGCGGCCCACGGTTCATTCCATCACTGACCGGGCCAGCTTGCCTTGCGGCGCAGGGGGAGTAGCGTCGGAACCGGAAGCGGCTTTGCACCGTGCGATGGAACGGAGGAACCATGAAGATAGCGGTCCTGGGGACAGGCACCGTTGGCCGGGCCCTGGCGGGGGCGCTGGCCGGGCTGGGGCACAGCGTGGTCATGGGCACGCGGGATCCCCAGACAACGTTCGCGCGGTCCCGCCCGGATGCGATGGGCGCCCCGCCGTTCAGCGAATGGCACGCCGCCAACCAGGAGATTCCGCTGGAAACGTTGGCCGACGCGGCCGCTGCCAGCGAGCTGGTGGTCAACGCCACCAACGGGGCCGGTGCACTGAATGCCTTGGGCCTGGCCGGGTCTGCCAACCTCTCCCGCAAAGTGCTGATGGACGTATCCAACGCGCTCGATTTCTCCCAGGGCAGGCCGCCGGTGTTGAACCCGGTCAACACCGACAGCCTCGGCGAAAGGATCCAGCGCTCCTTCCCGGATGCCCGTGTGGTCAAGACCCTTAACACGATGAACGCAGGCCTGATGGTCGATCCCGGACGGCTGGACGCCGGAGACCATTCCGTCTTTGTGTCAGGCGACGACGCAGAAGCCAAAGCGGTGGTCAGCGGCCTCCTGCAGGAGCTGGGGCACCGGGACATCATCGACCTTGGCGACATCACGTCCGCCCGCGGCGCCGAAATGATGCTGCCGGTGTGGTTGCGCCTTTCCGGAGCCCTGGGGACCTTTGATTTCAACTTCAAGATCGTGCGCTGAAACACCCGGAACGGCAGCGACACTATCTGAGACGGATTCCCCGGAGGCGGCCCCGTGCGGGTAGCATCTTTAGCTAGTAACGTGGCTCACAGGTATCCAGCGCAGTGTACGAGCCAAGTCCGAACCCTCGAAAGATAGTTTCCATGGCTGACACTGCAATAAATTCCGAAACTGACCTCGCTGCCGAGCTGCGGGCAGACGTCCGGCGCGTCTCCACGCTGCTGGGCGAATCCCTGGTGCGCCAGCACGGGCCCGAGCTCCTGGACCTGGTGGAGCAGGTGCGCCTCCTCACCAAGGAGTCCAAGGAAGCCGCCCGCGGCGGCGCGGATGCCACCGGACCGTGGAGCGCGCACGACGTCGTCGCCCAGGTCCGCGAACTGCTGGGCTCCCTGCCGATCGAGCAGGCAACCGACCTCGTGCGGGCGTTTGCCTTCTACTTCCACCTCGCCAACGCGGCCGAGCAGGTCCACCGCGTTCGCGGCCTCCGGACCCGGGCGGAGAAGGACGGCTGGCTCGCGAAGGCCGTATCCGACATCGCCGGCCAGGCCGGGCCCGCCGTGCTGCAGGAAGTGGTGAACGGGCTGGACGTCCGCCCCATCTTCACCGCCCACCCCACCGAGGCGTCGCGCCGCTCCGTGCTGGATAAGATCCGCAAGCTTTCCGACGTGCTGGCCCAGCCCTCCCAGGAGGGCACCACGGCCCGGCGCCGGCAGGACCGCCAGCTGGCCGAAATCATTGACCAGATGTGGCAGACGGACGAACTCCGCCAAGTCCGGCCCACCCCCGTGGACGAGGCCCGCAACGCGATCTACTACCTCGGCAGCATCCTCACCGACGCCATGCCCGAGATGCTCACCGAGCTCTCGGAACTGCTCGGCGAACACGGCGTCACCCTCGCCCACCAGAACGCGCCCATCCGCTTCGGTTCCTGGATCGGTGGAGACCGGGACGGCAACCCCAACGTCACGGCGGCCGTCACCCGCGAAATCCTGCAGATCCAGAACCAGCACGCGGTGCGGATCAGCATCGGCATGATCGATGAACTGATCTCCATCCTCTCCAACTCCACCGCGCTCGCCGGCGCGGACAAGGAGCTGCTGGACTCCATCGACGTCGACCTGAAGAAACTCCCGGGCCTGGACCGCCGCGTGCTCGAGCTCAACGCCCAGGAGCCCTACCGGCTCAAGCTGACCTGCATCAAGGCCAAGCTGATCAACACGGGCAAGCGCGTGGCCTCCGGCGCCGTGCACGAGCACGGCCGGGACTACAGCGCCACGGACGAGCTCCTCGCCGACCTCGAACTGCTGGAACTCTCGCTCCGGAACCACTCGGCGTCGCTCGCTGCCGACGGCGCCCTGGCCCGCGTCCGCCGCGCCGTGGCGTCCTTCGGCCTGCACCTGGCCACCCTGGACATCCGTGAACACGCCGACCACCACCACGACGCCGTCGGCCAGCTGATGGACCGGCTCGGCGGCCCGGGCCTGCGCTACGCGGAACTGAGCCGGGAGGAGCGCTTTGAGGTGCTGGGGTCGGAGCTGGCCTCACGCCGCCCGCTGTCCGGCCACCCGATCAAGCTCGACGGCGTGGCCGACGGCACCTACGACGTCTTCCGCGAGATTCGCCGGGCCCTGCGCATCTACGGCCCCGACGTCATCGAGACCTACATCATTTCCATGACCCGCGGCGCGGACGATGTCCTGGCCGCCGCCGTCCTGGCCCGCGAGGCCGGCCTGGTGAACCTGTTCGGTGAGAACCCGCACGCCAAGATCGGGTTCGCCCCGCTCCTGGAAACAGTTGAGGAACTCCGGGCCTCGGCCGAGATCGTGGACCAGCTGCTGTCCGACCCGTCCTACCGCGAACTGGTGCGGCTGCGCGGAGACGTTCAGGAAATCATGCTCGGCTACTCGGACTCCAACAAGGAATCCGGTGTGATGACCAGCCAGTGGGAGATCCACAAGACGCAGCGGAAACTCCGCGACGTCGCCGCCAAGCACGGGGTCCGGGTGCGCCTGTTCCACGGCCGCGGCGGTTCCGTGGGCCGCGGCGGCGGACCCACCTATGACGCCATCATGGCCCAGCCCAACGGCGTGCTCGAGGGCGAGATCAAGTTCACCGAACAGGGTGAGGTCATCTCAGACAAGTACTCGCTGCCGGAACTGGCCCGCGAAAACCTCGAGCTGTCCCTGGCGGCCGTTCTGCAAGGCTCGGCCCTGCACCGCGACCCCCGCACGTCCGATGACCAGCGCGAACGGTACGGGCACGTTATGGAGACCATCTCCGACGCCGCTTTTGACCGGTACCGGAAACTGATCGACGACCCGGATCTGCCCGCCTATTTCATGGCCTCCACCCCGGTGGAGCAGCTGGGCTCCCTCAACATCGGCTCCCGCCCGTCCAAGCGCCCGGATTCCGGCGCCGGACTCGGCGGCCTGCGCGCCATCCCGTGGGTGTTCGGCTGGACCCAGTCGCGGCAGATCGTGCCGGGCTGGTTCGGTGTGGGCTCCGGCCTGAAGGCTGCCCGGGAAGCCGGAAACTCCGCCCAGCTGGTGGAGATGATGGAGAACTGGCACTTCTTCCGCTCGGTCCTCTCGAACGTGGAAATGACGCTGGCCAAGACCGACCTGGATATCGCCGGGTACTATGTGGCCACCCTGGTCCCCGAGGAACTGCACCACCTCTTCCGTGCCATCCGCGAGGAGTACGACCTCACGGTCTCCGAGATCCAGAACCTGACCGGCGAAAACGTGCTTCTGGACGCCCAGCCCACGCTCAAGCGGTCCCTCGAGATCCGCGACCAGTACCTGGACCCCATCAGCTACCTGCAGGTGGAGCTCCTCCGCCGCGTGCGGGCCGGCCAGGGTGCCGAGGGCGAAACCATCAGCGGGGCCGAGATCGACGAACGCCTCCAGCGGGCCATGCTGATCACCGTCAACGGAGTCGCGGCGGGCCTCCGTAACACCGGCTAACCACGACGCTCTCTCACTTTCTGTCGGTTTTTCATGAACGCTCTTGCACCTGGTGCAAGAGCGTTCGTGCTTTTTCTGCAGAAAGTGAGAGAGCGTTTTTGGGACGTGGGGGACGGGGAGGCGGCCGGGATAGGGTTGACGGCATGCCTTCATTCCAGACCCGCCTGAAAATCACCGGACTGAAGCCTGGCAACCCGCCCGAAGCGGTGATGGCGGCCGCCGTCGAGGCGCTGGAGACCCGCCACCATGTGGAGTCCAACCAGCTGGAACTGGCCGGCGGTGTCCCGCAGCTGAACCTCCGCTTCCTGGTGGAGGCCACCGAGTACAACGGTGAGAACCAGCAGGCGCGGGAGTCGGCAGCGATGATGCGCGACGCCGTCGAACGCGTTGCGCTGACCGGCTCGCTGATGGTCCTCCGCCGGAACCGCGGCCGCTGGGCGCCGGTCTAACCTCAGTCGCCGGGACTTCAGTCGCCGGGCGCGGGCTCGTCCACGGGGGAGCGGGTGCCGCGCCGCCGGGTCACAATGATTCCGACGACGATGCCGATCAGCAGGCCGAGCACCACGCCGATCAGGGAGCTGGCCCAGAACGGCAGGCGGGTGGCGGAGCCGGTGAAGTAGCCGAGCCCCACCAGCCAGCATGCCCAGAGGATGGCGCCGAGGCCCGCGCAGAGGCTGAAGCCGCGGACCGAAACATCGGCGATGCCCGCGGCTGCCGACGTCGCCAGCCTTCCGCCCGGAATGAACCGGACGCCGATGATGGCGCCGTAGGTGGTGGAGCGGCCCGCCTTGGCAATAGCCGCGTGGATTCCTGCGTGGAATTTGCGGCCCCAACGCCACCGGTCCAGGACATGGCTGAGGCGGCGTTTGAAGAGCTGGAACACCACCATGTCGCCGAGCCAGGAAGCCAGGGCGGACAGGGCACCCACCAGGAAGACGTTGGCCCGGCCGTCGGCGGAGAGGGCTCCGCCGGTAATCACCACCATCTCGGACGGGATGGGCGGGAAGATGGCATCGCCGAGGACCACGGGGATGATCCAGAAGTAGATCGCCGCCCCCCAGCTGTCCGCGTTGCCAAAGTCCATGGCCACAAAGTACCGCACTTTTCAGCCGGCGGGACGGTGTGCGCCCCCTCGTTAGTGACGGTGGCTGAGGTGCCGGGCGGCCAGGAAGTACCAGTAAGGCCAGGCGACCCAGGCAGTGGCGCCCACTGCTATTCCGGCGCCCCCGATGCCCCAGCGGAACCATTTCGGCGCCCGCCCGACGACGGCCACCCCAGCCACCGGGAGGGCAGCCACCAGCGCCCCGCCGATGAACTGGCCCAGTTTTGCCAGGTCCCGGGGGTAGCCGCCCGCCTTGTACAGCGCCCGGTTGGCCAGCAGGAACCAGGCGGCCTGGACCACCATGGCCCCGACGCTGATGCCGGTGGATGGGGCGAACTCGAGTTTCTTGAAGACAAGCAGAAATGAGCTCGCAGCCCCGGCGCCCGAAGCAACAATGACCAGCCATTTGGCCGCCTCGGAGCCGGGCGTCCGGCGAAGGCGCCGGTGGACCTGGACTACCACGGGGATGATCACCAGGTTGAAGACGCCTCCGGTGGCGTCGTTGATGGTGCCGAAGATATAGGGGCCATCCTGGGGGACTTCGATGGCGTACATGGCACCCAGAGTGGCCACGCCCACGACGCCGAGGCCCGCGGCGGCGTAGGCGAACTTGGCGGCCGTCCGGTCCCCGGGGATCTCGATGAGCGTGTCCATGGGTCTCCTCACCCTGGCGCGAATACCCACAGGATATTCCTGCCCCGGCCTGTCATCCAGAGGTTTCCGGTGGGACACTGGCGGCATGCGGATCCAGGTTCTCGAGGGCGACATCACCACCCGCTCCGTGGACGCAATCGTGAACGCGGCGAACTCCATGCTGCTGGGCGGCGGCGGTGTGGACGGGGCGATCCACCGGGCTGCCGGGCCCGAGCTGCTGGCTGCCTGCCGCGAACTCCGGTCCAGGGAACTGCCGCACGGGCTCCCGGTGGGGGCCGCCGTCGCCACCCCCGGGTTCCGGCTCCCGGCGCGCTGGGTCGTCCACACGGTAGGGCCGAACCGCCACGCAGGGCAGACCAACCGGGCGCTGCTGGTGTCCTGCTTCAGCGAAAGCCTGCGGGTGGCGGATTCGGTGGGGGCCGCTTCCATTGCTTTCCCGGCGGTGGGCGGTGGTGTCTACGGCTGGCATGGTCGCGACGTCGCCGGGGCAGCGTACGACGCCGTCAGCGGGTTTAGCGCCTCACATCCGGCCAGTGCGCTCGAGCTGGTGGAGTTTGTGCTGTTCAGCCCCGAGATGGAGCAGGCGTTCAGGGCCCTTTTTGAACAGCCTCGCTAAGTTCCAGCCGGCTGCGGTACTCCACGGGCTTTCCCGAGATCGGGTCTACGAACCTGATGCCGCGCGCCAGCAGCTGCAGGGGTTTGGTGTAGTCGTCCGGCGCCTTGTCGAGCAGGTCGGGGTAAAACGCGTCGTTCACGATGCCCAGGCCCAGCGAGGCCATATGAACCCGGAGCTGGTGCGTTTTCCCGGAGTGCGGCTCAAGGCGGTAGCGCGCAAGCCGGTGCGGCGGACGGGTGACAGGGGCACCTGCGCGAGGGCCGCCGTCGAACGTTTCCAGCCGTTCGATCCGGGTCTCCGCGTTGGGCTCGCCGTCGATCACTTCGGCCAGCAGGTAGCTCCGGGACTTGGTCATCCGGTTGCGCACCACCACCGGGAAATCGACGGCAGGGTACCCGGGGGCTGGCTCAGCGGCCGAGACGCACTCGTATTCCTTCTGCACCTGGCGCTTCTCGAAGAGCACCTGGTACCTGCCTCGGGTTTCGGGATTGGTGGACAGCAGCAGTACGCCCGCGGTCATCCGGTCCAGCCGGTGCATGGGGATCAGGTCCGGCAGCTCCAGCTGGTTACGGAGCCGGACCAAGGCCGATTCCTGGATGTACGTCCCGCCCGGGGTGGTGGGCAGGAAGTGCGGCTTGTCCACCACCAGGAGGTGCTCGTCCTGGTGCAGGATGCTGATTTCCACCGGGATGCGGGTCTCCGGCGGTAGGGAGCGGTAGTACCAGATGAAGGTGTGGTCTTCGAGCCGGGTGGCCCGGTCCAGGGCGACACCGCCCTCGCCCACGATCTCGCCGGCGTCGAACCTGTCCTCGATGCCCTGCGGATCAATGTGGCCCCAGCGGTGCATCATGTAGTCCATCGCGGTGTCCCAGGGTCCCTCATCCGGGAGGCGCAGGCGGGTGGCATTGACGCCGTCGCGCACGGGGAGGGGGGATTGCATCACCGGTCCATTCTACTTGCGGGGCCTGCTCTGCGTGCTTCGGTACGGTTGAGGCACGCAGACCAGGCCCCGCAAATGGCTGCCTAACCGACGGAAAAAAAGTTCTTGACAATAAAAGTTGTCGGTTGACATGATGGAACCATGTTAGACATCGAAGTGATCGAGGACCCCGCCGCGGCGGAGGCGTCGCTGGACCCGATCCGGACGCGCATCCTCCGGGAACTCGCCGAACCGGGGTCCGCCACGCAGCTTGCCGCCAAGGTGGGGCTGCCACGGCAGAAGGTCAACTACCATCTCAAGGCCCTCGAGCGGCACGGGCTGGTGGAGCTCGTGGAGGAGCGGCGCAAGGGGAACGTCACCGAACGCGTGCTCCAGGCGACGGCGGCCTCATACCTGATTTCCCCCGTTGCGCTCGCGTCGGTGGCCCCGGATCCGCACCGGTTCTCGGACCGCTTCTCGGCGTTCTGGCTGCTGGCGCTCGCAGGCCGGATGGTCCAGGAGGTGGGCAAGCTCATCGCCGGGGCCGCCGCCGCAAGGCAGAAGCTGGCAACGTTCGCGATCGACGGCGAAATCACCTTCCGCAGCGCAGCTGACCGGGCCGCGTTTGCCGAGGAGCTCGGCGTCGCCGTGACCCGCCTGGTGGACAAGTATCACGACGGCGGCGGCACACCCGGCCCGGGCGGCACCCCGGCGGGCGGCGGGCGGAAGCACCGGCTCGTCGTCGCCCTCCACCCCGTACTCAAGACCCCCATCAAACCCCTCTCAGTGAAGGAGCAGCACAATGACTGACAAGCGTGAATTCGAGATCGTCGTCGACACGGAATTGCCGGGCACTCCGGAGCGCGTCTGGGAAGCCGTGACCAGCGGCACTCCGGCGTGGATGTTTCCCACGGACCAGTGGCCGGACGTCAAGACCGTGCAGGAGTACCCCACCCACCTCGTGTCCCGGATGGATGGGCCGGACGGCTGGTTCAACCAGCTGGAGCATGTCCTGGAACCGCTCGACGGCGGCCGCGCCCGGCTGCACTACGTCCACAGCGGGATCTTCGCCGACAACTGGGACGAGCAGTACGACGGCGCAAGCAAGCACACCGAGTTCTACCTCCACACTCTGGGCCAATACCTGCAGTATTTCGACGGCAAGCCGGTGGTGTTTACGGACATCCAGTCTCCCGTGGCATCGCAGACCCCGGACGGCTTTGAGCGCCTGAAGAAGGCGCTGGGCGTGGACTCTGCGGAGCCGGGCGCCGCTGTTGAGCTGGAGCTCGACGGCGTGGGGCGGCTCTCCGGTGAAGTGGACTTCGCCAATGAGCACTTCCTGGGGCTGCGGACCGCGGACGCGATGTACCGGTTCTTCGGCCGTAACGCGTTCGGCGCTCCCGTAGGCATGACCGTGCACGACTTCAGCGGCAGTGGTGACTCGGGCGCAACCGCGAAGGCCTGGGGCGGCTTCCTCGACAAGGTCTACGCGTAGGGGAGCCTCAGGCCGGCTGGCGGTCATCGACGCGCAAAATACAGATCGACCCGCAGATTACCTGGCGCGGCGGAATACCGCCCGCGTCAGGTATTTTGCGCGTCGGGGGCGGATTGGCGCCTCGGAAGGTCCGCAGGGGCCGTCCGAGGAGCGCCGGGGTGTCAGGCGGCCCAGCCGCGGGCCACGGCGTCGAGGGCTGCGCTGTATGCGGCGCCCCAATCAGCGTCCGGCGGCCCCACCTGCGCCAGTTCCAGGCTGACCAGGCCATGGACCTGGCCCCAGATTGCGACGGCGACCATATCCACGGGTGCCAGCCGTAACGTTCCAGCGGACTGGGCGGCAGCGACCGCTCCGATGAGGGGCACCATGGCGTCGGCGGCGACGTCGGGGGTGGGCTGGCAATCGACGTAGGCGGCCAGGGCGCCGCCGAACATCAGCCGGTAAAGGGCCTGGTGCTCCAGGGCCCAGGTCCGGTAGGCCACGCCCAGTCCCTGGAGTCCGCCCTCGGCCGCGGCCACCTGTGACTCATGGAATGACCGGAATCCGTCGTCCACCACGGCGGTCAGGAGCTGGGATTTGCCGCCGAACAGCGAATAGACGGCGGTAGTGGACGTGCGGGCAGCCGCTGCAACATCCCGCAGCGTCACCCGCGCCGGACCGTCGCGGTCCACCAGGTCGGCGGTGACGGCCAGCAGCTCCTGCCTCAGGGAATCGGTATGCACCACAGGTCTTGCCATGGGGTCCATTGTTTCATAACCTTGTTTCGTAACGATGTTATAAAACAAGGTTATGAAACAAAGAACCCTAGGAGTTCCCATGGCGCAGAAGGTATTTCCGGGCCGCTACACCGCCGACCCGGAACGTGAATCCGTGACGGTCTTCCTGATCGGGATGCGGGCAAACCGGTGGTGGAAGGTGGGGACTGTCGGCAAGGTGGCTGCCGCCATGCCCCGCATGCTTCGGCATCTCGCATCGGACCCGGCGGCGGGCATGCTGGGATATGAGCAGTGGTTTGGGCGCACCACCATGCTGCTCAGCTATTGGGAGAGCCCGGAGCACCTGCGGAAGTTCGCCGCGGACCGTGAATCTCCGCATCTGGAACCGTGGCGCCGATTTATGAAGCAACTCTCCGGGGCCGGGGACGTCGGCGTCTGGCACGAGACCTACCAGGTGCCTGCCGCAGGGATCGAGGTTGTCTACAACGGGATGCCGGAGTTCGGGCTGGCGAAGGCCACGGCACATGTCCCGGTCGGAGTCGGAACCAATACCGCAAAGCAGCGGATGGGCCGGGTGGCAGGACGGGCCGGGGTCGGATCCCGAAAGGCCCCGGTCTCCTAACGCGTCCGGCGTGTCAGGCGATGGCCACGGCGGGCGCATTCTTGAGTGTCCGGCGGAGCTGCGGGGCGGCGTCGAGCCTGTCCTGGGCTGAGCGCAGGGCCAGAACCGCGGTTTCCAGCTGCTCCGGCGCAAGGGTGAACGGCACGCGGAGGTAGCGTTCAAAGGCGCCGCCGATCCCGAACCGAGGCCCGGCTGCCAGTCGGATGCCGAAGTCGGGGGCGATGACCGTCAGAGCCGTGCTCACCGGTGCGGGCAGCCTGCACCAGACCGACAGGCCTCCGGCCGGACGCCCCGTTTCCCACTCCGGGAGGTGTCCGGCAAGGAGTTCCAGCAGGGCCGCGCGGTTGTCCCGCAGGGCGGTAAGCCGTGCGGGGAGCGGCTCGTCCAGGGCGCGGACCAGGTGGGCCGCCGCCAGCTGTTCCATGACCGGTCCGCCCAGGTCCAGGGACGTCCGCGCCGCCGCAAAGCGCTGGATCATGGCTTCGGAGGCGCGGATCCAGCCCGTCCGGAGTCCGCCCCAGTGGGACTTGCTGAGCGAGCCGATGGTCACCACTGCGGGACTGAAGGCTGCGACGGGAGTGGTCTCGGCGCCGTCGAGGTTCAGCTCACGGAGCGTCTCGTCAACCACCAGGACCGTTCCGGCGGCCGCGGCCGCGCGGACCAGCTGGCGGCGCTGGAGGTCGGGCATCAGCTGCCCCGTGGGGTTGTGGAAGTCCGGTACGACGTACGCCACCTTGGGCCGCTGCTGCATCATGGTGGCCCGCAGCGCGTGCATGTCCCACGCCAAAGCGGGCTGGCCGCCGTCGGCCGCATTCGCGTGGGTGCCGTGGACCGCAGTGAACGCAACCGGGATGGCCCGGCAGCCGGCCGCGCGGATGGCATCGAGCGCGTTCGGGTAGCTCGGGTGTTCCACGAGCACCCTGTCCTGCCGGCCTGCCAGGGCCCGGATGATGATGTTCAGGGCGTGCTGTGCTCCCGATGTCACCATGATCTGTTCGGCAGTAGTGGGCGCGCCGGCGGCCGTGTAACGCGCCGCCACCGCCTCACGCAGGGGGAGCAGGCCCATGGCGTCGTACCCGAATCCGGGCAGCAGCGCGGGAAGCTCGGTCAGGGCCGCCGCGAACGCGCGGTGCACCACCTCGCCGCTGGCGGGCAGTGACGCGTACGCGAGGTCGATCAGCCCCGCCGGCGCCGCAAGCCCGGGGGCCGCCAGTCCCGGCGCGGCGGCGGGAGCACCGGATCCGCCCGTGGCCGAGAGGCCCAGACCGGTCAGGACCGTGGTGCCCAGCGGCGTCACGCGCGGAATCCGGGTCCGGCCCCTGCTGCCCTGTCCACTGCTCAGGAATCCCTGTTCCCGGAGATGGCCGTATGCCGCCGTCACGGTGGTCCGGCTGACGCTGAGCGCCTCAGACAGTGCCCGCTCGCTGGGCAACGCGGTGTCCAGGGCCACCCGGCCGTCCAGGACCAGGAGGCGTACGACGTCGGCAAGCTCGCGGTAGGCGGGCCCGGCGCCGAGGTTCCACTCGCCCAGGAGACGGGCCAGTGCTGAGGCGTTCAGTGAAGCGGACATAAAGCCAGTATCTCAAACTGGCTATGTAATTCAATGCCAGTTCTCTGCCAGAGTTGTCGTTATGATGACCCGCAGACTCCTCCAGCTCTTTATCGGCCTCGCCATGTACGGCATCTCCCTGGCCATGTTCATCCGCGCCGGCCTCGGCCTGGATCCCTGGGATGTGTTCCATCAGGGTGTGGCCGGCAGGGCCGGACTGAGCATCGGTGTGGTGGTCATCATTGTGAGCTTCCTGGTGCTCCTCCTCTGGATCCCGTTGCGGCAGTGGCCGGGGTTCGGCACGCTCTGCAATGCCGTGCTCGTGGGCGTTTTTGCGGACATCGGCTTGGCTCTGATCCCTGCGTTCTCACACCTGGTCGGCCAGATCGGCATGCTCGCCGGCGCCGTCGTGCTCAACGGCATCGCGTCCGCCTGCTACATCGGCGCACGGTTCGGTCCGGGCGCCAGGGACGGCCTAATGACCGGGCTGGCACGGCGAACCGGCTGGTCCGTGCGGGTGTCAAGGACCCTGATCGAAGTTGTAGTGCTGGGCGTCGGCTGGCTCCTGGGCGGTTCCGTCGGCGTTGGCACCGTGGTCTACGCCCTCGCCATCGGGCCCCTGGTCCAGCTCTTGCTCCCGCGGTTTATGGTGCCCGCCAAACTGCCTGCGGAAGAGGCCACCGGTAAGCCGGGCAACCACGGGCAGGCCGCCGTCGAACGCTCTGTGGAGGAACCGCTGGCCCGGAACGCCTAGGACACCGGCGAGGACAACACTGGCTGGCACTGCGGGCAGAAATAGATGTCGCGCTCTTCCTCACCGTTGGGTTTGCCCAGCACGCCGCGGCGGACGGGGGTCCGGCATTTCAGGCACGGCTGGTGTTCGCGCCGGTAAACCCAGTAGCCTGGCCGGCCCGCCATCCGCCCGACAGGCATGCCGCGTGGATTGAGGATGGTCACCCGGCGCCCCGGGCCCAGGTTGGCTTCCAGCAACTGCTTGGCGTCCGTCATCAAGGTCCGGAGGTCCGGGACGGCAGATACCGGCGACGCCGGGTGGACGCCGGACAGGAAGCAGGCCTCGCAGCGGTAGATGTTGCCGATGCCTGCCAGGTTGCGCTGGTCCAGCAGGGCGACGCCGATGGGTACGTCCGGTGCCTCGCGGATCCGCTGCTCGGCTTCGGCGAGGTCCCAGTCCGGACCCAGCAGGTCCGGGCCGAGATGGCCCACGACGGTGTCCTCGTCCGCGGTGCGGACCACCTCCAGGATGCCCAGGGAGAACCCGACGGCGTCGGCTGCTGCCGTGCGGAGCACACACCGGGCGGTGAATCCCGGCTTCCGCCAGCGTCCTCCCGGCGGATAGACCTGCCAGGTGCCTTCCATTTTCAGGTGCGAATGGATGGTGAGCTTCCGCTCGTCCGGTCCCGCGACGCGCATCAGGAGGTGCTTTCCGCGCGGAACCACCTCCTCCACCTTCCAGCCGGCCAGGTTGAGGGTGGCGAACCGGGGCACACGGAAGTCCGAGGCGGTGAGTATCTGGCCGGCCAGGGCCTCGTGCAGCTGGCGGGCCGCCCTCCAGACGGAGTCACCCTCAGGCACGGATCCTCAGTCCCTTGGGTGTGGAGTATGCCCCGGCCGCTGCCAGCGCGGCTGCCACCGGGGTATCCAGGATGCCGTGGCCGTTGACCTTCTCCATGATGAGCTTGTCCACCGCTCCACGGGTGACCACACTTACCAGCGCCGAGCCGGCGGCGGACAGCACGGCGTCGTTGTCGCTGAAAGCCAGCAGTGTTTTCCCGCCGCGTTCCACGTAGAGGACCAGGGCGCCGTCCACCAGCACCACCAGGGCGCCGGCCTTCCGTCCGGGGCGGTGGCCCGTTCCGGCCTCCTCATTGACCGCCGGCCAGGATAGTGCGGCCCCGTACGGGTTCGCGGGATCGGTGGCCGCCAGTGCCAGGGCCACGGGGTCGGGCTTTGCCAGCTGGGTGTCCTCGGAGTACGAGCGCAGCCGGTCCACGGTGGCAGGGACGGCAAACTGGGCGGCCCCGAGATGTTCGATGAAGTATCCGCGGCGGCACCGGCCAGCCTCCTCCAGCCGGGCAAGGACCTTGTACATCAGGCCGAAGCCGCCCAGGATCTGCTCGGCCATGACCGAACCCCTGGTGACGACGCCGTACCTGTCCAGCAGCAGCTCCGCGGTGGCCCGGGCATGGATGGTGGCGTCCAGCTCAGGCGAGGGCAGTGCAGACCACCGGCCTGCGGCCATGGGCGGGGTGGCGGCCGCCCCGGACGCCGAGCCGTAGCGGGCCCCGCTGAGGCCGGGCGAGCCCAGGAGGCCGGTACCGTGGGAGCGGCCCAGCCGGCTCATCCTCGGGGCACGCAGCCGCGGCGCCTTGGAAACCTGGCGATGGGCCGTGTGGCCTCCGGCGATGAGGGCCCGTACCGGCGCGAACGTGTCCCCGGTGATCCGCCCGGCCCACGCCAGGTCCCACAGCGCGGACACCACGTCCTGGTCGCTCAGCACCGAATCCATGCCCCCGGCGACCTCCGTCAGCTGGCGGAAAAAATAGCCGCCGCCGTTGTTCCGGAGGTGGTCCAGCAGCCGCTGCTGTGCGTCGCCGGGTTCATATTCGACGGCGGGGTTCAGCGTCAGCTCGGCGGAATCGGCCAGGTGCATGCTGACCCAGCCGTCGTTGCCGGGTAGCCCACCGGCGCCGGACCAGAGGACTTCCCCGGCGGCCATCAGCTCGTCCAGCATGGCGGGCTGGTAGTTGGAAACCCGGCTGGCCAGCACCAGCGGTTCCCAGGCCGAGGCCGGAACGGGAACCCCTGAGAGCTGGTCGATGGCGGTGATGATGCCATCCAGGCCGCGCAGCGAAGGCTGGCCACGGCCGGCGCCCGGCGTCCTGACGTGCTGCCACGCGGGCAGGAACCGGCCATAGGCCGCGGCGTCCACCGGTTCTACTTCGGCGCGCAGCGCCGCCAGTGACCGGCGGCGAAGCCTCCGGAGGACTTCAGCGTCGCACCATTCGCTGGTGGTGGGCGGGACAACGAGCATCTGGGAGGTTTCCGCCGGCTGTGCTTCCTCTGGTGCTCCGTCGATGGGCGGGGTGTCCCGTGGGGGCGTGGCATGCGGCCGGAACTCGCCTTCCACGACGCGGCCGTCCGCGGCGAGCCGCTTCAGCGCGGTCCCAACCACCGCCACGCCAAGGCCCAGCCGCGCCGCGGCCTCGGAGGACGTGAAGGGCCCGTGGGTGCGGGCATACCGGGATACCAGGTCGCCGAGGGGGTCCGCCACCGGCTCGATGAAAGCCAGCGGCACGCCCATGGGCAGCGGAACGCCGATCGCATCGCGGAGGCGGGCTGCGTCCTCGACGGCGGCAAACCGTTCCGCTCCGCCGATGTTGATTCTGATGGCACGGTTGGCCCGCTGCAGGGCGGCCAGATGGGCCGCTGCCAGGACGGTGTCGGCATGCGGGGTGTCGGCAGGCTCGTCAACGGGGGCATCGGCGGGCTCGCCGGTTTCGGCAGGCTTACCCACCGTGACAGCCTCAACCACCGTGGCCGGTTCCAGCCGGGCAGCAACCTCTTCGGGTGCCAGCGGACCCAGCAGCCGCAGCAGGTCGGCCACCCCCTCCATGCCGCGGGCGCGGCGGTCCGGCGCCAGGCGCTGCAGCTCAAGCTCCGTGGCCTCGATGACCTTCGCGTCCAGCAGTTCACGGAGCTCCACCCTGCCCAGCAGCTCATTCAGGAGCGTCGAGTCCAGTGCCAGGGCGGCGGCACGGCGTTCTGCGAGCGGGGAGTCGCCCTCATACAGGAACTGCGCCACGTACCCGAACAGCAGGGACTTGGCGAAGGGCGACGGCTGCTGGGTGGTGGTCTGCACAATCCGCAGTTCACGGCGTTCCACAGATGCGGCAATGTCCTTCAGGGCCGGGAGGTCGTAGACGTCCTGGAGGCACTCGCGGACCGTTTCCAGCACGATCGGGAACGTGGGGTATTTCCGCGCGACGTCCAGCAGCTGGGCAGACCGCTGGCGCTGCTGCCACAGGGGCTGCCGCTTCCCGGGAGTCTGCCGCGGGAGCAGCAGGGCGCGGGCAGCACACTCGCGGAAGCGTGAGGCGAACAGGGCGCTGCCGCCCACCTCAGCGGTGACAATCTGCTCCAGCTCTTCGGGGTCGAAAAGGAAAAGCTCCGCCCCGGGCGGTTCGTCCTCCATCATGGGGACGCGGAGCACAATGCCGTCATCGGCGGCCATCGCGGACCCGTCCAGGCCGTACCGTTGGTGCAGCCGCTGCCCAACGGCGAGTGCCCAGGGCGCGTGCACCGGCATGCCGAAGGGGCTGTGCAGGATCACCCGCCAGTCGCCGAGTTCGTCATGGAACCGCTCCACCACCAGCGTGGTGTCGTTGGGGACCACCTCGGTGGCGAGTTTCTGCTCAGCCAGGTACTGGAGGAGGTTGTTCGCGGCGAAGTCGTCCAGGCCGCTGGCCTTGCAGCGTTCGGTGGCAGGGCCGACGTCGGACGCGGACAGTTCACGCACGAACGCGCCCAGCGCGCGGCCCAGGTCCACGGGCCGTCCCAGTGAGTCGCCTTTCCAGAACGGGAGCTTGCCCGGCTGGCCGAAGGCCGGCGACACCAGTACACGGTCGTGCGTGATGTCCTCGATTTTCCAGCTCGTGGCGCCGAGGGCAAAGATGTCGCCCACCCTGGACTCGTACACCATCTCCTCGTCCAGTTCGCCCACGCGACGGCCGCCCTTGGCCGGGGACGGAGTGGCCGTCTTGCTGTCGCCGGCGGGCGAAGCCGAACCTTCCACCTCGGTGCCGATGATGTAGACGCCGAACAGTCCCCGGTCCGGGATGGTGCCGCCCGAGGTCACGGCCAGCCGCTGGGCTCCAGGCCGGCCTTCGATGGTGCCGGCGTTGCGGTCCCAGATGATCCTTGGCCGGAGCTCGGCGAATTCGTCGGAGGGGTAGCGGCCTGCCAGGAGGTCAAGGGTTGCCTCGAACGCTGACCGGGGGAGGGACGCGAAGGGCGCGGAACGCCGGACCGTGGCGAACCATTCCTCCACGTCGATGCTGCCCAGGGCCGTGGCGGCCACGGTCTGCTGGGCAAGGATGTCCAGCGGGTTCGCCGGGACGAAGAGCCGCTCGATCTTCCCTTCCAGCATCCGTTCCACCGTGATGGCGGTATGCACGAGGTCGGCCCGGTGCTTGGGGAAGAGCACACCCTGCGAAACTTCTCCCACTTGGTGGCCGGCACGGCCTACCCGTTGCAGGCCGCTGGCCACGGAAGGCGGGGATTCCACCTGGACCACGAGGTCCACGGCGCCCATGTCGATGCCGAGTTCCAGGGACGAGGTGGCCACAACGCAGCGCAGCCGGCCTGACTTGAGGTCGTCCTCGATGAGGGCACGCTGGTCCTTGGAGACAGAGCCGTGGTGGGCACGGGCGAGCACCGGATCGGCGCCGGCTGTGCTGCCGGCCTGCGCCATCATGTGTGCCGGCGTCGCCGTGGATGCCGGAACGCCCGTGGCGGGAGCACCCGCCGGCGCTTCCAAGGAGGACCCCGGCTCAACTTCGCCCCAGCCGCCGCCGACGGCCACCAGTTGCCGCTCGGCGTAGATTTCATTGAGCCGTGCCGTGAGCCGCTCGGCAAGGCGGCGGGAGTTGGCGAAGACGATGGTGGACTGGTTGGCCAGCACCAGGTCAACAATCTTTTCCTCCACGTGCGGCCAGATGGACGCCTGCGGCTGCAGCCCGGACGCTGGCCCCGAATCGAAGGCGCCCGCTGCGCCCTGGAGGTCGGACATGTCCTCCACCGGAACGGACACGGTGAGGTCCCAGTTCTTGCGCGACGGCGGCGCCACGATCTGCACCGGCGCTGCGCCGGCCAGGAACTGCGCCACCAGCTCGCGGGGCTCAACCGTTGCCGACAGCCCGATCCGCTGGGCCGGTTTCGGCAGCAGTGCGTCAAGCCGTTCCAGCGAGACGGCCAGGTGCGCGCCCCGCTTACTTCCTGCCACCGCGTGGACCTCGTCAACGATGATGGTGTCCACCTCCGTCAGGGTCTCCCGGGCCCTGGAGGTCAGCATCAGGAACAGCGATTCCGGTGTGGTGATGAGGATGTCCGGCGGGTTGCTGAGCAGTGCGCGGCGGTCTGCCGTCGTGGTGTCCCCTGACCTGACCCCCACGGTGATCAGCGGGGCGGGCAGCCCCAGCCGCTTTGCCGTCTGGGTAATGCCGATCAGGGGTGAGCGGAGGTTGCGTTCGACGTCGACGCCGAGGGCCTTCAGCGGCGAGATGTACAGGACGCGGGTCTTGCGTTTGGGAGCCCGCGGGCGGCGGCCTTTCCCGGCCGGAGCGTCCAGCCCGGGCAGCTCAGGAGGTGGGGCAGGCGCCGACGCCAGCAGCCGGTCCAGCGCCCAAAGAAAGGCGGCAAGCGTTTTGCCGGAGCCCGTGGGCGCCACGACCAGTGCGTGGGAGCCCGAGGAGATGGCGTTCCAGGCGCCGTCCTGGGCCGGGGTTGGCTCCGAGAAGGCACCCAGGAACCAGTCCCGGGTGGGGCGGCTGAACCGGCCCATGGGAGTGCCGGGAAGGGCGTCCGGACCCGCTCCCGGCGGTTGCTGCTCCTGCATTCCTCCATCATGCCCTACCCCACTGACAGGACCGCCGGCCACGGCAGGCAAGGGAATTCCAGGGCCAAGATCTCCGGTTCCATCCCCTCCGTCCGGCGCGATCAAGCCTTGTCCGCCGCGGGGAGGTCCTTCGTGGCAGGGCCTTCGAGGAGTGAGCCGTCGCTGCTGAACCGGGAGCCGTGGAGCGGGCAGTCCCAGGTCAGTTCGCTGTCGTTCCAGTGGACGATTCCGCCCAGGTGCGTGCAGACGGCGGAGAGCCTGCATGTGGTTCCCCCGACGGTGGAGACCGCCACCGGACGGGCGCCGTCGCGGTACACCCTCCCGCCGCCGTCGGCCGGTGCGGTACGTCCGGTGGTGGGGCCCGAAGCCCCGGTTCCGGCGGGCTCAACCACCGGCCGGTCAGCCGCCACCTTGCCCCAGCCCGTGGCCAGCTTCGCGGCCACCTGGGTGTTGAGTTTGACGGCGGAGAACGCGCCGGCCGGGGACGTGACCCGGCGATGGATGGTGTCCGCCCACGGGAGCTGCCCGCCCAGGATGTCCGCGGAAATTCCGAGGGCCACGGCAACGGCATTGGTCATGCCCCACTTGTTGTAGCCAGTGCCAAAAAGGATCCGCCCGCGCCCCCGCGGCAATTTGCCAAAGAAGGGCATGAGGTTGGTGGCCTGGTAGTCCTGGGCGGACCACGTGTGGGTGGTCGTGGTTCCCGGGAAATGCGTGCCTGCCCAGGCGAGCAGCCCCTCAAGGTGTGCCTTTTCTGACGCCGTCCGCCCCACGTGGTGCCCGTGCCCGCCTACCAGTAGGAGCCGGCGGCCGTCCGTTTCGTAGTCCCGCAGCGAATGTGTCGGTTCCTCGGCCGAGAGGTACATCCCCGGCGGCGGCGCCAGCCCCGCCTGCAGTTCCAGCGCCGCGGCGTAGGAACGCAGCGGCTTCAGCTTCGCGAAGTAAAGGCCGCGGTCCAGCACGGGGATTCCGGTGGCCAGCACCACATGGTCCGCAACGACGTCCCCGTGTTCCGTTCGGACAGTCAGCGGGCCGCTTCCCGAGACGTCGCGCAGCCGCGTGCCGCCCACCACCGTTCCGCCGCGGCTACGGAGGTCAGCCAGCAGGGTGTCCAGCACGTCCATGGGATTGATCTGTGCCTGGCCGCCCAGCCGCAGGGCGCCTTGCACAGGGAAAGGCAGGCCTGCGTCGCCCACGTATTCGACGTCCAGGCCTGCAGTGGCCGCCGCGGTGAGTTCCTCGCGGATCCGTTCCATTCCCTGGCCCGTGGTGGCGTAGGTGTAGGCGTCCCGGCGCTGGAAGGGCACGCGGTGCTCATCGAGGTAGCGCAGCAGCCAGGCCTGGCCCTCCCGGTTGGCCTCCACGTAGGCCCGGACCTGCTTCGCCGAATACTGGCGGGCCAGCGCGGACAGCACCGTTCCCTGCAGCAGGCTGACCTTGGCCGTGGTGTTGCCGGTGGTCACTGCGCCAGGATGCCGGGCCTCCAGCACGAGGACTTTCTGCCCGGATCTCGCGAGCAATAACGCGGAGACGAGCCCCGTCAGTCCTGCCCCGGCTACCACGGTGTCGTACCTGGTGCCGGGCTGGAAGCGGTCAGAACTGAAGGATTGTTCGCGGTCCAACCAAATCGACGCCATCCAACCCCACCCTGCTTCCGCTGTGCCGGCCGTTCAACGCGGCCACTGCCGGGACCCGGAAACAGGCCGGATCCCCAACAATGATCAGTGTACTTAGGATGGCGTGGTTTGGGGCGCGTTAGGAAGCTTGGAAGGCCCCGATGGTCAGCAGTTCGACGGCGGCGTTGCTGCAGGCCTGCGTGGGCTGTGCCAGGAAGAGCGATGCCGTGTCTTCGGGGGGATAGATGCGGTATCCGGCGGCAGGCACGATGGTGCAGTCGGGGTAGTTGCCGGCCTGGGTGTAGCGCAGCACGGCCGCGCCGGCTTGGCCGGGGGCCAGCATGACGTCCACGGCGGGCGTGGTCTCATCGCGCTTTGCGGGTGCTCCGATGGGTGCTCCGTTGGCGTCAGCGGCAAGGGAGACGCCGGGGAATCCCTTGAGGACGCACGGTTCGGCGCCTGTGTTGGTCAGGGTGAGCGTCATGTAGACGCTGCCGGCAGCCCCGCCTCCGGTGGAATCGGTGGCGGCGGACAGGGTGGCTGCCTTGCAGAGGGCAGGCCCGGTGGCCGTGGGAGTGGCGCTCGACGGCGGCGCGGACGTGCCCGGCGCCGCTGAGGACGTGGCGGGGCTGGCAGAAGAAGAGCCGGGTTCCGTGGTTCCCTGCGTCTGCGGCTGGCTTGGACCGCAGGCGGTGAGCAGCAGGGCTGCCGCGGCAGCCGCCGTCGAAATGGCAAAGCCCTGTGACAAAAGTTGAGACCTCATGGCTCAACCATTGTGGCTGGTGTGACAGGAGTCAATGATGCCGGTGCGGGTGCCCCGATTTGATGCCCGGATCGTGATGATCCGGGCATCAAATCGGGGTTTACTGGCTGGACGGGTCCCGCGGGAGGGCTATTGGCCGGACGTCCCGGCTTCCTGCTTGCGCTTTGCCCCGCTGCGGGCCAGGGCCACGCCGCCCAGGGCGAGCCCGCCGACGCCCGCCGCCAGGCCGGCCCAGCTGCGCGCTTCCGCGCCGCTGTCCGTCACGGCTGAGGCCTGCTCAGTGGAGTGCGCGGTGGGGTCTGCCGCGGTTTTGGCTGCCGCGCCGTGGCTGTCAGCGCTGGCTGCTTCGGTGATGGTGATGGACGGCGCCGGGGCCTTCAGCGAGTGCGGGTCCTGGCCGTCCTTGGCGATCTCCGACCAGTCAGTCTGGCCCGTTTCGCAGGTCTGGAGGGTGGGGAAGTAGAGCGTCGTGCCGGCTGCGTCGGGCAGTTTCAGGGACAGCACCAGGGCGTCCCGGAGGTCGTGCGCGAGGGGTGCTTTGGCCGTGTAGACGATCTGGCTGGTGCGCTTGGTGATGGATGTTCCGTCGGCCAGCTTCTTGGGCTCAGCCAGCTGTTCGGCCACCTTTTCCACCGTCCAGTTGGGGTTGACCGTGGGCTGGGCGTCGTTGAGCTCGGCGGGCAGGGTGATGGCCACTTTGGTGGTGCCGGACTCCTCGCAGCCGTGCGGGATGCCGAAGGTCAGCAGCGCGTACGAGTTGGCGGCCGTTTTATCCGGCGTGACGCCTACGTGTGCGGACGCTCCGGTTGCGCCGGTGAGCAGGATCGCCGCGGTTCCGGCGGCGGCGGCAGCGGTGGTGAGGGTACGGCGAAGGGTGGTGGTGTTCATGGGATTGCCTTTCGGACGCATGCGCCGGATTCGGGCGTGCGGAAGTTCGGGTTGGGGCCCGTCAGCTGGAGAGCAGGTGCGGGCAGAGTCGGGGAAGCACGACGGCGGAAGGCGGGCCGCGCCGGCTGTCTAGCCTGAGGTTCCGCCAGGGACGGAACGGGGAAACCGGCGGCGGGCCGGGCACCGCCGGTGCCGCACCGGCGTCGGGCGCTGTTGCTTCCGGAAGGTGAACCAGCGGCCTGAGCCACGCAGCGAGCGCCCAGAGGGCGTCCTCGCCTTTGGCCAGGAGCAGGGCGCACGCTGCCGTCGCCGCGACGTGCGCGACGAGCATCAAGGTGCCGGCTGCGGTGTCGAGGCCATGCAGGTGCGAAGCGGCTCCGATCACGGGGGACGCCGCACTGGAAAGGTGGTGGATGTCGGCAGATGCCGCGCCGGTGGCTGCGGTGCCGGCGGCAAGTCCGGGGGCGCTGAAGGCCGTGAAGACCTCGTGGAGCGCAAACTGTCCGGCGCCAAGCAATGCCGTCATGGCCGCCAGATTGAGCTTGAGGCGGGTGGCCGTCGTGGCGGCAAGCCCTGTCAGCGCGAGCACGGCCAGCAGGATCCCCGGGGC
Source organism: Arthrobacter sp. HS15c (assembly GCF_040812005.1). Classification (NCBI taxonomy): domain Bacteria; kingdom Bacillati; phylum Actinomycetota; class Actinomycetes; order Micrococcales; family Micrococcaceae; genus Arthrobacter; species Arthrobacter sp. HS15c. Next base: position 268,302 of record NZ_JBFOHM010000006.1, read on the forward strand.
GGGGAGGACTCCGCCGCCCAGCACGTGGGCGCCGGCAGCGAGGGTCAGGATTCCCGCGGACACAGCGGCTGCGCGAACGGCGTGGAAAGGGGTCCGGGCATGCTGCATTCGCACGGATCCTCCCTCGTTGCGCTTTGTGTCTGCCGACGCTGATGAGCTGCCGGGCGCCGCTGAGCGGTCGCGGCCTTCCGATTCTACCGGCGCTTCGGTGCGCCCGCAGAGGGGAGCAAGGGGAAGACGTTGGACGTGAAGCCGGCGTCGTTGTACTCGGGATCGTCGGCGTCGGAGAGGAGTTCTTGGCCTTCGATGATTTTCATCGCCGACGCAACGCATTGAATGGCCACCCTCGCCACGCGGTAGCTCGTGTCGACTTCCACGATGCCGAGTTCCTCCAGGGCGGCGAGTTTGTTCTTGGCTCGCAGGGCCAAGAAGGAATAGTGGGGGTCCTCATCGTCAGCGGCGAGCTGTTCGAGCTGGGCCACGGGCATCGGGTTAACGTCTGTGCCCCGGGCCAGGACGATCAGCAAGAGGGGGTCCATATCCTCCGACTTCCACGGCTCGTCGGGGTTGGCTATGTTCGCGAGCAGCAGGGACAGGGTCAGCCGCCGCCTGGCCCGGACCCTTTCGCCGGCGTCAGTGCTGTTCCAGGAGTCAATGTCGGGGCCAACCACGGCACGGGTTGAACCCAGAGTAAGGAGGCCCGCCCGCACCAAGGCTGCCCAGGTGTCGCCCAGCAGCGGAACGTCGTACATGGTGCCCACCTCGAGCGGCGCATCCTGGTTACCGTGCACGCCGTCGGGGTCCGCGGGCTTGCCCGCTCCATGTTTTCCGCGGGCGTTGACTCCGACGGCGGCGGCGGCTGCTTCAATGTCCTTCAGCCGCAGTGCGCCGGTAGTGGTCACGTCCTTGCCTTCACCGATCCATTCAAGGAGCGAAGAGGCGCGCTGGATCAGAGGCAGGGCGTTGAACGCTGTGTCCTGCTCCTCGGTACTGAGGTGAGGAACGTCGATGGGCCTTCTGCCCGGGACGTCCTCCGGCCCGCCGGGGGTGGCGAGAAAAGACTGCAGTTCCTCGTAGGCGGCTTCGGTCCCGCTCCAGCGGCCGGATTCGTCCAGGAATTCGATATAGACGGCGAGGGCGCGAAAGATGTCTTCCACGGCGTCGGCGATCTCATCCTCCTCCAATGCGGCCAGGATGGTCTCGGCCGCCGCGTCCACGCCGTCGAGGTCAAAGGCAGTGGCTGAGCTGGAACCTTTGGTTGCATGCTGGGTTGTGAGGAGGAGCTTGACCAGTTCGAGGATTTCAACGGCATCGGACGGGTCAGCCCCGTCCGTTCCCAGCCACTGAACGAACTCCATGGTCAGGGAATCCACCACACGGTGGTTCAGCACGAGTTGCAGGGGCATCTTCGGGGCCGACGGAACGGACCTCAGATGCCCCTTGCCCTTTGATTTGCCGCTTTTCTTGGCCATGGATCTTCCTCCAGTCTGCGGGCGACCGCCCTGGTTTCGCTCGCGGAACGGCCGCCGATGTAACGAGCTTACAAAACAGGGCTGCTTGCGAGGAGTTCGGCCATGACGTCCGCCGCGGATTCGTGCCGGATCAGTGATGCGGCTTGGCCGGCCCACAGTGACATGAGTTCCGTGTTTCCCTGCGCTGCTGCCTGTGGGCGGAAGCGGCCGGTGAGCCAGTTCTGCACGGGGAACGGGGCGATTTCGCCGGTCGTCGAGAGTTCGGTGATGATGCGGTTGGGGATGCCGCGGGCCAGCCGCCCACTGAGGGTCCGCGTGAGGACCGTTTCGCCGGCGGCGGGGCTGTGGAGGACGGCACGGTACTCCGGAACCGCGGCGGACTCCCGGGTGGCCAGGAATGCCGAACCGACCTGCACGCCGTCCGCACCAAGTGCCGTGGCGGCGGCGTACCCGCGGCGGTCCGCGATGCCGCCGGCGGCGATCACGGGAATGCCGACGGCGTCCCGCACCTGGGGGACAAGTGCGAACGTTCCAACCAGGGACTGTTCCGCGGGCTTGAGGAAGGAGACGCGGTGGCCGCCGGATTCCATGCCGCTGGCTACCACGGCATCCACGCCGCCGGCCTCCAGAGCAACGGCTTCAGCAACGGTGGTGGCGGTGCCCACCACCACGATTCCGCGCCGGTGTGCCTCTTCAACGAGTTCTGGAGAGGGCACGCCAAACACAAAACTGACGACGGCGGGACGCGCCTCCAGCGTGGCCTCCACCTGCTCGTCGTAGTCGGGCAGGTAGCGGTCCGGCATTTCCGGGAGCGGCAGGCCCACTTCGTCGAAGTAGGGCCGCAGTGTCTCGACGTAGGTGTCGAAGTCCTGGCGGGGGAGTGACGTGGTTTCGTCGCCGGTGGGGATCCACAGGTTCAGTGCGAACGGCTTGGGCGTGGCCGCCCTGAGCTCAGCCGCGGTGTTCCGGATGGCTTCCGCGCCATAACCGTAAAGGCCGTAGGAACCCAGCCCGCCGCCGTCGCTCACGGCAGCCGTCAGCGCCACGGAGGAGACGCCGCCAAACGGGCCCAGGACCACCGGAACGTCCGTGCCGAACAGCTTGGAGATGCGGTTTGGTGGTGCGGAGGCTGCGTGGGCGGGCGTCATGGGGTGGCTCCTCGAGGTCGCTGGTGGCTTCAGGACCCAGTCTTGCAGTGGTTGCTGCTGCGCCCCAACTTACCCGCGTCGGACACTAATCCGTTTCCGGGCCTGTGCAGTAGTGGCAGTCATCGGGGCACGTTTCGGTCACGGCTGGCGCCCGGTGAGTTCGAAGCCGTCGCTGACATGAAAGAGCCTGCGGCCGCCTACAGGAGTCCGAACCCAGACCGTCTCGCCGTCGGCCGTCCTGGTGTCCACCTCGCCGGAGTACTCGGTATGGCTGCCCCGGGTGAGCACCACAGCGTCCCCCACCTGGACGTCCTCCCAGATGCCGGGGGCTTTGACGCGATTCGTCCTTGAAGTCACGGGTGTTCCTTATGTGCTTGGGTGCCCGGCAGGTTAGCGGGTCCACTTCATCCAACCCGAAGGCCTTCCGCAGGCCAATGGAGGAACTGACCAGCCTTGCCGCTGGCAATTGTGCAGGCATCCAGTGGCCTATGTACCGCGACTTTGGGCGGGGCTAGACTGCTGGCGTAAGTCGCCGACTATCTCAGGGAGAACAGCATGAACTACTCAGGGACTGGCAACGAAAAAGCCACCCCGGCCCACGAGCTCAACAGGACCCATGTGGGGCAGACAGTCAGTTTCGAGCCCGATGAGTTCACTGTGGTGTTCGGAAAAATCGCCGCCATTGCGCGCAAGGAAGGCGGCGTGACAATAGCCCTGCACGGCGTGGAAGGAAGCGGTGGCCTGCAATCCAGCTACAGCATTCCGGGAAGCCAGCTCGTGTATCTGCAGCCGGACATGCTCACCAACACTGAATCCACCATCAAAGATCTGTTTGGCAAGGTCCAGGAAAACCTCCGCGGCAGCGGCCACAAGGGTGAGGACAAGACGGACAGGCTCTAACCGGGAGGCCGGAATTGGGCTGGGCGTAGGGTGGAAGCCGGACGAAAGGAGCACGTCATGAAGAAAATCCTCATGGTACTGACCAGCGTTTCCGAGCTCGGCGATACGGGCGAGAAGACCGGCTACAACGTGGCCGAAGCTGCACATCCCTGGAAGGTCTTCAAGGATTCCGGGCATTTCGTCGACTTTGCGTCCATCCAGGGCGGCCAGCCCCCGCGCGACGAGGTGGACTCAAAGGATCCCCTCCAGGTCGCCTTCACGGAGGACGAAACCACGCGCGCCGGCCTCTACAACACTGCCCGGGTCGACGTCGTTGATCCTGAACAGTACGACGCCGTCTATCTCGTAGGTGGCCACGGTGCCATGTGGGACTTCCCGGACAGCGAAGGGTTACAGAATCTGGTGGCCAGCGTTTACAACGCCGGCGGCCTGGTGGGCGCGGTCTGCCACGGACCGGCCGGCCTGCTGAACGTGGAATTGAAGAACGGACTTCGTCTCGTCGAGGGCCGGAAGGTCGCCGCCTTCACCAACGACGAGGAGGTTGCCGCCGGGAAGGACAAGGTCATCCCGTTCTTTTTGGCAGACCGCCTTGAGGAACAGGGCGCCACCCACGTCTTCGCGGGTGTCTTTGAGGAAAAGGTCGTGGTCGACGAGCGTCTGGTGACCGGCCAGAACCCGGCCTCAGCCGCCGGTGTGGCCAAGGAGATGGAGAAGCTCTTCGCAGCGGTTATCCACCAGGAAAAAGCCGAGGAACAACACGAGACCGAGGCCCTGCGTGCCGAGAAGGACGCCGAGAAGAACGCCAAGAAGGCCGCTGCGGCAGGCGGCGAGCACTAACACCGGAGCTGCCCTCGAAGGCAACAGGATCAACCGCGTCGAGATCCGTTCCTTCCGGGGCAAAGCAAAACCCCTGGTTCCCTTATCAATAAAGGGAACCAGGGGTTTTGCTACTTGGCGGTGACGGTGGGATTTGAACCCACGTTGGCTTTGACACCAAACAACATTTCGAGTGTTGCACCTTCGGCCGCTCGGACACGTCACCAACCTGAATAGGTTACCGGAGCATGCCGCGCATCCCCAAAACGGCGTGTCCTTCTCAACTTCCTCAGGGCCGCAGAGTTATCCACATAAGCCGTCTGCTTCGCCGTTTTTGTCGGACCCTCGCGGGATGATTTGGGTATGGAAAGCAGGGCAGTTGAGGAGGCGGTGGAGGCCTTTTTGGCTTGTGCTGCGGAGTTGGCTGACTGTGTGCGCCGCGGGGTAGGCGGTCCGGGTTCCGGCGGTGCGGGTTACGGCGGTGCGGATCCTTTGCGGGAGCAGGCGGATGCGTGTCTGGACGGGCTGGCCGTTTCGGCGCGGGTTGATGCGATGGTGGCTGGTTTGAGGGTGCGTCTGGTTTCCGGGTTCGCCGGGACGTCCGAGGCCATGGCGGCGCCGGCCATGAGTCCGGGCCAGCACACTGCCCAGGAGATGGGCGTCGTGTCGGAGGTCGCGTGTGCCTTGACGGTCAGTGAACGCTCGGCCTCGGCCCTGCTGGCGCAGTCCCGTGAACTTACCACCACGCTGCCGCTGACGTTCGGCGCGTTGCAGGCCGGGGACCTGTCGTGGCAGCACGCCCGGGTGATGGTCGACGAAATTGCCAGCCTTGATCCGGCGGGTGCCGCGGCGTTGGAGGCCCATTTCCTGGACCCGGACGCACCCAACCCCGCCACGTGCCCGGCCGGGGAGATGGTTCCGTCCCGGTTCCGGCACAAGGCGCGGACGTGGCGGGAACGGCACCACCCGGTCAGCATCGAACAACGCCACGCCAGGAGTGTCCTGGACCGGCGGCTGGAGTACGCCCCGGACCGGGACGGGATGGCCTGGCTCTCCGCCTACCTGCCCGCCGATCAGGCGGCCGGGATCTGGAACGGCGTCACCGCCACAGCACGGGCCCTCCAAAGCCCCGCCGAGGACCGGACCATGACCCAGCTCCGCGCCGACGTCACCGCCAAACTACTCCTCAGCGCCGGCTTCACCACCAGCAACCCAACGGGCGGCAACATAGACACCGCCGCCGGCAGCAAGACAGATTTAGCGACCACCAGCACCAGCGATGATGGCGTGGCTGGCGGTGTTCCGGTCGCTGACGGGGTCGATGATGCCGTGGCCGGCCTGGTTCCTGCTTTTGACGGGGTCGATTCGGGCCGTGTGCCTTCGCCGGCGGCGCAGGTCCTGGTGACCGTGCCGGTGTTCGCCCTGATGGGCCTCACCGAGGAACCGGCCGACCTCGACGGCTACGGGCCCATCCCCGCCTCGATGGCCAGGAAGCTGGTCGCGGATGGGGCGTCCTCATTCCGCCGGGTCCTCATTGATCCGCGAGATGGGGCACCGCTGGAAATCGGGAGGGACAGCTACCGGATCCCACCGGCGATGCGGCGATGGCTCAGACTCCGGGACGGTAAATGTTCGTTCCCCGGCTGCAACAACCAGTCCCTGGACAACGACGCCGACCACATCCTCGCCTGGGCCGACGGCGGGAACACCGGTATATCCAATCTCGAGTCACTGTGCCGCAAACACCACCGGCTGAAACACGGCACGGCCTGGACACCCACCGGAGCCACCAAAGACGAACCGCCCGGCTGGATTTCACCCACCGGCCGCCGGTACCAAAGCGAACACCAGGACTGGGAACCACCCCGCTGGCCAGCCCAAATCCTGGACCAACTAACGCACCGGGAAGTCGACCCGGCCGTGCCCGAAAACATCCTGCCCGAAAACATCCTGCCCGGCCAACCGCCGCCCGAAGAACTGCTACGCGAAGACCTGCTACCTGAAGATCCGCTGCCGGAGTGGGCCCGGCTGCCGTGGCCCATCGACGAACAGCAGTCATCCCACGAGGAGACCGGCTGCGAGCGCTGGGCCCGGCATCCCAAAGTGCCTCATCGCAGCGGGTAGCTATCGCCGCGGGCGTCCCGGGGACTAGATTCATCAGCAAGATGACTAATCCAGGCAAAGCACCACAGGCAACTGCGTATTGGACCACGGGACCCGAACACGGCGAGCTCCGAGCCGAGGACCTGCCTGCCCCTGGTCCGGGGGAGGCACTCATCCGCACCCTCTACTCGGGCATCAGCAAGGGCACCGAAATTGTGGTCCATAAAGGATCGGTGCCACCCCGGGTTGCCCGCGAAATGCGCGCGCCGCACCAGGAAGGTTCCTTCCCTTCACCGGTGAAGTTCGGCTACCTTTCGGTCGGCGTAGTTGAGCAGGGACCTGAAGACTGGATGGGCCAAAAGGTCTTCTGCCTTAACCCGCATCAGGACCGCTACGTGACCCCCACGGATCAGCTCACAAGAATCCCCGACGGCGTTCCCGCCCGCCGCGCCGTCCTCACCGGCACAGTGGAAACCGCCGTCAACGCTCTTTGGGAAGCAGGGCCCCGGCTGGGAGACCGGATCGCGGTGGTTGGCTCGGGCCTGGTGGGCGGCATGGTGGCCACACTCCTCCGCAGCTTCCCGCTGGCCCGCCTCGAACTGGTGGACCTGGATCCGGAACGCAGGAAGCTTGCCGACACGCTCGGCGTCGATTTCGCCCACCCCGATGATGCCAAACCGGACTGCGACATCGTGTTCCACTGTTCCGCCTCCCAGCACGGCCTGGAACGCAGCCTGCAGCTGACGGGCGACGAGGGAGTCGTCATCGAGATGTCCTGGTATGCCAACCGCGAGGTTACCCTCCCCCTCGGCGAGGACTTCCACGCCCGCCGGCTGTCCATCCGCTCCAGCCAGGTGGGGGTTGTCGCCAGGGCACGGCGGCACCGGCGAACCAACGCGGACCGGCTGGACCTGGCCGTGTCGCTCCTCAAGGATCCGGTCTTTGACGTATTCCTCACCGGAGTGTCGCCGTTCACACAGCTCCCGGAGGTGGTCCAGCACCTGGCCGACGGCACGCTTGAAGCCCTGTGCCATGTGATCGAATATCCCCCGAGCCCCGGCGCAGAAGACAGCCCGGTAACCACCCACCCCGAAGACAAGAGGTAGCCAGTGTTCAGCCTGACCGTCCGCCGCCACTTCATGATCGCCCACAGCCTCCCGCGTGAGGCGTTCGGCCCGGCCCAGGCCCTGCACGGGGCAACATTCGTGGCGGAGGTGACGTTCCGCCGTCGTGCCTTGAACCAGGACGCAATCGTCCTGGACATCGGGGCCGCCGGTAGCATCATCGAGGACGTGCTGGCCGGGCTCAACTACCGCAACCTGGACGAACACCCTGACTTCGCCGGCAAGCTCAGCACCACCGAGGCACTGGCCGAGTACATCGCCCAGTCCGTCGCCGCAAAGCTCAAGGACAACGAGGACGGCCGCGGACTTACGGCAATTGACGTCACCCTCCGCGAAAATCCCGACGCCTGGGCCACCTACTCGCTGGACCTGACCGCCTGACTTCCGTGCATATCAGGCTCCTGGTCCCCGGAAACATCCGCCACAACTCGGGCGGGAACGTCTACAACGCACGGCTCGCCGCTGGCTTGAGGGCCTTGGGCGTTGACGTCGAAGTTCTGGCCGTGGACGGTTCCTGGCCGGACGCCAGCGCGAAGGAACGACGCCGGCTTGGCGGCCTTCTCGGTGCCTGGGAACCGGAAATGGAAACCACCCCAGGAACGGTCACCGTGGTCGATGGCCTGATCGCCTGCGGCGCTCCTGACGAACTTGAGTACGCGGCAGCCGCCGGCCAGTGCACCTGGGTCCTGCTGCACATGCCTTCACCCAGCCATCCCGGCGGCGAGAGCCGGGCCCTGCACGCAGCCGCCGGCGTGATCTGTACGAGTTCGTCGGCCGCGGGAGCGGTAAAGGAGAAACATGGGTTTGCTTCGAGCCGGGTAGCCCTGCCTGGGACGGAACCGGGACCCGTGGCAGCAGGTTCGGACCCGCCGCACATCATCGCCGTGGCCGCACTCCTGCCGAACAAGGACCAGCTGCTGACCGTTGCTGCACTCGCCAACCTCCGGAACCTCGCCTGGACGGCATCCCTGGTGGGAACGGACGACGCCGACCCCGCCTATGCGGCCCAGGTCCGGGCTGCCGTTTCCTCCTTGGGAATGGAAAACCGTGTGCGGCTGACCGGTCAGCTCGACGGGAGAGAGCTGGAGGACGAATGGAGCCGGGCGGACCTGAGCCTGCTCGTGTCCCGGGCCGAAACGTTCGGGCTGGTGGTGACCGAATCGCTGGCCCGCGGCATCCCGGTCATCGTCCGGAAGGGGACCGGTGCCGTCGAGGCACTGGGCCTGTCCGGCGGGCAGGCGGTCAGGACTGACGGCGACAGCGCAACGCCAGGTCCCGCCGTCGGACTGCCCGGTGCCGCCGTCGGACTGCCAGGTCCCGCCGTCGGACTGCCCGGTGCCGCCGTCGGACTCGAGGTCCCAGAAAACGGCGAAGCGGACGTGCTCGCCGCGGTGATCCGGCAATGGCTGTCGGAACCTCCGCTCCGAGCCCGTTGGCGGGCCGCGGCACTTGACGCCCGGGACAGGTTGCCCCGATGGGATCACACTGCCCGGACTGTCCTGGACATCCTCGGGGGAACAGCTGAGGGGAAGCCTACCGCCGCTGGGATCACAGGTGCACAATGGGGCATGACCACGCACGCGTCCTCCGCCGTCGGCCTGAGCCCCCAGGCTCCGGAGCCGCAGCTGCTCACGCCCGAGCTGCTCCGGGCCTGGGCCTGGCATAAACAGGGCCTCGACGGCACGCTGCAGGGCGCAGACCCCGCCGACGTGTTCACCACGGCAGGGTGGGCCCGTTCAGTCGGCGGCGCTAACCCCTACCTCACGCTCTTTGCCCGCGCCGGAACCAGCCGCGCGGAGGCGGACGCCGCCGTCGTGTCCCTGAAGATCCATGAGCTGCCCACCGCCCGCGGCTGCACCTACGTGCTGGGCCACGAGGACTTCGCCTGGGGCCTCCAAATCGGCAGGGACGCCGCCGTGGCGCCCTTTCGGGTGCTGGCCAGGATGGGCGTGGAGCGCGGCGAAATCACCCTTCTTGAAGAGGAGATCCTGCACGCCCTGTGCGACGCCGGCGGCCCCCTGGACCCCAAGCAGCTCAAGGACCTGCTCGGCGATTCCGTCCGGAACCTCGGCGAAGAAGGAAAAAGGAAAGGCGCCGCCACAACCCTTCCCACGGCCCTGGGGCTGCTGCAGGCGGACGGCCGGATCCGGCGCGTGCCGGTCAACGGACGCCTCGATCAACAGCGCTACGCCTACACGCTGTGGGGACTGCCGCCCACAGCCATGGACCACGACGCCGCCCGCAGCCTCCTCCTGGAGCGCTACCTCGGCTGGACCGGCGGTGCCACAGTTAAACAGTCGCAGTGGTTCACGGGGTTCACCCTCGCGCACACGAAGGCGGGGCTCGCCGCGGTCGGGGCTGTGGAGGTTCCGGCAGCGAACGGTGAGGTGCTGTGGATGCTTCCCGACGACGTCGAGCGTCTCGCCGCTTTCGAGGCACCGGCTGGGGAGCAGATCCAATTGCTCGCCGGCACCGACTCCCTTGTCCTGCTCCGGCGGAATTCAGCGGACATGTTCGCGGAGCAGGACAGGGACAGGAACGTGCTGGGCTCCACCCTGGCGCTGCAGGCCGACCTTCCGGACCATCCCATCCTGGACCGCGGCCGGATCATCGGACTCTGGCAGTACGATCCCTCGAAGGCGCGGATAGCTCATTGGTTGTTTGACGGGCCCACCCCGGCAGCAAGCCGGCGAATAGCAGAAGTGGAGGCGTGGATCCGGGACCAACTGGGCGACTTCCGCTCGTTCAGCCTGGACTCGCCCGCCTCCCGGCAGGACCGGATCGACGCGCTCGATGCCGCCGGCCAAGGCTCCTAGGCGCGGCTACGGTGCGCGGCGAAGAAATCCCGGAGCAGGGCCCCGCATTCCTCCTCCCTGACACCGCCGTAGACCTCCACCCAGTGGTTGAGGCGGCGCTCGCGGAGCACATCAAAAACGGAACCTGCGGCGCCGGCTTTCTCATCCCACGCCCCGAACACCACCCGCGGAATCCTGGCCAGGACAACAGCACCGGCGCACATGGCGCACGGCTCCAGGGTCACTACCAGGGTGCAGTCCGCCAGCCGCCAGCCATCATCGCTGCCGCCGTCCAACCTCGATCGTTCACGCAGCCGGTCCGCGGCCTCGCGGATGGCAACCACTTCTGCGTGGGCAGTAGGGTCGCCCAGCTCCTCCCGCTGGTTCCGTCCGGAACCCAGCACGGCGCCGTCGGGCCCTATCACCACGGCCCCGATGGGCACATCCGCAGTCGCCAGGGCGCGCCGGGCTTCGTCCAGGGCAAGACCCATCCAGGCAAGGTGGTTCTTTTCAGCGGGGACCATGGCTCAATGATAGTTTCGATGGATATCCAGCCTTGCAAAGCATTGACGCCGGGGAGGCGACATGGACGTGGACACCCTTAGGGATCGCCTGGGCCGATGGTTCAAGCCGTACGCTGCGCTGTGGACCACACTGTTGGTGGGCGGCACGCTGGTGATCATCATGGCGCTGCTGGGTGCCGAGGTGTATGGCGACGTGGTGGATGAACAGGGCCTGGCGTCCCTGGACCTGCCCGCACTGCAGCTGTCCCAGGACCTCCGCAACCCGGCCCTGGACACCGCAGTAACTGCCTTCACCAACATCGGAGGGGGCATCGGCATGCCCATCCTGGCCAGCATCATCACTGCCTGGCTCACCTTCCTGAGCAGAACCTGGCGGCCGATCATCCTGGTGGGCGGAGCGGCTGCCGTCTCCACGTTTGCAACCACTGTCGGCAAAAGGCTTGTCGGCCGCACCCGCCCGGACCACTCCGAAGCCGTCCCGCCGTACGAATCCTCGCCCTCTTTTCCCAGCGGCCACACGCTCAACACCACGGTGGTAATCGGGGTCCTGGTGTACATCATGTGCCTTCAGTTCGAGATCCTCTGGGCGCGCATCACGGCCATCGCCGCCGGGGTGATCTTCATCATCGCCATGGGCCTGAGCCGGGTGTTCCTGGGGCACCACTGGCTGACGGACGTGATGGCGGGCTGGTTCCTGGGGCTGGCCTGGGTAGGCGTGGTGATCCTGGCGCACCGGCTGTTCCATCTGCTGCGCAAACGCGAGCACGCCGGCCCGGCACCCACGTTCGAACACCCCGTCCTCCGGGACGACCAGACGGGCTGAATCCAGGCCCTGGGCCTCACTGCCCGGATGGTAGTTTTGACCCATGCGCACTCTCGTTGTGGACCACCCGCTGGTCGCCCATAAGCTCACCGTCCTGCGGGACAAAAACACCCCGTCCCCGGTCTTCCGTCAGCTGACGGAAGAGCTGGTGACTCTCCTTGCCTACGAGGCCACGCGCGACGTCCGCACCCAGCCTGTCACCATCGAGACACCGGTGAGCAGCACGGTGGGCACGGCCTTCACCAAGCCCACACCGCTGGTGGTCCCCATCCTCCGCGCCGGCCTGGGAATGCTCGAAGGCATGACCAAACTGGTCCCCACCGCAGAGGTTGGCTTCCTGGGCATGGCCCGGGACGAGGAAACCCTGGACATCATCACCTACGCCGAGAGGCTCCCCGACGACCTCACGGACCGGCAGATTTTTGTGCTGGACCCCATGCTGGCCACCGGCGGCACACTGCGGGAGGCCATCAAGTTCCTGTTCAAACGCGGCGCATCCGACGTCACCTGCATCTGCCTCCTTGCCGCCCCGGAAGGGCTGGCCAAGCTGGAAGAGGAACTCGCCGACGCCAACGTGACGATCGTCCTGGCGTCAATCGACGAGAAGCTCAACGAGAAGTCCTATATCGTCCCCGGCCTGGGTGACGCCGGCGACCGCCTGTACGGGATCGCAGGCTAGGCCGGGCTGAGCCTGGGACCGGCCGAGGAACGCAGCACGGCTGAGCCCCCGGCCGTCTGCAGGACTGCGCCCGGGCCGCCCGCGAATTTCCGGGGGTTCCGGATTCACCGCCGCCCGGTTAGCCTGTGCGGATGGACTGGAAACTTGAACTCGTTTTTGTGCCTGTATCCGACGTCGACCGCGCCAAGGACTTTTATGTCAACAAGGTGGGGTTCAACCCGGATTTCGACGAGCGGCCCATGGACGGCATCCGCTTCGTCCAGCTGACGCCGCCAGGCTCGGCCTGCTCCATTTGCATCGGCGAAGGCCTCAATGACGCCCCTCCAGGCACGGCCCCGAGCCTGCAGATGGTGGTCAGCGACATCCAAGCCGCCCACGACCACCTCAAGGGCAACGGCGTTGATGTGAGCGATATCGACATTCAGGACTGGGGGCACTTCGTCTACTTTGCCGACCCCGACGGGAACAAATGGGCCGTGCAGTACATCCCGGGACGCGACGCCTAGGTCAAAAGACGCCTAGGTCAAAACCTGGGGCAAAATGGGGAGCATGAACCTCCCCGCGCCTGCTGCTTCCCGCACGCTCACCTGCCGCGCCGTCCTTTTTGACATGGACGGCACCCTCGTGGATTCGACGGCGGTGGTGGAGCAGGTCTGGGGCGAATTCGCCGGCCGCTACGGGCTGGACATTGCTGAAATCCTCCGCACGTCCCACGGCATCCAGGCGGCCGATACCGTGCGCCGGTTCGCTCCGGCCGGGGCCGACGTCGTGGCACTCACGAAGGAACTCGGCGCCATGGAGCGGGTGCGGACGGCCGGCATCGTTGCGGTGCCAGGCGCCGCCGCACTGCTCCGGAGCCTGCCCGCCGAGGCAGTGGCGCTGGTGACCTCTGCGGACCGGATCCTGGCTGATATCCGCATGGACGCTGCGGGGCTCAGCATGCCGGCCGCTGCCGTGACGGCGGAAATGGTGACGCGGGGCAAGCCGCACCCGGAAGGGTACCTGACGGCGGCAGGCCTGCTAGGCGTGGAGCCGGCGGACGCCGTTGTGTTCGAGGATGCGCCGGCCGGAATCGCAGCCGGGGTGGCCGCGGGCATCCGGACCGTGGCCGTCGGCCCCAACACGGGCCCGCTGCCGGACGGCGTTCTCCATATACGCGACTACAGCGCGGTCACTGCCGCAGTGGAAACGGACGCGGCGGGCAGGCAGGTCATTTCTTTCCGGCTTTGAGGTCGGTGACCACCTTCGCGATCCGCCTGGCCCGGGTTTCCGCCGTTTTGGCATCCCCGAGCGGCTCCACGTAGCGGCGCTGCGAGCTGTAGTTCAGCGTGGCATAGAACGCCTGGGCGTCAGGTTCCGCAGCCAGCGCTGCTGCCAGGTCGCCCGGAACCTCGATGACGCGCGGCTGGGTATCCAGTTCCACGTCCACCTCGACGGTGTCGCCGGCCGCGACGCCCGTGAATTCCCGGTTGGTGGTGCTCACACCGACCATGTTCTGCCCGCCCATCACCGCGATGCTGCTCCGATAGCTCTTGCCGTGGATGGTCACTACAACGGGCGGACGCTTGCCCGCGCCGAGGGCGGCGACAACCTCCTCCGGAACCTCAATGCCTGCCTTGTTGCCGCTGCCCAGGATGGTGGTGGTGAATTTCATGGCCCAAGTATGGCCCGGAGCCGCAGGACAGGGAAGCCCGGACCGCGGGCACCGGGATCCGGCCGGACCGCAGGTCGCGCCGGAGCCTCCCTGCGTCGCGGAGATAAGCAAGGGCAGTCCGGCTGTAATCGACGTTGGAATCCGACGCGTCGGTCCATTCCACGGCCACCTCGAGTACGCGCAGGCCGCAGGTGTTGGCCAGGACCAGCAGTTCGGTGTCGAAGAACCAGGAGTTGTTGGCGGTGTGGGGGAGGAGGCGCCGGGCGGCTTCGGACCGGATGGCCTTTGCGCCGCATTGCGGATCACTGAACCGTGCGCCGGACACCGACCGGAGCACCAGGCTGAGGCACCGGGGGAGGAACCCGCGCCGCAGTGGGCCCGACGCCGGATTGCCCCTGCGGGCGCCGGTCGCCACATCTGCCTGCCCCGCCAACAGCGGAGCCAGCAGCGGGTCCAGCGCCGACGGCTCAAGGTCCAGGTCAAGATACGCCAGGACCGGCGACGGCGACGCGAGCCAGACAGTGCGCAGGGCATTTCCCCGCCCTGCCTCGCTCAGCCGGATAACGGTCAGGTCGCGCAGCTCCCGGGCTATCCGCTCGGCAATCCTCAACGTCCCGTCCGTGCTGGCGTTGTCAGCGACCGTGATCCGGAACGACTGCGGGAAGGCGCTGCTGAGGTGCCGGTGGAGGCGGCGGATCGCGGCCTCGAGGCTCTGTTCCGCGTTATAGACAGGGACAGCCACCTCAAGGACAGGTACTCCGGGCAGGACATCAACAGGGTGGCAGCGGGACTCGGCTGCCGGCGTCGCGGGCAAGGGGGCGGTCCGCTGCGGTGCGCGTTGCGCCTGGCCTGTAGGTGTCATGCATCAAGGATGGCGTCCGGTGTTGTGAGCGCTTTAGGCCATGGCTGTGAAGCTGCTGTGGAGGCGGCGACGCCAAAAGCAGCAGGCCCTGAACCGGGGGATTCAGGGCCTGCTGCCTGCGTTGGTCGGAAGCCGGAGACGCCGGCTTAGTACCAGTTGTGCGACAAGTGGAAGTTCAGGGCACCGCACGGCGACTGGTAGCGCTCCTGGATGTAGTTCAGGCCCCAGTTGATCTGAGTGCGGTAGTTGGTGAGGTAGTCCGCACCGGCGCTAGCCATCTTCTCGGCGGGCAGCGACTGGACGATGCCGTAGGCGCCGCTGCTCGCATTGGTGGCCGTGGTGGTCCAGTCGGATTCCTTGGTCCACAGCGTCTGCAGGCACTGCATCTGGTCAGCGGACCAGCCATAGCTGGCGAGCTGGCCGGCAGCGTAGGCCTGGGCTCCGGCCGGATCGTTGACGGCCACCACGGGGGCAGGCGCCGGTTCCGGTGCAGGAGCGGGGGCAGGTGCCGGTGCCGGCTCGGCGGCCTGCGGTGCAACGCTGATCTCAGCCGGTGCGGGTGCCGGGGCGGGCTGCGCCTGGATTTCGGCCTTCTCGAAGCTCAAATTGGACTGGATGTCGGCGGCAGCGGATGCTTCGGGCGACGGCTGGGTTTCGCTGGCGGCTACCGGAAGGCTGGACTCAGAGGCCTGGCCAGCGGCACCCACGCCGATGAGCAGGGCACACGCAGCGGTGAACACGGCTGCACGGCGACCCAAAGACGGGATTTTAGCCAGCCGGGACGTGGCCTTTGCGGGTGCCGGTGCTTCCGCTTCAGCGAGCCTGCGGCGGCCGTGGGAATGTGTTGACCCGCTCTGCGGGCGTGCTTCTACCTTAAATTCAGACATGATGAATCGCCTCTCACACCTGCGGAGTTAGCTGTCGGGTTCGGATGAGGGCATCCGGCCACACGGAAACATCACGTGCTGGCTTCACCCCAAGGGCATCAAATGCCCGGGACTCTGGGTCCCCCGCCTCTGCCTGGTCAAGCGGAATCCGGGAAGCGGCAGAGCTTGGCGTCCTCCGGACATGCGGCCCAATAGGGAACCGCACCTAATCGACGGTACAGGAGCCTGGCGATTAAGTCACATTTTGGTAACAGAGATCACGACGCCGGTGCGTTGCCTTGCATTGATCACGAAACCACTGGCAGGCGCAGGGCGAACTCGGTCCGGCCCGGCCGGGACGTCACCTCCACGCTCCCGCCGTGGGCCTCCACGATGGACTGGACAATGGACAGGCCCAGGCCGCTGGTGCCTTCCGACGCCGCGGCTCCGGCAGACGGTGCCGCGCCCGTGCGCGCCGCGTCTGCGCGGGCAAACCGGGCGAAAACGTGGTCCACGAATTCGGCCGGGATCCCCCCGCCGTCGTCCGTCACCGTCACCACGGCACTGCCGTCAGCGGACCTCATCACGGCCGTGGTCACCGTAGTGCCGGGAGCCGTGTGCTTGCGGGCGTTGGAGAGCAGGTTGACCAGCACCTGGCGCAGCTGCGAGGCGTCGCCGTTGACCGCCAGTGGCTCGTCCGGAAGTTCCAGGTGCCAGTTGTGGCCCGGTGCGATGACTTTCTCGTCGCTGACCGTCTCGACCACCAGTTGCGTGAGGTCCACTTCGCTGAGTTTCAGCGGCTGGCCCTCATCCAGCCGGGCAAGCAGGAGCAGGTCCTCCACCAGGGTGGTCATGCGCTCGGACTGGCTTTGAACCCGGGCCAGCGACTTCCGCCCATCCGGGGTGAAATTCTCGGTCATCCGCATCAGCTCGGTGTAGCCGCGGATCGCCGTCAGCGGGGTACGCAGCTCGTGTGATGCATCGGCAACGAATTGCCGTACCTTGGTCTCGCTCCGCTGCCTCGCCTGCAGCGCACTGGCCACGTTGTCCAGCATGAGGTTCAGCGCGTGCCCTACGCTGCCCACCTCGGTTCCGGGGTTGGAGTTCGACGGCGGGACGCGCACCGCGAGTGCCACCTCGCCGGCGTCCAGCGGGAGCCGCGAAACGCGGGTAGCGACTTCGGACAGCTGCTCCAGCGGCTGCATGGTGCGCCGGATCAGGATGGTCCCGGCCAGGCCGATCAGCACCAGCCCGCCGAGGGAAACAAACACAAACGTCCACACCAGCGAGGTGAGCGTGCTTTCCTTCCCGGCGAGCGGGAGCCCGGTCACCAGGACATCGCCGTAGTTGGTTTGCACCGCCACCAGCCGGTAATCGCCGTTGGAGAGGGTCCTGTCTACGGGGCTGGAGTCTTTCTGGAGGGCAAGAAGGATCTCTTTGTCCTGGGCCGACAGGGGGGAGCGGGTGGTGTCGGAGGCCAGGAACCCGGCGCTGTTGACCTGGCTGTCCAGGATCCGGGCGTTGAGGGTGCCCACGCTCTGGCCGCGGGAATCGAGCGGGTCAGGCCGGCCGTTGAAGCCACCCAGCGGCGGGCGGCCGGGGTCGTTGGAGCGGGATGCGGCCTGGCTGAGCTGTTCGTCGAGCTGGCGGGTCAGGAACGAATCCATGGACGCGTAGCTGAACAGGCCCACCGCTCCGCAGATGGCCACCAGCAGGGCCATGGCCACGAGGACGAGGCGGGTGCGCAGGTGCCACGTGGACGGCTTGAGCCAGCTCCGGCCGTGCGTGCGCGCAACACCGGAAAGTGAGGACACGGCCTATTCCACCGGCTTGATGACGTATCCGGCGCCGCGCACGGTGTGGATCATGGGCGGATGCACGGCATCCACCTTCTTGCGGAGGTAGGAGATGTACAGCTCCACGATGTTGGCCTGCCCGCCGAAGTCGTAGTCCCAGACCCGGTCCAGGATCTGCGCCTTGCTGATGACCCGCTTGGGGTTCTCCATGAGGTACCGGAGCAGCTCGAACTGGGTGGCGGTCAGCTGGAGCTGGTCGCCTGCCCTGGTCACTTCGCGGGTATCGATGTTGAGGACGAGGTCGCCCACCACCAGTTCTGCGGTGTCCATGGCAGCCACTCCGGAGCGCTGCACCAGCCGGTGCAGCCGGAGCAGGACCTCCTCCATGCTGAACGGTTTGGTCACGTAGTCGTCGCCGCCGGCGGCCAGGCCCACAATACGGTCCTGGACAGCGTCCTTGGCGGTCAGGAAGAGCGCAGGTACCTCCGGCGCGAAGGCGCGGATCCTGGTCAGCAGCTCAACGCCGTCGAACCCGGGAAGCATCACGTCAAGGACCAGGACGTCCGGGCGGAACTCCTTGGCAAGCTTTACCGCCTCGGGGCCGTCCGCGGCAACGGCTACCGACCAGCCGGCCATGCGCAGACCCATGCTCATCAGTTCGGAAAGGCTGGGCTCGTCGTCGACCACCAGGGCGCGGATGGGGGAACCGTCCGGGTGGGTGAGCTGGGGAAGGTTGTTGGTCATGGAGTGCGAAGTGGCCATGGGACAACTCTCCGATCTGTCGGTTAGCCCGCGCTATGGGCTTCCTGTGCGCGGGCTGTGAATCCCAGCCTAGCGAGCTGGAAAGTCCGCAGCGGCGTTCTGCCTGGACGCCAGTTAAGGGTCGCGGCCCTTCCGGCGACAGATCGGCGGGAAAATTTTTTGTCCGGATGGCGGAGGAGCTGGACATGGCACTAAACCAGGGGGCGTGTTTCAGCAATTCCACGGCTGGTGAATCTCGATGGCATATTCGGGATCATTGGCGAATATTATTCGGGAAAAGTGGTTTTCCAACCAATCGTTCTAGAAAACACCTGTTATTTTATTGGTCTCCCAGAATCGTGATCTGAGCCACATTCTCGGAATTCGTCTCACTATGCGGAACGTTGCGCCCATTGTTACTTGCAAGTTGTCATTGTTACGTTGCACACTTCAATTGTGAACAAGAACTCAACAGCACCTGCAGCCGCAGAATATTGGCCCAGCACACCCGCTGCTGCCGACATGCGCTGTTGTCGAATGCACGCCTGACCTTCATTACCCCACGAAGTTCCTAGGCATTCGCCCCCCAGCCCAGCGTCGGGCGCCCCTCCCCAGATCTCATTGCGGGGAAACCAAGCATTCGAGCCGCGATGACGGCCATTCACATTGAGGTAAGCAATCCATGTCAGTTGCATCCGGATACGTCCACATCTCTGTCCGAAACGCCAGCAAGGCCGCCCAGCCCTCCGGCCTCCGCCAGGGTTTCGGCGCCCGCCCGGCGTTCGCTCCTGCCGCACCCGGCACCAGCTTCCCCGCCCCCGGCTACGCCCCGCAGGGCTACAACCCCAACTCCTACGGCCAGCTCCGCGCTGTTCAGCCCGCCGACGCGGCGCCCGTCACCGCTCCCACCCCGGTGGTGGCGGGCCCGAACACTGTCCGCCCGGTGGCCAATGACAACGTTGCCCGCGGCTTCGTCCTCTATATGGGCATCGACGAGGAAACCGCAGCTGCGGCCGGGACCTCCATCGCCAAGCTCGCCCAGGAAATCCGAGCCTACGCGCAGTCCCTGGTGACCGGCGCCGAAAGCTACGCGGCCGTGGCCGTCGCACCGGCCAGCACCCCCGGTTCCGCGCTCGACGTCGTCCGTTCCACCTTCGGCGACCCCACGGTGAACGCACGCCAGCGCACCGAAACCGCACGCCAGCAGCAGGCCCAGGATCCTCGCCCGTCCGGCGTCCTGATCGACCTCGCCCGCCGCGAAGTCCACCTGGACGGCGAATCCCTGAACCTGACCTTCAAGGAGTTCGAGCTCCTGAACTACCTCGTCGAGAACGGCACCCGCACCGTGGGCCGCGACGAACTGCTCGAGGGCCTCTGGCGCAACGCCGAGGAAGTCCCCAACGAGCGGACCATCGACGTCCACATCCGCCGCCTCCGCTCCAAACTGGGACGCCTCGCCAACACCGTGCGCACCGTCCGCGGCCAGGGCTACCGCTTCTACGAGCACCCGGAAGTTGTTGTCTGGGCCGCTCCGGAATACTCGATCTAGTCAAACTTCAGCACCGCCAAAAGGCGGCACGATCCCTCTGCGCCTGCGCTCGTACCTCACGCAACAACGGCGCTTCCGGGATGTGCCGCCTTTTCGCGTTCAGTCCGGGCTCGTGAGCATTGGCCTCCGCGGCTGATGGGGACGCGGCCCTGCGGTGTCACGCCGGGCATGCTTTTGGGTTCGGTTTCCTCGGCCGGGCTTGCCTTTGCGCGTGTCTGGGCCTTTCGTGCGGCCGAAACCATGCTCTGCGTGACGCGTTCGCTGATGTTCGACGGCGGCGCCGCTGGCGTGTGTGGGCGCTAGGCTTGGGGCATGAGTGACCACCACATCAAGCGCCTGGTGATTATGCGCCATTCCAAGGCTGACTGGCCGGGCGGGGTTGCCGATCACGAACGGCCGCTGGAAGAGCGCGGGCACCGCGAGGCGCCCCTGGCGGGGAGGTGGCTCCTCAAGCACGGCATTGTCCCCGACTTCATCCTGTGTTCCAGCGCCCTCAGGACACGCCAGACGTGCACGTGGGTGTGCTCCGAGTTGGGGGACAAGGCCCCGACGCCGAAGCTCGAGGATGGCCTGTACGCCGCCTCGGCGCTGCGCATGCTGACCGTGGTCAACCATGTGCCGGACACCGTCACCACGCTGATGCTCATCTCGCACATGCCAGGGGTCCAGGACCTTGCCATGCACCTCGCCTCGCGGGACTCCGACCACGATGCCTACATGGACGCCGCCACCAGGTATCCCACCAGCGCCCTCACGGTCCTGGAAACCGAAAAAACCTGGGCGGAACTCGACGGGCAGGACGCCCGGATCACCAAGTTCAAGGTTCCGCGCGCGCACTGACCTCACGCAGCAGCCCGGCCACGTACTGGATGCCCGGACTCGCCGTCATGGTCCGGCGGTAAACCATCCCCACCTGCCTGACCTGCGCGGGGTTCACCAGGGGCACGGTAACTACGTCCGGGGGCAGTGCGGGCCGGCCCAGCCGGGGGACCAGCGCCACTACGGCTCCCTGCTCCACCAGGGCAATGTGCGTTGCAAAGTCGGGATCATAGACGCGGATGTCCGGCACCCGGCCAAGGTCGGCGAAGATCCGCAGCAGGGCCTCGTTGCAGATGGCGCCGTGCGGCGTGCTGATCCACCTCTCATCCACGAGGTCCGCCGGTTCCACCTGGCTGCGTCCAGCCAAGGGATGGCTGCGGTGCACCAGCAGGTCAGCCATGTCCTCGCACAGCCACTCGAGCGTCATATGCTCCGGGATCACCAGCGGGACGGAATTCCAGTTGTGCACCACACCGAGGTCCGCTTCACCGTTGGCCACCCGCGCCACGGCTTCCCGCGGATCCTCGGCCAGGACGCTGACCTCCAGGTCCGCGCCGGAAGAAGCCAGCCGTCCGAGCAGCGGTCCGACGAGGCCCCGGCAGGCGGTGGAAAAGGAAACAACCTTCAGGTGCCCGGTCGGTTTGGCCGGATCCGCCAACAGCGTGGATTCAAGTTCCTCGAGCTCCGACAGGATGCGCCGGCCGTAGGCCGCGAGGGTCAGTCCCCGCTCGGTCAGCAGCACTCCGCGGCCGCGGCGTTCCAGTACCGCGAATCCGGTCTGCTTTTCCAGCTTCTTGATCTGCTGCGAGACGGCGGAGGGGCTGAAGCCCATGATCTCGGATGCGGCGATGACGGATCCGTGCTGTTCAATGGCCGCCAGGGCCCGGAGTGAGCCGATCTCAATCATGAAGCAAATGTACATGATGATGCGTTGAATTCAACGCTGGTGCTTCATTGGCAATAATGCCAGAGTGGGACCGTGAACCTCCGTCACTCCCTCCTTGCCGCCCTGGTCGCCGTCCTCTGGGGCCTGAACTTCGTAGCCATCGACTTCGGCCTGCATGCCAATGGCCGCGAGGTTCCGCCGCTGCTGTTTGTGGCCATGCGGTTCGTCCTGGTGGTATTTCCCTGGATCTTTTTCATCCGGAAACCGGACATCAGCTGGAAGGCGATCATCGGCGTCGGGCTTTTTATGAGCGCAGGCCAGTTCGGCCTCCTCTACCTGGCCATGGCGCTCGGCATGCCGGCGGGCCTGGCCTCCCTCGTCCTGCAGGCGCAGGTGCTGCTCACCGTGCTCCTGGCCGCCGGGTTCCTGGGGGAGCGGCCCAGCCGCCGCCAGCTGGCCGGCGTCGTCCTTGGCGTCGCGGGACTGGCCGTGGTGGCCGTGGGCCGAAGCGCCGTCGCCCCGCTGCTGCCGCTCATTATCGTTCTTGGAGCTGCGCTGTCCTGGGCCGCCGGGAATGTCATCGCCCGCCAGGCCAAAGCCGCCTCGGGGCTGGGGCTGGTGGTCTGGTCCGGCGCCGTGGTGCCGTTGCCCCTTGCCGCCCTGTCGCTGCTGGTGGACGGTCCGGACGCCGTGCTTGGCACGCTGGCTGACCTGCAGCCTGCCACGATCCTCAGCGCGCTGTACACCGCCATCTTCGCCTCGCTGGTGGGGTACGGAATCTGGAACCGGCTGCTGGCCAGTTACCCGTCGTCGGCCGTGGTTCCGTTCACCTTGCTGGTGCCCGTCGTGGGGATGAGTGCTGCCTGGCTGGCGCTCGGGGAAGTGCCAACCCTTGCCGAGCTGGCCGGCGGGCTCCTGCTCCTCGGTGGGGTGGCGACGGCGGTTCTCACCGTCAGGGCCGCCCCGCGTCAGCGCCGGGACGCTGTCCTGGTGCCCGGTTTGGGTGCCGGTTTGCGGACCGGGGACTCGGACGACGGCGGCCGCTTGGCTGCAGCGGCAGGCAGCCGGGCGGGTGCGCGGGAACCGGATGCGCCCTGACCGGAAGCGCCCTGACCGGAAGCCCGCGCGGCGGATGTTCGCTGGGCGGCACTGCGTTGCGCAGCTGCACGTTGCTGGGCGGCGCCCCCAGCAGCGATGCGACCGGCAGCCGTGCCCCGGGCAGCTGCGGCCCTGGCGGCCGGCCGGCGCGCAGCGGGAGCGGGCCGGCGCTTGGCCGGTGAGGGCTTGCGCCGTCCGTCGCCCAGGCGCCCGCCCGAAGGCCATACCGCTCCAAGGAACAGGACCATCAGCGTGGACACGGCGGATGCTGCGGCCCAGTAGAAGTAGTTGTCCGGATCCCCGGTGGGGAGCGGTGTCCCCAGAAACGAGGACTGGTTGGCAAAGGCCAGCTCCCAGGTGCTGAGGAAAGCCAGGGAGAATGCGATCGTGAGGCTGGTTCCCGCCCCGGTGGCCAGCAGGGCCAGGCGGCGCCGCCGGACAAGGACCTCCGCGACCGCCGAGACGTAGGCCAGGGCAAGGAGCCCCAGGAAGGTGACCATGACGGCCTCTTCCAGGGTGATGGCGGTCAGCACGAGCATGCCCAGTGCGGCGACGGCCGCTATCACGGCAAACTTCCCGCTGTTACCGATGTGGCGCATGGGATCAATCATCCCCGAGGCCGGCGCTACTTCACCACGTAGCCGCGCATGATTGCCATGATTGCTGCAACGCTTTGGTCACGGGTGCGTTCGGGGTTGTAGGTCTGCCGGTCAAGCCCCACCACGAAGCACGCACCAAAGATGGCTGTCTCCAGGCTGCCGCGGGATATGGACCGGTCCACCGGGTAGACGGCAGCCACTGATTCGATGGCACCGCCGATCACTGCCAGCAGTTCGGCCCTGAGCACGGCGAACGTGTCGCGCCATTCGCTGGGCGTGCGCCAGTTTTCGCTGACCCACAGCCGGGCGAAGGACGGGTATTCGGCCATGAAATCCATGGCCTGGCCGATCATCTGTTCCATCGCCACGAGCGGATCAGTGGGCGGGTGCCCCGCTGTACCGGATGCGGCGTCCGCGGCCCCGCCGGCGCTCATCAGGCGTGCCTTCAGGATGTCCACGCCGTGCCGCAGAAGCTGCGCGATCAGGTCCGACTTGCTCCCGAAGTTGTAATACACCGTGCCCTTCGAGACACCGGCGGCGGCGGCGATCTCATCCACGGTGACCCCGGCGGCCCCCCGCTCGCCGATCAGCTCCATGGACGCGTCAAAGAGCTTCTGCCGGGTGGCGTTGGTCCGCGCCGGCCGGAGCTTCTTTTCGGCAGGACCCTGGCCGGAAGAACCGTGCCGCGCCGGACCGTGCGCCGGAACCTCCACGGACTGGCTCATACCGCGATCTCGGGCTTCAGCGTCTTGAGCGTCCAGTATTTGCGCTTCCGGACCGCCAGCGTGGACATCGCGGCGCCCAGCAGGGTGTAGCCCATCAGGCCAAGGACAGTGGGCACGATCATGGACAGGTCCGCGCCATAGATCAGGTGCCGCATGCCGGTCACCACGTAGCCCATGGGCAGGACCTCATGCACCACGTGGAGGGGCTCGGGAGTGGTCTGCCACGGGAAGGTGCCGCCGGAGGAGACGAGCTGCAGGACCAGCAGGATCAGCACCACGAGCTTCCCGGGGGATCCCAGCAGGGCAACCACGCCCTGGATGATCGCGCTGAAGGCCATCGCCGCGGCCAGCATAAACAGCCACATCAGCACGGGGTGCGCAGGGTTCAGTCCAAGCCCCAGGTTCACCACCAGGGTCAGCAGCGTTGCCTGCACCACGGATACGGCCAGGAAGGGCAGCCAGCCTCCGACGGCGATCTTCCACGCCGGGGCGTTGGAGGCCAGGGCGCGCTGGGTGATGGGACGCATGGCCTGGATGAGCATAAAGATGCCGATCCACAGGGCCAGTGTCAGGAAGAAGGGCGCGAGTCCAGCCCCATAGGAGTCTGCCTTGGCCTGTGACACGTTGGTCACCGCCACGGGGTCGGCAATGACCTCGGAGAGGCTGCTCTTCTGCTGGTCGTCGGGATTGGGCACCTGGCCCGCGCCCTTCGAGATTTCGTTGGCCAGGGTCCGGGAGCCGTCCGCCGCGGTGACGGCGCCTGCCTCGAGCTGCCCCGCGCCGGCGTCGAGCGTTTGCGCGCCTTCGGAGAGCCGGCCTGCACCGTCAAGCGCCGACTGCTGGCCTGTGGCGAGCGTGGCCGCCCCGGTGTGGAGCTGGTCGGCGCCCCCGGAGGCTTGTGCCACGGCGTCCCTCAGGGCAGGGGTGCCTGCGGCGAGCTGGGCAGCACCCACACTGACGGCCTCGGAGCCAGCAGCCAGCTGCTGGATCTGTCCGGCGTCCGTCTGGATTTTGGTCTTTGCTGCAGCCACCGGGCTGGAGGCTGCCATGGCGTCGAAGTCTGCCAGGATGCTGTCAGCCTGCTCCTGGGTCAGCACTCCGGAGGCGATCAGGCGGTTGTTGGATTCGACCACCCGGGTCCGGAGCCCCTGGTCGGCGGCGTCGAGCTGGGCCACCATGTCCTGGACCCTGGTGTTCAGCTGGGCGTTTCCGGCGGCCACCTGGGCGGCGCCGTTCGCCAGGGTTTGCGAGTCGGTGGGCAGGGTGGCGGTCTTGTCTTTCAGCAGGGACAGCCCGCTGCTCAGCTGGCCCGCGCCGTCGGTGAGCTGGTTGGCGCCGTCGCGCAGTTTCACCTGCCCCGCGTACAGCGCACTGGCCCCGTTGCTCAGCTCCGTGGTGCCCGCGTGGAGGGTGACGGTCCCGTCGCGAAGAGTGGCGACGCCATTGGCCAGCTGACCGGCGCCATCAGCTGCCTTGAGCATTTGCGAGTGGATGGTGCCGAAGCCTGTCAGGAGCTGGTTGGCGGTTTCCTCTCCCACTTCCTTGGCCACCGTGGTGTGGACGGAGGTGGTCAGTTTGTCCACGATGGTGCTCAGCAGGTAGTTGTTGGCGTCGTTGGTGGTGACATTCAGCATGGCCTGGCTGGCCGAGTCAAAGCTGCCGGGAGACACCAGGTTCGCGGAGAAATCCTTGGGGATTTTCAGGGCGAAGGCGTACTTTCCGTCGCTGACGCCTTGGTCGGCTTCCTCGGCGGTGGGGACGGTCTGCCAGTTGAAGACGTTGCCCTCCACGAGGCTGTCTCCCACCTTGGTCCCGGCCTGCAGCACGGATCCGTCGCTGGACGTGGCGCCGGTGTCCTCCACCACCAGGGCGGCGTCGATCCGGTCCAGGTTGCCGTACGGATCCCAGTTGGCGTAGAGGTATACGGCGCCGTAAAGCAGCGGCACCATGACCATGGCCAGGATGGTCAGCCTGGGCAGGAGCCCGCCGGTCATCCGTTTGAGTTCGGAGCGGGCCAGCCGCAGCACAGTCACTTGGCGTCCTCTGTTTCGCGTAGGAGGTCTCTGTCATCCGCTTCTGCAGGCCCGACGTCGTCCGCCTGGATGTCGGGCTGTCCGTCATTCCGCAGGTCGGCGCCGCCGTCGTCGGCTTCGGTGGCAACTGCGGCGTTGCCGACAGCGGCCGCGGGTCCCGTCCACCCGGCCGGGATGGCAGCCACGGTGGCGACGACGGCGAGCGGCCGGCCGCCGTCGGACGCCAACTGCTCAAGGCGGGGCAGCCATTCGGAGGTGTCCGCAGTGTGCCGGTCCGGGGAATCGAGGACCAGGAGATCGGTGTGCGGGTTGGCGAGGGCCAGGGCAGTGAGCAGTTCGATGCGCTTGTCCGGCGCCAGCTGTTCGGTCCACAGGTCCGCAATGTCCTCGAAGCTGTTGACCTTGAGCCATGGCGTGCTGAGCAGGGCGCCCCGGTAGCGGCGCGGGATCAGCGCCAGATCCTCGGTGACAAGGTCGCGGACGCTCAGGTGCTGCTCGGGTTCATTAACGCCGGGGGAGTCGACCAGGGCGCTGGCCAGCCGGCGGCGCTTGATCCCGGCGTCCCCGTCCCAGCTGATGCTTCCCTCCGTGGGCTTCATCCGGCCGCTGAGCGTCAGGGCCAGGGCTGTCCGATGGTCCTGGCGGTCAGCTGAGACCAGGAGCAACTCACCCCTGCCGGCCTGCAGTGAGGTGGGCGGGAGCAGATCGTCCCGCCGTCCTTTCGCATGGAGGTGCTGTACGGAGAGCAAAGATGGCCTTTCGCAGGGAAATGGTCTGCCGTAAGTCTAACCGAACTGACTGGTCAGTTCAAATAAAGTCCTGCCCGGGTGCTCAGAGGCCGTAGCGCTCTAGCAGCCGCAGCCAGACCTCGCTGATGGTGGGGAAGGAGGGGACTGCGTGCCACAAGCGGTCCAGCGGCACTTCGCCCACCACCGCGATGGTGGCGGCATGGAGCAGCTCCGCTACGTCGGGGCCCGCGAATGTGGCCCCCAGGAGCACTCCCCGGTCCTCGTCCACCACCAGTTGGGCCCATCCTTCGTAGTGCTCGGAATGCAGGGAGGAGCCGGACACGTTGATGGGCAGTTCCACCGAGGTGGCGTTGTAGCCGTACTTCGTGGCCTGTTCCAGGGTCCGGCCCACTGAAGCCAGTTCCGGATCCGTAAACACCACGTTGGGTACGGCGTGCTGGTTGGCAGTCTGGGCGTAGCGGCTCCACGGCGCAGGCTCGCCGGTCAGCTCACCCTTGGCGCGGGCGGCAATGGCATCGCCTGTGGCGCGCGCTTCGTACTTTCCCTGGTGGGTGAGGAGGTTGTTTCCGGCGGCGTCGCCTACCGCGTAAAGCCACGGGTCGCCGTCGGGCATGCCGTTCACCAGGCCGGTGGAATCGGCGGTCAGAGCCAGCGGGTTACCGTCCGCGGCGCCGAGGCCGATGCTTTCCAGCCCGAGGCCTTCCAGTGCCGGGTGGCGGCCGGTGGATACCAGGACCTTCTCGGCGACGACGGAGGCCCCGTCGCTGAGAGTCAGTGTGAACGTGCCGTTCCCGTTTTCGCTGACCCGCTCCGTGGAGGTGTGGAGGCGGACCTCCACGCCGTCCGCGCGCAGGCCGGCCAGCACCAGCTGGGCGGCTTCCTCGGGGAAGTTGCCCAGCAGCCGGCTCCGGGCCACGAGGGTGACCTCCGAACCGAGCCTGGCGAAGGCCTGTGCCAGCTCAACGCCCGCGACCCCGCCACCGATGACTGCGAGGCGTTCGGGCACCTCCTTAGCCGACGTGGCTTCGCGGGTGCCCCACACCTGTTGATCGGCCAGCCCCTCGATCGGAGGCATGTTGGGTGCGGAACCGGTGGCCAGAACGACGGCGTGCCGCGCCGCCAGGGTGTAGGTGTTGCCGTCGAGTCCGGCTACTTCCACGGCGCGCGGGGCGGTGATCCAGCCGTGGCCGCGGATGAGTTCGATCCCGGTGTCCTCCACCCACTTCACCTGGCTGTCGTCCTGCCAGTTCGCGGTGAAGTAGTCGCGCCGTTTGAGGACGGCGGCGGCATCGAGGGTACGGGTGACGGCTTCCTCTGCGCCAGGCACCGTCTGTGCCCCATGGAGGGCGGTGCCGGGCCGGAGCAAAGCCTTGGACGGTATGCAGGCCCAGTAGGAACACTCGCCGCCCACCAGCTCCGCCTCAACGAGGACCGCCGTCAGTCCGCCTTGGACCACCCGGTCCGCCACGTTTTCGCCGGCGGCGCCTGCGCCGATCACGATGACATCGAATTCGCGTTCAAAGGGCCCGGGCATCATGGCACCAGCCTACGCCGGGAGCGGTTAACGCAAGAGGTCCGCGCCGGCGAACCGGTGCGGACCTCTTCATTTGTGCGCCCAAAGGGATTCGAACCCCTGACCTTCTGTTCCGTAGACAGACGCTCTATCCAGCTGAGCTATGGGCGCATCTTGTTTCTTGAAGAACATCTCTGCTCTCCCCGAACCTCGAATTACTTTACGCGAGGGTTGGCCGTAGTACCAAATCGAAACGTGTGTAATCTGCGCGACTAGACCGGTCTAGGTGACCTTCGTCACTTAATCGCCCTGGTTTGCAGACCTTTTTGTTGAATTTACGCGGTTTCCACTCCAAACGATCAGCATCGAGCAGTCCGGGCCCAAAAACCATAGCCCTCCCGGCCCATAGCATTTAGCTCACACCGATGAACCCGAGGAAGGGAACCGCAATGGGCGATCTGGCACAACAGCCGCTGCTTGAGAAAGCACCCACCACGCATGCTGCACTGCTGGCATGGGTCGAAGAGGTTGCTGAGCTAACGCAGCCGGACCGGATCCACTGGGTTGACGGATCTGAAGAGGAAAACACGCGTCTTACCGATGAACTCGTGGCAGCGGGCACCCTGACCCGGCTTAACCAGGAGATCTTCCCCAACTCCTTCGCTGCGTTCTCCGATCCAGCTGACGTTGCCCGTGTGGAAGAGCAGACCTTCATCTGCTCTGAGAAGGAGCACGACGCCGGCTTCACCAACAACTGGATGGCCCCGGCCGAGATGAAGCAGAAGCTGCGCGGACTGTTCGCCGGCTCCATGCGCGGCCGCACCATGTACGTCATCCCGTTCGTTATGGGCCACCTGGACGCCGAGGATCCCAAGTTCGGCGTCGAGATCACCGACAGCGCCTACGTTGTTGCCTCCATGCGCATCATGGCCCGCATCGGCACCGACGTGCTGGACCGCATCACCGAAACCAACGCGTTCTTCGTGCCGGCACTGCACTCCCTGGGTGCGCCGCTCGAAGCCGGCCAGGCTGATGTGCCGTGGCCGTGCAACACGGACAAGTGGATCGTGCACTTCCCGGAAGAGCGCTCCATCTGGTCCTTCGGCTCCGGCTACGGCGGAAACGCGCTGCTGGGCAAGAAGTGCTACGCCCTCCGCATCGCCTCCGTGATGGCACGCGACGAAGGCTGGCTGGCCGAGCACATGCTCATCCTGAAGCTGACCTCCCCGGAGCAGAAGACGTACTACGTCTCGGCTGCTTTCCCGTCCGCCTGCGGCAAGACCAACCTCGCGCTGCTCGATCCCACCATCGAAGGCTGGAAGGTGGAGACCCTGGGTGACGACATCACCTGGATGCGCTTCGGCAAGGAAGGCGAACTCCGCGCCGTTAACCCGGAAGCCGGTCTCTTCGGCGTGGCCCCCGGCACCGGCTGGGGCACCAACCCCAACGCCATGCGCGCCATCGCCAAGGGCAACAGCATCTTCACCAACGTCGCCCTGACCGACGACGGTGGCGTGTGGTGGGAGGGCATGACCGAGGAAGTGCCTGCACACCTCACCGACTGGCAGGGCAACTCCTGGACCCCTGATTCGGACAAGCCTGCGGCCCACCCGAACTCGCGCTTCTGCACGCCGATCGACCAGATCGACATGCTGGCCGAGGAATACCACAGCCCGAACGGTGTGGAACTGTCCGCAATCCTGTTCGGCGGCCGCCGCAAGACCACCATCCCGCTGGTCACCGAGGCCCGCAGCTGGTCCAACGGCATCTTCATGGGTTCCACCCTGTCCTCCGAAACCACTGCGGCGGCAGCCGGAGCCGTGGGCGTGGTCCGCCGCGACCCCATGGCCATGCTGCCGTTCATCGGCTACGACGCAGGCGACTACCTGAACCACTGGGTCAACCTGTCCGCCAAGGCCAACCCGGAGCGGCTGCCCAAGATCTTCCTGGTCAACTGGTTCCGCCGCAACGCCCAGGGCGGCTTCGCCTGGCCCGGCTTCGGCGACAACGCCCGTGTCCTGAAGTGGGCCATCGAGCGCCTCGAAGGCAAGGCTGACGCCGTCGAGACGCCCATCGGCTTTGTTCCCACCGGCGACTCCATTGACCTCAAAGGCCTGGACATGACTCCGGCACAGGTTGAGGAAGCTGTCCGCGTGGACCCGGCCGAGTGGGAAACCGAGCTCGCGTCCATCGAGGACTGGTTCGCGAACTTCGGCGGCTCCCTGCCTGACGCACTGCAGGCAGAGCTCGCAGGACTGAAGTCCCGCCTGGGCTGAACGTCCTAAAAGTACGACGGCGGCCCCGCACCTTTTCCGAAAAAGGTGCGGGGCCGCCGTCGTTAGTTCGTATTAGGAAGCCAGCCAGATGTCCGGGCCGAAGACCTCGTAGTGGATCTTCGTGGCGGGGATGCCCGCGTTGATGGCTTCGTTGCGGATGTGCTTCATGAACGGCAGCGGCCCGCAGAGGTACAGGGACGCGTTGGCCGGCAGGTCCACTTCACGCAGCGACATAAAGCCCTTCCGCGTTCCGGCCTCGGGCTGCTCAAGCCACAGCTGGAGGTCGGCACCGGCGAGGCGTTCGACGTCATCCGTCATCTGGCCGCGCAGCGCCCAGCTTTCCATGGTGCTTTCGGCGTGCAGGACAAGCACCTGCCGGGCGGAACCCGACTCGGCGAGCGAGCGGAGGATGGATGCGGTGGGCGTGCAGCCGATTCCGGCCGATGCCAGGACCACCGGGCCGTCGCCGTCCTTGAGCGTGATCTCGCCGTAGGGGTTGGAAATCTCCAGGATGTCGCCAACCTCTACGGTGCCGTGCAGCACGGGGGAGACCTCGCCGCCGTCGTCGAGTTTGGTGGTGAAGGACCGGCTGGTGCCTGTGTCCCCGGACAGTGAGTACTGCCGGACCTGGCGGAGGCCGTCCGGGAGCTGGACCTTGACGCTGACGTACTGGCCGGGCAGGGCCGGCGTGACCGGGGTGTCGTCCGCGGGTTCCAGGGTGAAGGTGATGGAGCCGGTGCCCGCAGCGGTCTTGGCGGACACCCTCCAGGGAGTCCACATCTTGCCGTTGGCCTGGGCTGCGTAGAGGCCCTTTTCGAGCTTGATGAGCGCGTCGGCCATCAGCCAGTACACCTCGGTCCAGGCTTCGGCGATCTCGGGGGTGATGACCTCGGCCAGGTCTTCGGCGATTGCCGCGAAGAGATGCTCGTAGACCACTTGGTACTGGGGTTCGGTGATGCCCAGTGACGCGTGCCGGTGCGCGATGCGGGAAAGTACGGTTTCGGGCAGGGTGCCCGGGTTGTTGACCAGGTGTGTGGCGAAGGCGGCGATGCTTCCGGCCAGGGCCTGCTGCTGGTCGCCGGAACGCTGGTTGGAGCGGCTGAACAGGCCGTCCAGAAGTTCCGGATGGGCGGCGAAGAGCCGTGAATAGAACTTGGGAGTGATGGCGCCGATCCGCGAACCGACCAGCGGCAGGGTGGCCTCAATGACGGGGAAGGATTTGTCCGAGAGCATGTGTACTCCTGAGATAGGGGGACCGGACCTTCGTCCGGCCGGGTGAATACTCGTATTCAAAATACAAGTATTCATGCATCAAGTTCTACACCTTGTAGAAAAGGTAATCAAATCGGGCGGGAGCCGGCTCGGCGCCGGGCGGGAATCGAGGCCCCGGTCAGAGCCCCGGGCGCAGGCCGATCAGCTGGAAAACGGGAGCCATCTGGGCGGAGCCTGGAAGTTCTGCCACCACCACCGAATCGAGTTCGCGGTAGAACGCCTCGCGGGCGCGGGCCAATGCGGCCCGGAGTTTGCATTCGTTGATCAGCGGGCAAGGGCCGCCGGGCGCGACGCACTCGGCCGCATCTGACCGCGTGTCCAGCTGGCGCAGGATCTGGCCCACGGTCGCCCGGCTGCCGGCAGCGCTCAACCGTGATCCTCCTGCCCGGCCGCGCTCCACGTCGATCAGGCCGAGGCCGCGCAGCTTCGCCATCGCCTTGCTGACGTGGTTGTAGGGCGTGCCCACGGCGTCGGCGATGTTCTGCGTGGTGAGGAGGATGCCGTCCGGTGCCGCGGCCAGCACCATGACGGCCCGCAGGCTGACATCTGCAAATGCATTGATCTTCATGGCCGCGCCGGTCTAGTCCACCCAGATGGAGGGTTCGTTGGTGTCAGCTGCGAGCTGGCCGAATTCCCATTTGGATGTCGAGTTGTTGGCCGAGTAGGGAAGGACTGCGGCGAAAACTGACCCGTCCCGGTGTTCTGTCGCGACGTGGATGGCGTCCGACTCCTCCTCCACCAGGAGGATGTCGCACACGATCGCAGTAGCCCGGAATTCGGAACGGTTCTGCCGGAGGGCATCGGTGAGGTCGCTGATCATGGCGTCGGCGTCGAAGTCGGCGTCGGAATCATCCTCGAGGTCAGCCGGAGTCACTGCCACCAGCCGGACCTCGCCGTCGTTCTCCACCACCAGGGCGAACGGCAGGAAGCCGCCGTTGCGCTGGAGCTGCTCCTGCGCCGCGCCCACGCCGGTACCCAGCAGGTTCTCCAGGTCGGTGGCCGTAGCCTCAGGGACGGAGTCCCGCCACGAACCCGCCGTATCGCCGCTGGGAGCCCGGGTGTCGTCAGCCACTGCTGCCCTAGCCACGGACAAGGGACAGAACGCGGTCGCGCACGCGTTCCATCGTCGCCTGGTCGGTTGCTTCAGCGTTCAGGCGAAGGAACGGCTCGGTGTTGGACGGACGGAGGTTGAACCAGTAGCTGCCGTCATTTGCTGTGAACGTGCTGCCGTCCAGGGAGTCGATCGTGACGTCCTCAGCGCTGAAGTCCACGCGGACACGCTCAACGGCGCCGGCCTTGTCCTCGATTTCCGAGTTGATCTCGCCGGAGGACACGTAGGGCTCATACTCGCGGCCAAGCTCGGAGAGCGGGCCGGCCTGCTCGCCGAGGGCGGCCAGGACGTGCATGGCGGCGAGCATTCCGGTGTCAGCGTTCCAGAAATCGCGGAAGTAGAAGTGGGCGGAGTGTTCTCCGCCAAACACGGCACCTTCCTCGGCCATGACTGCCTTGATGAATGAGTGGCCCACGCGCGTGCGGACGGCGCGTCCGCCGTCGTGCTCCACGAGTTCGGGCACCGCACGGGAGGTCAGCAGGTTGTGGATGATCGTGGGCTTGGCCTCACCCTGTGCCTGGGCACGGGCGATCTCGCGGCGCGCCACCATGCCGGTGATGGCCGACGGCGAGACCGGCTCGCCCTTTTCGTCGATCACGAAG
Organism: Arthrobacter sp. HS15c; assembly: GCF_040812005.1. NCBI lineage: Bacteria > Bacillati > Actinomycetota > Actinomycetes > Micrococcales > Micrococcaceae > Arthrobacter > Arthrobacter sp. HS15c. Next base: position 301,837 of record NZ_JBFOHM010000006.1, read on the forward strand.
CAGCGGTCGGCGTCGCCGTCGAACGCCAGTCCGATGTCCGCACCGTGCTTGATCACGGCAGCCTGCAGGTCACGGAGGTTTTCCGGCTCCAGCGGGTTGGCCGGGTGGTTGGGGAAGGACCCGTCCAGCTCGAAGTACAGCGGGATGATCTCAAACGGAAGCTTCGGCAGGAGCGTATCGCCCAGGACTGCCGGGGTGGTGAGGCCGGCCATGCCGTTGCCGGCGTCCACCACGACCTTCAGGGGGCGGGAACCGGACAGGTCAACCAGCTGGCGAAGGTACTCGGCGTAGTCCTTGAGGACATCATGGACGCCGATCAGGCCACGGGTGGGGGCCGCCGGGATGGAGCCGGTGTTCAGGTACTGCTCGGCAAGCGCCTGGATCTCTTTGAGCCCTGATTCGGACGAGATGGGCTGTGCGCCCGGCTTGGACATCTTGATGCCGTTGTACTCGGCGGGGTTGTGGCTTGCGGTGAAGGTGGCGCCGGCCGCGTTGAGCGAACCGCAGGCGAAGTAGAGTTCGTCGGTGGAAATCAGGTCCAGGAGTTGGACGTTGGCTCCGCGGGTTGCCGCGCCGTCGGCGAATGCCTTGCTGAATTCGGGTGAGGAGGGGCGCATGTCGCCGCCAACCAGGACCGTCTGGCCCTCAAGCTGCAGGACATCAACGAACGCGGCTCCCACGGCTTCGACGATTTCGGCCGTGATGGAGTCACCTACGATGCCCCGGACGTCGTAAGCCTTGAAGGATGCCGAGAGGTCAAAAGTCTTTGTCTGTTCGCTAGTCACGGGTTTTATCTTACGTGGACGTGCGGGATGCCTGTGGAGGAGCAGCCGGACACTGGCCTGTGTGACGGCCGGGCCGAATACGTGCCCGGCGGGACACGTGGGATTGTCCACACAGGGACCTGCCTGCTTCCTGGCTGTCAGTGGCGGCTGGGATACTGAATCAATGGTCGATAACCAGCACGCCACAGTTCTTGCCGATGCAGTCCTTTCCGCTACGCAGCCACAGTCCGCTTCAGGCACGCACCCCCAGGCCCTGGAAGTTCTCCGCGAACTGGTGGGGCACCCGGCAGCGGATTTCCATGACGGGCAGTATGAAGCGATTGAGGCCCTGGTCGACGGCGGGCGGCGGGCCCTGGTGGTCCAGCGCACGGGCTGGGGGAAGTCGGCTGTCTACTTTGTGGCGTCCCTGCTGCTGCGGCGGCGCGGCGCCGGACCCACGCTGATCGTTTCGCCGCTGCTCGCCCTCATGCGCGACCAGGTGGCCGCGGCGGCGCGTGCGGGCGTCCGGGCCGTGGCCATCAACTCCGCGAACCAGCTGGAGTGGGACACGGTACGTGAACAGCTCGCGGCAGATGAAGTGGACGTGCTCCTTGTATCTCCGGAGCGGCTCACCAACCCTTCGTTCCGGGAGAACCAGCTGCCGGAGCTCATCAGGCGGACGGGCCTCCTGGTCATCGACGAGGCCCACTGCATCTCCGACTGGGGCCACGATTTCCGGCCGGATTACCGCCGGATCGCGGACCTGATCACCCAGCTGCCGGAGACCGTCCCGGTGCTGGCCACAACGGCAACTGCCAACTCGCGGGTGGTCCACGATATCGAGGAGCAGCTCGGGGCGGGCGTCCTGACCATCCGCGGAGCACTGGGCCGTGACTCCCTGCGCCTGGGCGTGCTGACGCTGCCCGACTCCCGGCAACGGCTGGGCTGGCTCCTGACGCACCTGGGCGACCTTCCCGGCAGCGGCATCATCTATACCTTGACGGTGTCTGCCGCGGAGGACACCGCCCGGCTCCTGGCCGAGGCGGGGCACAAAGTCCTGGCGTACACGGGCCGCACCGACCCTGCGGACCGTGAACGAGCCGAGCAGCTGCTCAAGGACAACGAGGTCAAGGCCCTGGTGGCCACCTCGGCCCTGGGGATGGGCTTCGACAAACCTGACCTGGGCTTTGTGGTGCACCTCGGGGCGCCGTCGTCGCCGGTGGCGTACTACCAGCAGGTGGGCCGTGCCGGGCGAGGTGCCGCCAACGCCGACGTCCTCCTGCTGCCGGGTTCCGAGGACCGCGACATCTGGCAGTACTTCGCCACCGCGTCCATGCCTTCGGAAGAAAAGGCCAGCGGCGTCCTCACCGCCCTGGCCGAAGCCGGTGCTGCTGTTTCAACCGTGGCGCTGGAAGCCAGGGTCGACCTCAGGCGCACCCCGCTGGAGCTGCTGCTCAAGGTATTGGCCGTGGACGGTGCAGTGGAGCGGGTGGGCGGAGGCTGGCGGTCCACCGGCCAGCCCTGGATCTACGACGCCGAGCGCTACCAGCGCATCGCGGAGGCGCGGGTGGACGAGCAGGATTCCATGGTGATCTACCAGGACACGGCCGGATGCCGGATGGAGTACATCACCTCGGTCCTTGATGACGAAACAGCGCATGCCTGCGGCCGGTGTGACAACTGCGCCGGACAATGGTTCCGGTCGGACATCGCGGCGGAAGCCACTGAAGCGGCCGGCCAGACCCTCAGCCGGGCAGGCGGGGTGCTAGAAGCCAGGCTGCAGTGGCCCAGCGGGATGGACCGTCTCGGGGTCCCGGTGAAGGGCAAGATCAAGCCGGCCGAAGGGCTGGCGGACGGCCGCATCCTCGCCCGGCTCACCGACCTCGGCTGGGGCGGGGCGCTGCGTGAGCTGTTTGCCTCCGGAGCGGCCGACCGGGCCATCGACCCCGGCATGCTCCAGGCCTGCGTCCAGGTATTGCGCGAATGGTCCACCGCCGACGGACGCAACCCTGCATGGAGCGGAGTGGGCCGCCCTGCGGCAATCGTGAGCATCCCGTCACGAAGCAGGCCAGAGCTGGTGCAGTCCCTTGCCCGGGGGATTTCGGAGATCGGCCGCATCCCCTACCTGGGACAGCTCGATCTGGGCCACGGCGGCCCCACCGGCGGCCGGGGCGGCAACAGCGCCTACCGGCTGGCCGGGGTCTGGGACCGGCTGGTGGCGGGCCCGGAGCTTGAGGCGTCGCTGGCGTCCCTGCAGGGGCAGAGCATCATGCTGATCGACGACCTCGTGGACAGCCGCTGGACCGTCACCGTCGCCGGGCGGGCCCTCCGGCAGGCGGGTGCGGGGGCTGTGCTGCCGCTGGTACTTGGCCAGGCCGGCTGACCTCGGCGCCGGCATGCCGGTGCAGTGAAAGGCTGTCGGCGGTGCTGAACAGCATCAGGACGGCCATGGCCAGGAAGGCCCCACGGAACGGGCCGGCCGGGTCCTGGGGAAAGACGGCCAGGCCGTCGAAAATCCGGATCAGGAGCGCCGCCACGGCGATCCCGGCACCGGTGGCCAGCTGGACCAGCGTGGCTGACACGGCGTTGGCAGATGTGAGCTGCGCCGGGACGATGTCCGCGTACTGCACCGAGGCGTAGGCGGAGAAGCCGATCGAGCGGAACGCCCCGCTGCACACCAGCAGCGCAAAAGTGATGGCCTGCGGCGTGTCGGGGGTCAGCAGTGCGCACAGCGCGAAGGTCAGCGCGGAGGCAATGGAGGCGAAGACCAGCATCGGCTTGAAACCGAAGCGCCTGATCAAGGGCGTGGTCGCCGGCTTGATGCCGATGTTGCCGATGAACACGGCCGCCACCATGATGCCGGCGTGCAGGGGCGTCCAGCCGAAGCCGGCCTGGAACATCAGGGGCAGCAGGAACGGCACGGAACTGATGGTCAGGCGGTACACGAACCCGCCGGTGGCCATGGCCCGGAACGTGCGCGTGGCAAAGACGCTGAGGTCAAACAGGGGATTCCTTGCCCGCAGCATCCAGGCTGCCGCACCGGCCAGGAAACCGACGCCGGCGGCCGCGGACACGGCACCCCAGGGTCCGTCGGGGTGGGCCGTGGAAAGTTCCAGGCCAACCACCAATGCACCCACGCCGGCAGTGGTCAGGAACAGGCCCAGCCAGTCCAGCCTGCGTTGACGGTCACCGGCCCCGGATGGAACCAGCCGCAAAGCCGCAATGAACGCCGCAAGGCCCAGCGGCAGGTTGATCAGGAAGATCCAGTGCCAGGAGAGATAAGTGGTCAGCGCGCCGCCGACCAGGGGCGCCAGCACCGGCGCCAACAGGCCCGGCCACACCAGGAAAGCCGTGGCACGCAACAGTTCGGATTTCGGCGTTCCGCGGAGCACCACCAGTGTGCCGACCGGAACCATCATGGCCCCGCCCGCGCCTTGCAGGACACGGGCCAGCGTCAGCATGGTGAGGTCCGTGCTTAGCGCGCAGGCCAGCGACGCAGCAGTGAACACGGCAATGGCCAGGCAGAAGACGCGCCGTGCCCCGAGCCGTTCCGCGAGCCAGCCGCTGAACGGGATGCCCATGGCCACCGTCATGAGGTAGGCCGTCATGGTGATGTTCACATCGGCCGCGGGCACGCGGAAGTCCGCCGCGATGCTGGGAATGGCAGTGGTGAGGACGGTGCCGTCGAGGAACTCCATAAAGAACGTGGCAGCCACCAGCAGCGCCAGGCGCGGGTTCCATGCCTGCCCGCTGGCCGGATCCGCGTTCACCTGGTTGCTTTGTGCCATCCGTTAATCCTGCCACCGCCGGCAGGTTCCAAGCCCGCTGTGTCCGCACCTCGGATACGCGCGGAACGCAAAAGGCCCCGGTCCAGGGACCGGGGCCAAACGCGGAGACGGGGGGATTTGAACCCCCGGTGGAGTTGTGCCCCACACTTCATTAGCAGTGAAGCCCATTCGGCCGCTCTGGCACGTCTCCAATTGCTATTCCTAGCCCACCAAGGATACGCAGAACGGGGCATGCAGCGCAAAACGGCCTTGCGCGGTCCCGCTCAGGCCCACGGCGGCGCGGCTACGAAGCGTCGCCGGCGAGGGTACGCCACAGGAAATGCTGGCTCCGCGCCTGCAGCGCGGCAGCCTGCCGGTTGTCGGATGCACCGGCGTGGCCGCCTTCCAGGGCTTCATGGAACCAGACATTCGGAATGCCCATCGCCTCCATCCTGGCGGCCATCTTGCGGGCCTGCACCGGGCCCACCCTGTCATCGGACGTGGCAGTCCAGATAAACGTTTCCGGGTACTCCACCCCGTCCTTGAGCAGGTGGTACGGCGAAAATGTCTTGATGTAGTCCCACTGTTCCGGCACGTCCGGGTCGCCGTACTCGGCGATCCACGAGTGTCCGGCGGAGAGCCTGGTGTAGCGCCGCATGTCCAGCAGCGGAACGCCGCAGGACACGGCACCGAAAAGCTCCGGGTAGCTGGTGAGCATGTTGCCCACCAGCAGGCCGCCGTTGGAGCCGCCCACGCAGCCGAGGCGTTCACGCGACGTCACACCGCGGGAAATCAGGTCCCGCGCCACGGCAGCGAAATCCTCGTAGGCGCGGTGCCGGTTCTCCTGCAGGGCAGCCCGGTGCCAGCCGGGGCCGTATTCGCCGCCGCCGCGGATGTTCGCCACCACGTACACGCCACCCCGGGAGTGTGCAGCCGCCCCGGGCCCGCCGGACGCTGCACCGTTGGATCCACCTGTCCGGCGCTCCAGCCACGCCCTGCCAACAGTCCCGCTGTAGGCGGGGGTGCGGGAGACTTCGAACCCGCCGTAACCGGAGAGCTGGGTGGGGTTCTGGCCGTCCAGCACCAGGTCGCGGGACGCAACCTGGAAGTACGGGACCCGCGTGCCGTCCGCGGACACGGCGAAGTGCTGCTGCACCTCGTACTGGGAGTCATTAAAGAACGACGGCGACGCCTTGACCGCCGCGTGGCTGCTCACCACGCCTGCCGTCCCGGCGTCGTCGGAAGCGGCAGTGTCGGAGGCGGCACTGTCGGAAGAAGCGGAACCCCGCTCCAGCGTCCCGCGCATCAGCGTACTGGGGGTGGTGAAGCCGGTGGCGACGAGCCAGAAGTCGTCGCCGGCGCCGCCGTCGGACGGGCTGTCGTCCTCGTCGTCCACGGCGTACGCGTTCACGTCGTGCAGCGGCGGGCAGGCGTCCAGCAGCGTTGAGGCCCATGCGCCGGACTCTTTGCTTGCCGCCGGCACCGACGGATCGAGCACGCGGATCTCCGACGAGACGTCGCGCAAGAGGTTCAGCAGCAGGAAGTTCCGGGTCCAGCTCCAGGACTGCAGCGACGTGTGCGCGTCCGGGGTGAACAGCACCGAGAGCTCCCGGGACCCGGCCAGATAGTCATCAAAGGGAGCCGCCAGCAGGGCACCGGCCGGATAAACCGTTCCGTCCACCGTCCAGTCCTGGCGCGGACGGAACAGCAGCCACTCGCGGTGCGCGCTGATGTTCACGTCGGTGGGAACATCGATCTCCACCCAGGACCCGTCCAGCAGTACGGAGGTGCGCTGGTTGAAGAAATCGATGTAGTCCACGGCAAACGTGCGCTCAAAGCCGGGGGTGGAGTCGTGGGCCACCACGGCCAACATGTGGTTCTCGGCCACTTCGAACAGGATGGGAGCGGTGGCAAGGGGTTCGCCGCGGCGCAGGGTCACGGCCGTGCGGGCGTAGGAGGAGGCCGTCCGCGGCAGGCCCTCGGCAGTGGAGGCGACCAGCAGCGTATCGCGGTCCAGCCACGAGACGTTGCCCTTCGCCGTCGGCAGGTCGAACCCGCCGTCGGCCGGCGCGACGAAGCCGCGCGCCTCGACGTCGTACTCGCGGTAGCGGTTCGCGTCGCCGCCGTCGGGGGAGAGGGCCAGCAGCGCGTGGCGGTGCGGCTCGCCAACCGCGGGCCGGAGGAATGTGGCTCCGTGGAACACCCACTCGACTCCCTCGGCGGCCGCGAGGGCGTCCACGTCCAGCAGCACATCCCACTCCGGGGCGTCGGTGCAGTAGCTCTCCCACGTGGTGCGGCGCCACAGGCCCTTGGGGTTCGCCTGGTCCTTCCAGAAGTTGTAGTACCAGTCGCCGCGCTTGCCCACCATGGCGATCCGGTCCGTGGAGTCCAGCACCTCAAGGATGCTGCCTTCCAGGGCGGCGTAGTCGGCGTCCTCCAGCAGGTCCTCCGTGCGGGCGTTCTGCTCGCGGACCCAGGCCAGCTGTTCCTCGCCGTAGATCTCCTCGAGCCAGATGTTTTCGTCGGTGGGTTCGGGGGACATGGCTGGGGGAGTGGAACCGGACGCTGAGTCAGCTTCAGTGGTGGTCATGCGCCCCATCCAAACAACATGTGTGCGCCGCTAGCAAGTCAAGCGTCCTAGCAACGAGCCGATACTCTGGATGCCGTGGGTACATCGCAGCTAATCCGGACCGCCATCATCGGCGCCGGCCCTCGGGGTACCAGCGTTCTGGAGCGCCTCCTGGCACATGCCGCAGCCCGTCCCGGTGCCGCGGCCCTCCAGATCGACGTGATCGACCCGTACCCCGCCGGGTCCGGCCACGTGTGGCAGCCAGGCCAGTCGCGGCTGTACCTGATGAACACCCAGTCGTTCTACCCCACCCTGATTCCCGAGGACCCTGCCATGGCCCCTCCGGTCGCCGGCACCACCTTCAACGGCTGGCGGGCGCGGCAGCTGCGCACTCCTGTGCCATCGCTGACAGAAGACGAACGGTCCGAGCTGGCCACCCTGGGCCCCGGCGACTTTCCCAGCCGCGCCATTTACGGCCGCTACCTGCGCTGCACCCTTGAGGACCTGCTGAAGCGCCTGCCCGACGGCGTGACCGTCCGGTTCCACGAAACGTCCGCGGAGTCGGTGGTTCCGTCCGGGGACGGGACGTTCGACGTCGGCCTGGCCGGAGGCGGGTCGCTGCAGGCTGATTCGGTGGTGCTGGCCCTGGGCCACATCCCCTCCCGGCTTAATCCTGAACAGCGGGATCTTCAGTCATCCGCCGCACGGATGGGCCTGCGCTACCTGCCGCCGGCAATTCCCGCGGATGTGGACTGGGACGCGGTCCCGGCCGGTGAGCCCGTCCTGGTCCGGGGCATGGGCCTGAACTTCTTTGACGCCATGGGCCAGCTCACCGAGGGGCGCGGCGGCAAGTTCATCGACGCCGGCCACCGGCTGGACTACCGGCCCTCCGGCCAGGAACCCCTGATTATTGCCGCATCCCGCCGTGGCACCCCCTACCGCACCAAGGCTGCCCTGAACGGGTACTACCCGGGGTCCGTCCGGCTGCGGTACCTGACGGGAGCCGCGCTGCAGCGGTTCAGCGCCGCCGGGATCCGTCCCGGCTTCGACCACGACCTCTGGCCGCTGCTCCACCGGGACGCGCTCTGGGCCTACTACTCCACGCTGGTGCGCTCGCAGCCCGGCGCCGTTGCGGAGCCAGCCGCGTTCCTGGACTCCCTCGACCACGCGCTGCACCCGCACAGCCACAGTGCCGCCAACTGGGAGGACGCCATGGCCAGCGTCCTCGCCATCCACGTCGCGCCGCGCCACCGGCTGGACCTCCGCGGCCTCGCCGCACCACTGGCGGGCCGGACCTTCGCCTCCCGCGCCGACCTTGACGCCGCCGTCGTCGAGTACCTGATGGATGACGCCCGCCGCTCCGCACTCGGCGAGGACGACCCCGTCAAGATGGCCATCGGCGCGCTCCACCACGGGCGTGCGGTCCTGAAGACCGCCGTCGCCGATGGCGGCATCACCGACGAATCGTGGGTGGCCGGGCTCCGTGGCTGGTTCGAGTCCTTTGTCGAGGGTCTGGCCAGCGGTCCGCCGGCGCTGCGTGCCGAACAACTTGCCGCGCTGGCCCGCGCGGGCGTGGTCAGCTTTGTGGGGCCGGACCCCAAGTTCGGGCTGGACCGCCGGACCGGAATGTTCACGGCGGCCTCACCCTGGGTGAACGGTCCACCGGCTGCGGCAAAGACCATGGTGGAGGCGCTCGCTCCTGCCAACCGGGTTTCGGCGAACGATTCCCCGCTGCTGACGCAGCTCCTCGCGGCCGGGCTGGTGCGGCCGCGGCTCATGATGACGGCAGAGGGCGCGCCCGTGCAGGCCAGCGGCCTGGACGTCAGCCCGCACCCCTACCGGCCCGTGGCAGCCAACGGGTCAGTCACCGGCGGGCTCTATGTCCTGGGCCTCCAGCTCTCGGCAGCCCAGTGGGGCACCGCCATCGCCGCGGAGGCAGTCCAGCCGGGCGGCCCCGCCTATCCCAGCGGGCAGCGGACACTCCGCGACGCCGACGAAATCGCGCAGGACATCCTGGGGCGCTGAACACCCACCCCCGGACGCGCTCACTTGCTGCAGGATTTCCCTGAACGCTCTCTCACCCGGGCACGCTGACAGGCGGCCACGTAACAACCGCACGTCCTGCGCAGAAATATTTGCAGGCCTCACCGGCGCGCCGCGGGGCAGTGAGTCATCCCACTTGACGCCACATGCTGAAGTGACGCCGATATCGCCTGCCGAAGCCGGCGGTTGTTGCGCCGCCGCGGCCCTGCGCGTCGCCATGTTGACGGTCATGACGACGCATTACCTGGTTGCCTTACGCCGGATTGCCCCAGGTTTAGCCGGGAGTCACCGCATGCAGCGCTGTGTCGGCGCACTACGCCGCGGGGACTCCTGTTACCGCGGATGGCCTGCCGTTGCGTGCCGTTTCGCGCTGTGAACGCACCTCTTCTGCCGCCGATTCTTCTCTGCTGTAGTGGTTCCCACGAGCCAGCCGGCCCGGATCCAGACCTGATCTGCAGAAAGAATCACCACCATGAAAAACCGTCTCCTGCCCGCCCGAACTCTCCCTGCGGCAGGCATGGCAGCCGCCATGGCCGCGGCCGTGGCAGTCTCGCTGGTGCTGTCCGGTTGTGGCGGTGCTGCAACGGCACAGCCAAACGGGAGCGACGGCGGAACTGAAGTGAAAACCGTCCGCTACCAGGGCTCACCCAACACCGTTGCCCTGGTGGAAGTGGCGGAGGACCTCGGCTACCTGGGGGACGTGAAGCTGGAGTGGGTCAGCAACACCACCAGCGGACCGCAGAGCATCCAGTCCGTGGCCACCGACCAGACTGACGTCGGCGGAGCGTTCACCGGTGCTGTGATCAAGCTGATAGAGGCCGGCGCCCCCGTCCAGGCCGTCATCAACTACTACGGCGAGGACAAGGAAACCTTCACGGGGTACTACGTGGAGGAAGGAAGCCCCATCAGGACCGCCCGGGACCTCATCGGCAAGAAGATCGCCGTGAACACCCTGGGCGCCCACCACGAAGCGGTCATCACCACACACCTGAAGAACAGCGGCCTGACGCCGGAGGAAATCAAGCAGGTGCAGCTCGTGGTGGTCCCGCCCAACGAGACCGAGGTGGCCCTCCGCAAAAAGCAGGTGGATGTCGGGACCCTGGGCGGGGTGCTCCAGGACCGTGCGCTCGCCGAGGGCGGCATCCGCGCACTGTTCACAGACGTCGGCGTGATCGGCGGACCCTTCGACGCCGGCCAGTACGTCCTGCGGAAGGACTTCCTCGCCAAGAATCCCGAAACCAGCCGCACCCTGGTGACCGGCGTCGCCAAAGCGATCGAGTGGGAGCGCACCACCCCGCGGGAGCAGGTCATCGCCAAGTTCGAGGAAATCATCGCCAAGCGGGGCCGCAACGAGAGCGCCGAAGCCCTCAAATACTGGAAGAGCGTTGGCGTGGCCTCGCCCGGAGGCCGGATTCAGGACCGGGACTTCACCCGCTGGGCCGACTACCTCAAGTCCGCGGGAATCATCACTGGCGACCTGGACACCAACAAGCTCTACACCAACGAGTTCAACCTGCTCGAAACCCCTGCGCCGGCAGCAACGTCGAAAGGATAGAAGATGACACCCAAGATCAGTCTCCAAAACGTCACTAAGGAATTCACTATCCGGCCCGGCAAAGGCAAAAGTAGCCGGCGCCAGGCGGAACCCTCCGTCCTCACGGCCCTCGATGACCTCAGCCTGGACGTGGCTGCCGGCGAGTTCCTCACCCTGGTAGGCCCCAGTGGCTCCGGCAAGACCACCCTCCTGGACCTGCTGGCCGGGCTGTCCCGGCCCACGTCCGGAAAAGTCCTCGTTGACGGCAAGGAAGTGACAGGGCCGGGCCAGGACCGAGCCGTCGTCTTCCAGCAGTACGCGCTGTTCCCTTGGCGGACGGCCTCAGCCAATGTCTCCATCGGCCTGGAGAACACCGGCCTGTCCAGGAAGGAACGGGCGGCCAAGGCCAGCGAGTTCCTCGACCTGGTGGGCCTGGCCGGGTTCGAGGACCGGTACCCCCACGAACTGTCCGGCGGTATGAAGCAGCGCGTGGCCATCGCCAGAAGCCTCGCCTATGAGCCGGACGTTCTGCTGATGGACGAGCCGTTCGCGGCGCTGGATGCGCAGACCCGCGAACAGCTCCAGGACGAGCTCCTGCGGATCTGGAAAGCCACGGGCAAGACCATCGTGTTCATCACCCACGGAATCGACGAAGCGGTCTACCTCGGCCAGCGCGTGGCAGTCCTCAGCGCCCGCCCGGGCAAGCTCAAGGAAATCGTGGACATCAACATCCCGGACCGCGACGGCGACGCGGACATCCGCTCGCATCCCGCCTTCGTGGAACACCGGCACCAGGTCTGGTCCCTTCTCCACGATGAGGTCCGGCTCGCCCAGGGCTCCGGCCACCGGAAGATCCTCCCGGACGGCACCGCCCCCGATGAACAGCCCCTTGAAAGGAGCGCCGCCTGATGACCGCAGTGCTGACCCGGCCGCCCGAGGCGGCTCCCGCCGTCGGACCTTCCGCCCCGCCGGAAACCCTGCACCAGACCGGCAGGCTGTCCGTTCTGGCAGGCTACGCAGGACGGGCAGGCTGGAAATCCCTGGCCGTCCTGCTGTTCCTGGCCCTGTGGGAATTCGGCCCGCAATACCTGGCGGGACCGTCCACCCGGGTATTCCTGCCCCCGCTCCACGAGGTGCTCGCGGCCGGCGCCAAACTCGTCGAATCCGGCCAGCTGCAGAGCCACCTGCAGGCCAGCCTGACGCGCTCGGTCTCCGGTTTCGGGATCGCCGTGGTGTCCGCCGTTGTGCTGGGGCTCCTGATCGCCTGGTACGGCTGGCTTAACTCGTTCCTGAACCCGCTCCTCGAACTGTTCCGCAACACAGCCACCCTGGCCCTGCTGCCGGTGTTCACCCTGCTGCTGGGCATCGGCGAAGAATCCAAGATCACCATCGTCGCCTACGCCGCGTTCTTCCCGGTCCTGCTCAACACCATCGCCGGAGTCCGGACCGTGGACCCGCTGCTGATCCGGGCCGCCAAATCCCTGGGGCTGAACAGCTTCCGGCTCTTCCAGAAAGTGATCCTGCCGTCGGCGGTGCCAACGATCTTCACCGGAATCAGGATGGCCGGAACATCATCCATCCTGGTGCTGATCGCGGCCGAAATGGTGGGCGCTAAAGCCGGGCTGGGCTACCTGATCGTCAATTCGCAGATGAGCTTCCTCATCCCGGACATGTACGCCGGCATCCTGACCGTCTCCGTGCTGGGTCTGCTCGTCAACGTCCTGCTCGTGGCCTTGGAACGGCACTTCTCCCGCTGGCGCACCGCCGTCGGCTCCGGCACCTGACACGCAGACTCTCTGCACACTAACCAGTAAGGAAAAAGCACATGACCACCATCACCGAAACCAAGCTCGAATTCACCAAGCTGGGCTCCCGCATCGGCGCCGAAATCCGCGGACTGGACCTCAGCGCAGACCTCAGCGCGGACACGGTGGCGCAGATCCGTGCTGCACTGAACGTCCACAAAGCCCTGGTGTTCCGAAACGCCAATGTCCGCACCGACGAGGACCAGGTGCGTTTCGCCAGCCACTTCGGCCCGCTCACCAAGGCCCACCCCACGGTGGCCTCCGTGGACGGAAAACCTGCGGTCCTGCCTGTGGACAGCGAAAACGGCAGTGCGAACAACTGGCACACGGACGTCACGTTTGTGGTCAATCCGCCCCAGGCCTCCACGCTGCGCAGCATCACCCTCCCGGCCTATGGCGGGGAAACCCTCATCGCCTCCTCGGCCGGCGCGTACCAGGACCTGCCGGACGAGCTGCGGAACTTCGCCGACACTCTCTGGGCCATCCACACCAACGACTACGACTACTCCGTGCCCAAGAACCTGGAACACGCCAACGCCGAAGAACGGCGCAAGGAATTCACCAGGATCCATTTCGAATCCGCCCACCCGGTGGTCCGCGTCCACCCCCTGACGGGCGAGCGGGGCCTCTTCATCGGCGGTTTCGCGCAGCGGCTGCGGATCGTGGGCCTGTCCAACACCGAGTCCAAGGACATCCTGCGCCTCCTGCAGACGTACGTGACGCGCCCGGAGAACGTGGTCCGGGTGAACTGGGAGCCGGACCAGCTGGTCCTCTTCGACAACCGCATCACCCAGCACTACGCGCCGGACAACTACGACGGCCAGCCCCGCAAGCTGAACCGCGTGACCATAGCCGGGGACATTCCCCGCGGCGTCGACGGCCGCAGCAGCACGTCCATCAAAGGCGACTCGTCCACCTACTCCGAGACCGTGGTCGTCGCTTAGCGGAAAAGTGCCCTTCCCCGGCGGCTTCTGCCGGGGAAGGGCACTTTCAGCTCGGAGAGCGTGGGGTAATGGTTTCCAAGGATCCGCGGGCTGCGAACCTGCCGCTTCAGCTCAGTTTTCCGCAACGATCTTGAACATGGCACCCGTGGGGTCCGCCAGGGTGGCCAGCCTGCCAAAGGAGGAATCGTCCGGTCCGTCAACGAGTGTCGCTCCGAGGGCGACGGCTTTCTCGATCGAGGCGTCGGCGTCCTCCACCGAGAAGTAGATCTGCCAGTTGGACGGAACCTCCGCCGGAAGGTAGCCGGAGGCGTCCATGATTCCCGCCTTTGCCGAGTCCCCGGCGCCGAGGGTGGTGTACCGGAACTCCGGAGTGTCACTCATGACGTCCGTCTCCCAGCCGAAGACCTTCTGGTAGAAAGCCACGGCGCCGTCGTAGTCCTTGGCATGGAGCTCGTGCCACGCGGCAGCGCCGGGCTCCGCCACCAGCTCATAGCCCCGCATTTCGCGGGGCTGCCACACGCCAATCGCGGCGCCCGTGGCGTCGCCGAAGATGGCCATGTGGCCCTGTTCGGGGACATCCATCGGTTCCATGAACACCTGGCCGCCGTTTGCAGTGACCGCCGCAGCGGTGGCAGCGGCGTCGTCCGAGCGGAGGTACGTGGACCAGACGTCAGGCATGCCTGCCTGGTCCGCATCCTTCTGCATCAGCCCGGCCACAGTCTTGCCGTTCTTCCGCGCCGTGGTGTAGCCGCCGTACTTCTCCTCGTCTCCGGTCTCGTATTCCCAGCCAAAGAGTTCGCCGTAGAACTGGCGGGCCCGGGTGATGTCGGATGTCATCAGGTCGATCCAGCAGGGTGCGCCGGGGGTGATCTCGGGTGCAGGCATAGTTGACTCATTTCTGTCGAAGGATGGCAACACGAACGAGACTAGGCCGGGGCGCTGACAGTTTCAATGGTCCGGGGCCGGCGGCGCTCCTGCCGGCTGAGTTTCCCAGGAAAACGAAGGAACCCCGGCTCACCAGAAACTGGTGAACCGGGGTTCCATTCGCGGAAGGTAAGAGATTCGAACTCTTGGTACGGGGTTACCGCACACTAGTTTTCAAGACTAGCTCCTTCGGCCGCTCGGACAACCTTCCCTAACGAGTAGTGTTTCATAGGCAGTTGGCTGCAACAAAACAGAGTCTGGCGTGCGTCCGGTGCACACTGGTTTTGGGGCACGAATCAGCAAGAAACGGGAGTTTTCCATGAAAGCCGTCTACATTTCAGAACCTGGCGGTCCGGAGGTGCTGGAAGTCCGTGACGTGGACGCTCCAATTCCGGGGCAGGGCGAGGTGCTGATCGACGTCATCGCAGCCGGCCTCAACCGTGCCGACGTGCAGCAGCGGAGGGGTTTCTACCCGCCGCCGCCCGGCGCTTCCGAAATCCCGGGCCTGGAAGTATCCGGCAGGATCGCAGGCTTCGGCCCCGGCGTCAGCAAGCCCTTCTCCGTGGGCGACAAAGTGGTGGCGCTCCTGGCCGGCGGAGGCTATGCCCAGCAGGTCGCCGTTCCGGCGGAGCAGGTCCTGCGGATTCCCGACGGCGTTGACGTGGTCACCGCGGCGTCCCTGCCCGAGGTGGCAGCGACTGTGTACTCGAACCTGGTCATGACGGCGCAGCTGCAGGCCGGCGAAACCGTGCTCATCCATGGGGCCACCGGCGGCATCGGCACCATGGCCATCCAACTGGCGAAGGCGCTGGGTGCCCGGGTAGCTGCCACGGCCGGGAACGACGAAAAAGTGGGCACCGCAAAGGCGTTCCTGGGGGCCGACATCGCCATCAACTACGCCGAGGAGGACTTTCCGGAGAGCCTGAGGCGCCAGAACGGCGGCAAGGGCGCCGACGTGATCCTCGATGTGGTGGGAGCGAAGTACTTGCCTCAGAACGTGGACGCGCTCGCGGATTACGGACGGCTGATTGTGATCGGCCTTCAGGGCGGCGCCAAGGGCGAGCTGGACCTCGGGCAGCTGCTCAGGAAGCGCGCGGCCGTGGTGGCCACCGCGCTGCGGCCCCGTCCCGTGGCGGAAAAGGGCGCCATCATGAATGCCGTCCGGGAGTCTGTGTGGCCGCTCATCACCAGTGGCCAGATCCGGCCGCTGGTGGCCAAGACCTTCCCGCTGGACCAGGTCCGCGCAGCCCACCGTTATTTCGACAGCGGCGAGCACGTGGGCAAGGTTCTGCTGGTCATGTAGCCGGTACTGCCGGGGCGCGCCGGTAAATACTCAGTATTGCTTCGCGGAGGCAAGTGGGTTAGTCTCACTCCATACGCGGTATGCACGGGTCTTGGGGGTCCGTGCATACCGACGCTGACGCCACCGCTAGGAGCATCATGTCAATCCGCCACAGCCTCCTCGCCCTGCTGCAGGACCAGCCGCGTTACGGCTACCAGCTCAGGGTTGAGTTCGAGAACCGCACGGGAGCCACCTGGCCCCTGAACATCGGGCAGGTGTACACCACCCTGGACCGGCTGGAACGTGATGGCCTGGTCAGCAATG
Source organism: Arthrobacter sp. HS15c (assembly GCF_040812005.1). Classification (NCBI taxonomy): domain Bacteria; kingdom Bacillati; phylum Actinomycetota; class Actinomycetes; order Micrococcales; family Micrococcaceae; genus Arthrobacter; species Arthrobacter sp. HS15c. The sequence continues at coordinate 317,793 of NZ_JBFOHM010000006.1, forward strand.
ACGGCGGCGACGGCGAAGGCCACGTGGTCTACAGCATCACCGCCGCAGGGAAGGCTGAAGTGCAGGGCTGGTTCGCGGCCCCCGTGGAGCGCAACAACCCGCCGCGGAATGAGCTCGCGATCAAGCTGGCGCTCGCCGTGACTCTCCCGGGGGTGGATGTGCAGGCCATCATCCAGGCCCAGCGGGTGGCGTCCATTCGGGCCCTGCAGGACTACACGAAGTCACGCCGGGACACTGCGGCAAACCAGCGCTCGGCGGATACGGCCTGGCTGCTGGTGCTGGATTCGCTGATCTTCCAGACGGAAGCGGAGGTCCGCTGGCTGGACCTCTGCGAGGCACGCATGGTCCAGCAGGCGCAGTCCGCCGGCCAGGGCGCAGCACGGAAAACGTCCAACGGGGTCACTGTGGAAGAGGCTGCCCCGCTCATCGCGGATAGCCGCCGGTGAGCGTCCGGGGGCCGCAGCAGGTCCTGGAACTAGCCAAGGTCAGTAGGACGTTCGGTGAAGGAGCGACGGCGGTCGCTGCCCTCCGGGAGGTTGACCTCACCGTCAGTGCGGGGGAGTTCGTCGCCGTGATGGGACCGTCAGGTTCGGGGAAATCGTCCCTGCTGGCGCTGGCCGGGGGACTGGACCGGCCGACGTCGGGCGGTGTCTTTGTGGAGTCCACGCCCCTGGGCGGGCTGGGACTGAATGAACTGGCGCGGCTGCGCCGCCGCGCCGTCGGCTATGTCTTCCAGGACTTCAACCTGGTCCCCACCCTGACTGCCTCCGAAAACGTGGCACTTCCGCTGGAACTGGACGGAACCGCCGCGAAGAAGGCACAGCGGCAGGCACTGGATGCCCTGCGGCAGGTGGGCATCCCGGAACTCGCCGACCGCTACATGGACCAGATGTCCGGCGGCCAGCAGCAGCGGGTGGCCATCGCCCGTGCCATTGTGGGTGACCGCCGGCTGATCCTGGCCGACGAACCAACAGGAGCCCTGGACTCCACTACCGGCCAGGGCGTGATGGAGGTGCTGCGCGGCCGGGCTGACGCCGGGGCAGCGGTCATGCTGGTGACCCACGAAGCGCGGCACGCCGCGTGGGCTGACCGCGTGGTTTTCCTTCGGGACGGCCGGATCGTGGACCAGGCAGCTGCCATGCACGATCCCGCCATGCTGTTGGCGCAGGCCGGATACTGACGTGGCGCTGGACCTGAAGCCGGCGCCCGGGGCGCGCCGGCAGGCTTTCCGTGTTGCCGTCCGGATGGCGCGGCGCGATATCCGCCGCCATAAAGGGCGTTCCCTGCTCATCATCCTGCTGATCATGTTGCCGGTGGCGGCCATGACCGGTGCCCTGACACTGTTCCAGAGCAGCCAGGAGACCGTTGCTGAGCGCGTGCAGTACCAGCTCGGCGGCGCGCAGGCCCGCTTCCGGCCGATGGCCATGGCCAACGGCCATATGGTCCAGGACCCCGTCAACGAAACCCGGATCTCTTCCAGCAACTGGGACCGCAACCCTGATTTCGTGCCGAAGGATCCGCAGGACGTACTGCCCGATGGCTATGCCGTGCTGACCGAAACCACCCTGGACCTGACCGCTGAGTCGGGCGCCGCCGAGGTGTCGCTCGTCGGGCGGGCGGTGGACGCCCTGGCTCCGGCCTTCGCAGGCAAGTACACACTGCTCCAGGGCCGGGCGCCTGCGACCGGCGCGGAGATGCTGGTATCGCCGGGGCTGCTGGAACGGTTCGGGCTGGGACTGGGGGAGGAACTGTCGACGTCGGCCGGGACGTTTGCGGTGGTGGGGACTCTTCGTGATGCCGGCTATTCAGACAGCAACTCGATCGTGTACCTCAAACCCGGGCAAGGGGGCCTGGGTGACCAGGCGCCGGCGGAATCCGCACCTTCCGAGGTACCCCAGCCGGCGGTGGTCAAGGGCGCGATGTATTACCTGGTGGGCCCGGAACCCGTGACCTGGAGCCAGGTCCGGGAGGCCAATGCCGCCGGGGTAGCCGTGCTGTCCAGGTCGGTGGCCTTGAACCCGCCGCCTGAGGACCAGCGCGGTACGGACGGCACACCGATGGGGTACAACAGCTCAACGCCCTTCTCCGCATACGTGACGGGGGCGTTCCTCGGCGCGCTGGCGCTTCTTGAAGTGGGGCTGCTCGCCGGCGCCGCGTTTGCCGTGGGCGCCAAAGGCCAGGTCCGCGAACTGGCACTGCTGGCGGCGTCGGGAGCCGAAACCACCACTATCCGCTCGGTGGTGATGGCCGCGGCACTCTGGTTGGGCGGCATCGCCGTTGCTGCCGGTGCGGCCACCGGGCTGGCGGCTGCCGCCGCCGTCGTTTTTGTGGCGCGCATGAATGGATCGGTCCGTTTCCCGGGCTTCCATCCGGACACGATCCTGACCGTTGTGGCCATGGCCATGGGCTTCGCCGCCTGCCTGCTGGCCGCACTGGCACCCGCGCGGCAGGTGGCACACCAAGCCGTCCTCGGCGCGCTCAAATCGGGACGGGCACCTCTCGCCGCAGGCAGGCGGCCTGCGGTCCTCGGCGCCGTCCTGCTCGGCGTGGCCGCCGCCGCAATGGCAACGGGGAGCTGGCTTGCGCTCTCCAGCGAAGACCCGGATGTCTTCATCTCGCGAACGCCGGTCATCGCCTGGTTCCTGCTGGGAGGCGCGGTCCTGGGTGTGGTGTCCCTGGTCCTGCTGACCGGGAGCGTGGTGGCGTTCCTCGCCCGGCGGGCCGGGCGGCTCCCGCTCGCGGCCCGCATGGCCGCCAGGGATTCTTCACGCAACCGCAGCCGGACGGTGCCTGCGGTTGCTGCCGTCCTCGCGGCCGCCACTCTCGCCAGTGCCGGCATGGTGCTGGCTTCCAGCCAACAGGCGAACGAACAGGAGAACCACTACTGGTCGGCCCTGCGGAACCAGGCGGCCGTGCCGCTGTTAGCCGGACAGGCCATGCTGGCCGACGGAACCGTGCCGGAACCGAAACAGATGGACCCTGCCGCAGTGGCATCAGCACTGGACAGTGCCCTGGACACGGTTGTATGGACCCGTGTGCTGCGCACGCCCGGTATCCGGAACTGCGAGATGCGCCCGGACCTCATTGACGCCGCACCGGCCCGGACGCCAACATCGAGCTGCCTGCAATACTCCCTGGCCGTTCCCGAAGGCAACGAGTGCCCGAAGACCGCCGGACAGCGTGTCCTCGACCCCGACGACTGGCGCTGTCAGGGCCCGATGCGCCCGTACGCATCCCAGGGCAGCGTCGGCTCGATCGTCGTCGGAACAGCGGACGACGTGGAAAAAATCCTTGGAAAGGCGCCGACGGCGGAAGCGCGCGACGTGCTGGCCGCCGGCGGGATGGTGGTGACCAACCCCGTGTTCGTCCGCGACGGGCACGTCGCCCTGGTGGCGCAGGACGTACGGAAACCCTCGCCCGGGACTGCCAATGCCGATGCCTTCCAGGGATACCAGGAAGAAGGCAGGACGGCCGTGGCCGCGGCGGTGCTGGAGCCGGACGTCAACGTGCCCTACTACGGAGTCGTTTCCCCTGAAGCTGCGGCCGCGGCAGGAATGCTCCTGGAAGACGGGGCCCTGCTGGTCCAGCTCAGTGCCTTCCCCGATGCGGCCCAGACGGACAAGGCGGCCTCCGCCCTCGCCGTCGTTTACGGGAACCAGTACACGTCGCTGCTTGTGGAACGCGGGGCGGAACGGGATTCCTCGCTCATTCTCTGGTCCATTGTGGGACTGGGTGCGCTGATCACCCTGAGCGCGGCGGGCATCACCACGGGGCTATCGATGGCGGACGCCCGCAAAGACCATGTGACTCTTGCCGGCGTGGGCGCGGCCCCGCGGCTACGCAAAGCGCTCGCAGGTTCGCAGGCCCTAATGACGGCGGGTCTCGGAACTGTGCTGGGAAGTGTGGCCGGCACCGTGCCCGGAGTGCTGGTGGTGACCGCCACCGGGCTGGCGCGGACCGCCGTCGTGCCCTGGCTCCAGCTGGCGGCACTGCTGGTCGCCGTGCCGCTGACCGGTGCCGCCCTGGCCTGGCTGTTCACGCGGGCGAGGTTGCCGATGTCCCGCCGGGAGGTCGGGACCTGATCCGGGCTCCGCGCAGAGGCCTGAAACTTAGGGTAATTACGTCACACAGTTGGGTCTTTTTGATTGGACCGATCGGGCCTACGGTGGGAGGCAGGACGCTGTCCAGCCCGGGCAGCCGGATACGGAGGAACCTCTTATGACAACACATGTTGCCGATTGCAGTGTTACCCGTTGCTCCTTCAACGACCACGAAGGCTGCACAGCCCATGCCATCACGGTCGCGGGGAGTACTGACCACGCCAGCTGCGCCACGTTCATTGATACCGGCATGCACGGTGGGCTTCCCAAGGTCCTGGCAGATGTTGGAGCGTGCCAGCGCTCCGAGTGTGTCCACAACGACCATTTGATGTGCAATGCCTCTGAAGTCCATGTGGGACCGGGTGCGGACAACGCGGATTGCCTCACGTACTCGCACGCGTAAACCACGCGTAGTTGCGGCTCCTCTCCGGGACCAGACATCCAGAAGGCCTCCGCCCGGGAAACCCCGGACGGAGGCCTTCCGTGCGCTCGGCAGGGCGAATCTTCCCGCCAGCGCCCCGCAGCACCGTCGCTCGGCGCCCGGCACGCGCCGTTCATCGCAAGGACACGCAGGCCGACCACAAAGCGGACCTCCCGGCGGGGCGGCATTGGTAGGGTGCCTTGGAGCAAATCACTGACGCAGTAAATCTCAAGGAGGAGACATGGCCGGAACGCCAGACGAACTGAGTGGCCCGCGGCCCGGGGGTGGCCAACTGGCCACCGACCCGAAGCTGCCGTCAACTGCCGTGGACGACGCCGTCCGGGAAACCGAAGACAAAAAATGGACCCCCGCCAAGATTGCGCTCTGGGCAGCCATCGCCCTGCTCGGCGGCGTTGCCTGGTTCATGGTGGCCATTATCCGGGGCGAGACGGTCAACGCGATCTGGTTTGTCTTTGCCTCGGTCTGTACGTACCTGATCGGTTACCGCTTCTACTCCAAGGTGATCGAGCGGTACATCACCAAGCCCGATGACCGGCGCGCCACACCCGCCGAGTACAAGGCCGATGGCAGGGACTATGTCCGCACCGACCGCAACGTCCTGTTCGGTCATCACTTCGCTGCAATTGCCGGGGCTGGTCCGCTGGTGGGCCCCGTTATCGCCGCCCAGATGGGATACCTCCCGGGCACCATCTGGATTGTTGTGGGCGTCGTCCTTGCCGGAGCCGTCCAGGACTACCTGGTGATGTTCTTCTCCATGCGCCGCGGCGGGCGTTCCCTGGGCCAGATGGCCCGCGAGGAACTGGGCGTTATCGGCGGCACCGCTGCGCTGGTTGCCACTCTGCTCATCATGGTGATCATCGTCGCCATCCTGGCGCTCGTCGTCGTGAACGCCTTGAGCGAGAGCCCCTGGGGTGTCTTCTCCGTGGGCATGACGATCCCCATCGCCCTGTTTATGGGTGTGTACCTGCGGTTCCTCAGGCCCGGCAAGGTCATGGAAGTTTCGCTCATCGGTTTTGTGCTGCTCATGGCGGCCATCATCGGCGGCGGCCTCGTTGCCGATACGGAATGGGGTGCTGCGTTCTTTACCCTGGACAAGGTGACCATCGCCTGGGGCCTCATTGTGTATGGCTTCATCGCGGCCATCCTCCCGGTCTGGCTCCTGCTGGCGCCCCGTGACTACCTCTCAACCTTCATGAAAATCGGCGTGATCGTGATGCTCGCCCTGGCCATCATCGTGGTCCGGCCGGAAATCACTGTCCCGGCCTTCAGCGAGTTCGCCAGCAGGGAGAACGGGCCGGTCTTCCCGGGTGCCTTGTTCCCGTTCCTCTTCGTCACTATCGCCTGCGGCGCGCTATCCGGGTTCCACGCCCTGATCTCCTCCGGCACAACGCCCAAGCTCATCGAGAAAGAGCGGCAGGCCCGCTTCATCGGCTACGGCGGCATGCTGATGGAGTCCTTTGTGGCCATCATGGCCCTCGTCGCTGCGATCTCCATTGACCGGGGACTCTACTTCGCCATGAATGCCCCCGCCGCCCTGACCGGCGGAACCGTGGAAACGGCCGCCACCTGGGTCAACAGCCTGGGCCTGGCCGGCGTGAACATCAGCCCGGACCTGCTGTCCGAGACGGCCAGGAACGTCGGCGAGGAAAGCATCGTCTCCCGCACCGGCGGCGCCCCCACGCTGGCCGTCGGTCTGGCCCACATCATGCAGCAGTTCGTCGGCGGCACGGCGATGATGGCCTTCTGGTACCACTTCGCCATCATGTTCGAGGCGCTGTTCATCCTTACGGCCGTCGACGCCGGGACGCGCGTGGCGCGCTTTATGCTGCAGGATTCCATCGGCAACTTCGCCCCGAAGTTCAAGGAGCACTCCTGGCGGCCCGGTGCCTGGCTCTGCACCGCCATCATGGTGGGCGCCTGGGGTGCCGTGCTCCTGATGGGTGTGACCGATCCGCTCGGCGGGATCAACACACTGTTCCCGCTCTTCGGCATTGCCAACCAGTTGTTGGCTGCCATTGCCTTGTCGGTCTGCCTGGCCATCGTCGCCAAACGCGGAACCTTCAAGTACCTGTGGATTGTTGCCCTGCCGTTGGCCTTTGCCGCGGTGGTCACCATCACGGCCAGCTTCCAGAAGATCTTCTCCCCGGTCCCCGCCGTGGGCTACTTCGCCAACAACGCAGCCTTCTCCAAGGCGCTTGCCGATGGCAAAACCGAATTCGGCTCCGCCAAGTCTGTGGTCGCAATGGAAGCCGTGGTCCGGAACACGGCAATCCAGGGCTGGCTGTCCATTATCTTCGTGGTGCTGAGCATCATCGTTATTGCCACCGCGATCCTGGCCACCTACAAGGCCTTCCGCAGCCAGCAGGCGGGAATCGCGAACACAGACCACGAGGATGAGGCACGGCCTTCCAGGGTCTTCGCACCAGCCGGGCTCATCCCCACGCCCGCGGAACGGGAGCTGATGGCGGAATGGAACAAACTGCCCGCCGACCTGCGGTTCGAAAGGGCACGGCACCACTGATGAGCGCGGGATTGGCCGCCATTTCCACCGGGTTCCGGGGGATCGCCCGGTACCTGGGCGGTGTCCTCGGCGCGGACTCGTACTCCAAGTACGTGGAGTATCACCGGGAGGCAGGGCACCAGGAGCCTCCAATGACCGAACGGGAGTTCTGGCGGGACCGCACGGACCGCCAGGACTCAAACCCGCAGGGCCGGTGCTGCTGAATTGACGGGCTTGCCCGCCGGGGTCGCGATCCGCAGGCTCGGTCCGGAGGACGCGGAGCTTTTCAACGGGCTGTCCGAGGCTGACAACCTGTTTGACGAGGACCCTTCCGGGGCGCCGTCGGGGGCATTAACGCCCGACGGCGCCCGCGCCTTCCTGGCCGATCCGTCCGTGCTGTTCTGGGTCGCCGAGTCCGGCCCGCTGACAGTGGGCTTCCTCCATTGCATCGTGCAGCGCAGGCGCACCGCCGGACCCTGGGCCGAGCTGCTGCTGATGGAGATGGGTGTCCACACCGGGTGGAGGCGCCAGGGAGTCGGCACTGCCCTCGTCTCAACCATGGAGCTCTGGATGGCCGGCAACGACGTGCTGGAGGTGTGGGTTCCTGCGAACACCTATGCGGTGGGTTTCTACCTGAAATCCGGCTTCACGCCGGACGAAGGCGCGATTCTGGTCAAGCAGCTTCATTGACTGGCTTGGGTGCCGCCGGCTCGTGAGAGTATGAACGCATGAGCGATCCGAAAGACACTCAGCCATCAGACGACATCCCTGTGGAGGGCACAACCCTCGAGTCCGCGGGGCCTTCTGTTCCCGGTGCTGACAAGGCGGCAGCCGGGGCGAAGCCCAAGCCAAGCAGCCTGCAGGACCTCGTGGACGAACCCGCGAAAGTCATGCGGATCGGCACCATGATCCGCCAACTGCTGGAGGAAGTTAAGGCTGCGCCACTGGACGACGCCGCCCGGGGACGCCTGGCAGAGATCCACGAGCGCTCCATCAAGGAACTGGAAGACGGGCTTGCGCCCGAGCTCGTGGCGGAACTGGAACGGATCAGCCTCCCTTTCCCTGAGAACGCCACGCCTTCGGATGCTGAGCTCCGTATCGCCCAGGCCCAGCTGGTGGGTTGGCTGGAAGGTCTCTTCCACGGAATCCAGACGGCGATCGCAGCCCAGCACGCCGCCAGGGAACATGCGGCAGCCCAGCTCCAGCTCAGGCAGCTTCCACCAGGAACAGTGATTGCTCCCGGTGTTGTTATTGGCGAGAACGGCGAGCCGCAACGCGCCTCCGCGGCAGGCCAAGGCCACGCCCCGGGCAAGCCCGGACAGCCGCAGGATCCGGACCACGGTCCCGGCCAGTACCTGTAGGTTATTTTTGGGATTCTTTACCGCCGCCCGCCAAGGGCGAAAAGACGACGCCGAACTCGGCCAGGGCCTGTGGCGCCGGGCCCACGACAGGTTCCACCGTGGCCTGGACCGGTACCACCAGGTGCTGGAGGGCGTGGAGGACGACCAGCTGTACGCCGAGCTGGTAGATATCGCCAACGAACTGGCGGGGCTCCTGGACCGGGTCCGGGAGATCTGCGTGGAGGCCCAGCGCCGGTCGCCCAGCGACGGCCTGGACATTCCGGGACCCCTCGCCGGCGTCCACCGGTCCCTGTCCAAGGCCGGAAATTCGCTGGCCACCACCGCAGAGGCGGCCGCGATGCTGCGGCTTGCCGTGGGGCCGGTACCGGTGGGGGCGGCCTCCGTTCGGAGGCGCGCCGAGTCCGTGTTCGAGCAGGTGGCCGACGCCGAACGCCGCCTCGCCGAGGACGCCGCCAGCGGGTAGCCCGGAAGTATTCCCGGTTAAGCGTGTGGCTTAGCGGGCCGGTTTCGTTTCGGCCACAGGCGATCTTTTGGCACGATGGCGGAATGACTTCTTCTACCCCCACACTCACTTTTAACGACGGACACACCATCCCCCAGCTTGGATATGGTGTGTGGCAGGTTGAGGACGGCGTCGCGGAGAAGGTGGTCCGCCAGGCATTCGAGGCAGGCTTCCGCCACATCGACACCGCCAAGATCTACGGCAACGAGGCAGGCGTCGGCCGCGCGATTGCGTCCTCCGGCCTTTCCGCCGAGGAAATCTTCATCACCACCAAGCTGTGGAACTCCGACCAGGGCTACGAGGCCACCCTCGCGGCCTTCGAGGAGTCCCTGGACCGTCTTGGCCTCGAGACCCTGGATCTGTACCTGATCCACTGGATGCAGCCTAAGCAGGACAAGTACGTGGACACCTGGAAGGCCCTGATTGAGCTCCAGAAGCGCGGCCGTGTCCGGTCCATCGGCGTTTCGAACTTTACCGTCGAGGGCCTGCAGCGCCTGATCGACGAAACCGGAGTGGTTCCGGCCATCCACCAGATCGAACTGCACCCGTATTTCAGCCAGCGTGAACTGCGCGAGTTCGGTGCATCCAAGGGCATCATCACCCAGGCGTGGTCCCCGCTGGGACAGGGCGGCGAGCTCCTGGAGGATGCAATTGTGGCCGCCATTGCCGCCAAGCACCAGGCGACGCCTGCCCAGGTTGTCATTGCCTGGCACCTGGCCGTAGGCAACGTGGTCATCCCGAAGTCGGTCACTGAGTCCCGCATCCGGGAGAACTTTGCGGCTTTGGACATCGCCCTCGACGCCGGCGATGTCGAAGCCATCAACGGCCTGGACCGGACCTCCAGCGGCGAGGGCAGGATCGGCCCGGATCCCGCCGTCTCCGACTTCGCCTAAAGCCCACTGACAGGCCCGGCGCTCCCTGACGGGGTGCTGTCAGCCCCGCCCTTCCCGGCTTATCCGGGCTGGGCGGGGCTGACTGCTTTAAGCGGCGATGCGCACCTGCTCGATGGCGACGGCGTCGATGACGGCCCACGACTCCTCGCCGGAGCAGGAACGGTCAGCGAAGCGCTCGGCGTCGGCCTGCGTGTCAAAGCTCTCGGACCGGATCCTGCCGGAATCGGCATCGAAGTACGTAACGTGAAATTCCTGAACCAGTTGGTTTTCCATAAATCCAGTGTGCAACCGGGGTCTGACAATAACGGCGTATCAGCTCCGCGTGTTGCCCAGCCGGAGGACCCGTTCCCGCGCCAGCATGGCTGAGCGCTGCGCTTTGTCTGCGGCACGGGCGGCCTGTTTGGCCTCCGCGGCAGCGGTTGCCTTCAGCTTCCGGGTGCGTTCCAGCTGCTCCTCGGTTGACTTGAGCGTGGCCCGGAGTTCCTGTGCCTCTTGAGTCAGGCGCGCAAAGTCGGCCTCCGCCGCCGTCAGCTCGTCGAGCCGTTGCTGTGCCCGCCGCACTGCCTCGTCGGCGGCTTCGGAGGCCACTTGTTCCGCCGCTTGGGCTTTTTCCAGGGCCGACGGCGATGCCGGCCGTGGTTCCTGCCGCACCGCCTGCAGGCGCGGCTTCGCCGGGCTGCGGGCCGGAGCCGTCGTCGCCGTGGTGGCTTGGTCCGGCACCGCGGCCGGTGCCGGGGCTGCGGTCCGTGGCGCGGCGACGGCACCCGGAACGGCCACGGCGCCGTCGAGGTCCACGGTGTCCACGCCATCGGCGGACAGGACCTGCAGCAGCCGCCCGCTTTGCACCGCCGCGGCCGCCCCCTCGTCGGCTGTCACGGCCCGCAGTGTCTCTTCGACGGCGGTTGCCACGGCGCCGCTGATCCGTCTCCCGTGCTGCTCGGCGACCGAGCAGGCGGCGTCAACCGCGGAGGCCAGCAGCGTCCGGCGCTCCCGCCCCAGGTCCCGCATGCCCGCGGCGTCGAGGGAGGACTGGGCGGCGCGCATCCTCCCGCCAAGCTCGGTGAGCTGTGCCAGGATGTCCGGCTGGTGCGCGGCCAGCATGTTGACGGCCCAGGCTGCCACGGAGGGCTTGGGCAGGGCGCGGACGGCGGCCGGCAGCCCCTCGGCAGCTCCTGCCGCCTCCTTCGCTGCCGCCGTTCGGGCTGCTATGAACCCGTCGAGCGGCAACGCGTATAGTGCATTGGCGATGCGCGCCAGCTCCTGGTCATCCATGACGCCATCATAGGGTGGCGTCAGAGGGCGATCCGGTAGACATGGTGGGTGTATTCGTGCGGAAAGGCGTCCGAGAAGGCGCCGTCCTTCACCTCGATTGTCCGTCCTTCGTCCACGACGTCCACCGACCCGCCGGGAATGGAGGCGGGCAAAGTGAAGGTCCTGTCGCCCGGCTCTGTGGCCAGCGCGATTTCAGCGAAAATGTAGGCCGAACCGTTCCATGCCTTCAGCATGGTGTCTGTGTCCGGCCCGAAGTCCCATGCGTATGACTGGGTGTTGATGACCGGAGCCAGCGAGTAGATCTTGGCGTTTGATGCCCGGATGAGTTCCTTGCGTTCCGCGCTGCACTCGACCAAGGAGTAACCGCCGTTGACCCCATCATTGTTGTGCTGGAAAAACATGATGCCCCGTGCCTCGTGGATGATGGCCGACCAGCACGCGCCTTCGATTTCCTCCGGACTGATGGTGCGGGCGCCGTCGTCGTTGAGGAAGGGCATTGCGGTCTCCACAAACATCCAGTTCGGCTTGTTGCCGGGCTCCGTCTGGAAGGCGCGCATTCGGTCCACCAGCCAGCCATAGGTGGCCGAACGCATGGTGGGCGTGCCGATGGGCCAATGCTGTGACTGGGTGATCGCGTAGCCGGTGTCCGGGGAGGTGTACGCGTAGTTGTCCACGCTGGCGACGTCCACTACGGCCATGAAGTCATCCATGGTGCCCAGCGCCCAATACGACTCCAGCACGCCCTTTGAGTAGTTGGCATTGATGAACCGGCCGTCGTTCCGTTGGCGGAGTCCTGCGACCTGAAGGTGCATGTTCGCAAGGTTTGTATCGGTGTCGTCGCCTCCACATCCCAAACCCATGTCGCATTCGTCATAAGCGAACAGGCCCACCGCGCGTGGATCGTCGCCGATCTCGTCAGCGGTGAATTCATCCTGGACAATGCAGAAGATTCCTTTTGAGGTGGCCACGCTCAAGGGGTCGTTATGCTCCACCGCCTGGAAAGTGTTGATGCCCAGCGATTTCAGCTGCTCGGCGTGGGCTGGCCGTCCGAAGAAAACGGCAAGTGGAAAGAAGGACGGATCGGTCCAGCCTGCCGCCGCCGCCTTCGGGAACGCGCGCCAGTACTCGGGCCCGCCCTCCCACGGGATAAGGGGCAGGCCAAGCCTGGTGGGCGACCCCGGCTGGGCTTTGCCCGCTTGCTCCCAGGTGCCTGCGACTATGCCGGCTGCGCCGGCAGCAACGGCTGCGGCGCCGACTCCGATGAAGAAATTTCTGCGCCCGATGGCCGCATCCGGTAGCTTTTCGTGCGTCATGTTGAGGCCCCTCAGTCCAGCTGGGTCAATTCTGGGCCTGCACCGTCCTGCGGTCTACGGGTATGGAGGGATGCTGCGGGAATTGTGTGGATACAGCGGGCGATGCCTAAAGCTTCTTATCTTTGGATGCCAAGGGTTGAGATGAGGTCTTCGTGCAGCTCGAACCAGATGCGGTGGAATGAATCGCGGTCGGTTGCGGTAAGCCAGGCCGGGTCTGTTGCGGCGTTGCCCACGGCTTTCCGGAGGCGATCCGTGTAGCCGCTGAACCGCGGCAGCACGGCGGCAAGGCGGGCTTCCAGATCCATGAAGGATGTCAGGGCCCGGGTGAAGCTTTGACGTGTTTGCTCATCAATTCCGGGGCCTGGCCGACATCCGGCGGAGAGCCATTCGCGTTGAAGTCTGCTGCACGCGGCCACAACCTGTTCGTTAAGCGCCCCAAAGTCCGCCAGTACCCCCATGACCGCTGCCTGGCCACCGGCGCTGTCCAGTTGTTCGGTCAGGAGCCGTTCGTTTTCGCTCCTGCCGGCCACGGTCAGGGACCAGCCCCTGCTGCCGCTGAAGGAGGAGCTTACTGTCCATCCCTGGGCGCCTGCGTCTATCAGGAGCCCTTCGACGTTGTCGGGATCCTGACGGAACCGTTGGGCCACCGTCGCGGTGTCAGCGAAGCCGAGCAGCCGTACGGCGTGGAGCGTGAGCAGCATGGATGATTGCCCGGGGTCTGTCATGAAGGTGCTCCGGGGCGTGTCAGCTTCTGGCGGACCGTGCCCTGGGTTCCGTTGACCTCCAGCGTTGTCCCAGTCCTGATCCGGCTGAGGGCATCGGTGACACCCAGAACCGCGGGGATGCCGAATTCGCGGGCAACGATGGCGGCATGCGAAAGCATTCCGCCTGTCTCCGTGACAACCGCGGCGGCCACCCCGAACAGCGGAGTCCAGGCAGGGTCGGTGGTGCGGCAGATGAGGACGTCGCCTGGCTCGACGGCGGGGAACTCATCGATGCTGTGGACGGTCCGGGCCGGCCCGGAGACGGTTCCCGGACTGGCGCCCATTCCCATAAGAACCTCGTCGGAGCGATCCGCACGCGTAGTTCCTGCCGGGTCTGTGGACATGGATTCCATGTCAGTCCGCTACCGCTGCAATGGGCCGGCCGGAGAGCCGGTCAAGTCTCTGCTGCGCGGCCTGCGCGGAGCGCAGACCCAGGCTGTGGGAAATCTGGGGCCAGGTCAGCCCCTCCGCCCGTGCCAGGAAAAGGAGCGCGGTCTCCAGTCCATCCATCTCTGCCCGCGCGGCGGAAATGAGTGTCAGGGCAGCGTGCATGTCCGAGGCATCCACCGGCGCTGTGCTGCCGCGGCCGTTGGCTCGCCACAGGACATGCTGGATAAGATCTCCCGCGGAAGGCGGTTGCCGCCCGTGCAGCCAGGGCCGCTGCGGCAATTCTGATGCGCCCCTGTCCAGCAGCAGCCGCGTTGCCTCGGCCTGTCGGGTTGCTGAAGTTGCGTCGCTGATGACGCCGCCCGTCCCGCCCTCATTCATGTCGGCTCGATTCCAGGGCGTCCTTCGCCCGCTGATACACTCAGCGTGGGCTATCAACATTCTGTTGTCAATAAGATGTTGATCCGGGAGGGCCCACCGGTTAACCAGCAAAAAACCCCGCACCATCGCCGAAATCAACGACAATACGGGGTTTTTCCCGAGCTTCCTATCAGAATCGAACTGATGACCTTTTCATTACGAGTGAAACGCTCTACCGACTGAGCTAAGGAAGCACCGCATGATCTCACCGGTTGAACCGGCTGGTTCATGCAAGAGTCAACTGTAATAGAGTCCCTGCGCTCGGGTCAAAATGGACGCCGCGGCGGGCTCAGCAGACTGTGTTGTCGGCGGGAGCCTTGCCATCCACGAGGTAGCTGTCCACGGCGTCCCCGATGCAGCTGTTGGACCGGCCGTAGGCAGTGTGCCCCTCACCCTGCCAGGTCAGCAGGGAGGCGTTCCCCAGCTGCTTCCGCAGTGACGCGGCCCATTCCACCGGAGTGGCGGGGTCGCCCGTGGTTCCGATGACAACGATGGGGGACTCGCCGGAGTATTCAACCGGGGCAGGTGTCCGCACGCTCTGGTACGGCCAGTCCACGCAGTTAGTGCCGCCGTACGCGAAGAAGTATCCCAGCGTGGGGGAGTCCTTCATCAGCCGCTGCTGCTCGGCACGCATACCGGCCGTGTCCGAAACCATCGGGTAGTCCAGGCAGTTGATGGCGTTGAACGCGAACGTTGAGTTGGACGAGTACGTCCCGTTCGAGGTGCGGTCCGCGCCGAGGTCGGCGAGCCGGAGCATCAGGCTCACGTCACCGGTCATGGCAGCATCCAGGGCCTGGGTCAGCGCCGGCCAGCTCGCGTCGTTGTACAGCGGCGTGATGAGTCCGCTGACAAACATGTTGGCGTTCACGAGGCGCCCGTCCTTGGCCGTGCGCGGCGTCTGCTGGACCGCGGCGATGAGGTCGCGGATCTGCTGGACGCCGTCGTCCACGCTGCCGCTCAGGGGACAGCTGTCTTCCTGCTGGCAGTCGGCCACGTAGGTCCGGATGGCCTTTTCGAAGGCGCGGGCCTGCCCGCTGGTGAGCTCCTCGTTGCTGATGGACGGATCGAGTGCGCCGTCCAGGACCATGCGGCCCACGTTGTCAGGGAACAGCGAAGCGTAGGTTGACCCGAGGAAGGTGCCGTAGGAGTAGCCGAGGTAGTTCAGCTTGTCGTCGTTGACCACGGCGCGCAGGATGTCCAGGTCCTTGGCCGAACTGACGGTGTCGATGAGGCCCAGGGCGGGACCTGTCTGCTCGGCGCACTGCGCGGCGATGGCCTTGTTGTCCGCCAGGGCGGTGGCCAGCCCGGCGTCGGTGTCGAGGGCATAGACCTTGGCGCGGGCGGCGTCCCGTTCAGCGTCCGTCATACAGGTGACAGGGGAGGACCGCTTCACTCCCCGGGGATCGAAGCCCACGAGGTCGTAGGTGTCCCGCACGGGCTTGGAAAAATGGGTGCCCGCGGCATCCTTGACGAAGTCGTAGCCCGACGCGCCCGGTCCGCCCGGATTGACCAGGAGGGTTGCGGTTTTTTTGCCTGTGCTCGCAGCCTTCAGGGCGGCAATCTGGATGGTCCCGCCGTCGGGCTTTGAATAGTCCAGCGGCACCGTCACCTTGGCGCACTGGAAGCCGTTCTCGCACGGCTCCCAGACGACCTCCTGCGAGTAGAACGAATCTAGTCCTTCCGGCGCCGTGGCAACGATCGACGGATCTGCCTTGGCTGTCGCGGTGCCCTGCTCCTGCTTTCCGCTGCCAAGGAGGGTGCACGAGGCCAGCACCGTGGCCAGGACCAGGGCGCCGGCGGCCCGCAGTCCAATCACCAAGGTCCGGGGGCGTACGGGCAGTGGGCGAGCAGTCATCGAGAGGTCTCCTTGTAAGGGGCTAGATCAGGCTGGCTGCCATGGACTCAATAGTCAACAGCGGGGCAACGTTGGTGGTGGTGATGCGTTGTCGGGCTTTATTGATTGCATCCATGCGGGCGAGGGTGGTCTCCGGGGTGGACCGGGAGGCGAATTCCTCCAGTTCACCCCTAAGCTCAACGTTCACCAGCTCCACGGCATTCCCGAACTGGATAATCAGTACGTCACGGTAGAAGGACAGCAGGTCAGTCAGCGTCCGGTCCAGGGAATCGGTGATGGAGCGTTTGGCCCGCCGCTTCTGGTCGTCTTCGAGCTGTTTGACCTGGCTTCGCATGGCCGGCGGCAGCGTCCCTGATTCGGGCGCGCCCAGGGTCGCGAGCAATGCCACCTTCTCGGCGGCGTCGCGCTCGTCGTTGGAACTGTTGGCCTCGGCCGTGGCGATCTTCACCAGCTTTTCCGCCATCATGACGGCGGCCGTGACACCGCGCAGGCCCAGCGGGAACTTCACGGTCTCCAGCCGGCGTTCCCGGGCCTCGGGGTCCCGGGCCAGCCGGCGGGCGATCCCTACATGGCTTTGCGCCGCCCGCGCGGCCCGTTCGGCGAGGGCCGGGTCCACGCCGTCGCGCTTCACCAGCAGGGCCGCCACGTCCGCAGCAGGCGGCAGCCGGAGCGCCACGGCGCGGCAGCGTGAGCGGATGGTCACCAGCACGTCCGCCGGCGACGGCGCGCACAGCATCCAGATGGTGCGCGGCGTGGGCTCTTCGATGGCTTTCAGCAGCACGTTCGTGGTGCGTTCTGCCATCCGGTCAGCGTCCTCCACCACGATGATCCGCCACCGGCCGGACGATGGCCTGTTTCCCGCCGTCGACACCAGTTCCCGTGCCTCGTCAATGGTGATGGTCACTTTTTCGGTACGGACGAAGGTCACGTCGGAGTGCGTCTCGCCGAGGATGGTCAGGCACGCGGGACACGTTCCGCAGCCACGGCGGGTCACATCCTCCTGGTCGCAGTTCAGCGCCGCTGCGAACGCCTTGGCGGCGTTGGAACGCCCCGAGCCGGGCGGGCCGGTGAACAGCCAGGCATGCGTCAGCCCCTCACCGAGGGACGCCTGCCGGAGCTGTTCGACGACGGCGGTCTGGCCCTGGAGGTCGTCCCAGACCGTCATGCCGCGCCTTGGCCGGAGGTCGCAAGCAGGGCGTCCACCCGTGCGAGGATCTGTGCGGCCAGCTCGGCAACGGCCAGATGCGCGGGCAGTACTAGGTAGGCATCCGGGCGCGCTGCCGCGAGCTGGAGGAACGCCTCCCGGATCAGGGCATGGAATTCATCGGCCTCGGATTCCAGCCTGTCCTCCGCGGCGTCACCGGCGGTGCGGCGGCGGCGGCCATCCGCCGGGTCCACATCCAGCAGCACCGTCAGGTCAGGCTGGAGGCCGTCGGTGGCCCATTCGTTGAGTGTGCGGACCGCCTCGGTGCCAAGGTCACGGCCGGCCCCCTGGTACGCCACCGAGGAATCGATGTAGCGGTCGGTGAGGACAATGTCACCGCGGTCCAGCGCGGGACGGATGACCTGGCCGGCGTGGGCTGCGCGTGAAGCCGCGAAGATGAGTGCCTCGGTGTGGGCATCGATGTGGCCGTGGCCGTGGTCCAGCACCAGGGAACGGAGCTTCTCGCCGATGGGCGTACCGCCAGGCTCCCGGGTCCGCAGCACTTTCAGGCCGCGGGATTCCAGGGCCTCGGCCAGCCTGGCAGCCTGCGTGGACTTGCCCGCGCCGTCGCCGCCTTCAAACGCAATAAAAAGCCCGGGGCTTTGGATAGTCACTTAACAAGCCTACCGATCCACGCCGACATTCACCGACTGGACGCCGCCCCGTCGCTGCTCCAGCGCACGTAACGGCTTTCTGACGGGGCAGCGCTCCAAAGTACGCTAGCCCCATGAGTCTCACCGAACAGCATGCCGCGTCCCTTTCAGCCGACACGGTGGTTGTCGCCGCAGGCCGGCCTGCACGGCAGCGGGACGAACCGGTGAACCCGCCCATCGTGCTCTCGTCGACCTACTTCGGTACCGGACCGCTCGCCGACGGCGACCGCGGCTACGGCCGGTACGCCAACCCCACCTGGGACCCGTTTGAAGAAGCCCTCGGCCAGCTTGAAGGGTCCCACCTGCCGGGCCTGCTGTACGCGTCCGGACTCGCGGCCGTCAGTTCCGCACTGTCCCTCGTGCCTGCCGGCGGTGTCCTGGTGATGCCGTCGCACAGCTACTCGGGATCCCTGGTGATGGCCGCTGAGCTTGCCCAGAAGGGATTCCTCGAACTCCGGACCGTGGACATCGCAGACACGGACGCAGTACTGGAGCAGATCGCCCCGAAGGGTCCCGACGCCAGGCCGGCCAGCATGCTGTGGCTGGAAAGCCCCACCAACCCCATGCTGGGCATCGCCGACCTTCCCGTCCTCGCCGAGGCCGCCCACCGGGCCGGGGCGATCGTCGTCACCGACAACACGTTCTCCACCCCTTTGGTCCAGCAGCCGCTGGCCCTCGGCTCGGACGTTGTCCTCCACTCGGTGACCAAGTACCTCGCCGGGCACTCCGACGTGGTCCTGGGCGCCCTGGTGACACCCAACCCGGACATCCGATCGGCGCTGCTGCACCACCGCACCATCCATGGGGCAATTGCCGGGCCGTTCGAAGCCTGGCTCGCCCTGCGCGGCCTGCGCACCCTGGCCCTGCGCATCGAACGCTCGCAGGAATCGGCAGCGGTCCTTGCCAACCACCTGGGCACGCACCCGCGGATCGAAAGCATCCATTTCCCCGGGCTTGCCAGTGATCCCGGGCATGAACGGGCGAAGGCCCAGATGAAGGGCTTCGGGTCGATTGTCTGCATCCGGATCGCACCGGTGGGGGACCTCAGCGGCCCCGACGCCGCGGACAAGCTGGTCCGCGCGCTGCAGCTGTGGCTGCCTGCCACGTCCCTGGGCGGCGTGGAGTCCCTGATTGAACGGCGCCGCCGCCACGCAGCCGAACCGGTCAGCGTTCCGGAGAACCTGGTGCGCCTCAGCGTGGGAATCGAAAATGTCGAGGACCTGTGGGCCGATTTGAAGCAGGCGCTGGACTCGCTGGAAGGCTAGGCTGGGATGGTGGACGGTCAACTGATGATTTTTTATGTGGAGCGGGCAGTATTCTTTGTCCTTGCCGTGGTGGCCCTGGGGCTTGAACTCTGGGCCCTGGTTGACTGCGCACGCCACCGGGCGAACGCTTTTGAAGCCACGGGCAAGCGGACCAAGACCTTCTGGCTGGCCCTCACCGGCGGTGCCACCCTTGTGGGCGTCATCTCACTGTTCGGCAGCGGCGGCGGCCTGTTCGGCACCCTGGGACTCTTCGGCCTGGCAGCCGTGGTGGCAGCTTCGGTCTACCTCGCCGATGTGCGCCCCGCCGTGAAGGACGCCGGCCGCGGAGGAAGCCGCAACACAGGCCCCTACGGACCCTGGTGACCTAAACCGACGGCGCCACAGCCTCCCAACCCACCGTCAGCTCACCCAGGCGCCACCGTGAGGGACCGTCCTGGACCGGCCAGCCGCCGTCGAGCAGTGCCTGGCACATGGCGTGCCAGCGCTGCCGGTTTCCGAACGACGCCAGCGGCGCCGACTCCAGCCACGCCCGGTCCATGGCCGCCATCAGGCCGTGGACGCGTTCGCCCGGCACATTCCGGTGGATCAACGCCTTGGGCAGCCGCTCCGCAACCTCCGACGGCAGCGCAAAACTTCCGAACCGCACGGACATGCTCAAGGACAGCGGCCGCTCGCCGTCCAGGGCAATCCACGTCACGCGCCGGCCGATCTCGTCGCAGGTCCCGTCGATGAACAGGCCGCCGGGGGAGAGCCGGCCCTGGACCAGCCGCCAGATTCCCTCCACATCCGCTTCCTCGTATTGGCGCAGCACATTGAAGGCGCGGACCAGGACCGGACGCCCGGGCACGGGCAGTTCGAAGCCGCCCACCTGGAAGCTCAGGCCCGGCTGTTCCAGTGACTTTGCCAGGCGGACCCGCTCGGGTTCGATCTCGATCCCGCACACGCGGACGTCCGGCCGGACAGTGCGCAGGCGTTCAAAAAGTTCGACGGCGGTGGCGGGCGTTGCGCCGTAGCCCAGGTCGACAACCAGGGGATCCGCCGCCCTGCGCAGGCGCCAGGCCTGCGGGCCGGTCAACCAGCGGTCCACGCGCCGCATGCGGTTGGGGTTGGTGGTGCCGCGGGTAATGTTCCCCACCGGTTTGGCGGCCCTGTTCCTGCCGGACATCTGCGGGGCGGCCACCCGTTCAGCTTTTTGAACCACCGCCCAACCCTATCCAACGTGACGCCGCAAACGTGACCCCGTGCTGTAACGCTGGGCGGGCGGCAGCGGCGCTCGGCTAGGATAAAAATCATGACTTACAAGCTGATTCTGCTGCGCCACGGCCACAGCGAATGGAACGCCAAGAACCTGTTCACCGGCTGGGTGGACGTTGACCTCAACGACCAGGGCCGCGAGGAAGCAGCACGCGGCGGCGAGCTCCTGGTTGAGAACGATCTTCTCCCGGATGTCCTCTACACCTCGCTCCTGAAGCGGGCCATCAACACGGCCAACATTTCCCTGGACAAGGCCGACCGCGGCTGGATCCCGGTCAAGCGGGACTGGCGCCTGAACGAACGCCACTACGGCGCCCTCCAGGGCAAGGACAAGGCGCAGACCCTGGCCGAATACGGCGAGGAGCAGTTCATGGAATGGCGCCGGTCCTACGACACCCCGCCGCCGCCCCTGGACGACAGCAGCGAGTTTTCCCAGGCCCACGACCCCCGGTACGCGGACCTCGGCGACGCCCTGCCGCGCACCGAGTGCCTCAAGGATGTCCTGGTCCGCCTGCTTCCTTACTGGGAATCGGACATCAAGGACGACCTCAAGGCCGGCAAGACCGTCCTGGTCACCGCGCACGGCAACTCGCTGCGCGCCCTGGTCAAGCACCTGGACGGCATCAGCGACGACGCCATCGCCAGCCTGAACATCCCCACCGGCATCCCGCTGGTCTACGACCTGGACGAGGACTTCCAGCCGGTGAAGCCGGGCGGCACGTACCTGGATCCGGACGCTGCTGCCGAGGCCATCCTCGCCGTCGCCAACCAGGGCAAGAAGTAGCGCCTGCGCTAACCCAGCACATTACGACGGCGGGCCGGTCACCCCAGGTGACCGGCCCGCCGTCGTTGTTGCTGCAGAACCTCCGGCTCAGCTGTGTTCGGTGCCGTTCGGCTGCCAGGCACCGGTTACGAGGTAGGTGACCTTCTGGGCCACCGAAACGCCGTGGTCCGCGAAACGCTCAAAGTAGCGGCTCGCGAGGGCCACGTCCACGGTGGTGGCGGGGGATTCCTGCCAGTCCGGGCTGGCGATCGCCTTGAACACGCTCAGGTGCAGGTCGTTGATCTCGCTGTTTGCCTTCAGGATGTCGCGGGCCACTTCGAGGTTGCGCGTTTCGAGCAACACCGTCAGTTTCGCTGCGATCAGCTGGTCCAGCTCGGCCAGCTGCTTGAAGGTATCGGTCATCGAGGCCGGGATCACGGTGGAGGGGAACCGCAGACGCGCCAGCTGGGCAATGTGGCGGGCGAGGTCGCCCATCCGCTCCAGGGACGCGCTCATGCGCAGCGAGCCCACCAGCATGCGAAGGTCGCTGGCCACCGGGCCCTGCAGGGCCAGGATGTCGATGGCACGCTCGTCGAGGCTGTTCTGGAGGAAGTCGATGCGGGCGTCGGCTGCGATCACGTCCTGGGCCAAATCAACGTCTGCCACCTGGAAGGACGTTGTGGCCTTTCCGATCGCTTCGCTGACCAGCTGTGAGATCTCCACCAGCTGCTCGCCGACCTGGGCCAGTTCTTCCTGAAAAACCTTACGCACGTTGGCGTCCTTTCCTTGGAACCCCCGCCGGCGCTGTCCGCCGGCGGCAGTTCGTGTCGCCGTTCGGCAGTCCAACTCCATACTCTGCCAGCGGCCGGTGAACGGTTGGAGGTCGGCAGGTGAACGTTAGTTGAACCGTCTCCGCAGGTGGGCCTGATGCGGCAAAACCGCGTTTCCCACAGCATAAGCTGGGAACGTGGATCCTATGCTCATCGGTGTCATCGCAGGCCTCATCGGCCTGTCGTTCGGCACCTTCGGCGTGCTTGCGTTCAGGGTCAGCGAAAAGCAGCGCCAGCTGGTGGACATCGCCGTCGAGGAACTCGCCCTGCCGGCGGGCGCCGCCGAGGTGCTGGCCGTCGTCGGGCGTGCCTTTGTGGTGGTGGACGCCGTCGACGGCGTGGTCAGGGCCAGCCCCGCCGCCTACGCCTATGGCCTGGTCCGTGGCCACACCGTGGTCCACAAGCAGCTGCTGGACATGACGGCGGGTGTCCGCCGCGACGGCGTGATCATCGAGAAGCAGCTGGAGCTGCCCCGTGGCCCGCTTGGCCAGGGGACCATCATTGTGCAGGTGCGTGCAGCCATGCTCGGTGAGGAATACATCCTCCTGCTGGCCGACGACCGGACGGAAATCACCCGGACCGAAGAGATCCGCAACGACTTCGTGGCCAACGTGTCCCATGAACTGAAGACCCCGGTGGGGGCCATCTCCCTCCTGGCCGAGGCGCTTGAGTCCTCGGCGGACGACGAAGAGGCCGTCCGCCGCTTCGCCAAGCGCATGCACAAGGAATCCGGCCGCCTGGCGGCACTGGTGCAGGACATCATTGAACTCTCACGCCTGCAGGGGGCCAGCGTGGCCCAGCAGGGCAGGCCTGTGGACATCAACGCTGTGATCAGCGAAGCCGTTGACCGGTCCCAGCTGCCAGCCGAGAGCAAGAACATCACGATCGTTGTTGGCGGACACGCGGACGGAATGGTCTTCGGCGACCCCGACCTGCTGGTCACGGCCCTGCGCAACCTCATTGACAATGCCATCCGGTACTCGCCGGAGAACACCCGGGTGGGTGTGGGCGTCCGCGCCAAGGAGGGACTGATCGCGATATCGGTCACCGACCAGGGCGAAGGCCTCTCCCCGGAGGACCAGGAACGTGTCTTTGAGCGTTTCTACCGTGTGGACGCGGCCCGCTCCCGCCACACCGGCGGAACAGGCCTCGGGTTGAGCATCGTCAAGCATGTCGTCTCAAACCACGGAGGCGAGGTGACCCTGTGGTCCCAGCCCGGCCACGGCTCGACTTTCACCCTGCGGCTGCCGGAAATGGAGGGGCCCGACGTCGAGGAAGAACCTGCCGCCGGCCCGAAGTCCGCACCGCCCAAGCACCACTCCGCCCGTCAATCCCACGAATCCCGCGCCGCCGGCGCACACGAACAAGGAGCTAGCGCTTGAGCAGGATCTTGATAGTTGAGGACGAGGAGTCGTTCAGCGACCCGCTGTCCTATTTGCTGGGCAAGGAAGGATTCGAAGTGGAGGTCGTCGACAACGGCCTTGACGCCATCACCGAGTTCGACCGCAACGGCGCCGACCTGGTCCTGCTGGACCTGCAGCTCCCGGGCCTGTCCGGAACCGAAGTGTGCCGCCAGCTCCGGCAGCGTTCCGGCGTTCCGGTCATCATGCTGACCGCCAAGGATTCCGAGATCGACAAAGTGGTGGGCCTGGAACTCGGCGCCGACGACTACGTGACCAAGCCGTATTCCTCGCGCGAACTGGTGGCCAGGGTACGGGCGGTGCTCCGCCGCCAGGGTGAGCCGGAAGAACTGATCTCAGCCACGGTGCAGGCCGGACCTGTCCGGATGGACATCGAGCGGCACGTGGTGAGCGTGGGCGGCGAGCAGGTGCTGCTCCCGCTGAAGGAATTTGAACTGCTGGAGATGCTGCTCCGGAACTCGGGGCGGGTGCTGACCCGAGGCCAGCTCATCGACAGGGTGTGGGGATCCGACTATGTGGGCGACACCAAGACTCTCGATGTCCACGTCAAGCGGCTGCGGAGCAAGATCGAGCCGGACCCTTCGGCCCCACGGTTCCTGGTGACGGTTCGGGGCCTCGGCTACAAGTTCGAACCCTAAGCGGCGGCCCGGCAGGCCCTGGCGCCAAACCCGCAACGCAGAAGGAGGGGCTCCCCGCGGGGAGCCCCTCCTTCTGCGTTGCGTTGCGGTCCGCTACGGCGCCTAGTGGGCTGCGGCGGCAGAGGACGTCGACGGCGACGGCGTCGGTGAGCTGGTGCCGGTTGGCTCGCTGCCTGCCGGCACATACTCCTTGTACTCTTCCAGGGTTGCGTCAAGAACAGGAACGTCGATTGTCTTGTTCAAGTTGGTGCCGTTTTCGGTGATCTTGACCGGCACCAGGGAGCCGGCGATGCCGCCGCTGGTGCTGAGGATCGCTTCGTCGGTGGAGTCGTTGAGCAGCGTGTAGGAGTTTGCCTTCACGGATACCTGCGTCTGGGAGCCTTCGGCGCCGTTGACCGTCAGCTTGACGTCCTGCGACGAGGAGTTGTAGACGGCGCCGAGCAGGCGGCCCGGCTTGTCCTCGCCGGCAGAAACAATCATGAAGTTGCGCAGCTGCAAGGGGCCCAGGTCCGCGCGGATGCCATCCGATGCGGAGTACTGGTGAGAAGTCTGCTGGGGGGTGATGTAGCCGCAGCCGGTCACCGTCACCAGGCCGAGGCCCAGGGCAGCTGCCGCCAATGCCAGTTTGCCGCGCTGGGCCCGGTTCATCGCAGTGAAACGCACGTCACGTACTCCTCAAGAGTCTTGGAACATTATTCAGCCCATAGCCTATCCGCAAACCTGCCCAAACGCGGATTCCGGGCGGTCACATTGCCCTTGGCAAGGCCTCTCCGATGCACTATTATCCGCATCCGTCAAGGGGTCCAAGGGGGTCGATTCTGCCCATTTTCCGCGTATTCATGCGGTTCCGGGGCCCTTTCGCGGCCAGTCATATGCCCGAATCGTGATAAACTGGTCTGCGGGAAAGGGGAATGTCCACATGGTATTTGAGGTCGGCGAGACAGTAGTTTACCCTCACCACGGTGCTGCAAAAATTGAAGAAATCAAGATGCGCACCGTCAAGGGCGAAGAGAAAATGTATCTCAAGCTCAAGGTGGCTCAGGGTGATCTGACCATTGAAGTTCCAGCAGAAAACGTTGACCTTGTTGGGGTCCGGGATGTAGTGGGCAAGGAAGGCCTGGAGCACGTATTCGATGTGCTCCGTGCCGAGTTCACTGAAGAACCCACCAACTGGTCACGCAGATACAAGGCAAATCTGGAGAAGCTTGCTTCCGGTGACGTCATCAAGGTGGCAGAGGTCGTCCGCGACCTGTGGCGCCGAGATCACGACCGGGGCCTTTCCGCAGGTGAGAAGCGAATGCTGGCCAAGGCCCGGCAGATTCTGATTTCAGAGTTGGCGCTGGCTGAAAAGACCGACGAAGAGAAGGCTGCCAGCGTTCTCGACGAGGTCCTGGCTTCCTAAGAATTGAACCCCGGCGGCACGCAAGTGCCGCCGGGGTTTCTTTTTGCCCGGATACAGGTCCGGGCGGGGCAGCCTGCGTGGACGTAGGCTAGTCCGCATGAGTGAAACACCCACCCGCCTTGTCACGGCCGTGATCCTGGTGGCCGCAGGCTCAGGGCAGCGGCTTGGCTACGGCATGCCCAAGGCGGCGGTTCCGCTGGGCGGCGAACCGCTTCTGACCCATGCACTGCGCGGCATCGTCGCGTCCGGCATCAGCAGCCAGGTCTGCGTCGCCCTGCCGGCAGGAGACGACGGCCTCCGCCAGCTTTGCGAGGACTTCCGGGAGGAACTGGCCGACGGCGGCCCCATCCTGACCATCGTCGACGGCGGCGCCACCCGGGCTGATTCCGTCCGGGCCGGCATCGCCGCCCTGATGGACGGCATTGAAGCCGTGCTGGTGCACGACGCCGCGCGTGCCCTCACACCCGAATCCGTCTTCCACCGTGTCGCCGATGCCCTGGCTGCGGGCGCCGCAGCGGTGATTCCCGCCGTCGCGGTGGTGGACACTGTCAAAACGGTCGCCGCGACCACGGGAATGGACAGTGCCCTGGCGCCGGAGATCGTCACCGGGACCGCGCCGCGGGAGGAACTCCGTGCGGTGCAGACGCCGCAGGGCTTCCGGCTCAGCACCCTCCTGAAAGCGCATGAGGCCGCCCAGGCCCTGGACGGCAAGCAGTCGGCGGCTGTGACCGACGACGCCATGCTCGTGGAAATGCTCGGTACGCCGGTGTTCGCGGTCCGCGGCTCCACGCAATCCCTGAAAATCACGACGCCCCTTGACCTGATCCTCGCCGAAGGGCTCCTGGAAGGGCCGCTTGGCGCCCGCTGGGTGGAGGGCTGACCATGGGACCGGAGAACATGATCCTGCCGCGCACGGGGATCGGCGTGGACGTCCACGCCTTCGCCGCCGCAGACAAGCCCCGCCCGTTGTGGCTGGGAGGGCTCCATTGGGAGGGTGAGCGTGGCCTGGCCGGCCACTCCGATGCCGACCCCGTGGCGCACGCCGCGGCAGACGCCCTGTTCTCCGCGGCCGGGGTCGGCGACCTTGGAACACACTTCGGCACCGACCGGCCCGAATTCGCCGGCGCCTCCGGTGCCACGCTCCTCGCAGAAGCGGCGCGGATCGTGCGGGCTGCCGGATTCGAGATCGGCAACGTCGCCGTGCAGTTTGTCGGCAACCGGCCCAAGTTCGGGCCGCGGCGGGAAGAATCCCAGCGCGTCCTCAGCGAGGCCGCGGGAGCCCCGGTCAGCGTCACCGCCACCACCAGCGACGGGCTGGGCTTCACCGGGAGGGGTGAGGGAATCTCCGCCGTGGCCACCGCACTGGTGTATCCCACAGCCAACGTGCGCCCGTCGGCTAATCTGGAGCGGTGACCCTGCGCTTTTACGACACAGCATCCGCCGAAGTCCGAGACTTCGTCCCCCTCGAACCGGGCAAGGCGAGCGTCTACTACTGCGGCGCTACCGTCCAGGGGATGCCCCATGTGGGACACATCCGCTCCGCCATCGCGTTTGACCAGCTCACCCGCTGGCTGACGTACCGGGGGTACCGCGTCACGGTGGTCCGGAACGTCACGGACATCGATGACAAGATCCTCGCCAAGTCTGAAGCGTCCTTCGCCCCCGGGTTCCGGCCCGAACCGGGGGAGGTCCGTGAAGAAGAGTGGTGGGCGCTGGCCTACCGCTACGAGCAGGAGTTCCTGAAGGCCTACGACACCCTTGGCGTGTCCAGGCCCACGTACGAACCCCGCGCCACCGGGCATATCCCCGAAATGCATGCCCTTATCCAGCAGCTGATCGACCGTGGCCATGCGTATCCGGCCCTGGACGATTCGGGCGACGTCTATTTCGACGTGCGGTCGTGGGATAAATACGGGTCGCTGACGCGGCAGAACATCGATGACATGCAGGGTGCCCAGGACGCGGATCCGCGCGGCAAGAAAGATGCCAGGGACTTCGCGCTCTGGAAGGGCTCCAAAGAGGGGGAGCCGACGACGGCGAGCTGGGCCTCGCCGTGGGGCGCCGGCCGCCCGGGCTGGCACCTGGAATGCTCCGCCATGGTCACCAAGTACCTCGGCACCGAGTTCGATATCCACGGCGGCGGGCTGGACCTGCGCTTCCCGCACCACGAGAACGAGATGGCCCAGTCCCAGGCGGCCGGCCACGGCTTCGCGAACTTCTGGATGCACAACGGCATGGTCACCTACCAGGGCGAAAAGATGTCCAAGTCCATCGGCAACACGGTCAGCCCCGCCGAGATGCTTGAGCTGGCCCCGCCGCGCGTGGTCCGGTACTACCTGGGCCAGGCGCACTACCGCTCCATACTCGACTACCGCCCCACCTCGCTGGAGGAGGCTGCTGCCGCCGTCGAACGCATTGACGGGTTCCAGGCCAAGGCCGCCGCCCGCCTGGGCACCGACTTCGGCTTCGTGGCAGGCAACTTCGGCCCGTCCACCGAGTCTGTGCAGGCTTTTTCGGACGCCATGGACGACGACCTCAACGTCCCGCGCGCGCTGGCTGCCCTGCACGAGACCGTGCGCGCCGGCAACACCGCCCTGGCCGAGGGCGATGACGAAGCCGCGCGGCATGCACGGAACGCGGTAATGATCATGACCCAGGCCCTGGGGCTCGACGCCGTCGCAAGCTCCGATACCGCGAACACCAAGGAGGCGGCTGCGCTGGGCGTACTCGTTGAGGCCCAGCTCGTGGCCCGCGCCGAGGCCCGGGCAGCCAAAGACTGGGCCGCGTCGGACGCCATTCGGGACACGCTGAAGGCCGCCGGTGTCGCCGTCGAGGACAGTGCCGAAGGCGCCACCTGGAGCCTGCAGCGGGACTGAACCGGCGATTTAACTTGATTCAGTAGACTGGTAAGCAGACTCAGTCAAACAATCAAGGGTGGAACACAATGGCCAACAATGGTCGCCGATCGGTTAAAGCGAAGAAGGGCCCAACCATCGGAACCGGTGGTCATGGCCGCAAGGCTCTTGAAGGCAAGGGTCCCACACCCAAGGCGGAGGACCGCCCGTACCACAAGGCGCACAAGAGCAAGCAGCTGGCTGAACGGTCTGCTGCCAAGCGCGGTACGGGCGCCCGCAGCGCCGGAGCCGCACGCACCGGCCCCAAGGGGCGGGCAACCGAAGAGGTCGTCACGGGCCGCAACTCCGTGGTGGAGGCACTGCGCGCGGGCATCCCCGCCAAGGCACTGCACATCGCCATCCGGATCGAAATGGATGACCGGGTCAAGGAGTCGCTGAAGATCGCGGCCGAGCGTGGCATTCCGCTGCTCGAGACCGGCAAGCCCGAGCTGGACCGCATGACCGACGACGCCGTCCACCAGGGCCTGGTCCTGCAGATCCCGCCCTACGAATACCAGGATGCGTATGACCTGGCCGAGGAAACCGTGGACCGGTGGAAGAAGGGCCACGTGTCCAATGCCCCGCTGTTCGTCGCGCTGGACGGCATCACCGACCCCCGCAACCTTGGCGCGATCATCCGCTCCGTCTCGGCCTTCAGCGGCCACGGCGTCATCGTCCCGGAACGCCGCTCCGTGGGCGTCACGGCCTCGGCCTGGAAGACCAGCGCCGGCGCGGCCGTACGCGTTCCGGTGGCACGCGCAGCCAACCTGAACAGCGCCCTGAAGCAGTTCAAGAACATGGGTATTTTTGTCCTCGGGCTCGACGGCGACGGCGACGTTTCGCTGCCGGACCTTACCCTCGCCACCGAACCCGTATGCATTGTGGTCGGATCCGAAGGCAAGGGCCTCAGCCGCCTGGTCCGGGAAAACTGCGACCAGATCGTCTCCATCCCGATCGATTCCGCCATGGAATCGCTGAACGCCTCCATGGCCGTAGGCATCTCCCTCTACGAGGTCTCCAGGCAGCGGGCCACCAAGTAGAACCGCAGGGCGCGGATGAAGGGTGGCGGCTGGCTTTGCGGGCGGCGTCACATAACCGGAAGCACTGGTGTTTTCACGCCGGCGGCTAATATTTAGGTGATGGTCATGCCGCTTTTCGACACTGCTTCCACCATGGACGCCTCCTCGGCGCTTCCCCTCGGTGTCAGCGTTCCGCGCCCCGATTCCGGGGGCCGACACGCTTCGCAGTCCCGCGCGAACGTGGCCGTGTATGCGCCGGGCGTGGCCAGCCTGGAGATCGCCTACAAGGCGCCAGGCGGCGAATGGCAGCTGAAGGCGCTGCCCAACGTCACCCACGGCGTCCACCACGGAATCGTGGACGGTTTCCCTGTTGGTTCGCGGTATGGCTTCCGGCCGACGTCCAAAGAGGAATCGCTGCCGCTGTCAGTGCCCACCCTTGACCTGGACGACGACGGCGGCCAGCCTCTCTTGCTCGATCCCTACGGCCGGGCCGTGGACCAGCGGGAGGGATTCCTGACGAATGTCAGGATGGCAGCCGATTTTGACTGGGGCAGCGACGCGCGCCCGCGGACCCAATGGCGCAACACGATCATTTACGAGGCACACGTCCGCGGCCAGAGCATGCTGCATCCGGACGTTCCCGAGGAACTCCGCGGCACGTACGCCGGCATGGCGCACCCGGCCATCATCGAGCACCTCAAGAGCCTGGGCATTACGTCCGTCCAGCTGCTTCCGGTCCATTTCCACCTTGACGAACCCCACTTACAGAACCTTGGCCTGACCAACTACTGGGGCTACAACACCGCTGCATTCTTCGCGCCCCAGCCGAGCTACGCCACCAAGGCTGCGCAGGACGCGGGCCCGCAGGCCATCCAGGACGAATTCAAGGGCATGGTCAAGCTCCTCCATGCCGCCGGGGTTGAAGTGATCCTGGACGTTGTCTACAACCACACAGCCGAAGGTGGACCTGACAGGCCTGCACTCAGCTTCCGCGGCCTTGGCGAGGACAAGTACTACCGGACCGACGGCCACGGACGGTACCTGGACACCACCGGCTGCGGCAACAGCCTGAATTTCGGCGAACCCAGGGTGGTGCAGCTGGTGCTGGACTCGCTGCGGTACTGGGTTGATGAATTCCACATCGACGGGTTCCGCTTCGACCTCGCCGTGACGCTCTGCCGGAACGCGGCCAACGAATTCGATCCTCGGCATCCCTTCCTTGTTGCCATCGCGGCGGATCCGGTGTTGTCGGACGTGAAGCTGATCGCCGAGCCGTGGGACGTGGGCTACGGCGGCTGGCAGACCGGGCGCTTCCCCGGCGGCTGGGTGGACTGGAACGACCACTTCCGCGACGGTGTGAGGTCGTTCTGGCTCTCGGACCGCGCCGCCATCGAAGGCGGCGGCCACGGCGGATCCGTGGCCAAGCTCGCGGACGCCCTGTCCGGTTCGGCCGGACTCTTCGAAGGCTCTGGCCGCTCCAGGCTGGCCTCGCTCAATTTCATTACGTCGCACGACGGCTTCACGCTGGCCGACCTCGTCTCCTACGACCGCAAGCACAACGAGGCCAACGGCGAGCAGAACAGGGACGGGCACGGCGATAACCGCAGTTACAACCACGGGTTTGAGGGTCGGACCGAGGACGAGGCAATCCTGGCCGAGCGCGCCCAGTCCCGCCGGAACCTCATGGCCTCGCTGATGATCTCGATGGGCGTGCCCATGATCACCGCCGGGGATGAGCTGGCGCGGACCCAGCAGGGAAACAACAACGCCTACTGCCAGGACAACCCGCTGGCGTGGATCGACTGGACCCGGACGCCCGAGTCGCATGAGATGCTGCGCAGCACCAAGCGGTACGTCCGGCTCCGCAAGGAATTCCTCGCCAGCCAGCCCCACGATTTCCCGGTGCGTGACGAACAGTCCTATCTTTACTGGTTTGACCAGTCGGGTGAGCCGATGTCCATGGACCGCTGGAACGATCCCCAGCACCGGGTCATGCAATTATTGCTTGGCTCCGATGACGGCACCCTGGCCGGCCTGGTGGTGGTCAACGGCAGCACCTCCGACGTGAAGATCACGTTGCCGCAGCTCACCAACGACGACGGAACGCCGCACCGCATGTTCGAATTGAGGCTCACCACCTCGCCGCTGCACGAACTGCGCCAGGGCGGGATCGTCGCATCGGGGGAGACGGACCTCGTCGAGGCCAACTCGATCAACATCTACCGCACCTAGGCCTCCGGGGGACCATAAATGCGCAACCGCCCTGCTGTTGCCCTGGTGCTGTCCGTTCTGGTGGCGGTCGCCCTGCTTGCCTTCGGCTACACCGGACTGTTTGAACCGCTCACGGGAAATCCGACGCCGGGAGCTGCTTCGAGCGCTGCCCCGGCCCCGCCGAACGCCGGATCCGGCCCGGCCGGTGCCGTCGTGGAGAATCCGTCCGGACTGCCGGCTGTCCCCGAATCGGAGCTGCCGGTGGACGCGCGCAAGACCCTGGCGCTGATCCGGGCGGGCGGTCCTTATCGGTACAGCAAGGACAACCAGACCTTCGGGAACCTGGAACGGATCCTGCCGCTGAAGGACAGGGGTTACTACCGGGAGTACACCGTTCCCACACCTGGTGAGTCGGACCGCGGAGCCCGCCGCATCGTTACTGGCTCCGCGGGCGAGAAGTACTACACGGCGGACCACTACGATTCGTTCTCATTCATTGCAGAAGGCAGCTAAGCAACCCATGAAGATCTACTCAGCCGACACCTGGACCCTGGAAGAACTGCAGGAGCAGGTCGCAGACGCCGGCCGCCGCAGCCTGGTGGTGCCGGCAGCAGACAGCAAAAAAGCCGTCCTCGAAACCTTCGGGGTGGTGCTGAACTTCCCGGAGCACTATGGAATCAACCTGGATGCCCTCAACGATTCACTGCACGACTTTGCGGACACCATCACGGACGACGGCCACCTGCCCGTTACGGTTCTCTGGCAGGTGGCCGCGGCTTTCCGGGGTGACAGGGCGTTCGGCATCATCTGCGAGATCCTCCAGGACGCCGAAAGCTACGCAGGCAAAGACCTGAACGTCACGGCAGTGCTGCTCTAACCAACGTCGTCAACCGCCTCGGACGGTTCCGCACAGCAACGCCGGATGTCAGTTATCCGGAAGCGTGCGTCAAAGCGACGAAGGAGCAGCACGCGGAGGATGACTGACATCCGGCGGATATCTGGAAACGGCTCAGGCGTTGACGATCAGCCCCAACTCCGCCTTGGAGGCCAGTGCCTCGTGCCGGGGCAGGACGCGGACGGTGTAGCCGAAGGAGCCGGCCCGGTCGATCAGCAGGGACCCGCTGAACAGGTGGCGGCCGCCGCCGAGGTCCTCCTGTATCTGGAGTTCCATCACCGTGACGTCGGCAAGCGTGTCGTTTTCCTCGGCCCGTCCGTAAGCCACCTCAACCGACACGTCGTCGGGGGACAGGATATGCAGGGCCACGTACGCGTTGACCTGCAGGGTGTCGCCGATCTGCGGGTCTTCGGAGACACCGACGGAGTCCACGTGCTCCACATGGATCAGCGGCCAGGCAGCGCGGACCTGTCCGGTCCAGGCAGCCAGGGCGCGGGCCTGGGCATAGGAGTCCTTGACCGCCCGCCGGCCGGCCTCGGCTGCCGGACGGTACAGGATGTTCACGTAGTCGCGGAGCATCCGGTCAGCCGAAACAGCCGGGCCCAGGTGCGACAGCGTGTGCTTGATCATCGAGACCCAGTGGGTGGGGACCTTTTCCGTGCCCGATTCGGACGGGCCGGCCGCGCCGGCGCTTTCGGACACAGTGTTGCCGTAGAAACGCGGCGCCACCTGGGTTTCCAGCAGTTCATAGAGGGCGGCGGCCTCGATGTCGTCGCGTTCCTCGGGGGACGCACCGTTGTTGGCGGTGGGGATCGCCCAGCCGTTCTCGCCGTCGTACATTTCATCCCACCAGCCATCGAGCACTGAAAGGTTCAGCGAGCCGTTGATGGCGGCCTTCATCCCGGACGTGCCGCAGGCCTCCAACGGCCGCAGGGGATTGTTAAGCCAGACATCGCAGCCGGGAAAAAGCGTCCGGGCCATGGCGATGTCATAGTTCGGCAGGAACGCGATCCGGTGCCGGACCTCAGGATCGTCGGTGAAGCGGACCAGGTCCTGGATCATCTTCTTGCCGGCGTCATCGGCGGGGTGGGACTTGCCGGCAATGACCAGCTGGATCGGGTGGTCCTTGTGCAGCAGCAGTGCCTTGAGCCGGGCCGGTTCGCGCAGCATCAGCGTCAGCCGCTTGTACGTGGGGACGCGGCGTGCAAAGCCGATCGTCAGCACATCCGGATCCAGCACGCTGTCGGTCCAGCCGAGCTCCGCGTCCGCGGCGCCACGCTTCTTCCAGGCGGCGCGGAGGCGGCGCCGGACATCCTCCACCAGCGCCGTCCGCATCGCGCGGCGCAACGCCCAGACATCGGCGTCGCTGACGTTATAGGCAAGGTCCCAGCGGCCGTTGGCCTCAGCCTCCGTGCCGAACTGCTCCCGGGCCAGCTTGGAAATCCGCCCGTCCACCCAGGTGGGCACGTGGACGCCGTTGGTCACCGAGGTAATTGGCACCTCGGAATGGTCGAAGCCCGGCCAGAGGGCCGAGAACATGCCGCGGGACACCTCACCGTGGAGTTTGGCCACTCCGTTGGCCCGCTGCGCGAGCCGGAGGCCCATCACAGCCATGTTGAACACGGACGGGTTACCGTCCGCGTAGTTCTCCCGGCCCAGTTCAAGGATCCTGTCCACCGGGACCGCCGGAGCGAGGCCGGCCTGGAAGAAGTGCTGGATCTGCGAAATTTCGAACCGGTCGATGCCGGCCGGCACCGGGGTGTGAGTGGTGAAGACCGTGGAGGCACGGCCCGCAGCCAGGGCCTCGTCGAAGCTCAGGGCGTCGTCGCCTGCCATCAGTTCCTGGATGCGCTCGATGCCCAGGAATCCCGCATGGCCCTCGTTGGTGTGGAACACCTCGGGGGCATCCCGGCCCGTGAGCCGCTGGTAGGCACGCAGCGCCTTCACGCCGCCCATGCCCAGGAGCAGCTCCTGCTGGAGCCGGTGGTCCCCGCCGCCGCCGTACAGCCGGTCGGTGATCCCGCGGGCGGCGTCGTCGTTGCCCGGAACGTTGGAGTCCAGGAGCAGGAGCGGAACACGTCCGACGTCGGCACGCCAGATGTGTGCCAAGAGCCGCCGGCCGTTGGGGAGCGGCAGGGAGATCTGCAGCGGGCGGCCGTTGCCGTCACGCGACGGTTCGCGCAGCAGGGTCAGGGGGAGTCCGTCGGGGTCCAGCACCGGATACGTCTCCTGCTGCCAGGCATCCCGGGACAGTGACTGCTTGAAGTACCCTGCCTGGTAGAGCAGGCCAACGCCGATCAGCGGCACGCCGAGGTCCGAGGCCGCCTTCAGGTGGTCGCCGGCCAGGATGCCAAGGCCCCCCGAGTACTGGGGCAGCACCTCGGTGATGCCGAACTCGGGCGAAAAGTAGGCAATGGAGGAGGGAGCGCCGTCGCCAAGGCTCTGGTACCAGCGCGGTTCTTCCAGGTACCGGTCGAGGTCCTGCTCGGCGGAGCGGACGCGCTCCACCACTGACTGGTCAGCTGCCAGGACCTGGAACTCCTCCCGGCTGACGAGGCCCAGGAAGCTCACCGGATCCTGGCCGCTCTCCTCCCAGACACGGGGGTTCAAAGCCGCGAAAAGTTCGCGGGTGGGCCGGTGCCAGGACCAGCGCAGGTTGGTCGCCAACCGGGCCAGCGGCCTGATCGGTTCCGGGAGAACGGTTCGGACGGTAAATCTGCGGATTGCCTTCACCTGCGCCACACTAACCGACAACATGGGCGGCTGGAACCGGTTTAGCTTTCTTTTAGGTAAATGACAGATGAGGCCCCGGAAAAGACGAATCACCGCCGGGAAAAAGTGCGTGGCCTTAGCAATCTCGGTGATTTCTCGCTAACGTCGAGCATGTGACGACTAAATCAGGAACCAGTGCAGCAGCAAAGCAAAAGCCGAAGGGCCGAATCACTGACGGCCTGCGGTTTGGCCGTTTTCCCATCACCGCGGTGCAGCCGGTGGTGGAGGGTGGAAAGTTTCCCGCCAAGGCATTGCCGGGCGAGGGAATTGTGGTCGGAGCCACCGCATTCCGCGAAGGACATGACCAGCTCGGCGTCAGCGCCGTCCTCCTGGACCCCAAGGGAAAGGAACGCCAGCGCGTCAGGCTTGCCCCCCCGCGTGGGGAACGCGGACTGGGGACCGACCGCTGGGAAGGCATCATCACGCCGTCGGGCACGGGAAACTGGACGTTCCTCATTGAAGCCTGGCACGACCGCTACGGGACGTGGCACCATAATGCCGAAGTGAAGGTGGCCGCC
The DNA here is from genome assembly GCF_040812005.1 of Arthrobacter sp. HS15c. Taxonomy (NCBI): domain Bacteria; kingdom Bacillati; phylum Actinomycetota; class Actinomycetes; order Micrococcales; family Micrococcaceae; genus Arthrobacter; species Arthrobacter sp. HS15c. The sequence continues at coordinate 353,341 of NZ_JBFOHM010000006.1, forward strand.
GGGATCGACGTCGAGCTGATGCTGGCAGAAGGCTCAGCACTGCTGTCGGACGCCGCCGCCGACGCCACCCGGAACGCGTCGGACCGGCGCACCCTGCGACTGGCTGCTTCCATTTTGGCCAACACAGCCCTCACGGACGAGGAACGCCTCGGCGCCGGATTCGGCCCCGACGTTGCCGACGTTGTGCAGCGCCAGCCGATCCGTGAACTGATCGCCGCCTCCGAGCAATACCCGCTCTTTGTCGAACGCGACCTCGCAGGACGCGGTGCCTGGTATGAGTTCTTCCCCCGGTCCGAGGGGGCGGTCAAGGACCACTCCACGGGTGCCTGGACCTCGGGTAACTTCCGGACGGCAGCCAAGCGGCTGGACGCGGTGGCTGCCATGGGCTTCGATGTCCTCTACATGCCGCCGATCCATCCCATCGGCGTGCAGCACCGCAAGGGACCCAACAACACGCTGATCGCCGGCCCCCACGATCCCGGCTCGCCCTGGGCCATCGGCGCCAAGGAAGGCGGCCACGACGCCATCCACCCGGACCTGGGCACTTTCGAGGACTTCGACGCCTTCGTGGCCCGGGCGAACGAGCTGGGGCTGGAAGTGGCGCTGGACCTGGCCCTCCAGGCGGCACCGGACCACCCCTGGGTGGAGACTAATCCGGAATGGTTTACCACCCGCGTTGACGGCAGCATCGCCTACGCGGAAAACCCGCCCAAAAAATACCAGGATATTTATCCGCTGAATTTCGACAATGATCCGGAGGGCCTCTCAAAGGAAATCCTCCGGATTGTCCTGTTGTGGGTCAGCCACGGTGTGCGGATTTTCCGGGTGGATAATCCGCACACCAAGCCCGTCTGGTTCTGGGAATGGCTCATTGCGCAGGTCAACAAAAAAGCCCCCGGAGTTGTGTTCCTCGCCGAGGCCTTCACCCGACCAGCCATGATGCACGCGCTGGGCCGGGCCGGATTCCAGCAGTCCTACACCTACTTCACATGGAGGAACACGAAGAAGGAACTTGAAACCTACTTCCACGAAGTCAGCCATGAGTCCGCTGCCTTCTTCCGCCCCAACTTTTTCGTCAACACCCCGGACATCCTGACCGAGTACCTCCAGTTCGGCGGACCGGCCGCTTTCAAGATCCGTGCCGCCCTGGCGTCCACTGCCAGCCCGCTGTGGGGTGTCTACGCCGGCTACGAACTGTACGAACATGTGGCCCGCCCCGGCGCGGAAGAGTACATCGACAACGAAAAGTTCGAGTTCAAGGCCCGCGACTGGGACGCTGCTGCTGAATCCGGCCGCACGCTGGCGCCGTACATCACCCGGCTTAACGGCATCCGGCATGCACATCCGGCCCTGCAGGACCTGCAGAACCTGACGGTGCACCACAGCACTGACGACGCCACGGTGGTGTACTCCAAGCACAAGACCCTGCCTGACGGCACCAAGGACACCATCATCGTGGTGGTCAGCGTTGATCCGCACGGCACCCGGGAAAGCACCGTCTCCCTTGACCTGGCCGCCCTGGAACTCGACCCCGAGGACCTGTCACCCAACGGTGGCTTCACGGTGGATGACCTGATTTCCGGCGAAAGCTGGGAGTGGGGCGAATACAACTACGTCCGCCTGGATTCGCACGTCGAACCCGCCCACATCCTGAGCGTGAGGAGAATGCCTAAGTGAGTTTCAACCCGCAAAGCTCTGGCCAGCATTTCACCCCTAAGAGCACGTTCGAACTGAACGCGCCAGGACTTCAGCATGACCCGTTGTGGTACCGGAAGGCCGTCTTCTATGAGGTGCTGGTCAGGGCCTTCGCGGATGCGAACGGGGACGGCTCCGGCGACTTCCACGGGCTGATCGACAGGCTCGACTACCTGCAGTGGCTTGGCGTGGACTGCCTGTGGCTGCCGCCGTTCTTCCAGTCCCCGCTCCGTGATGGCGGGTACGACATCTCGGACTACAACTCCGTGCTGGACGAGTTCGGCACCATCAGCGACTTCAAGCGGCTCGTGGCGGAGGCGCATGCCCGCGGCGTCCGGGTCATCATCGACCTCCCGCTCAACCACACCTCGGACCAGCACCCGTGGTTCCAGGAATCACGCAAGGATCCCGACGGCCCGTTCGGCGACTTCTACGTCTGGAGCGATACCGACGAAAAGTACCAGGACGCGCGCATCATCTTTGTGGACACCGAGGAATCCAACTGGACCTTCGATCCCATCCGGCGGCAGTTCTTCTGGCACCGCTTTTTCAGCCACCAGCCCGACCTGAACTTCGAAAACCCCAAGGTCATTGACGCGCTCTTCGACGTTGTCCGGTTCTGGCTGGACCAGGGCATCGACGGGTTCCGGGCCGACGCCATTCCCTACCTCTTCGAAGAGGAAGGGACCAACTGCGAGAACCTCCCCGCCACGCACGATTTCCTGCGGAAGCTGCGGACCATGGTCGACGAGAGCTACCCCGGCCGGGTGATCATCGCGGAGGCGAACCAGCCACCCAACGAGGTGGTGGAGTACTTCGGCACGGAGGAGGAGCCCGAATGCCACATGGCCTTCCACTTCCCCATCATGCCCCGCCTGTACTACGCGCTCCGCGACCAGAAGGCCGCGCCCATCATCGAGACCATGCACGACACCCCGGAGATCCCGGAGGGGGCCCAGTGGGGTACCTTCCTGCGCAACCACGATGAGCTGACCCTGGAAATGGTCACCGCCGATGAACGCGCCGCGATGCTCGGCTGGTACGCACCTGACCCGCGCATGCGGGCAAACATCGGCATCCGGCGCCGGCTGGCGCCGTTGCTGGACAACTCCAGGGCCGAGATTGAACTGATCAACGCGCTCCTGTTGTCCCTGCCGGGCAGCCCGTTCCTGTACTACGGCGACGAGATCGGCATGGGGGACAACATCTGGCTGGAGGACCGGGATGCGGTCCGCACGCCCATGCAGTGGAACCCGGACCGCAACGCCGGATTCTCCAACGCCGACCCCGGGAAACTGTACCTACCGGTGATCCAGTCGCTTGTGTATAACTACAGCATGGCCAACGTCGAGGCGGAGGCGGCCCACTCGGGGTCCCTGCTCCGCTGGACCCGGCAGATCCTCAGCGTCCGCAAGAACCACCCCGCTTTCGGGCTGGGCGCGTTCAAGCACGTGGAGGCTGACCATGATGCCGTGGTGGCCTACCTTCGGGAACTCTCGGATGACAACACCGCAGGGGAGGTCGGCGAAACGATCCTCTGCGCCTTCAACCTTTCCCAGCACCCCGTGGCGGCAAAACTCCGTGTTCCGCAGTTCGCGGGCCGCGGACTCCGCGACGTCTTCGGCGGGCAGCCGTTCCCCGGAATCGACGGGGACGGCACGCTGACGCTGACCCTGGGCAGCCACGATTTCTTCTGGCTGCGGATCCGTTCGGCGGCTTCCAACCCGGCGTCCCCCTATACACAAGCGCTCCCGATCCTGTCCATCGAGAACTGATATGGGCGAGCCGATCCTCACTCCGGCCCTGGCCGCGCTGCTGCGGGAATGGCTCCCGAGCCAGCGCTGGTTCCCGGTCAAGACAGCCGATTTCTCCCTCGAACAGGTGGGCGGCCTGGGCCTGGCCGACAGGTCACCGATGGCCCGGCTGGAGGTCTTTCTCCTGGCGGTCACGTCGGCGACGGCCGACGGCGGCCAGCGGACCGACGTTGTCCAGGTTCCGCTGAGCCGGCGTGCGGGGCCGGCCGGCGAACTTGAACGTGCCCTCGTTGGCCAGGACGCCGCGGATTCCGAGTGGCCCTGGGTCTACGACGCCGTGCACGATCCCGACTTTGTCGCCGCCTGGCTGGAACTGATCCGCAACGCCGGTACAGCCGGTGCCGCGGCCGTGGGCGGCTACCGTTCGCCGTCGGAATACCGCCTGCCTACCGCGCACGGTGTGGTGAAGGTGTTGTCCGGTGAGCAGTCCAACAGTTCAGTCATAGTCGACGACGGCGAGTCGGCGGCGATCGTGAAGTTCTTCCGTGTGCTGTCCCAGGGGACAAACCCCGAAGTCGAGGTAGGTGCGGCGCTGACCGCCGCCGGCACCTCCGAGGTCCCGGCCACCCTTGGCTGGGTCCGCGGCGAGTGGCGTGTTCCCGACGGAGGCCACACTGGCGCCCTTGCCGGAGGTGAACTTGCCGTGGCGCATGAGTTCCTGGACGGTGGACGCGACGCGTGGCGCCTCGCGGTGGATGCGGCCCGCACGGGAGCGGATTTCACCGCAGAAGCACGCGCACTCGGTGCTGCCACGGCAACGGTCCACCGCCGCCTCGCCGGGGCGCTGGGCGTGTCCGAGGAAGCAGTCCCTGGAGAGGTCATTGCTCCCGGAGTAGCCCAGCGGGTACGGCAGACATGGGCTGAGGCCGGCGCCGCCGTCGGGCCTTACGATCATGAGCTCGGCGCCCTGCTCAGCGCGCTCGACGGCGTCCCTGCCGGTCCGCTGCAGCGGATCCACGGGGACCTCCACCTTGGGCAGATCCTCCAGGTGCCCGGACGCGGCGCCGAACCGGCGCGCTGGGCGATCCTGGACTTCGAAGGCGAACCATTGCGGCCGATCGCCGAGCGCAATTTTCCGGACGTCCCGCTGCGCGATGTGGTGGGTATGCTGCGCTCGTTCGACTATGCCGCGGGAGCCGCGGAACGCGAGCAGGAGGGTGCCCGGGTCCCGGAATCGTGGGTCGATGACTGCGCCGAGGCATTCCTCACGGGGTACACGAAGGTCACACCCGGCACGATCGACCGACACTCGCCCCTGTTTGTGGCATTGTGGCTGGACAAAGCGCTGTATGAAGTTGTTTATGAATTGCGGAACAGGCCCGACTGGCTGGCGATTCCAGTCAACGCATCCAGGCGGCTGCTCAGCGGTAAAGGCTCCGGCGATCAGGCCGGAGCGGCATCGGAAGGTAACAAAATGACAGGCTCAGCACGTACCGATCGGCCCCGTGTGCCGCTGCATGTGGACCCGGACACCCTCGGCAGGGTAGCGAACGGGGAGCACCATGCGCCGCACTCCATCCTTGGTGCGCACCTCGATGACCACGGGCACGTGACAGTGCGCACGATCAAGCACCTGGCTGAAGCCGTGTCGGTCGTGACGGCATCCGGTACGGAGCCCATGACCCACGAGGCCCATGGCGTGTGGGTTGCCGTCCTCGAACCGGAACAGCCGGGCCATGTGCCGGACTACCGGCTGGAGGTCACCTACCCGGGCGCCACGCCGCTCACTGTGGACGAACCGTACCGGTACCTGCCTACCGTGGGGGAAGTCGACCTGCACCTCATCGGTGAGGGCCGGCACGAGAAACTGTGGGAAGTATTGGGCGCCCATGTCCAGCACTACAAGTCCTCGCTGGGGGATGTTGACGGTGTGTCCTTTGCCGTATGGGCACCGAACGCCCAGGCAGTCCGGGTCAAGGGCGACTTCAACGCCTGGGACGGCCGCGAAAACTCCCTGCGGTCCCTGGGTTCCTCCGGCGTCTGGGAAGTGTTCCTGCCCGGCGTTTTAGCAGGGGCGTGCTACAAATTTGAGATCAAGACGAAAGCCGGGCACTGGGTCGAAAAGGCCGATCCATTGGCTTTCGGCACCGAAGTCCCGCCGCTGACGGCCTCCCGCGTGGTGGAACCGTCCTACGCGTTCAAGGACGCCGAATGGATGGAGGCACGCGCCCTGCGGGACCCGCACAATTCGCCCATGAGCGTCTACGAAGTCCACCTCGGCTCCTGGCGGCTTGGCCTGGGCTACCGTGAGCTGGCCAAGGAGCTGGTGGAGTACGTCAAATGGCTGGGGTTCACCCACGTCGAATTCATGCCCGTGGCTGAGCACCCGTTCGGCGGGTCCTGGGGGTACCAGGTCACGTCCTACTTCGCTCCCACCTCACGCTTCGGTCACCCCGATGAATTCCGGTTCCTGGTGGATACGCTGCACCAGGAGGGCATCGGCGTCCTGTTGGACTGGGTTCCGGCTCACTTCCCCAAGGACGCCTGGGCACTCGCCCAGTTCGATGGCGAACCCCTCTACGAGCACGCCGACCCCAACTTGGGCGAGCACCCCGACTGGGGAACGCTGATCTTCGATTTCGGCCGTACCGAGGTACGGAACTTCCTGGTGGCCAACGCGCTGTACTGGCTGGACGAGTTCCACATCGACGGCCTTCGCGTGGATGCCGTCGCTTCCATGCTGTACCTGGACTACTCCCGCGAAGACGGCCAGTGGTCGCCCAACCGCTTTGGCGGCCGGGAAAACCTTGAGGCCATCTCGTTCCTGCAGGAAGTCAACGCCACGGTGTACAAGACCCACCCCGGTGCAGTCATGATCGCCGAGGAATCCACGGCATTCCCTGGCGTGACCGCGCCGACCAGCCACAGCGGCCTCGGCTTCGGGCTGAAGTGGAACATGGGCTGGATGCACGACTCACTGAAGTACGCCTCCGAAGACCCGGTAAACCGCAAATGGCACCACGGGACGGTCACGTTCTCGCTGGTGTACGCCTTCACTGAGAACTTCCTCCTGCCCATCAGCCACGACGAGGTTGTGCACGGTAAGGGCTCCATGCTGCGCAAGATGCCGGGGGACCGGTGGCAGCAGCTCGCGAACCTGCGTGCATTCCTCGCCTACCAGTGGGCGCATCCGGGCAAGCAGCTCATCTTCATGGGTACCGAGTTCGGCCAGGAGGCCGAATGGTCTGAACAGCATGGCCTGGACTGGTGGCTTGCCGACATTCCGGCGCACCGCGGCGTGCAACTGCTGACCAAGGACCTGAATGAGCTGTACAGCTCAACGCCGCCCCTCTACGAGAGGGACAACGAGCCGGGCGGGTTCCAATGGATCAACGGTGGAGACGCGGACCGCAATGTCCTGACCTTCGTCCGATGGGACAAAGACGCCAATCCGCTGGTTGTCGCCATCAACTTCTCCGGCGGCCCGCATGTGGGCTTCACCCTTGGCGTGCCTGCCGTGGGCGCGTGGACGGAAGTGCTGAACACGGATGCTGCGGCCTATGGCGGTTCAGGTGTCCTCAATGCTGGTGAGCTGATTGCCCTGGACGAGGGGCTTGACGGCCAGCCGGCATCGCTGACGGTAACGTTGCCGCCCCTGGGTGCGGCGTACTTCAAGCCCGTTCCGCCAGCGGCCGGCTGACCGTTTGGTTGTGAACCGGCTCTCCTAACTGCGCGGCCGAAAGCCCGGAATTCCTTGGGATTCCGGGCTTTTTGCTGCGTCAGGGGAGGGGCTGCAGGGGACTGTCTGGGGCATGGTTGGCCATCGCGGCAAAGTGGTGGTAGAGTTTGTTTCCGCGCTGCTCCACGGAGTCAGACCGAAAAAACCGACACGAAAGCCTCAGGGTGATGAAGGTCGCGGACGCCGGTTTGACAAGACTGAGGCAAGCGGGTAAGTTTGAGAGGTTGCTCCGGAGCGATCCACGGCCGTTTGGTTGTGGTGGTGCCGGGTGTGTCTGTTGTTTGAGAACTCAATAGTGTGCCAAGTTTGTTGATACCAATTTATTGTATTGAATTGGTTGAATTGACCAGGTTATGCCACCCCGTGGTGTGGTCTGGTTTTTACAGCTGGTTTCAAATTTTGCAGTGTGTGTTTCCCGTTTTCCCGGGGGCGCATGTTGTGTCTGTTTTTGTTTTACTTCAACGGAGAGTTTGATCCT
>NZ_JBFOHM010000007.1:0-325996 GCF_040812005.1 Arthrobacter sp. HS15c
CACATCCCCCGCGTTCTGCAGGATCTCAAACGTCGTACTCGCCGGCGTCACCGCACCATCAAGAACCCGCGACGGATAATTCAACCGCCCCACAGCATTCTTCGACTTACTGACAACCCACACACCACCATCGTTCAACTCCACCTCAGTGGTCTTGAACCCCGGATACAACACAGCACCCGTCACCAACACCACCACCGCAACACCCAACGCCCCACCAGACACCAGCCGTCGCGAACGGGTCCGTTGTCCGGTTGTTTTTGTGCCTTGTGCGCGCGCAAGTCTGCGAAGCTTCACGGTTTTGTTCCCCCAGGTAAGACTCCGGCAGGGCCGGTTTCCGGCCAGCTAACGCCGGGCATTCACGACTATATCGGCATTCGCTATCAAATGGATAAAGTCGTTGCGTTCAGTGGCGGTCAGTCCAGGATTAGGCCCTTGCCCAAGCCGCGGGAAAGGCGGACGGGGTGGATTTCCCCAAAGCCGCGGACATTTTCGGCCGGCTGTGGGAGCAGGACAAAGCGTTCGTCCTGGTCCAGGGCGGAAGCCGTCATGGAATCCACCAGCACGGTGCCCGGATCCGCCAGCGTGGTAAGCCGTGCGGCGAGATTGACCGTGGGCCCATAGATGTCTCCGAGCCGCGACAGGATCCGGCCCCAGACCATCGCCACGCGGGCCTCCGGCAGGATCTCGTCCTCGGTGAAAGCCTGTGCCAGGGCGAGCGAGATTTCTGCTCCGGCAGCGGGTGTCTCGGCAATATAGAGGACTTCGTCACCGACTGTCTTGACGAGGCGGCCGCCGCCCACGGAGATGATCTCGGCGCATTTGTTTTCGAAGCGCTGGACCAGGCGCGCGAGGGTCTTTTCGTTCATCCGCCGCGACAGGCTGGTGTAGGAGACAAGGTCAGCGAATCCGACCGCGCGCGCCAACGGCAGCGGAGCGTCGTCCTCGTCGCCTTCGCGGCCCTCTTCGCTGGCCTGCAGGCCGGCCTCGGCACGGACGGCGAGTCGCTGGACGCCGGCGTTGAGCTGCCGTCGCCAGCTGTAGACCAGCATCTCCTCAAGGGCGTCCACCAGGGCCGGGAGTTCGTTCACCAGTCTTTTGCGGGCCAGTGCGTCAGTGACGCCCTGCTCGTGGACCATGTCCTCAACGAGGGCCTCGATCTGCCAGACCACCATGCGGTCCGTCATCTGGCCGATGGCCCGGGTCACGGAGATCGCCGCCTCTTCGGTCAGCTTTCCGGTCCGGACAAGGTCCACCACCGTGGACAGGGCGGCCTGGTCCCGTTCCGTGAACGCGACGTCCTCGTCGCCGAAATTCGGAAATCCGAGGGCGCGCCACAGCTTCCGCGCCGAGAGCAGCGAGAGCCCGGCTCCGGCGGCGACTTCGCGGCGCCGGAGTTTGCGTTCTCCGCCCAGGAGCCGGGCTTCGAGGGCTTTGGCGGCAAGCCGCTCCGCGGAGAGCGTTCCGGTGGGAGGGGGTGCGGTGGCAGGGTCCGAGGCGGGCACGGGGGCCGGCTGCTCCTGCTGCTCGTCATCGTTCATCTCTTCCACCTTCTCTCAGCTCCCATGGCAGCGTCCCGTGTTCATCATCCGCAGTCTCGCCTGCCCCGAATGCCACGTCCCCGGGCAACTCGTCGATCGCGTCCAGGATGAAGTCCCGGAACCGAACGGCTTCCGGTACATCAACAAATGTGACCGTCCCCTGGTACCCGGTTTCCAAGGATATATTCCCTGACCGCAATATGCGCTGCCCCATGGACTGGGTCAGCATCAGGTTGCGGACCGCTGCCAGGTTCACTTGCTGGTCCCGCCGCTTCAACATGCCGTATCTGGCAACTATCCTGCGGCTGGTCAGCGTGTAACGGGTACCCTGCCATTTCAGCAGGCGGGGGAGGCAGTACGCCAACCATATCCATGCGACGCCGAGGATGCATCCTGTGACCAGCCAGGGAGACCATTCCGATGAGAGGACGGGGAGCAGGCGCTCTGCTTCCCCGCGGAGGATCCACGCGCTGGCGAACGCCGCTGCCGCAGGGGCGGCGACAAAAGCTGCGGCTGGGGCGGTCAGCTTCCTCGGCTGAGGGCGTGTGGTGACAATCACCTGCTCGCCCGGCACGAGGTCTCTACGCATATCCGCTTTCGGCCCCGGCCTCCGTGTCCTGCCCGGGCGGGGTCCAGGGACGGAGGTGAACGACGTCGCCGGCGGTCACCACGTGTTCGCGTGCGGCACCGTCAACAACCAGCAGGGAACCGTATTCGTCCAGGCGGGTGGCGTGCCCGATGATTTCGTGGTCACCCGGCAACTGCGCCTTGACCTGCTTGCCAAGGGTCACCATGACGGCTTCCACCCGCTTGTGCAATGACGGCCCGCCGGCCATGCCGGCGGCGGGATCGCCGTCGGCATTGCAGAAACTGCGGTACAGCACGGCGAAATGGGAGAGATAACTCTTGAGCAGGACCGTCCGGTCCACCGTCCGGGGCTGTTCCAGCGCAACCGATGTGGCTGTGGGGACGGGAAGTTCGGCGGAACTAAGGCTGACGTTCAAACCGGTCCCGAGGATGACGGCTGGTACAGCACCCTCACCCATGGGGCCAAGCTGGGCGAGGATCCCGGCGATTTTCCGGCCGCGGACCAGGACATCGTTGGGCCACTTGAGCTCGGCAGGGATGCCCGCAGTCTCCAGCAGGGTCTCCCGCAGCGCGACGGCGGCCAGCAAGGACAGCCAGGAGTAGCTCTGGGTCGGAAGCGGGCGGCCCTCGGCGTTGGCCGGCTTCAGCACGATCGAGACAGACACCGAACTCAAGGGAGGAGCCTCCCACCGCCGGTCAAGGCGGCCGCGCGCAGCCGTCTGGTACTCGGCCGTCAGAACGGAAAGATCCGGCCAGGACTTTGGCTCGTCAGTGACCGAGCGCAGGAGGTCGGCGTTGGTGGAGCCGGTGGAGTCCACCACCACGAGCTTGGCGATGCCAGTGGCGGACAGGAAATCCTGGTCGGCCAGTGCTCCGCGGTTCAACGGGGTGCCCGGGGCGTGTGCGTCATCCATGCTTGAATCCTATCGACTTGACCACCCACGGGCTCCCGCGGACGTCAGGTTCAGAGGAAGATGTCAGGAACCAGTTCGCCTTCCGCCGCACCCAGGCTGTAGGGCCGGAAGTCGGTGACACCCGCCGCCGCAAGTACCTGCTCGTCCGTGTAGAAGTTGCCGGTGGACGGCCCGCCGGCTGCCAGGTGGCTGCCCGTCAGCACGGCGTGGGCGGCGTCGGCCATGATCGCGGGGCCGCGGGCGGCCTGGACCATGGTGGTGCCGCCGGGCATGTTGCGGATGGCCGCGGTGTCAATCAGGGTGCACGGCCACAGCGAGTTGACGCTGATGCCGTCCGCCTTGAGTTCTTCGGCCAGCCCCAGGGTGGTCAGGCTCATGCCGTACTTTGCCATGGTGTAGGCAAGGTGTTTCCCGGCCCATTTCGGGTCCAGGTTCAGGGGCGGGGAAAGGGTCAGGATCTGGCCCGCAGCAGATTTCCGCAGTGCCGGCAGTGCGAGCTTGGACAGCAGGAAGGTGCCCCGGACGTTGATGTCCTGCATGAGGTCGTAGCGTTTCATGTCCACGTCGTCGGTTCTGGACAGGTCAATGGCTGACGCGTTGTTGATGACGGCGTCGATACCGCCGAAGTGTTCCACCGCAGCGGCGACGGCGCCGGCGACGTCGTCGTCATTCCGCACGTCGCCCACCAGCGGCAGCGCGTGGCCGCCGGCGGCCTCGATCTGTTCCGCCGCGGTGTAGACGGTCCCGGCCAGCTTCGCATGGGGCTCCCCGGTCTTGGCCATAAGCACAATATTGGCGCCGTCACGCGCGGCCCGGGTGGCGATGGCCAGCCCGATCCCGCGGCTTCCGCCGGAGATCAGCAGGGTGCGGCCCTGCAGGGAACCGGCGGCCTGGTACGGCACTGCAGCGGCACCCGAAGCATCATTGCTCGAAGTCATGGCTCCACTGTAACCCAAGTATGCTACCGGTGAGTAACATACGAGTCGGCGTCACCCGACGGCAGAAAATTGTAGGTTTTCTACAGCGGCCCCGGCGAATAGCGTCACTAGACTAGCCTGCAGGGTCCTGATTTTGTGCGGAAGCTACTTAAAGCGCCGCCGCAGAACAGGGCCAGCCACCATCAGCTACAGAGCCGGAGACACTTCATGAGCCACGATCTGACAACGACAGCGGGAAAGATCGCCGATTTCCGCGACCGCCAGGCCCGTGCAGAACAGCCCTCCGGCCCCGAAGCCATCGAAAAGCAGCATGCCCGCGGCAAGAACACCGCCCGCGAACGGATCGAACTGCTCGTCGACGAGGGATCCTTCGTCGAGTTCGACGCACTGGCCGTGCACCGCTCAACCGCCTTTGGCATGGAAAAGAAGAAGCCGCTGGGCGACGGCCTGGTCTCCGGCTACGGCACCGTGGACGGCCGCCCCGTGGCCGTCTATAGCCAGGACTTCTCCGTCTACGGCGGGTCGCTCAGCCAGGTCAACGGCGAGAAGATCGTCAAGGTCCAGGAGTTCGCGCTGCGCAACGGCTGCCCGGTCGTAGGAATCCTCGACGGCGGCGGCGCCCGCATCCAGGAAGGCGTCGCTTCGCTGGCCATGTTCGCGGACATCTTCCGCAACAACGTCCACGCTTCCGGTGTCGTCCCGCAGATCTCCCTCATCATGGGCCCGTCGGCCGGCGGTGCGGCCTACTCCCCTGCCCTGACCGACTATGTGGTCATGGTCGACAAGACGTCGCACATGTTCATCACCGGCCCGGACGTCATCAAGACGGTTACCGGCGAGGACGTTGACATGGAGACCCTGGGCGGCGCCCGCCAGCACAACGCCACCACGGGCACATCCACTTACCTGGCCTCCGACGAAGCCGATGCCATCGAATTCGTCCGCGAACTCCTGGACTTCCTCCCCTCCAACAACCTCTCGGAAGCTCCCGTGCTGGAACACCAGCAGGAGCTGGACATCGACGAAGACGACCTCGCCCTGGACGCGCTCATCCCCGATTCCGCGAACCAGCCCTACGACATGCGCACCGTGATCGAACAGATCGTGGACGACGCACACTTCCTCGAGATGCAGGCGCTTTACGCACCCAACGTGATGATCGGCTACGGCAGGGTGGAAGGGCACACCGTGGGGATCGTGGCCAACCAGCCGTTGCAGTTCGCCGGCACGCTGGACATCGCGGCCTCTGAGAAGGCCGCCCGCTTTGTCCGCCACTGCGACGCCTTCAACATCCCCATCATCACCCTCGTCGACGTTCCGGGCTTCCTGCCCGGTAAAGACCAGGAATTCCAGGGCATCATCCGCCGCGGCGCCAAGCTCCTGTACGCCTACGCCGAAGCCACCGTCCCGAAGCTGACCGTCATTACCCGCAAGGCATATGGCGGCGCCTACATCGTGATGGGTTCCAAGAAGCTCGGGGCGGACCTGAACCTGGCATGGCCCACAGCCCAGATCGGCGTCATGGGCGCCCAGGGAGCCGTCAATATCCTTTACCGCCGCGACCTCGCGTCCGTGGCGGAGTCCGGCGGGGATGTTGAGGCCCGGAGGGCCGAAGTCATCAAGCAGTACGAGGAAGAACTCCTCAACCCCTACCAGGCAGCAGAACTTGGGTATGTGGACGCGGTCATCGCACCGTCCGAAACCCGGCCGCAGATCATCAGGGGCCTGCGGGCGCTCCGCGACAAACGCGCCAGCCTGCCCACCAAGAAGCACGGGAACATCCCGCTGTGATCCCCAACCGCCCCCTAACCTCGCAGGCTCGGCCAGGGAACCCTGCGGTCGTGGGCCCAGACGAACTGATTGACGCCCCCGAGCCCCTGCTCTCCGTGGTCAAGGGCCAACCGTCGGCTGAGGAGCTGGCCGCGCTGACCGCCGTCGTGCTTTCCCTCGGAGGCCAGGAGGCCGCCGAAGACCGGAAGCCTACCGTCCGGCACTGGGTGCGCCGCCAGCAGCTGCGGATGGCACCCACCCCCGGCCCGGGAGCCTGGAAGCGCAGCCGCGGCTAACATTCCATAACCGGAAATGCCCGGTTAGTCTCGTGGGGTGACTACCGAAACTGCTCCCGCCGCCCGTCCGCGCACCGCCATCGACGCTGTGGCGGACGAATACACCGACACGCTCATCCGGCTCAACCCGTCCTTCGCCACCACGCTCGGCCTGCCGGGCCACGAGACGGAATACCAGGACTACTCCCCCGCCGGCATCGCAGAGTTCGCCGCCGAAGCGGGGAAAACGCTCGAGGCCCTGGAGGGACTGGAACCCCAGGACGACGTGGACGCCGTCACCCTGGACGCGATGCGCGAGCGGCTGGGCCTGCAGCTGGAAATCCACGAGTCCGGCTGGGACGAAGCCGACCTGAACAACATCGCCTCCCCGGCACAGGACATCCGTGCCATCTTCGACCTGATGCCCACCGCCACCGGCCAGGACTGGGAACACATAGCAGGCCGGGCCCTGAACGTTCCTGGTGCCGTCGACGGCTACATTGCTTCCCTCCGCCAGGCCCGTGGCGCCGGGCGGGTTTCGGCGCGCCGCCAGGTCAGCATCGTTATTGAGCAGGCCACCAAGTACGCCGCGGAGGACGGTTTCTTCGCCAAGTTGGCCGCCGGCGCCAGGACCGCTGACGGTCCGCTGGAGGGGGCCGTGCAGGAAAAGCTCGACGCCGGTGCTGCCGCCGCCCGGTCGGCCTACACCCGCCTCGCCGACTTCCTCCGAACGGAACTACTGCCTGCGGCCCCGGAGAAGGACGCAGTGGGAAGGGAACGCTACGCGCTCGCCTCGCGCTCGTTCCTCGGCGCTACCGTTGACCTGGAAGAGACCTACGCCTGGGGCGTGCAGGAACTGGACCGCCTGATTGCCGAGCAGGAAAAGGTGGCAGAAACCATCAAGGCCGGCGCCGGCATCGCAGAAGCCAAAGAGATCCTCAACAACGATCCCGCGCGGCAGATCAAAGGCACCGACGCCCTCAAAGCCTGGATGCAGGAACTCTCGGACAAGGCCATTGCCGACCTCGCCGGCGTGCACTTCGACATCCCTGACGTGATGAAAAAACTCGAGTGCCTGATCGCCCCGACCGACGAGGGCGGCATCTACTACACGGGACCGTCCGATGACTTCAGCCGCCCCGGCCGGATGTGGTGGTCGGTCCCGGCCGGTGAGGACACCTTCACCACCTGGGCCGAAACCACCACCGTTTTCCACGAAGGCGTCCCCGGACACCACCTTCAGGTGGCCACGGCCACGTACCGCCGGGAACTCCTGAACAACTGGCGCCGCAACGTCTGCTGGACCTCAGGCCACGGGGAAGGCTGGGCACTCTACGCGGAGAAGCTCATGCAGGAACTCGGCTACCTCTCCGATCCCGGCGACCACATGGGCATGCTGGACATGCAGCGGATGCGCGCCGCCCGGGTGGTCTTCGATATCGGCGTCCACCTGGAACTCGCTATCCCGGAACGGTGGGGCACCGGGACCTGGACCCCGGAGAAGGGCTACGACTTCCTAAAGGAAAACCTGCCCATCAGCGAGGGACAGCTCAAGTTCGAGTTCACCCGCTACCTCGGCTGGCCCGGCCAGGCACCCTCCTACAAGGTGGGGCAGCGGCTCTGGGAGCAGATCCGGGCCGAGCTGGAAGCCCGTCCGGACTTTGACCTGAAGGCCTTCCACACGAAGGCCCTCAACGTCGGATCCGTTGGCCTCGATACCCTCAGGCGCGCGCTGCTTTCGTAGCTCCGTGCCTTGCGGCCCGGAGGGCCACATCCTCGGCGTGCTGCTCCGCGGTGCACCGAATGGGCCCACGCCGGCAGGGTTCCCTGGCCGAGCTTGCGAGGTTAGGGAGCCGGTGGGGAGCACGCTGCCGGATGTCCCCCTCCGGGCCGGTGATTGAGCCTGTCGAAATCCCGGTCTCGACAGGCTTGACCACCGTACGGGCGAGACTTTCACCACACGCGGGGCGGGAATAACTTCACAATTACCTGAGGTGACGCCGGATTTCAGGGCATTCTTCGATACCCGGGAACATGTTGCGCGTAACATTTCTCAACATCCGTTCGCCGTGATATGTGCATGCCGCCTAGCGTGTTCGGGTGAGCACTCAAACCCGCACCCCCGAATCCGCAGGAAAGACCGGCTTCCAGCTGCCCAAATGGGCTGGCTCGTTCGGCTTCCAGATCATCGCCGCCCTCATCGTGGGCCTGGGCCTCGGCCTGCTGGCCAAGTACACCGGCAGCACGAAGGCCGCCCCCAATGGCCTGGGCGCCACGCTGCAGACCATCGGTTCCAGCTATGTCTCCCTCCTGCAGACCGCGGTGGTGCCGCTGATCTTCACCGCCGTGGTGAGCTCGATCTCCAACCTCCGCCAGGTCTCCAACGCCGCCAAGCTGGCGTGGAACACGCTGCTGTGGTTCGCCATCACGTCCCTGGTGGCAGTGCTGATCGGCATCGGACTGGGTGTCCTGCTTCAGCCGGGCGCAAACACGGGCATCACCGAGGAAGCCAAGTACAGCGGAAAATCCGGTGACTGGTGGTCCTTCCTGGTAGGCCTCTTCCCCAAGAACTTCCTGGGCCTGGGCGCCAGCTCCACGGTGACTGAAAGCGCCAACGCTGCCACGACCGTCAGCACCTCGGTCAGCTTCAACGTGCTGCAGATCCTGGTGATCGCCATCGCCGTCGGCGTTGCCGCCCTGAAGGTCGGCAAAGCAGCCGAGCCGTTCCTGAACCTCAACGCCTCAGCCCTCGCCGTCATCCAGAAGGTGCTGTGGTGGATCATCCGCATCGCCCCGCTGGGCACCGTGGGCCTCATCGGCAACGCTGTGGCCGTCTACGGCTGGGACACCATCGGCTCGCTCGGCAAGTTCACCTTCGCCATCTACGTTGGCCTGGCCCTTGTCCTCTTTGTGGTCTACCCGGTGCTGGTCCGCACGCACGGCCTGTCCGTCAAGCAGTATTTCTCCGGAGTATGGCCCGCCGTGCAGCTGGCCTTTGTGTCCCGTTCCTCGGTTGGTACGCTGCCGCTGACCCAGCGGGTAACCGAACGCAGCCTGGGCGTACCCCGCGCCTACGCCTCCTTCGCCGTGCCCCTGGGCGCCACCACCAAGATGGACGGCTGCGCCGCCATCTACCCGGCCATCTCCGCCATCTTCGTGGCCCAGTTCTTCGGCATCCAGCTGGACTTCAGCCAGTACCTGCTGATCGCCCTGGTCTCCGTGCTTGGTTCGGCCGCGACCGCCGGCACCACCGGCGCCGTGGTGATGCTCACGCTGACGCTCTCCACGCTGGGACTGCCGCTGGCCGGCGTCGGACTCCTCCTCGCCATCGACCCGATCCTGGACATGGGCCGCACCGCGGTCAACGTCGCGGGCCAGGCCCTGGTCCCCACTATCGTCGCCAAGCGGCAGGGCATCCTGGACGAAGCCCTGTACAACGCGCCGCGCAACGGGACCCCGTTCGTGGATGACGACGCCGAGGCCACCGCAGATCCGTCCGCGTCCGACGCCAAAGCTGCTTCCGGTGCAAACGACCGCGAACTGGCCGACGCCAAGGCATAGGGCCTCGCCCGCCAACGGCTGAAGTGGAGATCCCCGGGTGAATCCCGGGGACCTCCACTCGTTAAGGCAGGATGCGCGACCGAAGTGCTGCTGTGCCGGCCTTAGCGGCCGCCTCCTCCGATCACACCGTTCTCGACGGCCTTGGTCACGGCGTCTGCCTCTGCCTGCGTCAGTTTGCCGTCGGTAACGGCTTTGTCCAGCCTGGTCTTGAGCGAAGCAGCCCGCTCCGCCTGGGCCTCACTGCGGAGTTCCTCAAGGGCTGCCGTGACCTTTGACTCCTCGATCCCGAGGGATTCCGCCAGGGCCTTGGCGAGTGCGGCGTCCCGGGCTGCCGGGTCGGGCCTGGTACCGTCGGCCGGCGGCGAGGCGGGCTTGTTGGCTTCGCGGAACGCCTTGAGTGCCTCGGTTACCTTGGCTTCCTCGACGCCGAGTTTTTCCGCGAGCGCCGAGGCCTGCGCTACGCCGCGCTCACCCCCGTGTCCGCCGTGCCTGCCTTTGCCTTCCGTGGCAGCGGTGCCGTCCGTCGAGGCACTGGAGCTGGCACCCGGCGTGGGGGTGGGCGTCGTGGTTGCCGACGCCATACCGGCGACACCTATCCCGGCGCCAACGGCCAGGGCCGTGGCCGAAAGGCCAAGGGCTATTCTCTTCCTGCGTGACATCTTCTGTCTCCTGGGTCTGCCGTCCGGTGACGGCGGCTGATGGTGTGTCTCTGTCGAGATACTCCAAGTGTCCGGCGCCAGGTTCTGGCTCAGCTGTCGGAAACCTTTCAATCTCCTGTGAAAGATCCCCGCCGCCTGTGCGCAATTGAGTAGGCTCGGCAGCATGCTGATTGTGACAACCAATGACATTCCGGGCCACCGGATCGATGCCGTGTTCGGCGAGGTGATGGGCCTGACGGTCCGCTCCCGGGACATCGGCTCACAGATGCTGGCCGGCTTCCGGTCCCTCGGCGGAGGGGAACTGCCCGAAATGACCCGGGCCCTGTACGAAAGCCGCCAGGAGGTCATGGCGCGGATGGTGGCCGAGGCCCAGCAGCGCGGAGCCAACGCCATCGTGGCCATGCGCTTTGACACCTCCGAGATGGGCACCAACTGGACCGAAGTCTGCGCGTACGGAACCGCCGTCTTTGCCATTCCGCTCGCCGAAGGCCAGCCGGGCGCCACCGGACAGTCCATCCAGCTCACTAAGGCCGGATAGCCCGCAACGGAGAACATTCAGTAGAACTTGCGCAGAGTGCAAACTTGCACTTAGTGTAATCATGTGAGCATTCCCCACGTGACCGATGATTCGACGGCGGCCGCGCCCTCCCGCCGTGAACTGAACAAGGCGGCCACCCGGCAGGCTATTTCCGACGCCGCGCTGAAACTGCTCCGAGGCAAGGGGCCGGGCAACTTCACCGTTGAGGACATCGCGGCCGCTGCCGGAATATCGCGCCGCACCTTCTTCAACTACTTCAGCAGCACGGAGGCGGCCCTGGCCTCCGTGACCAACGGCTTCCTGGACCATGCGCTCCAGCAATTCCGGCTACGTCCCGCCGAGGAGCCCATTCTCGAGTCCGCCCGTGCTGCCCTCATGGAACTGGCCGACCCCATGACGGTTGCCCCGATGGCGGAGCTGTTTACCCTGACACAGCAGAACTCATCGCTGGTCCGCTCCGAGCTTGAGGCCTGGGACCACTGCACCGAGCAGATCATCTTGGCAGCGAAGGAACGGGTCGCCAAAACGCCCGGGGCGGCCATCGACGAGCTCTACCTCCGGGCCCTCGCCGGCTCCGTCATTTCCTGCGGCAAGGCCGCCATGGACGTGTGGTTCGCCCAATGCGGCGCCGATCTGTCCCCTGCCTCCCTTTCCGTTCTCCGACAACTCCTCATCGATGCCATCGGCCACCTTGGCGCCGGCTTCGACAGCCCTGCACGTCCGTCTTCCCCCACCCTCCTCAAAGATCGGTTCTGACATGGCCCTGTTGCTCTACCGGCTCGGCAAGTTTTCCTACCGTCACCGCTGGCTGGTCATCTCGCTGTGGCTCGCGGTCCTGGTGGCCGTCGGCGGGTCCGCCGCCGCCTTCCACGGCACTCTGTCCAATAACTTCCAGATCCCGGGCACCGAGACCCAGCGGATCGCCGACAAGCTGCGGCAGGACCTGCCGTCCGCATCAGGCGGCTCGGCCAGCATTGTGTTCGAGGCACCCGCGGGCGGCTTCACGGCGGAGAGCCGCGCAGCGGTGACGGATGCGCTGAAGAAGCTGGAAGCCCTGCCGGATGTGAAGGCCACGGTGGACCCCTTCGCTACCCAGGACCAGGTGGACCAGGCAGCGGACGCGATCGCCGACGGTGAGCAGCAGATCGCAGCGGGCCATGCCAAGCTGGACTCTTCCCGCAGCCAGCTGGAAGCAGGGAAGGCCCAACTCGCCGCCGCGGAACAGCAGCTCACCGCGGCCGGGGCGCCTGCCGCCGTGATCGAGGCCCAGCTGGGACAGCAGAAGGCAGCCATGGCACAGGGCCAGGCCCAGCTCGACGCCGGCACCCAGGAACTTGAGGCCGCCAAGGCCAAGCTGGACCTTGGCAAACGCCAGGCGGAGGCATCCGGGGGGCTCCGCTTTGTTTCCTCTGACGGCCGGGCCGCAGTGGCCCAGGTACAGTTCAACACCTCCATCAACGGCCTCACCCCGGACGTGCGACAGCAAGTCCAGGACATCGCCCACGGAACCTCCGCCGCCGGCGTCACGGCACTGGCCAGCAAGGAAATCACCGAGGACATCTCGGAACTCTTCGGCGCATCCGAAATCATCGGCGTCGGTGTCGCCGCGTTGGTCCTAATCCTGATGCTGGGCACGCTCATCGCCGCCGGACTTCCGCTGCTGATGGCCATCATCGGCGTCGGTGTCGGCGTCGGCATCACGTTTGCCCTGTCCGGACTGTTTGAGATGAGCTCCATCTCACCCATGCTCGCGCTGATGCTGGGCCTGGCCGTCGGCATCGACTACTCCCTGTTCATCGTCAACCGCCACCGGACCCAGCTCCGCTCCGGAATGGATCCCGAAGAATCAGTGGCACGCGCCACCGGAACGTCCGGCAATGCAGTCCTCTTCGCCGGCCTTACGGTGATCATCGCCCTGGCCGCCCTGGTGGTTCCCGGGCTTCCCTTCCTGAGCGTGATGGGCCTCGCAGCGGCAGGAACCGTTGCCGTGGCTGTCCTGGTGGCGCTCACCCTGACCCCGGCCATGCTGTCCCTGATCGGCCGCCGCATCATCTCCAAGCGGGCCTGGGCAAAAGTTCAGGCCCACAACGCCGAGGCCGGCCACGAACTTGCCGACAAGGCCAGGGACGAAGAAAAGAGCACCCGCGGCTGGGGCGGCCTGGTCACCAGGCACCCGGTCGTCGCCCTCGCGGCCGGGGTGCTCCTGCTGGGGACCCTTGCGCTGCCCGCCACGCAGCTGCAGCTGGCACTGCCGGACGGCGGCTCCGAGCCGGTCGACTCCGAGGCCTACCAGGCCTACGACCTGACGGCACGCAGCTTCGGCGAAGGTGTCACCGGACCCATCGTGGTGGTCGGCGAATTCCCGGCGGGCCTGGACGAATCCGAAGCCCGGTCGCTGCAGTACGACGTCGCTGACCTGATCCGCGGCGTGGACAACGTCGTGGCCGCCGTCCCGGTGGCGCTCAGCGAGGACCGCCGGACAGCCGTCTTCCAGGTCATTCCGGAAGAGGGTCCTGCCAAGGCCGGCACCGTTCAGGTTGTCAGCGAACTGAGGGAACGCGGCGCGGAGATCAAGTCCGAAACCGGCGTCACCATCGGCCTCACGGGGCAGACCGCCGGCAACATCGACGTCTCCACCAAACTCGGCGAAGCCCTGCCGCCATACCTGGCGATCGTCGTCGGTCTTTCCCTGATGCTCCTGCTGCTGGTATTCCGCTCCATCGTGGTTCCGCTGCTGGCGACCGGCGGCTTCCTGCTCTCCCTGGCCGCCGCCTTCGGCCTGGTGGTGGCGGTGTACCAGTGGGGCTGGCTGGGAAGCGTGTTCGACGTCGCGAATCCGGGTGCGGTGCTCAGCTTCCTGCCGATCATCCTTATTGGCGTGCTCTTCGGCCTGGCCATGGACTACCAGGTGTTCATCGCCTCCGGCATGCGCGAGGCCTACATGCATGGCTCCTCAGCCAAGCATGCCGTCCGGATCGGTTTCAGCCACGCCGCTGCCGTCGTGACCGCCGCCGCCATCATCATGGTCAGCGTCTTCGCCGGCTTCATCTTCAGCCACCTGACCATGGTCCGGCCGCTGGGTTTCGCGATGGCCTTCGGTGTGCTGCTGGACGCCTTTGTGGTCCGCATGACCATCGTGCCCGCCGTGATGTACCTGCTCGGTGAGAAAACCTGGTGGCTGCCCCGGTGGCTGGACAGGATCCTGCCGGACGTGGATGTGGAAGGGGCCAAACTCGAACGGCTGCCGAGCGGCCGGGACAGGGTCGGCGAGCCCGTCCACTAGGCTGAAACGGTGACCAGCCTCATCCTTGCCTCCCAGTCCCCCGCCCGCACCAAACTCCTGGCCGAGGCCGGCATCCGGCATACGGTGCTGGTGTCCGACGTGGATGAGGACGCGGTCCAGGCCCGCTACGGGGTCACGGATCCGCACGATACCGCCCTGCTGCTGGCGCGGGCCAAGGCCGAGGCCGTGGCGGCGCTGCCGGAAGCCGAAGGGACGCTGGTCCTGGGCTGCGACTCCGTCTTTGAGTTCGACGGCGAGGCGCACGGCAAGCCGTACACGGCCGGCGTCGCCCGCGAACGGATGCTTCGGATGAGCGGGAACAGCGGCGTCCTGCACACCGGGCACTGGCTGGTGGACTGCCGGGACACCACTCCCGACGACGGGGCAACAGTTCCCGGCTCGGGCGCCACCCTCGGCGCGGTCGCCTCAGCCGAAGTCCATTTTATGGAGATGGAACCGGAGGAGATCGACGCCTACATCGCCACCGGGGAGCCGCTGCACTGTGCCGGATCGTTCACCATCGACGGGCTCGGCGGGGCGTTCATCCGGAAGGTGGACGGGGACCCGCACGCCGTCGTGGGACTGTCCGTGTCCACCCTGCGGGGACTCCTGGCGCAGGCCAACGTGCGCATCACCGAGCTGTGGCCGACAGACTAAAGGGAACCAATTTGGCGGGCATTTGTAGCATCCCTACAAAGCTATGCCGGTTTACACGCGGATTCCGCAAGTAATATCGGCGGAACCCTCAAAATCGCGCTAGGCTCCCTGAAGGAAAGAAGGAGACGCCTTGTCAGCAAATTTGGAGCAGTCCGCAAGTCCCGTGCAGTCGAACCTCACCAAGGTGCTGATCGCCAACCGTGGCGAAATCGCCGTGCGGATCATCCGCGCCGCACGTGATGAAGGCATCGGCTCCGTGGCTGTTTACGCCGATCCGGACCGTGACGCGCTGCACGTGCGGCTCGCCGACGAGGCCTACTCCCTCGGTGGAAACACCGCCGCCGAGTCCTACCTGGTCATGGACAAGATCCTCGACGCCGCCCGCCAGTCCGGTGCCGACGCCATCCACCCCGGCTACGGCTTCCTGGCCGAAAACGCCGAGTTCGCGGCCAAGGTCATCGCCGCCGGCATCACCTGGATTGGCCCGTCCCCCGAGGCAATCTCCGCCCTGGGCGACAAGGTCCAGGCCCGCCACATCGCGGAAAAGGTCGGCGCTCCCCAGGTGCCCGGCACCGCAGATCCGGTGGAGTCCGCCGAGGAGATCCTCGATTTCGTGGACAAGTTTGGCCTTCCCGTTGCAATCAAGGCCGCTTTCGGCGGCGGCGGACGCGGCATCAAGGTGGCCCGCACCCGGGAAGAAATCCCCGAGCTGTTTGAATCCGCCGTGCGTGAGGCCGTCGCCGCCTTCGGCCGCGGCGAGTGCTTCATCGAGCGGTTCCTGGACGCCCCGCGCCACGTGGAGACCCAGTGCCTGGCCGACGCCCACGGCAACGTTGTGGTGGTGTCCACGCGCGACTGCTCGTTGCAGCGCCGCAACCAGAAACTCGTTGAAGAGGCGCCCGCGCCGTTCCTCACCGAGGAGCAGAACCGCCAGCTCTACGAATCATCCAAGGCGATCCTGAAGGAAGCCGGCTACCTCGGCGCCGGGACCTGCGAGTTCCTGGTCGGCCAGGACGGCACCATCTCCTTCCTTGAGGTCAACACCCGCCTCCAGGTGGAGCACTGCGTCTCCGAGGAAGTCACCGGAATCGACCTCGTCCGCGAACAGTTCCGGCTGGCCCGCGGCGAGGAATTGGGCTACGGCGACCCCGAGGTCCGCGGCCACTCCATCGAATTCCGGATCACCGGCGAGGACCCGGGCCGCAACTTCATGCCGGCGCCTGGCACCATCACCACCCTGAAGAACCCCACGGGACCGGGCGTCCGGGTTGACTCCGGCGTGGAGCAGGGCGACATCATCAGCGGCAACTTCGACTCGATGCTCTCCAAGCTGATCGTCACCGGAGCCACCCGCGCCCAGGCCCTGCAGCGCTCCCGCCGGGCCCTGGAGGAAATGGTGGTGGAGGGCATCCCCACCGTTATCCCCTTCGACCTCGCAGTGGTCAGCAACCCGGACTTCGCTCCGGCGGAAGGCCCGTTCAAGGTCCACACCCGCTGGATCGAAACGGACTTCGTCAGCGACATCCCGGCCTGGACTCCCACCGGCGCCGAAGCCCAGGCTGACGACGCCGGCGAACGCCAGCGCGTGGTGGTTGAAGTAGGTGGCAAGCGCCTCGAAGTGGTGCTCCCTGCGTCCCTGGGCTCCTTGGGGTCCGGATCAGGTTCCGCCGCCGCGAAGCCGGCGAAGTCCAAGAAGCGTTCCCGTTCAGGCGGTGCCGCCGCGGGCGCCACCGGCAACGCCCTCACCTCCCCCATGCAGGGGACCATCGTCAAGGTGGCAGTCAGCAACGGCGATGTCGTGGCGGAGGGCGACCTGATCGTTGTGCTCGAGGCGATGAAGATGGAGCAGCCCCTGACCGCGCACCGCTCCGGAACCATCACCGGGCTGAACGCCCAGGCCGGCGAGACGGTGTCGGCCGGTGCCGTCATCGCCACGATCGAAGACTAGTCAGCGCCGGAGGCACCCATGCTCGCACCCAGTTTTGAAGAAGAAGTGGACCGCTACCACCTGGCCGTTCCGGAAATCACCCGCGGAAATGCGGGGCCCGTCAAGGAGCTCTATTCCCGGCTCGACGACGTCACCCTGGCCAACCCGTTCGGCGGCATCGCCCGCGGCTGGGCCCAGGTGGAGGCCCGGCTGGACCAGGCCTCCCGGCAATTCCAGGACGGGGAGATGCTGGGGTTCGACACCATCACCTCCTACACCGCGCGTGACACGGCCTTCCTGGTGGAGACCGAACACTTCCGCGCCCGACTGGACGGCGCGGGCCTCGCGGAAGAGTTTGCGCTGCGCGTGACCAGCATCTTCCGCCGCGAAGAGGGCTACTGGAAGCTGGTCCACCGGCACGCCGACCCCGCCGCCCGGCCGCAGTCGCGGCGGTCCCTGGCCCAGTCCCCCGACCGGACGCCGGAAAGCTGATCGCCCTCTGGCGTCCGGCAGGTGGCACGGGCACACTTAGCGTGTGAAGCCTTTCCTGCTGCTTGCCTCCCGGGCTGAAGACGCCGCTGCCGACGAAGAATATGCGGCCTACCTGAGGTACGGCGGCCTGGCGCCCGGGCAGCTGCGGCGGATCCGGCTGGAGGCGGCGCCCCTGCCGGAGCTGGACCTGGCCGAGTATTCGGCGGTGATCGTCGGCGGGAGCCCGTTCACGTCCAGCGATCCGAGCGACCGCAAAAGCGCCACCCAGCACCGGGTGGAGCGGGAGCTGGCAGGATTGCTGGACCGGATCGTGGATCAGGATTTCCCGTTCCTTGGCGCCTGCTACGGCGTCGGGACGCTGGGAAGACACCAGGGCGCCGTGATCGACAGGACGTTCGGCGAACCCCTCGGCGCGGTGGAAATAGAACTCACCGATGCCGGGCTGGCTGACCCGCTCCTGCGCGGAATGCCCGCCCGGTTTACTGCCTTTACCGGGCACAAGGAGGCCTGCTCCGCGCTGCCCGCCCATGCCGTTCTGCTCGCTTCCTCCCAGGCCTGCCCGGTGCACATGTTCCGGATCAAGGAGAACCTGTACGCCACGCAGTTCCATCCCGAACTGGACGCCGAGGGACTGGTCACCAGGATCGATATCTACCGCCATGCCGGGTACTTCCCGCCCGAGTCGGCTGAGGAGCTGATGGCGGACGCCCGCCGTTACACTGCGACCGAGCCCATGAACATCCTGAAAAACTTCGTGGCACGCTACGCCACCTGAGCTCGCCAGCCAGGTTACCGCCGTCGTTCCTGCCCTATGCTCCCGGGTCCAGGATGCAGAAATGCCCGGCGCGCTCCCCTCAACAGCAGGGAGCACGCCGGGCATTTCCGGCAGTAAGCAGGCTGGAACGTCAGGCCACGTTGTTCTCGTAGTCCAGGTCCCGGGTCTCCCGGCTCACGAACAGGGCAATGAGGGTCAGTACCGCCATGGCCGTGAGGTAGACACCCACCAGCACGGGGCTGCCGTCAGCCGTTTCCCACAGCGCGACGGCGATGAACGGTGCCACAGCTGCGCCCAGGATGCTGGAGACGTTGTAGCTGACTGCGGACCCGGTGTACCGCACGTTGGTGGGGAACAGTTCCGGCAACAGCGCGCCCATGGGACCGAACGTCAGCCCCATCAGCGAGAAGCCGATGATCAGCAGCGCCATGGTGCCCACGAAGCCGCCGCTGAACAGCGGGACGAACAGCAGGCCGAAGACGAAGATGCCGCCGGTGACGGTCAGCAGCATCTTGCGGCGGCCGTACTTCTCCGCCAGCGGTCCGGAGACCAGGGTGAAGATGCCGAAGAAGACGACGCCGGCGATCAGCATCCAGAGGAAGTCGTTTCGGGTGTAGCCCAGGCCGGGGACAAACGCAGCCGCGGCGGCTTCCGTCATCGGCTTTCCGGCCTTCTCGGCGGCGGCCTTGGCGGCGTCCAGGCTGGAGGCGCGGGTGCCGTAGGTCAGCGTGAACGTGGTCATCAGGTAGAAGAGCACGTAGGTGGCGAGCATGATGAACGTGCCCAGGATCAGCGGACGCCAGCTGGTCTTGAAGACGCGGCCGATCGGCAGCTTGGCCACCTCGTTCGATTCGAGCACCTTGGTGAAGGCGGGGGTTTCGATCAGCTTGAGCCGGACGTAAAGGCCAATGATGACCATCACTGCGCTCAGCAGGAACGGTACGCGCCAGCCCCAGGCCAGGAAGTCGGCCGGCGTCAGGGCGTAGCTGAAGACCAGGAAGATCACGTTGGCGATGATGAAGCCGATGGGCGCGCCCAGCTGCGGGAACGTGCCGTAGATGGCCCGCTTGTTGGCGGGGGCATTTTCGGTGGCGAGGAGGGCAGCGCCGCTCCATTCGCCGCCAAGGGCCAAGCCCTGGGCGAAGCGCATGACCACCAGGAGTGCCGGGGCCCAGAACTGCCAGCCCGGGACCAGTGCCGTGGGCAGGCAGCCGATCAGGAAGGTGGCGATACCCATCGTCAGCAGCGACGCCACCAGGGTGCCCTTGCGGCCGAATTTGTCGCCGAAGTGGCCAAAGACAACCGATCCCAGCGGGCGGGCGATAAAGGCCACCCCGAACACGGCGAACGAGCTCAGGAGCTGGGTGGTTTCGTTCTGGTTGGGGAAGAACAGCGAGGGGAAGACCAGCACCGCTGCCGTGGCGTAAACGTAGAAGTCGTAGAACTCCACGGTGGTGCCGATCAGGCTGGCCACAATCACGCGGCCGCGGGAGTTAACCGCCCTGGCGGGTCCGGGACCGGTCGAGGTTTCAGTTGATGACATGTAGGAACACTTTCGTCAGAACCCGCCGGACGTGGGGGCAGAGGCCCGGCGTGCAGTAGTTAGAGTTCAATATTAGTTCCCGCCGTCCAGTCAATGGACAAAAGGTCCATTATGCGGACACCTGTGATTTGTCTCATTTTCCGGTCCTCACGCCGTCAAAAGTGGCCCGATAGGCAAATGTCACAGCGCGTTAACAAACGGCGACCGTCCACGAAACGCACCTTCTCTACCTTGGAAGAACAACATCCCCCAAGAGGAGGTACACCGTGACTGTTGATCGCAGCGCAGATGCCGGCACCGGCAATTCCGTAGATTTAGACACCGACCCGTTGCACGAAGGCGTGTCCTCATCCGCCAGCACACAGCCCGGCTCCACGCGTACAACTGACGCCCCCGCCCTTGAATTCCGCCCCGGCCGCTGGATCGCCAACTGGAACGCTGAGAACAAGGAACAGTGGGAGTCCGCCGGCCGCGCCATCGCCCGCCGCAACCTGAACTGGTCCATCTTCGCTGAATTCCTCGGCTTCGTGGTCTGGCAGCTCTGGTCCATCGTAGTGGTCCAGCTCCCCGCTGCAGGCTTCACGTTCTCGACGTCGGAAATCTTCTGGCTGATCTCGATGCCCAGCCTTGTTGGCGCCACGCTCCGCATTCCCTACACCTTTATGGTTCCCCGCTTCGGCGGCCGGAACTGGACCATCGTGTCCGCGCTCCTCCTGCTGATTCCCGCCATCGGCCTGGGACTCTGCGTCTCCAACCCCGAAACCCCGTTCGGCGTCATGCTGTTCGTGGCGGCCCTCGCAGGCTTCGGCGGCGGCAACTTCGCCAGCTCCATGGCCAACATCACCTTCTTCTACCCGGCCCGCGAAAAGGGCTGGGCCCTGGGCCTGAACGCCGCCGGCGGCAACATGGGTGCCGCCGTCGCACAGCTCGCCGTCCCGATCGTGATCACCCTGCTGGCTGTCGGCAGCGCCAACCTGCCGATGGCAGGCTGGATGTGGGTCCCGTTCATCCTGATCGCCGCCTTCGGCGCCTGGAAGTACATGGACAACCTCACCAGCGCCAAGGGCGACGTGGCCGGCTCGGTCGCAGCCCTCAAGGAACCGCACCTGTGGATCATGGCGCTGCTTTACATCGGCACCTTCGGTTCGTTCATCGGCTTCGCCGGCGTGTTCCCGAAGCTCATCAAGGACTACTTCCCCGCTTTCTCCTCCATCGGAGTCGGCACGGTGGCACTCTCGCTGGCCTTCCTCGGCCCGCTCGTCGGTTCACTCGCCCGCCCCTACGGCGGACGTATGGCTGACCGCATGGGCGGCGCCCGCATGACCGTGGCAGCCTTTGCCTCCATGGCCGTCATCACCCTCACCATGATCTGGACGCTGCCGCTGAAGAACTTCTGGCTCTTCCTGGTCCTCTTCCTGATGCTCTTCACCGCCAGCGGCTTCGGCAACGGCGCAACGTACCGGATGATCCCCATCATCTTCGCCACGTCCAGCCGGGCAGCGAAGTCCGGAGCCAGCACGGTCCAGACCCAGCGGCTCGCGTCCTCGGCCCTCGGACTCATCTCGGCCATCGGAGCCTACGGCGGCTTCGTTATCCCGCAGGTCCTGAACGCCTCCAACACCGCCAGCGGATCCTACACACCCGCCTTCTACGGTTTCGTCGGAGCCTACGTGGTGATGCTGATCGTCTGCTGGGCCTTCTACATCCGCAACGCCAACCGAAATGCGATGGGACACGTCTAACATGACCAAAAGCGCCGACACGCACTGCCCTTACTGCGCCCTGCAGTGCGCCATGACGCTCAAGTCTCCAGCGGAACTGACCCCGGCTTCCGAGCCGGGGTCAGTCCCCGTGCCCGCCGATGCCGCTGAACTGGCCTCCGCCACAGGTCCCGTCCTGGAAGTCAGCGGCAGGGATTTCCCCACCAACCGCGGGGGCCTGTGCCGGAAGGGCTGGACCTCAGCAACCCTCCTGAACCACCCCGGACGCGTCACCGAGCCGCTCCTCAAGGGCGACGACGGGATCCACCGTCCCATCGGCTGGGACCAGGCTCTCGCCCTTGTCACCAAAGCCGTGAAGGACACCCGCGCCCGGTACGGGAAGGACGCCGTCGGCGTTTTCGGCGGCGGCGGCCTCACCAACGAAAAGGCCTACATGCTGGGCAAGTTCGCCCGCCTGGCCCTCGGCACCTCCCGCATCGACTACAACGGCCGTTTCTGCATGTCATCCGCGGCGGCCGCCGGCATGCGTGCCTTCGGCGTCGACCGCGGGCTCCCCTTCCCGCTCGAAGCCCTGGACAGTGCCAGCACCATCATGATGCTGGGCTCCAACGTTGCCGAAACAATGCCACCGTTCGTCCAGCACCTCAAGGGCGCCCGCGACGCCGGCGGCCTGATCATCGTTGATCCCCGCCGTTCCGCGACCGCCAACTTCACCTCCGACGGCGGCGGCATCCACCTGCAGCCGCTGCCGGGCACGGACCTGACCCTCCTGCTGGGCCTCTCGCACGTGGTCATCCACGAGGGCCTGGCCGACGCCGCCTTCATCGCGGAGCGCACGTCCGGCTACAACGCCGTGGTCCGCAGCGTGAACTCCTTCTGGCCCGAACGCGTCCAGTCGATCACGGGTGTCCCGGCGGAGCTCATCCGCGAAACCGCCCGCAGGCTCGCCGACGGCGCACGCAAGGGCGGCAGCTACATCCTCACCGGCCGCGGCGTGGAACAGCACGTTGACGGCACGGACACCGCCACCGCCGCGATCAACCTGAGCCTGCTCCTGGGCCTGCCCGGCTCGCTCCGCAGCGGCTACGGCACGCTCACCGGCCAGGGCAACGGCCAGGGCGGCCGTGAACACGGCCAGAAGGCCGACCAGCTCCCCGGCTACCGCAAGATCACCGACCCCGCCGCCCGCGCCCACATGGCCGGCGTCTGGGGCGTCCCGGAGGAAACCATTCCCGGGCCCGGCCTCCCCGCGGTCCAGCTCCTCAAGTCACTCGGACAGCCCGACGGCGTCCGCTGCCTCTTTGTCCACGCCTCCAACATCGCGGTGGCATCCCCCGATGCCAACTCCGTCATCGCCGGGCTCCGCAGCCTGGACTTCCTGGTGGTCTGCGACTTCTTTATGTCCGAGACGGCAGCCGAGGCCGACCTCATCCTGCCGGTCCTCCAGTGGGCGGAAGAGGAGGGCACCCTGACCAACCTGGAAGGACGCGTGCTGCGCCGCCGGCGTGCCCTGCAGCCGCCTGCCGGCGCCCGCAGCGAACTGTGGATCATGGCCCGCCTGGCCGAGGCCCTTGAGGCACCCTCCACCTACAGCGAAGACCCGGAAACGGTGTTCGAGGAACTCCGGCTCGCCTCCGCCGGCGGCCTGGCCGACTACTCCGGCATCGACTACGCCATGCTGGACCGCGGCGAAGCCGCCTACTGGCCGTTCCCCGCGGGCAGCACCGGCACGCCGCGGCTGTTCCTGGACGCCTTCGCCCACGCCGACGGCAAGGCGGTCATGACCCCGGTGACTCCGCGCCGCCGTCGTACGCCCGAGGCCAATCCGGACCCGGCAGCAAAAACCATGACCCTCATCACCGGCCGCCTCCTGGAGCACTACCAGTCCGGCGCACAGACCCGGCGGGTGTCCGAGCTGCTGGCCAGCCAGCCGGAGGCGAAAGTCCAGATCCATCCGGCCGCCGCAATGTCCATGGGCATCGCCGAGGGGGCCCTCGTGTCGGTGGCCAACGAACGCGGACAGGTAGTCTGCCGGGCCGAGCTCAGCACGGCGATCCGCCAGGAAACGGTGTTCCTGCCGTTCCACTTCCCCGAACTCGAAAGCGCCAACCGTCTGACGGAAGCCGCCACGGACCCCATCTCCGGGATGCCCGAATTCAAGTTCAACAAGGTCTGGGTCCGGCTGGCCGCCGACCAGGCCCCGAACCAGCCCCAGACCAGTGTTCTTCAGACGACGGAGGCCTCATGAGTGAGCAGATTGTCATTGTCGGTTTTGGCCCCGTGGCCGCGCGCCTGATCGATGAACTGATGCCCGCGGTCCGCGGCGGACACGTCAGCCTGACGGTGGTGGGCGAGGAATCCGAAGCCGCGTACAACCGCGTGCTTGTTGCCGACCTGGGCGTGGGACGCACCACGGCAGATGCTCTTGCCCTGTCCGACGCCGAGGCCCTGGCCGCCGAGGGCGTGGACGTCCGCCTCGGCGTGAGGGTCCGCCGCGTCGACCGTGCCCGCCAGCAGGTGGTCCTTACCGACGGCACGTCCGCCCACTACGAGCGCCTGGTTTTCGCCACCGGCTCGCGTCCGGTCATTCCCAACCTCACCGGCATCAACCCCGACCCAACCTCCCCCGTGCTCCCTGCCGGCGTCACCGCCCTCCGCGACCTGCGGGACGCCGAGGTGCTCCGACAGGCGGTCGACGGCGGGAAGCGCGTGGTGGTGCTGGGCGGCGGCGTGCTGGGCCTCGAAACAGCCCTGGCCGCGGCCGAGGAAGGCGCCACCGTGACGGTGGTGCACAACGGCCCGCACCCCCTGGGCCGCAACATCGATCGCGGCGGCGGTGCGGTCCTCGCGGCCAGCCTGCGCCAGTGCGGTGTCCGGATGGCCGGCAACGCCCGCTCCACCGGAGTGGAGCACAACGCGCCCGACGGCGGTTTCTCGGCACTGCTGCTCGACGACGGTTCAGCGATCGACGGCGACCTCCTGGTCATCTCGTGCGGCGTGCGGCCACGGACGGAGCTTGCCGAAGGCTGCGGGCTTTCCACCGGCACCGGAATCCTGGTGGACCACCGGCTCCGTGCGCACCACGAACCGCACATCTTCGCGATCGGCGACTGCGCCGAGGTCCGCTGCCCGGATCCCGCCTGCGCCGAGTGCCGCACGGCGACGGGCCCGTCCGGCCTGGTGGGCCCGGGCTGGCGGCAGGCTGAATGGCTGGCCGAATACCTCACCCTGCTTGCAACCGGCACGCAGGAGGCAGCCGATACCCTGCAGGAGCTGCCCCCGGAACAGGCCGGGATCGTTGTGCTGAAGGCGCGCGGCATGAACATGGCGGTGGCCGGCGATAACGGCGCCGATCCCTGGGACGAGGATGCCCTCACCGCGGGAGCCGTGAACGGCCGCCCCCGCCTGCAGATCGCCCAGTGGGCGGATCCGGAACACGGCCGCTACGTCAAGATGACCACCCGCGGCGGAGTCCTGGAAGGACTGGTGGCGGTGGGCATGCCGCGGACCGCCGCCGAGCTGGTAGGGCTGTTCGAGCGCGGAGCGGAGTTGCCGGCCGACCGTTCGCTGCTGCTCCGCCTCGACGGCCCTGACCAGCTGGCAGCGTCCGGCCCGGCTGACCCGGCGGGCACTGTGTGCCGCTGCGCCGGCGTCAGCGGCACCAAGATCCAGAATGCAGTGGAGGACGGCTGCTCCACGGTGGCCGAAGTCTCCAAGGCAACCCGTGCCGGGACCGGCTGCGGCGGCTGCCACGAGGACATCAAGGGGCTCATCGAAAAACACTTCCAGGCGGCTGCAGCCGCCTGACATTTCCGACCGGTGATTGAGCCCCTGCACGCGTGTTTGAGCCCGCGGGGAGTCCCGGCCTTGGCGCCTGGCCGGTGGCTTTCCGCAGGCCATTTGCGCGGGATGTTCCCAAGGCGGTGCGCTGTCAGTAGACTCACCGCACGGGCCTTCGGCCCGTAGGTAGCAGACCTGCGCTGGGCAGTGTCACGGTTTGCACCAATTTGCAGCGTCTGCCACCTGGAAGAGTGATCACTTCGAGGGATTGAGGTAACGCGATGCACAAGAAATCACTGTTGGGTGCGGCTGTCTGTACGTTGGCGCTGATGGGCATGGCCTCGGCGCCGGCGTCGGCTGCGGGGCAGGTGGAACGGGGCCCGGACCATGCCAATTCGATCTGCTCGTTCTCCGGGCAGAACGATGGTTACATTCCCGGGTCAACTGATCCTGAGCACTTCCGTGTCCAGTCCTACGGCCAGATCATCAGGAACGCCGGTATTGGACCTGCGCAAATGAAAGCGGCCGGAGAAGCACCGGGGATCCTCTGCAACGGCCACAAGTTCCCTTACCCTGAGGCCTTCCCACCGCCTGCTCCGTGACGTGAAGTTGTTGGCCCCCGGTCTCGGGGCCAACCCAACCCGTTTAGGTTTAGACCGGGGCTTTGGGGATCATGATCCACAGCGCGATGTAGACCAGCTCGCCGATCCCCACCAGGCCAAAGATCACAAAGCCGAGTCTGACCAGGAACTTCGGCAGGCCGAACCTTGCTGCCAGGGCGGCGCAGACCCCGCCGATGATTTTCCCGCTGCGCGGACGCTCCAGAGCTGATGTCATGCCGCCACGCTACCCCAGAATGCTCCCCAACCGCTCCCTCACCTCGCAAGGCCCCACCGGCTCCCAGCCTTCGCAAGCTCAGGCCGGGGCCCCGCCGGCGTGGGCCCAAGCTCAATCGCCGCGCTGGCTACATGTGGACGTGCAGGCGCCGGGCCGCTTCGGAGATGGATCCGCTCAGTGACGGGTACACGGTAAACGTGCTGGCGACGTCGTCGACGTGGAGCTTCTGCTTCACGGCGATGGAGATGGCGAAGATCAGCTCGGACGCATTCGGCCCCACCACCACACCGCCGATGACGGTCCCGGAACCTTTGCGCGCGAAGATCTTGACGAAGCCGTCCTTGTGGTTGCGCATCTTGGCGCGGGCGTTGCTCTTGAGCGACAGCTTCACCACGTCGCCCTGATACTTGCCGGACTGGATCTCGGCCTCGGAAACACCCACCGACGCAATCTCCGGCGACGTGAAGATGTTGGACGCCACCTGGTGCAGCTTGATCGGCGTCACGCCGTCGCCCAGGAAGTGTGCGATCGCGATCCTGCCCTGCATGGCTGCAACGGATGCCAAGGCGAGCACCCCGGTGCAGTCGCCGGCGGCGTAGATGTTCGGCGCGGTGGTGCGTGAGACGCCGTCAACCTTGATGTGGCCGCTCTCGGTGAGGGCCACGCCAGCCTCCTCCAGGCCGATTCCTGCGGTGTTGGGGATGGACCCGACGCAGACGAGGCAGTGGCTGCCGGTGACCTTCGAGCCGTCGCCCAGGGTGACCACTACGCCGTCGTCGGTCCGTTCCACGGTCTCGGCGCGGGCGCGGGACAGGACCCGGACGCCTCGGCGTTCGAAGACTTCCTCCAGCACCTCTGCGGCGTCGGTGTCCGAACCGGGGAGCACCCGGTCACGACTGGAAATGAGCGTGACCTTGGAGCCCAGGCCGTTGTAGGCGGACGCGAATTCGGCACCGGTCACACCGGAGCCCACCACGATGAGCTCCTCGGGGAGCTCATCGAGGTTGTAGATCTGGGCCCAGTTCAGGATGCGTTCGCCGTCCGGCCTCGCGGTGGGCAGTTCGCGCGGGTGCGCGCCCACGGCCAGCAGGATGGTGTCCGCCTCGACAGTTTCCGTGCCGTCCGCGGTCAGGACTTCGATGGTGTGGCTGTCAACGAGCCTGCCCGAGCCCAGCAGGATGCGGACGTTCTGGTGTTCGAGCCCGGTGGAGATGTCCTGGGACTGCTGGCGGGCGAGGCCCAGCAGGCGGTCGTTGATGTGCTTGAGGTCCGCGCGCATGGCAGGCACGAAGTCTCCGCCGTCGACGTCGAACTTCACTCCCAGCTCCCCCGCCTCGCCGACGCGGGTCATCAGGTCCGCCGTCGCGATCAGGGTCTTGGAAGGCACGACGTCGGTGAGCACGGCAGAGCCACCCAGGCCGGCGCGTTCGATGATGGTGACCTGCGCCCCCAGCGAGGCAGCGACCATGGCGGCTTCGTATCCGCCCGGGCCACCTCCGAGGATTGCGATCCGGGGTGAGCTGAAATCAGGATGCGTAGTCACAAACAACCATTCTCCCGCATGGGGCGCCGCACCACCAATAAACAGCCGTGGCCATGGTGCCGGTCACCAGCACCCGTGACGCTGTGCACAGGAGCAACGGCACGATAACTTGTACCAGTGAGTAATACAGACTTCCTGAACACTGACCCCTTTGCCGCCGCCCGCGCCGCCGCCGACTACATCGCCGGGGAAACAGGCGTGGACCGCCACGACGTCGCCCTTGTCCTGGGCTCGGGGTGGGGCCAGGCCGCCGACCTGATCGGCGACACCACCGCCACCCTGTCCGCGGACGAGGTTCCCGGGTTCCATGCCCCGGCGGTGGAAGGCCACGTGGGTACCATCCGCTCGGTACTCACCAAGGAAGGCAAACGGGCGCTGGTGCTCGGCGCGCGCACACACTTCTATGAGGGCAAAGGCGTTCGAGCCGTCGTCCACGGCGTCCGCACGGCAGCCGCCGCCGGCTGCACGACCCTGGTCCTCACCAACGGCTGCGGCGGCCTCAACGAAGCCTGGGCACCGGGCACTCCTGTGCTCATCAAAGATCACATAAACCTCACCGCCGCCTCCCCGCTGGAGGGTGCCACCTTTGTTGACCTGACAGATCTTTACTCATCCCGCATCCGCGGGCTGGCCCGTGAGGTCGATTCTTCCCTGGAAGAGGGTGTCTACGCGCAGTTCACAGGGCCGCACTACGAAACCCCGGCCGAGGTCCAGTACGCCAAACGGATCGGCGCGGACCTGGTGGGCATGTCCACCGCGCTGGAGGCCATCGCCGGCCGCCACGCGGGCATGGAAGTATTCGGCATCTCACTGGTCACCAACCTCGCGGCAGGCATCAGCCCCGCCCCGCTGAGCCACCAGGAAGTCCTCGAGTCCGGTCAGGCCGCGGGACCGCGCATCTCCAAACTCCTCGCGGAGATCATCGGCAGGCTGTAAGCAGCCGGCCGGTCAGGTCCGGGTCCCCATCAGCCGGCTGACCGTGTCCTCGCGGGCCTCAGGGAACCGGCGTTCGATGGATTCTGCGATCCCGGCAATGGTCTGCCGGGAAAGCTCGGTACGCCAGGTGACTTCGGCGTGCCGCATGGTCTGCGAAATCAGGCAGCTCCGCGCGTAGTCGGCGTCCATCTCACCGCCGGGCGCGTCCTTCAGGATGCCCTTGCACCTGAAAGCGTCCTCGTTTCCCTCGATGGCGAGATAGACGTCCAGCACCGAGATCCGGTCCGACCGGCGCGCGAGCCGGAAGCCGCCCCTCGGGCCGGACACGGACGTCAGGATGCCGGCGCGGACCAGTGCCTGGAGCTGCTTGTTAAGGTAGGCGGCGGGCAGTTTGTAGAACTCAGCCAGCCGCGCACTGCTGACGGCCTCCCCCAGCGGGGTCCAGGACATGTTGACGCAGCTGTGCAACGCCCACTCAACACCCTGCCCCATCTTCATATTCGAGACAGTACTTGTCCAGAAAATTTACTTCAAGGATTTCCGGGGTTTTCCGGGGCCGTCCGTGCGGACAAAGCGGGTGTTCGGGAAGTCTTCGGCGAGCAATGACGATAGCGTTATGCCCATGACGTCCACCGATGCCGAGTCCATCCTCTTCAGCCAAGCCCGCGACTGGGCGGCCCAGGATCCGGATTCCGCGACTTCCGCAGCCCTGTCTGAACTGGTCCGGCAGGCGGAAAGCGGAGTCGGCGCGGCGCGGCAGGAACTCGCTGACAGCTTCAACGGCACCCTGCAGTTCGGCACCGCAGGCCTGCGCGCGGCACTCGGCCCGGGGCCGAACCGGATGAACCGCGTGGTGGTCCGCCGTGCCGCGGCAGGCCTGGCGGCCTTCCTCAGCAACGCCGTGGGTGAGGTTTCACCGGGAACCCGGCCGCGCGCCGTCGTCGGCTACGACGCCCGGCACAACTCCGATATCTTCGCCGTGGAAACAGCGGCGATCTTCACCGCCGCCGGTTTTGAGACCTTCCTGATGCCCTCCGCACTGCCGACGCCGCTGCTGGCATACGCTGTGCGGGCATTGGACTGCGACGGCGGCGTGATGGTCACCGCCAGCCACAACCCGCCCCAGGACAACGGCTACAAGGTTTACCTCGGCCGCCACGCCGTGGAGGAAAGCGGGCGGGGTGCCCAGATTGTGGCACCCTACGACGCCGGAATCGCGGAGCGGATGGACGCCGTCGGACCGTTGGACTCCATCGCCCTGGCCCCGGACGGCTGGACCGTGCTGGACCCGTCCATCGCCGCTGACTACCAGCGCGCGACGGCGGCACTCGCCGATCCCGCACGCTTTCCGTCCCGTGACCTGCGGATTGTCCTGACGCCGATGCACGGCGTCGGCGGCGAAACAGCCGTGGCCGTCCTGAACGAGGCGGGCTTCTCCGACGTCACCCTGGTGGCCGAACAGGCTGCGCCCGACCCCGAGTTCCCCACGGTGAGTTTCCCGAACCCGGAGGAGCCCGGCGCCCTGGACCTGGCGCTGGAGACAGCAGTCCGGGTGGATGCCGATATTGTCCTGGCCAACGATCCCGACGCTGACCGCGCGGCGGTCGCTGCCAAGGATCCGTCCACGGACGCCTGGCGCATGCTCCGCGGGGATGAGGTGGGGGCGCTCCTGGGCGCACATATTGTGGCCCGGCTTGCGGCCGGCGGTGAGGAAAAGCCCGACGGCGTCCTCGCCAATTCGGTGGTTTCC
Organism: Arthrobacter sp. HS15c; assembly: GCF_040812005.1. Classification (NCBI taxonomy): domain Bacteria; kingdom Bacillati; phylum Actinomycetota; class Actinomycetes; order Micrococcales; family Micrococcaceae; genus Arthrobacter; species Arthrobacter sp. HS15c. Next base: position 30,029 of record NZ_JBFOHM010000007.1, read on the forward strand.
TCACGCCTGCTGTCCCGCATCGCCGCCGCGGCCGGGTACGCGCACGAGGAAACACTGACGGGATTCAAGTGGATTTCCCGTGTTCCGGGGCTGCTGTACGGCTACGAGGAAGCCTTGGGTTATTGTGTTGCCCCCGACCTGGTCCGGGACAAGGACGGCATCTCTGCCGCCGTGCTGATCGCGGAGCTCGCCGCCACGGCCAAAGCGGGCGGCAAGACCATCTTCGACACCCTGGACGAGATTTATCTGCAGCACGGCCTGCACGCGAGCGACCAGCTGAGCATCAGGGTGGCAGATCTCGGGCTGCTGGATGCCATGATGAACCGGCTCCGGGTCAGCCCGCCGGATTCCTTCGGTTCCTCAGCGGTGGAGACCTTCGTGGACCTCGCCGAGGGCAGTGAACACCTGCCGCCCACGGACGGCCTGCTCTACCTGACGAGGGACCAGACCAGGGTGATCATCCGTCCCAGCGGCACCGAGCCGAAGCTCAAGTGCTACCTCGAAGTGATCAAGGGAGTGGAGTCGGCCGCGGAACTCCCCGAGGCACGCCAAGCCGCACGCGCCGCCCTGGACCAGGTGCTCGGCGACGTGCGGGAGGCCCTCGGCCTCTAGCGGCTGCTAGAGCTCGATTTCGATGAAGCCGTCGGTGATGCGGGTGTTGAACGTGTCCAGCCGCAGCTCAGCCACTCCAAAGCACTCGCCTGTTTCGAGGTCGTAGACCTCTTTGTGCAGGGGTGAGGCGATCGTGGGGCGGGTGCCGCGTGAGCCGAGGATGCCGCGGGCCATGACGTGGGCGCCGGTGGCGGGGTCCTCGTGGGCTACCGCAAAAATTTCGCTGGGGCCGGTGCGGAAGAGGGCTACCTGGCGGCCCGCGATGAGGGCTGCCTCGCCCCAGGACAGTTCCAGTTCCTCCACGGCGCAGACGCGGTGCCAGCCGGTGGCGGTGTCAGTGTCTGTGGCGAGTGCCCCAAGTTCCAGTGTTGCCGTCATGTCGGCTCCTCTCCCTGTGCTTGCTTGGCCACCTGTATGGCCGTACTAACAAGTTAGGCCTCGGGTGTTTCACGGGCATGCGCTGAATGTGTCCGGCGCGTAAAAGAGAACTCACTCGGTCGGAAATGCGTTCGTGATGCAGAAGTTAAGTTCACGAAACAAATGGGAAACTGAAGCGAAACTGCGGGTACCTAGTCTGGATGGACAAGCTGCAGAGCACCGTCTGCGGCCCATGCGAAAGGCCCACAGTGACCGAACAGACTTCAAGCACAGAGACTCCGCGCCGCATCGTCGTCGCCGGCGGCGGCCCGGCGGCCCACCGTTTTGCGGACGCAATGCATGCCCGCGGCCTCGAAGGCTGGCATGTCACGGTCCTCACTGAGGAAGCCCACCTCCCCTACGACCGCGTGGCGCTGAGCAAGGCCCTGACCGTCATGGACTACGACCTCACCCTGGGCGAGGCGAGCATGTGGGACCACGAAGCCCTGTCCCTGAAGACCGGCGAGCGCGTCATCAAGATCAACGCCGAGGCCAAGTCCGTGGAGACCGCGGCCGGCAACACCTTTGAATACGACCACCTGGTGGTCGCCACCGGTTCGAATGCCGCCCGCCTGCCGATCCCCGGCGCCGAGCACACCCACGTTTACCGCACGCTCGAAGACGTCTGGGCCATCAACAAGGCCATCGCCGAACTCACGGAGAAGCTCGGCCGCCAGGTCAACGCGGTCACCATCGGCGGCGGCCTCCTCGGGCTCGAGTCCGCGGCCGGCACGGAGCAGCTTGGCGCCAACCCGATCGTCATCGACGGTTCGCAGTGGCTGATGGCCACCCAGCTCGATGAAGGCGCTGGCCAGGCCATGGGCCGGCTCATCAAGGCCAAGGGCTTCGAAGTCCACGGCGGCGTCTTCCCCTCGGAAGTACTGTCCGACGACGACGGCCAGGTCACCGGCGTCCTGATGGCTGACGGCCGCATCATCGAAGCTGACCTGGTGATCGTCGCGATCGGTGTCCGGCCCCGTGACGAGCTCTTCCGCGCTGCAGAGGGCGAAGAGCAGATCTTCTCGCTGGGCCAGCGCGGCGGCGTGGTCATCAACGACTACTGCGCCACTGAAGTCGACGGAATCTGGGCCATCGGTGAAGTGGCCAACTTCGGCGGCATGTGCCTTGGCCTGGTGGCCCCCGCCAACACCATGGCGGAGATCGTCGCTGACCGCCTCCACGGCGGACAGGCCACCTTCCCGGGCTTCGACACCGCCACCAAGCTCAAGCTGTCCGGCGTCGACGTTGCCAGCTTCGGTGACGCCTTCGCCAAGACCGAGCACGCCCTCGAAATCGTCTACGCCGACCCGGCCCGCGGCGTCTACCAGAAGATCGTCACCACCGACGATGCCAAGACCCTCCTGGGCGGCATCTTCGTGGGCGACGCCACCCCCTACACCAGCCTGCGCCCGCTCCTGGGCCGTGAGCTCAGCGCCGAGCCCGGGGCCTACCTCACGGCGGCCGGCGGCGGCGACGCCCCGGACACCGAGCTCCCGGACGACGCCATCCTGTGTTCCTGCAACAACGTGTCCGCCGGAACCATCCGCGACACCGTCAACGGCTGCGGCGCCTGCGACGGCAACGCCCCCGTGCAGGAACTTGGCGAGCTCAAGGGCTGCACCCGCGCCGGCACCAGCTGCGGCTCCTGCGTCCCGATGCTCAAGAAGCTGCTCGAAACCGAACTCACCAAGTCCGGTGTCGAGGTCTCCAAGGCGCTCTGCGAGCACATCGAGCTGTCCCGCCAGGACCTGTTCGACGCCATCCGCGTCCTGGGCCTGACCTCCTTCGAAGAGATCATGGCCAAGTACGGCACCGGTGCCGGCTGCGACATCTGCAAGCCGACCATTGCCAACATCCTGGCCAGCCAGAACAGCGCCTACGTCCTGGACGCCGGCCGCGGCACCCTGCAGGACACCAACGACCGTGCCCTCGCCAACATGCAGAAGGACGGCACCTACTCGGTGGTCCCCCGCATCGCCGGCGGCGAAATTACCCCGAAGAAGCTCGGCGTCATCGCCGCCGTGGCCGAAAAGTACAACCTGTACACCAAGATCACCGGCGGCCAGCGCATCGACATGTTCGGTGCCCGGCTCGAGGAGCTCCCGGAAATCTGGAAGGAACTGGTGGACGCCGGCTTCGAATCCGGCCAGGCCTACGGCAAGAGCCTGCGCACGGTGAAGTCCTGCGTCGGTTCCACCTGGTGCCGCTTCGGTGTCCAGGACTCGGTGGCCATGGCCATCCAGCTCGAGCTCCGCTACCGCGGCCTCCGCAGCCCGCACAAGCTCAAGATGGGTGTCTCCGGCTGTGCCCGCGAATGCGCCGAAGCCCGTGGCAAGGATGTTGGTGTGATCGCCACCGCCGACGGCTGGAACCTGTACGTCGGCGGCAACGGCGGTGCCACCCCGGCCCACGCCCAGCTCCTGGCCAAGGACCTCGACGACGAGACGCTGATCAAGTACATCGACCGCTACTTCATGTACTACATCCGCACCGCAGACCGCCTGCAGCGCACCGCGCGCTGGCAGGAAGAGCTCGACGGCGGCATCAAGCACGTTGAGGACGTGGTGGTCAAGGACACCCTGGGCATCGCCGAGGACCTCGAGGCTGCCATGGCCAAGCACGTCGACACCTACGTCGACGAGTGGGCCGACACCCTCAAGGACCCCGAGCGCCTGCGCCGGTTCCGCTCCTTCGTCAACGCGCCCGACCAGAAGGACGACTCCATCACGTTTGTTTCGGACGAGCGTGGCCAGATGCGCCCCGCAACCCCGGAGGAAAAAGGCAAGGTCCTGATCGGCGCTTCCATCCCCATGAGGCCCCGCGACGAGAACGAGGTATAGGCATGCAGCTCAGCATTGATCTCACCGGCCGCGAGGTCCTGGTCACCGGCTCGGACCACGCCGCACGCCAGGCGGTCCGCCGCTACGAGGCCGCCGGCGCCGTCGTCTACCGCCTCAGCACCCCCCAGGGTGCCGGGCATGACGGCCCGCTGCCCGAGCGTCCCTTCCTGGTCGCGGCAGTCGACGACGGCCAGCCCGGCTGGGAGTCACTGCTGGACCGGTGCCGTGCAACCGGCATCCCGGTGGCAGTCGAACCGGCCGCCGGCCCCGTAGGCCATGTCACCCTGGTGGGTGGCGGACCCGGAACCACCGAGCTGCTGACGGTCGCCGCCATGAAGGCCCTCCGCGACGCGGACGTGGTGTTCTATGACCGGCTGGCTCCCTACCAGGAACTGCCGTCCATGACCTCGGCCGAACTGGTGGACGTCGGCAAGAAGCCGGGCCACCACAAAGTGGGCCAGTCCGACATCGAAAAGCTGATGGTGGAAAGCGCCCTCGCCGGAAACAATGTGGTCCGGCTCAAGGGCGGCGATCCTTACGTCTTCGGCCGCGGCGGCGAAGAAGTGGCCGCCTGCGTGGCCGCCGGCGTCAAGGTCCGCGTCATCTCGGGTGTCACCAGCGCCATCTCCGTCCCTGCCGCTGCCGGTATCCCGGTGACGCACCGCGAAGTCAGCCATATGTTCACCGTGGTCTCCGGCCACGCGCCGCTGACCGAGAAGGAACACAAGCACCTCGCCGGACTTGGCGGCACCATTGTGGTCCTGATGGGCATCGGTACCCTGCACCAGCTCGCCGCCGGGCTCCGGAAGGCCGGGATGCGTCCCGACATGCCCATGGCCGTCGTCGAACGCGGCTACCGCCCCGGGCAGCGGACCACCATCGCGGACCTGGGCACCATCACCTCCGCCGCTGCCGGCTGCAGCAACCCCGCCGTCCTCGTCATCGGCGAGGTGGTTTGCGTGGCTGAAGCCAACCGTGGGCATGCTGAGGCCGCCGCCGACCTGGACAGGCTGGCGGCCTCGCTGCTCGGTTCATGAAAGGATTGAACCCCATGAACGCACTGGCACCCGCAGAACCCCAGGCTGAAGAGACCTCCGGGCGGGAATCGGCTGATTCCCCCCTGGAGGGTTTCCGCATTGGAGTGACCTCGCACCGGCGCTCCCAGGACCTTATCGAGGCCCTCGAACGCCGCGGCGCGGAAGTGTTGCACGCACCGGCCCTCAAGATTGCCCCGGTGCAGGAGGACATCCGCCTCATTGAGGACACCAAGGCCATCATCGCCGCACGCCCGGACCTCTGCATCGCCACCACCGCCTACGGCATGCGCCGCTGGTGCGAGGCTGCCGACTCGTTCGGCATCGGCGAGGCCCTGCTGGAAACCCTGGCAGCCTGCCGGATGTTCGTCCGGGGGCCCAAGGCCCGCGGCGCCGTCCGCGCGGCGGGGCTGGCCGACGTCGGAATCAGCAGCGACGAAACCACCGCGACGCTGGTGGACATGCTGCTGGCCGAAGGCGTGCGCGGCAAGACCGTGGCCGTCCAGCTGCACGGCTACACGGATGTCCGGCAGCTCGAGAGGCTTCGTATGTCCGGCGCCACCGTCCTGACGGTGACGCCCTACCGCTGGGTCAAGCCCGACGGTGAGGACAAGCTCCCCCGGCTGATCGAGGCTGCGTGCAGCGGAAACCTGGACGTCCTGACCTTCACCAGCGCACCTGCTGTGGACGCGATGTGGAGCACCGCACACGAAATGGGTGTCTACAAGCAGCTGATCGAAAGCCTGAAGACCAACGTCACGACGGCAGTGGTTGGCCCGGTCACCGCGCAGCCCCTGCTCGACGCCGGCATCACCCCGCTCATCCCGGAGCGGTTCCGGATGGGTGCCCTCATCAGGCTGGTCTGCGAGCACCTCGCCCTTAACCATGTGCGCCGGCTGGACACGAGGTCGGGCAATATCGAGCTGCGCGGCCGTAGCCTGCGGATCGACGGGCAACAGGTCGAACTGGCCCCCGCGCCGCTGCTGCTGCTCCGCGCCCTGCTGGGTGCCGGCGGGGCCGTGCTGTCACGGGAATCGCTGTCGGAGCTGCTCGAACTCAGGGGGTCGGTCCACGCACTGGACATGACCGTCAGCCGGCTGCGCTCCTCGCTGCCGGACGGCCGCCTGGTGGAGACGGTGGTCAAGAGGGGGTACCGGATCCGCGTCTAGGGGCGTGGGTTCCGGCCCCTTTGTGTCATTGCGGACCGCAGTGAGAGGTGCGTCACGGGTTCTGTTACCGGCCGGTAAACGTTGGCGAACAAAGGGCGTTTTCCCAGCAACAGCGGGGAAACACGCCGGAAAAGCCGTCCGCCTACGCTGGGATTCATCACGAATTCCCGGCCGCTCCTGCGGCCGCCAGCGAAAGGGCCAGCACATGTCCGCTCCGGCACCGTCCACCTCATCCACTCCGGCACCGCGCATCGTCATCGCCGGTGCCGGGCCGGCCGCGCAGGCACTGGTCCGCCAGCTGGACGGTGCCAGGTTCCGCGGAACCATCACAGTGCTCAGCAACCGGGACGACGCTCCGGCGGAGCTCCTCGAACTGGCCGAACTGCCCCAGGTATCGGTCCGCTTCGGCCAGCCCGCCAGCTTTATTGACGCGGACAGCCGCACTGTCACCACGGCCGATGGCATGGAATTCAGCTACGACGAACTGGTCATCGCCACCGGCTCAGCGCCCGCAGCGTCACCGGTGGCGGGCGCCGGCCGCTGCCTGAGCTACTCAACCATCGATGATGCCGCCCGGATCGGCGACGCCGTGAAGGAAGTGACCCGGTCATTGGGCAGGCGGCCGCTGGGGATCCTGGTGGGAACCGGAGCCGCAGCGGGACAGGCTGAGGCAGTGCTGCGCGCCCGCGGTGTCAGGCCCATCCGCACCACGGTCCGGCCCACCGCCGTGGTGCACTCCATCGCCGGCGCCGGGCTGACCGCGGCCGGGATCGTCTTCGAGGACGGCAGCAGCATGAACGGTGACCTGGTGGTCCTGGCGGAAGAACGGGTCTCCCGTGACGGCCTCGCCGCCAGTGCCGGACTCGCCACCGCCCCCAACGGCGGGATCGCCATCACCAAGGACTACCGCACGTCGGTCCCGGGGGTCTGGGCCATCGGTGACGCCGCAGCGTTCGACGGCGTCCGGCTGGGCCTGCTGGTTGCTGCCGCGTCCGCCGCCGGCGCCTGCGCCACGCAGCTCATGACGGCTGTGGCGACAGAACAACGCGTTCCGGTGGCCGCCTGACCCCTGTGGCAAGATGGTCACCTGAAGAGCCACACCGTGGCAATTGCGGCCCACAAGGCCCCCGGAAAGGACCATCATGATGAGCAACGAAGCCACTCCCGCCGCGCAGCCGTCCACCGGCACGCAGCAGGCGGCGGGCAACATCGCTTCCTTCATTGACCACACCCTGCTCAAGCCCGAGGCCAGCGAGGCGGACATCCTCAAGGTCTGCGCCGAAGCAGCCGAATACCGGTTCAAATCCGTCTGCGTCAACCCCGTCTGGGTGAAGACGGTCAAAAAAGCGCTCAAGGGATCCGGCGTCCTGACCTGCTCGGTGGTCGGTTTCCCGCTGGGAGCCACGCCCACCCACGTCAAGACGTTCGAGGCCCGCGGAGCGGTCCTGGACGGTGCCGACGAGGTCGACATGGTCATCAACATCGCCGCAGCCCGCGCCGGCGACAAGGGCGCCCTGGTTGAGGACATCACGGCCGTCGCGGAGGCGGTGCACGCCAGCGGCGCCATCCTGAAAGTCATCATCGAGACGGCGCTCCTGGACGACGCCCAGAAGATCCTCGCCTGCGAGGCCGCAGTGGAAGCCGGGGCGGACTTCGTGAAGACCTCCACCGGCTTCAATGGCGGCGGCGCCACGGCAGAGGATATCGCGCTGATGCGCCGGACCGTAGGCCCTGATCTGGGCGTCAAGGCATCCGGCGGCGTACGGTCCCTGGCCGACGCGCAGGCTATGATTGCTGCAGGTGCAACACGTATTGGTGCCAGCTCCGGAATTGCGATCGTCAAGGGTGAACAGGGTTCATCCGGATACTGATCCGGATCCGGAAGCCGCCACAATTTTGAGCCCCGCGGGGCCGAGGAGGAATGAATGTCCAGCAAGACCACAGCGTCCGGCGTCACCACTGTCCAGACGCCGGAAAACGAGAACAGCCTCGTCACCAGCATCGTCCTGTTTGCTGTCATGATGGCACTCTTCCTTGGCGCCATCTACTCGCTGTCGTTCCTGACGCTCGGCAACCCGTGGCCGATGGCCGTCTGCCTGGGCCTCTTCGCCCTGGCGTTCTGGATCCCGCAGACCATCACCGGCCGTTCCGACTCCGCCGGCGAACACTAAGCACCCGCTCAAACGCAAAGGCTGGGGCCCCGGATTTTTCCGGGGCCCCAGCCATTTAAGCGGATCCGAGTCAGGCCGCCCCGAAGAGCCGGCTGAACAGGCCCGTTCCCAGTGACATGGCAGCCGGGAAGTGCGACTTCGCCAAAGCCCAGGCAGCTACGCACATGCCCACCATGGCGTACGCGCTCACCGGGATGAGCACCAGCCACTCCCGCCGGGAGCCGGCACGGCCCAGCAACGGCAGTGAAAAGGCTCCGTTGGCTCTCCAGACATCGTTGATCACGGGCATCTTCCGCAGGAACCTGGGCGGTCTGATGACGATCGGCCACAGCAGCGGGACGCCTCCGGTGGTGATCATGTCGCCCACGATGTGGACCACCACCCCTGTCAGCATCGACACAGGCAACCAGGTCCACTGCTCCGGGGCGAACCACGTCACCAGGCCGGCCATGGTCAGGGCGAACACCCAGTTGCTGATGAAGCCGGACTTGGGGAACAGCTTCAGCGCCTTGGCCGCGATGTTGATCATGAACATGCACAGCAGGCCGGCACCGACGGACAGCAGGCCCCAGTCGGTCTGCAGCTGGAACTGCGCGGCCACCATGGCCAGCAGCACAAAGAACGCCGCGCCCAGCACCGAATGCGTGCCCTGCCGGTGCCCGCCGCTGGCGTTCTCAATCCCCACCGCAATCACGTTGGACAGCGGCGGCAGGGAATTGGCCACCGTGCTGTGGCGGTGGTCCCAGTCGCACACCAGCGCCGTTCCCGCCGTCGCCATGCCGCCGATCAGGATGCCTGTGGCGTCCAGCGGATACCAGCCCAGGGTGTACGGCCCGGTCGAGGCAATAGCTACCCACGCCGCGGCTCCCGACGCGGCGTGATGTCCTCCCATCAAGGTCTATCCCACCGCCAGCGGTGCGTCGGAGAAAATGTTCCGGATAACGCCGTTGGCCCATTCCAGGATTTCGGCGTCCTGCAGGTCCCGGCCACCGATCCTGGCGGTCTTCGGCTTCGGAATGAGGACGGCATCCAGGGCAGGCTTGGGCTGCGATCCTGGGTACATCCGCGTCAGCCGCATGACCTTGGACTCCGGCAGCTGCGCCGGCGAGAACTTAATGAAGTTCCCCTGCAGCGCGACGTCGGAGAGCCCGGCCTCGCGGGCGCCCACCCGGAAGCGGGCCACGGCGATCAGGTTCTGGACCGGCAGCGGGGGTTCCCCGTAGCGGTCCACCAGTTCCGCCAGGACTTCTTCGATGGCTTCGTTCGTCAGCGCCGAAGCCAGCTTGCGGTAGGCCTCCAGGCGCAGCCGCTCCCCCGGTACGTAGTCGTGCGGCAGGTGGGCGTTCACCGGCAGCTCGATCTTCATCTCGGCGGCCTTTTCCTCGGCGTCGCCGCGGTAGTCTGCCACGGCCTCGCCCACCAGGCGGATGTACAGGTCGAAGCCCACGCCCTGGATGTGGCCGGACTGTTCCCCGCCCAGCAGGTTGCCGGCGCCGCGGATTTCGAGGTCCTTCATGGCAAGCTGCATGCCGGCACCGAGCTCGTTGTGCGTGGCCACGGCCTTGAGCCGCTCCAGCGCCACCTCGCCCAGCGGCTTCTCCGACGGGTACAGGAAATAGGCGTACGCACGCTCGCGGCCGCGGCCCACCCGGCCACGGAGCTGGTGAAGCTGGGACAGGCCGTATTTATCGGCGCCGTCCACAATCAGGGTGTTCGCGTTGGAGATGTCCAGGCCGGTTTCGATGATGGTGGTGCACACCAGCACGTCGAACCGCTTTTCCCAGAAGTCCACAATGATCTGTTCCAGCCGGCTCTCGGACATCTGCCCGTGCGCCACCTCGACCCGCGCTTCCGGCACAAGTTCCCGGACCTTCGCGGCCGTCCGCTCAATCGTAGACACCCGGTTGTGCACGAGGAACACCTGGCCTTCGCGCATCAGCTCACGGCGGATGGCCGCCGAGGTCTGCTTGTCCGTGTACGGGCCCACGTAGGTGAGCACCGGGTGGCGTTCCTCCGGCGGCGTGGCCAGCGTGGAGGTTTCCCGGATGCCGGTCAGCGACATCTCCAGGGTCCGCGGAATCGGGGTGGCGCTCATGGCCAGCACGTCCACGTTGGTGCGCATCTTCTTCAGCGCTTCCTTGTGCTCCACACCGAAACGCTGTTCCTCGTCCACGATCACCAGGCCCAGGTCCTTGAACGCGAAGTCCTTGGACAGCAGCCGGTGCGTGCCGATGACAACGTCCACGGACCCGCTCTTGACGCCCTCCACGGTCTCCTTGGTTTCCTTGGTCCCCTGGAAGCGCGACAGGGCCTTGACCCGCAGGGGGAAACCGGAGAACCGCTCGGTGAACGTTTCGTAGTGCTGCTGGGCCAGCAGGGTGGTGGGCACCAGGATCGCCACCTGCTTCCCGTCCTGGACCGCCTTGAACGCGGCCCGCACGGCGATCTCGGTCTTGCCGTAGCCCACGTCGCCGGACACCAGGCGGTCCATGGGGATCTCCCGCTCCATGTCCGCCTTGACCTCGTTGATGGTGGTCAGCTGGTCCGGCGTCTCCACGTACGGGAAGGCCTCTTCCAGCTCACGCTGCCACGGGGTATCCGGCCCGAAGGCGTGGCCCTTTGAGGCCATCCGTGCGGAGTAGAGCCGGATGAGTTCGCCGGCGATCTCCTTGACGGCCTTGCGTGCCTTGGACTTGGTGCTGGCCCAGTCGGAGCCGCCCATCTTGCTGAGCACGGGGGTGTCGCCGCCGACGTAGCGGGTCACCTGGTCCAGCTGGTCGGTGGGGACAAACAGCCGGTCCCCGGGAGCGCCGCGCTTGGACGGGGCGTATTCCAGGACCAGATATTCGCGGACGCCGTCCCCGCCGCCGGCCACTTTCCGCTGGATGAGTTCAATGAAGCGACCAATGCCGTGCTGTTCGTGCACCACGGAATCGCCGGTGACCAGTTGCAACGGGTCCACGGCGTTCCGCCGCTTGGATGGCATGCGCCGCATGTCCTTCGTGGACCCGGCGGAGGTCCGGCCCAGGAGGTCGGCTTCGGTCAGCAGGCCCAGTTTGAGGCTGTCCAGGACAAAACCGCGTCCGACGGCGGCAGTGGTCACCTCGATGATGCCCGCCTGGGGTTCCTGGTCCAGGGTGTCCACCCTGGCGCAGGGGATGTCGGCGTCGTGGAACAGTTCCGCCAGGCGCTGCGCCGGTCCCGGCCCTTCGGTGGCCACCACGATGCGCCACTGGTTCCGGACGTGCGAGCCGATGAAGTCCATCATTTCGGCCACATCGCCCTGGTAGCCGCGCGGTTCCCGGGCGTGCAGGTTCAGGACGTCGATCTCCGGAAGCAGTTCCTCGTCGGTGGCCAGGGACGTAATGGACCACCAGGAGACGCTGTGCTCCAGCGCGGAGCTGCGGGTCTCGGCCAGCGAGCGGAAGCTGGCGGAGTGCAGCGCGGCCGACGCCTGCGAGGTCAGATCCAGGGGCGCGGTGCCGCCGTCGGACGCCGTGGACCATGCCGCTTCAAGGAATTCCTCGTTCGTGGCGGCGAGGTCGTGGGCGCGGGTGCGGACCTTTTCCGGTTCGATGACCACGGAGATGGAGCCGGCGGGCAGCTGGTCCACGAACGGGACCATCGCGTCCACGAGTACCGGAGCCAGGGATTCCATGCCTTCGACGGCGATGCCGCCGGCGATCTTCTCCAGCATGTCCGCGGCGGCGGGCAGCTGCGGTTTCAGGGTGGCCGCCCGTGACATCACCGAGGGCGTGATCAGGATTTCGCGGCAGGGCGGGGCATGCAGGACGGTGGGGTGGTGCAGGCCGGGTGAGGACAGCGAGCGCTGGTCTGCGACGGCGAACCATCGCATCTGGTCCACTTCGTCGCCGAAGAATTCCACCCGGATGGGGTGGTCCTCCGTCGGCGGGAAGACGTCGATGATTCCGCCGCGGACGGCAAACTCGCCACGGTGGGTCACCATGTCCACCCTCGCGTAGGCGGCGTCGGCGAGGCGCCGCACCACGTCGGAGAACGGAATGTCCTGGCCCACCGTCAGGGTGACCGGGACCAGTTCACCCAATCCGGCCACGATGGGCTGGACCACGGCGCGCACCGGCGCCACCACCACGCGCAGCGGGCCCGCCGTCGACTTTTCGGGGTGCGCCAGCCTGCGCAGGACTGACAGCCTGCGGCCCACGGTGTCCGACCGCGGCGAGAGGCGCTCGTGCGGCAGGGTTTCCCAGCTGGGGAACTCGGCCACCGCGTCGGCGGGGAGGTAGGCGCGCAGGGCTGCCGTCAGGTCCTCTGCTTCGCGCCCCGTCGCGGTGACTGCCAGCACCACTGCCGGGATCCCGCCGTCGGGCGTTCCTTCCTCAGCGCCGGCGGCGGCCAGGCCGTCCGCCATCTCTGCCAGCAGGACCGCACGCAGGCCTGCCGGCGCGCTGATCTGGTAGTCCTGGCCGCGGACGTCGAATCCCCTGGCCGCCTCTGCCTGGACCCGGGCGAAGGTCTGGTCCCCGGCCAGGACACGGCGCAGTCCGTCAAGCGACGGGCCGGGATGGGAGGTACCGGTGCGGGAGGCGCTCGGGCTCATGGCAGAAACTCCTGTGGTGTTCAACGGATCGCAGGCAACACGAAAGCCCGAAATTCGCTTCGAATCCCGGGTAATCCCAGCCTACCCCCGCGGCACGGGAGATTAGGCTTTCAGGACCAGGGCCGTCCGAACACCCCGCCGCTCCGAATCGCAGTATGACAAGAAGGAGTCAACATGACCGGCACAACCGAGACACCCCAGCCCGGCGCAGCCAAAACTGTCCTGGTGACAGGCGCCACCGGATACATCGGCGGCCGCCTGGTGCCGCGGCTCCTGGAGGCTGGCCACACCGTGAAGGTCCTGGTCCGGACACCCGCCAAGATCGCCGGTGTGCCGTGGCTCGGGGACGTCGAAGTGGTCCAGAGCAGCCTCGACGACGGCGACGCGCTGGGGGCTGCGCTGGCCGGCGTTGACGTGCTGTACTACCTGGTCCATTCCATGGCTGCCGGGGCCGGCTTCGAGTCCAAGGAAAAAGCCATGGCCGAAACCGCCGCCCGGGCGGCCGCAGGCGCAGGGGTTCACCGGATCGTTTACCTGGGCGGCCTGCACCCGTCCAACGTGGAGCTGTCCACCCACATGCGCTCCCGGGAGGCCGTGGGAAAGGTGTTCCTGGACAGCCCCGTGGACGCCGTGGTCTTCCAGGCCGGAGTGGTGATCGGTTCCGGATCCGCCTCGTTCGAAATGATCCGGCACCTGTCCGAAGCCCTCCCGCTGATGCCGGCACCGAGCTGGGTCCGCAACAGGATCGAAGCCATCGCCGTCCGGGACGTGCTGCATTACCTGGTGGGCGCCGCCAACCTGCAGGGGCCCATCAACCGCACCTTCGACATCGGCTGCCGGCAGGTGCTCAGCTACGCGGGCATGATGAAGGAGTACGCCGCCGAAGCCGGCCTGCCGCACCGCCTGGTGCTCGCCCTGCCCATCCCGGCTCCAAAGCTCGCCGGCATGTGGGTGGCCCTCACCACTCCCATTCCGTTGTCTATGTCGCTGCCGCTCGTCCAGTCCCTGCAGCACGACGCCGTGTCCCGGGAACACGACATCGATTCCGTCATTCCCGCCCCTGAGGGCGGCCTGACTCCGTACCGGCGGGCGGTGGCCCTGGCCCTGGGCAAGGAGCGTGACGGCCAGGTGGAGACCACCTGGGCGAACGCCGGAGCCGACGCCGATCCCCTGCCCAGTGATCCGGACTGGGCGGGCCACACAGTCTTCGTGGACGAACGGACCTTCCACGGGGACGTCGACCCCGCCCACGTGTGGACCATCATCGAAGGCATCGGAGGCCGGAACGGCTGGTATTCGCTGCCGATGGCATGGCAGGTACGGGGCTGGCTGGACAAGCTCACCGGCGGCGCCGGGCTCCTGCGGGGACGACGGCACCCCGGCAACCTGGCCTCCGGCGAAGTGGTGGACTGGTGGCGCGTGGAACGGATTGAGCGCGGAAAACTGCTGCGCCTTCGCGCCGAGATGCGCGCCCCCGGACGCGCCTGGCTGGAGCTGTCCGTCGAGCCGGACGGCACGGGCAGCCGCTACCGGCAGCGGGCCATTTTCTTCCCCAAGGGCCTCAGCGGAAGGCTCTACTGGCTGGCCGTTTTGCCCTTCCACAGCCTCATATTTCCGGCGATGTCGCGCAATATCACAGCCGCCGCCCAGAAACTTGCCAGTGCGGAAGAGGCGCCGCGGACCCCGTAGGATGTGGGGAGCAAAAAGCGTTCTGACCCCACATCCCTGGAGGACCCATGGCACTGAGTGCAACCACCACCCTTCCGCACGCCGTCGACACCGTCGCTGCAGTTTTCATCAACGAGGACTTCCAGCGGCACACCAGTGAATTCGTTGGCGGCACCCTGGAGTCGTTCGCGGTGGACGGCGATACCGCCGGCGCCTTCAGCACCACGTCGGTCCGCACCCTGCCCACCACCCGGCTGCCGGAGATTGCCCGCAAGTTCGTGGGTGACAAGCTCACGGTCACGCAGGTGGAAAACTGGGACGCCCCTGCCGCCGACGGCTCGCGCCAGAGCAACATCACGCTGAAGATCGCCGGCGCTCCCCTCGACGTGACGGCAGTCCAGCGGCTCGTTGCAGAGGGCGGCAGCACCCGCGTGGAGCTGGAAGGAAACGTCACATCCTCCGTCCCGTTCCTGGGCGGCAAGATCGCCGACGCAGCCGAGCCCATGGTGGCCAAGGCCCTGAACATCCAGTCACAGCAGGCCCAGGCCTGGCTGGAAAGCCACTAAGGCAATGCAACTCCCCGTGTTTGCGGCCATTCTGCTGGTCATCGCCGGCGTCTGGTCCCTCGCGGTTTGGCCGCAGTTCCTGCGCCGGGTGATGAAGGATCCCCGGGCGCGGGACGCTGCAGGCAAGGCCACGAAGTTCCTGACGGTCCACCTCGTGCTCGTTAGCATCTCCATGGTGCTGGGAGCTGCCACTGCCGTGATCGGGGTTATGGCACTGCTCGGCTAGACTGGTCGGAGGTGCGCCGGGAAGTCTGGTCGGCAACACATTTGTCGACCCCTTGACCAGGAGCCAGCCATGGCAAAGCGCCCTTCCCGACCAGCCCTCGCCGCGAGGGTCCTCAGCCGCTCGAGCTATCCCGAATACCTGCGGATCTCCGAAATCCTCAGGCTGGAGACAGTCGGCGGAGCCCTCCTCCTGGTGGCCACGGCCGCGGCCCTCATCTGGGCCAACTCGCCGGCGGCTGACGGGTACTTCGCGCTGAGGGACCTCAAGATCGGCTACGAGCCCTGGCACCTGCAGCTCTCCCTGGGGCATTGGGCGTCGGACGGGCTCCTGGCCATCTTCTTTTTCATTGCCGGCCTGGAACTCAAACGGGAGTTTGTCTCCGGTGAACTGCGCAAGGTGTCCAAAGCAGTGGTCCCCGTGGCGGCGGCCGTGGGCGGCGTCGCAGTTCCCGCCGTGGTCTACACGCTGCTGAACCTGGGCCAGGGTGCGGAAAGCCTGCGTGGCTGGGCGATTCCCACCGCCACGGATATTGCGTTCGCCCTGGCGGTGCTGGCAGTGATCAACACCCACCTGCCGGCCGCCCTCCGGACGTTCCTGCTGACGTTGGCGGTGGTGGATGACCTGCTGGCGATCGGCATCATCGCCTTCTTCTACTCGTCCGGATTGCAGCCCATGCTGTTGCTGGCCGCTTTGGTCCCGCTGGGCCTGTTCACGCTGCTCGTCCAGAACAGGGTCCGCAGCTGGTACTTGCTCCTCCCCCTTGCAGCGGCCACATGGGCGCTCGTCCACGCTTCAGGCATCCACGCCACCGTGGCCGGGGTGTTGCTTGGCTTCGCGGTCCCCGTCCTGGCATCGCGGAAACGCGGCGAAACCGGACCCGGAATGGCTGAATCCCTGGAACACCGCCTCCGCCCGCTCTCGGCAGGTTTTGCCGTTCCCGTCTTTGCGTTCTTCTCGGCCGGAGTGGCCCTTGGCGGGTTCGTCGGTTTCCGGTCGGCGTTGGCGGACCCAGTGGCCCTGGGAATCGTCGCGGCGCTGGTGGTCGGAAAGACCGTGGGCGTCTTTGGCACAACGTTCCTGGTGACCAAAACAACGCGGGCAAAGCTCGACGAAGGCCTCGCCTGGATCGACGTGGCAGGCCTGGCGCTGTTGGCCGGGGTGGGGTTCACGGTGTCGCTGCTGATCGCCGAGCTGAGTTTCGGTGCCGGCTCCGCGCATGATGACCACGCGAAGGTGGCCATCCTGACCGGTTCACTGGTTGCGGCGCTGCTCGCCACAGTGGTCCTCCGGCTGCGTAACCGGCACTACCGCACCGTGGAGGAAGCGGAACAGCGCGACGCTGACGGCGACGGCGTCCCGGACCTTTTCGAGCGCACATCCTGACAGCCGCAGGCCGGGACCGGCCCTCCCGGTCTTAGGCTGCCTGGTTGAGGGCGTCCTCGGCTGCTACCCAGGAAATCATGGCGCACTTGACCCGCGCGGCGTAACGGGCGACTCCCTCGAACGCAGCGGCGTCGCCCAGGATTTCAGGATCGGCATGGATTTTGCCGCGGGACCGCAGGACTTCGCGGAAGTTGTCGATGATCGCGTGGAGTTCAGCTACGGACAGCCCTTCGGCCAGCTCGCTCAGGACTGAGGCTGAGGCCATGGAGATGGAACACCCTTCCCCGTCCCAGGAAATCTGTGCGACCTTGCCGTCCTCCACCGCCACGCGAAGGGTGACTTCGTCGCCGCAGACAGGATTGAGCTGGTGCGACTGCCCGGTGGACGCCCCTTCGGGCGCAGCTACGCCGGCCAGGCCGCTGCCGTACCGGACTTTGGAATGGTCGAGGATGATTTGCTGGTACAGCTGGTCCAGGCTCATGTCGTATACCTTTGGTGTTTGCGCTAGACGCGGAAGTAGGACCGGACTCCGGCTACGGATTCCAGGAACGCGTCGACGTCGTCGGTGGTGTTGTACAGGTAGGCGCTGGCCCGTGTGGTGGCGGTCAGTCCCAGGCGGCGGTGCAGCGGCTGGGCGCAATGGTGCCCCACCCGGACAGCGATGCCCTGCGAATCGAGGAACTGGCCGACGTCGTGGGCGTGCACGCCGTCAACGGCGAAGGCCGCGAGGCCGATCCTTTCCAGCCCTGCGGCGGGGCCAAGGACCCGTATCCCGGGAATGCTTTCCAGCCCGGCAACCATGCGCTGTCCGAGTTCCGACTCCCAGCGGTGGACCCGCTCAAGGCCCGTTTCGGTGAGGTAGTTCGCCGCGGCCGCCAGGGCAACCGCCTGGGAGATCCGCTGCGTGCCGGCTTCAAACCGCTGCGGAGCCGGCAGGTACTCTGCCCGCTCCATGGTGACGGTGGTGATCATGGAGCCACCGGTGAGGAACGGCGGCAGGATGTCCAGGATCTCCTGTTTGCCGTACAGGACGCCGATTCCGGTGGGTGCAAGCATCTTGTGGCCGGAGAAGACCGCGAAATCCACGTCCAGCGCTTTGACGTCCAAGGGCAGATGCGGGGCGGACTGGCACGCGTCCAGGACCACCAGGGCTCCGGCCTTCCGGCCCAGCTCCACCAGTTCCTGAACGGGGTTGATGGTGCCCAGTACGTTCGACGCGTGGGTAAAGGCGAGGACCTTGGTCCGCTTTCCCAGGATCTCGGCCGCCTGGTCCATCCGCAGGCTGCCTGCGTCGTCGATGGGGATGTAGCGGAGCGTGGCGCCGGTCCGGAAGGCAAGTTCCTGCCAGGGGATCAGGTTGGCGTGGTGCTCCATTTCGGTGACCACGATCTGGTCGCCCGGGCCCACTGCGAGATCCTTGAGCCCGGCATCGCCGCGGCCCTGTGCAGCCCACAGCGCAGCGTTGGAGAGCGCGTAGCTGACCAGGTTGAGGCCTTCGGTGGCGTTGGAAGTCCATACCGTTTCGGAGTAGTCAGCTCCGATGAAGTCGGCCACGGTCTGGCGGGCGTCTTCGAAGACTTCGGTGGCTTCCACGGCAAGAAAGTGTGCGCCGCGGTGCACCGCGGCGTTCCGCTGCTCATAGAATTCCTGCTCCGCCTCGATGACGCTGACGGGGTTCTGCGAGGTGGCTCCGGAATCGAGGTAGACCAGCGGACGGCCGTTGACCAGCTGGCCAAGGACCGGGAAGTCGTTCCGTATCCGCAGCACTTCGGCGTTGTCCATGGCCGGCAAAGCCCGTTCCAGCGTGGCTGGGGTTGTTACTACGGCCAACACTCACTCCTTGAGATGTCAATGGATGACACTCAATTGTCCCACAGCACGGCTGTGGCGGCGCCCCTGGGGGCAGCCGCCACAGTCGTTCCGGGCTTCAGCCGGAGAGTGGAGGGCCGGCGACGGCTGGGGGGAGAGCCTCGGTCTCAGAAGACTCTGACGTCGCCGGCCCCGTCTCGGTCCGGCCCCTGCGGGCCGGAAGTTGTAGTGCGAAGAGGCCGTATTTTGGTCTGTCCGCAGGGTCTGCGGCCTTCTTTCGGACCGCTTCTTCCTGCTTGTACTAGTTAATCGCGCCGGGCCGCCCGGAACACGAGTAGGGGGTACTCGACTTTCCGGTGCCGTGGGTACGGGTTACGCGCTGCTGATACGCGTATTTGGGAGCTAACCACCTAGGTGCACCCGGGGGCACTGGAAAATCCCGGCGGCGGCCCCTGCGAGGTGGCTTACCGGACGGGATTTTCTCTTAGCAGGTGCCTATTTTGGCAGGGCCGATGCCAGCTCGTCGCGGCTGCGGACGCCCAGTTTGACGTAGGTGCGGTACAGGTGCCCCTCCACGGTGCGAACTGAGACCATCAGGCGTTGGGCGATCTCCCGGTCGGTGAGGCCCTGGACGGCCAGTTCCACGATGTCCTGCTCGCGGCGGGTCAGATGCACAGCGGGCGCCGCGGCGATGAAGTGTCCCTCGCGGAACCGTTCGCCCAGCTCATGGTCGCATTTCTCGCGCAGTGCTATTGCCTGCCGGGACCGCCGCCGCTCACCGGACTCTTCCAGGAGCGTGCTCGCCCTGGCGTAAGCCTCCCTGGCAAGGTTGACGAATCCGGCCGCCTCGAGGTTCGCGGCTGTGTCCATCAGCGCATCGGCGTCCGCGGTTTCCCAGTCCCCCGCCAGAGTCAGCATGGCTGCAGCCCAACGGCCCTCGACGTTACCGGCGAGCGCCCGCACCAGCGGGATGACGGAGTGGTCGCCAAGGTCCCAGCAGATGGCCAGGAACTCGAGGTGCATCCCTTCCCGGACTAAGATTTCGGTGGTGGTGGCAAGGGTATGGATGGATGCCAGGCCCTTACCGTCACGGGCCACGTACTCCGCGGCCGCGGCCGCGTAGGCCTTGGCCAGGAGCTCGTTCGCGGGTGCGCCAGGGGTTGAGTCCTTGTAATCCAGCTCCAGCCGCCTGGCCTGGGCGGCGTCGCCGAGCCTTGCCGCGACGTAGAAGCCCAGCGATGAACCAAACCGGAACAGTTGGAGGGGATCGTTGAGCCTGAGGGCCTCGACGGCCGGCAGGAGCATCTGGTACGCGCGCTCAATCCGGCCCTGCCGCAGCAGCGAGTAACCCCTGAGGAGCTGGAGACCGCCCCCGAAGCATGCGGCTCCGGCGGCCTGCTCCATCGCGTAATTGGCCATCTCCCGCTCAGCGGATTCCCATTCGCCCAAGGCCAGGTAGTCCGTGACGAGGCGTCCCAGGACAAATTCGTTGAAAAAGAACACACCGTCCCGAAGCAACGGAAGTTCGGAGGCAGCCAGGAGCGCGGCGTCCAGGCCCTGGACCCCGCATCCCGCCGCCGAGAGCGCATGGGAGGACAGCGCCAGTCCGACGGCACGGAGGGCGTCATCCACCGGTTCCCCGAGGTTGCGGCTCCTGATGTCCTGGACGTCCGCGGCCAGGGACTCATAGTCGCCGGCCTCACCCAGTTCCAAGAGGTCAAGCATCTGGTCCTGCCAGGGCCTGGACGCCTGCATTGCAGGGGAATCACCGGGCGTGCCGGATCCGGCGTCGTCCGGGTCCGCAGGGGACCCGGTCAGGTCTTCGAGGCGTCCGGCCTGGCGCAGGAGCTCCCGGGATTCGGCGGCGATTGCGTCCATTGACTGTCCCAGGGCCTGATGCGCCGCCGTACGCAGCAGCAGGACGTGGGCTGCCTCGGCACTGTCTTCCAGCTCCAGCCAGCACCCGTCCAGGATCCGGGCCGCTTCGGAATAGTGGGCCTCGTTGAACAGCGCCCGTGCCTGGATGGCGCGGGCGTGGGGTGCGAGGATCGGATCCTGCACCCTTGCGGCCATCATCCGGGCGCTGGCGTTCCGGTATCCGGTGATGGCAGTTGCTGCTGCCTCAAGCAGTTCATCGTCAGCCACCCGCAGTCCACATTCCAGCGCCCATTCGGCCGAACGCAGCCGGCCATCCGCGCTTGACGGTGGCGCCTCCTGCTGGGCGCGGAGCTTTTCAAGGAGCTGCAGACTCCGTGAGACGGACACGTTTTTCCTCACGGCATCACCGATGACGCCGTTCCACATCCTCAGCACAGCAGGGCTGCCGGAACCCTCCACCACCGTTTGCTGGTCCAGCAGGGAACGGACAAGTTCCGCCCCGCAGATATCCTCGATCACTTTGCGGCTCACGGGCTCGGCCAGGGCAACCAGCTTCAGGGCTTCCTGCTCTTCTGGCCGGCGCCGGAGGAGGTCCTTGGACACCACGGCCGTCAATTTGGCGCCGTCGGAAGGAAGCGGCCCGAGCAGCATCCAGATGCCGTTCCGCTTGGCGAGGATCCCCTGCTCCGCGGCGTCGTGCAGCAGGGCATCGAGGATCCTGGGGTTTCCCCCTGAGGCGCTCCAGATCGAGTCCACAGTCCCGGCAGGGACGGTGCCGTCCAGGACATGGGCAAGGACTTCTTCGATCTGCTCCCGATTAAGCGGCCGCAGGTCCACCCGGTCCGCCAGGCCGTCGTACCAGAGCTGGTCGAGCGGCTGCGGCAACCCGGGGCGGGGCCTGCCGGCCGCCACCACGCTCGCCCAGCCGGCCGAGATCATGTCCGCGACAATGCCTGCACTGGCATCATCAAGGTGATGGGCGTCGTCGACCACCAGCAGCAGCGGCGTGTCCTTGCCGTCCTTGAGCTTCTCGAAATACGTCCACACGGACCTGAGGACGGCTACCGGGGAGACCGAGTCCTCGGCCGTCAGCTCCGCCGTGTAGGGAGTCAGGACACCAAAGGGGACTCCGGCCAGGGATGAGCTGCCATGGATGCGCAGGACGATCATCTCCGGGGACAGTCGCTCGGTGATGGCTTCGGCCAGCGCTGACTTTCCGATGCCGGGTCCGGCCATCAGGAAGACGGCCTGGCTGGTCCGGCTGCGGATGATGTTGCAGATCCGGTCCAGCGGCTCGCGGCGCCCAGTAAGGAAGCGATAGGCCGAGCCGGGCCTTGGTGCGTGGCCGTTAGACGAGTCCAGTCAGATCACCCCTGGAAGTTACACCGAGTTTGGTGAAGACCTGGTACAGGTGGCCTTCAACGGTACGGACCGAGACGCCCATCTCAAGCGCGATGTCCCGGTTTGACGCTCCCCTGCCGGCCAGCCGTGCAATCTGCCGCTCCCTGCTGGTCAGCAGGGGGCTGCCGCTGCTCGGCACAATCGGAAGATTGGCGACAGTGGCAGCCAGTATATCCAGCCGCGCCTGCGCAGTCCTGGCCGACACGGAGTCACCGGCCTGCCGGGCGTAGTCCACGGCAAGCGCCATGCACCGGGCTTCGACCGCGTCCAGTTCCAGCGTGGCCGCCAGCTCGCCGCCGGCGAGAAGCGTCTTGGCGTCCTTGGTCCTGCTGCCCACCGCTATCAGGCGGGCGATCTCCGCCAGTGGACCCTGCCGCTGCCCCGCAACCTGTTCCAGGAGCCTGAAGTCGGCTTCGGTGCCATTGACGGTGGCTCCCAGGAGGCTGATACCGGCGACTGTGAACCGTCCCGCGTCAATGTTGCGGCGCGCGGAGTCCTTGAGCCGGGACACGGCGTCATTCTCTCCCAGCCACCGGCCGGCCATGTCGGCGCAAAATTCAATGATGGAGCCGGTCAGGAAGTCGCAGGGGCCCGCGGAGCGCTGGACCTTCTCCAGGTACCTGCGGGACTGGCCGGCGTTCCCGATCTGGGCGTAGGCCAGCGCGGTTGCGGCGTAGGCCGAACGCAGGGAGCTCTGCACGGGCCGGAGCTCCAGCTGGGCCGCGGCGGACAGCAGCGGGTCAAGGGCTGCGGCTCCCCTGCCGGAGTATACGTAAGCGATGCCAGCGGCCAGCTCAGTGGCGGCGCTCCGGTACGGGAGCCGGTGAGCGTCCCGCGACTCCGGCGGGTCCAGGAGGTCGATGCAGCGGCGCCACTGCCCGGCCGTCAGCAGGACGGCATAGGCGCGGCTGGTGTATTCCTCGCGCAGGCCCACGATCTGGGCGGCATCCGAAATCTGCCCGCCGAGGGTCCGCATCAGGCTCAGCGCGTCCATTTCGCGGCCGGTCAGCGACAGCGCCGTCATCAGGATGATGGCAGCCTTCATCCTGAACGAGACGTCCGGGTTGCGGGCGGCATTGGAAGCAGCTTCGAGGGCGGGGATCATGGACGCGAAGTCGCCCACAAAGGCTTTGTATTCAAATTCACTGAGGCTGATGCGGTTGGCGGCCACAGCCAGCGGTGCAGGCCAGCCTTTCGCCAGCTCCGGGCCCACGCCCAGCCGCGTCCTGGCCTCCTCAAGCATCTCCGGGACCCTGGCCGTAAGTTCCGGCAGCCACACCATGACCGTGGACTTGGCGGCCACCACCTGGGCGTATTCATCGGCATCCAGGCCGTCCAGCTGCGGCCGCGTGATGTCATCGAGGGCGGCCATGGCCTGGATCGGCAGGTCCAGCAGGAGGTAAGCCGCGGCTTTTTGCCGCTGTCCAGAAACCCACTGGGGGTCGTTCCTCGTCAGCGTCTCGGCGTACGTGAGGGCGGAATGCGGATCAAACAGCTGGACGGACGCTTCCGCGGCGGCCAATGCCATGGCGGGGCTGAGTTCGGCCTCGCACTCACGCGTCCATGCCGCGAAAGCCATCAGCTCTTCAACGGTCATGGAGGCAGGATCAGGTTCCTTGCCGTCCAGGAGCTGGGCGCGGAGCTCCCGGCGCCGGGCGATACTCAGCCATGAGCGGACGACGTCGCCAAGGTACTTTTCCCGGAGCGAGACCCAGCGGCTGTCCGAGCCGTCGATATCAAGCAGGCCCGCGTCCTCCATGTCGGCGACAATCCCTGCACCGAAGATCGATGTGAGGCGGGACAGGTCCACGCTGCGGGCGCAGGAGAGCATTTCGATGACGTCCCGGGTCTCCGGGGTTTTCCTCGCCCACCGGGAACGTACGATGTCATCCAGGCTCGCCGCGCCGTCGAGCACCACCTTGTCACGCAGGGTCCATACGGAATCCGACAACACGAGGTTCCCGGACAGCTGCTGCTCCGTCACCAGGGCCTTCAACAGCAGCGGATTGCCGCCCACCATGCTGTGGTAGATGCTGACAAGGGACGCGGAAACGCGGTGCCCCAGCATGGTCAGCAGCACCTGGCGGGTCTGCAGTTCGTTCAGGTTGTCCAGCCTGACTTCGGTCAGGCGGCGCTCGGTGAGCAGCCAATGGAAGTCTGCGGGCAGGTCGCTGCTCCTGGGCGCGACGGCGACGATCCTGGCAGTGCCGGTCAGGAGGACGTTCAGGAGGACACCGGCGCTCATGTCGTCAATGCTGCCGGCGGTGTCCAGCGTAATGACGCACGGCCGGCCGGCAGCGTCACTCCTGATCAGGGACGTGATGCCCCGCAGGATGGCGGTGGGGGAACCCATGTACGCCTGGGGAAGCCGTGCCAGCAGGAAGGACAGGCAGCCGTACGGGGTCTTCGAGGCGGGGTGCCCGCTGCGCAGCTGGAGGGCCCAGACATCCGGGCCGAGTTCGGAAACGGCGGTCCGGGCCAGAGAGGACTTGCCCACTCCCCGGCCGCCGGTGATGATGACGCCCAGCGAGTCCTTGCTGGTCAGGGCTGCGCGCACGGCTTCGAGGTTGGCACTCCTGGCAGGTACCGACCATCGCTGGTGTTCGGTCTGAACAGCCGTGTCCGTTTGCAACTCAACGTCGTTGAGCGTTGACCCACGTCCCCAGCTGAGTGGCTCGATTGACATGAACTTATCCCCTAGATCCCGCTCTAGCGGGGATAAAGCCCCATCGCTCCCCCGCTTAGGAAGAAGACTACCCCGAGGTGCTGACTACTAGACAGCAAACTGGGGATTAAGTTTTTTTTGCTACAGCGGGGACTTCGCCGGGTGGAACTTCTGCTGCGCCGCCGTCAGTCCTTCCCTGACCAGCATGTCCACTGCATCTGCCGCTTCGTCCAGCAGGAAGGGCAGTTCTTTTCGTTCGGCTGTACCGAAATCGCGGAGCACATAATCGGCGGTGTCCATCCGGCCCGGGGGCCGCCCTACCCCCACGCGGACCCGGAGGTAATCCTTCGTGGAGAGGGCCTTGGACATGTCGCGCAACCCGTTGTGGCCGCCTTCTCCACCGCCGGACTTCAATTTGACTGTATTGAAGGGGATGTCGATCTCGTCGTGCACCGCCACCACGTGGTCCGGTTCAATGCCGTAGAAGTTTGCCAAGGCGGCGACGGGGCCGCCGGAGACATTCATGTAGCTCATGGGCTTGGCCAGCACAACGCGGGGGCCACCGATTCCCAGGCGGCCTTCGAGCACCTGGGCCCGGGCCTTATTCGTTTTGAAGCTGCCGCCGATCCGGCCGGCCAGTTCGTCCAGGACCATCTGGCCTACATTGTGCCTGTTGCCTTTGTATTCGGTCCCGGGATTCCCGAGGCCAACGATCAGCCACGTGTCAGTCATGCGTCAATCCTAAAGTGGGAAAACGGCAGTGGCCGGATCCCCGCGGGGATCCGGCCACCCAAAGTACGGTCCGAAATTACTCGGCTGCGGCCTCGGAAGATCCAGCGGCGCCCTCGGAGGCTTCTTCGTCAGAGACCTCGGTGGCCTCGGAGATGTTGACAACCAGCGCGTCGGCGTCGGCCAGCAGGACAGCGCCCTTCGGCAGGACGAGGTCGGAAGCGTGGATGTGCTCGCCGGCGCTGCGGCCTTCGATGCTCACCTCGACGGCGGTGGGCAGGTGGGTTGCCTCGGCTTCGAGGGAGATGACGGTGAGTTCCTGGTTGAAGACGTTGCCCGGAGCAAGTTCGCCAACAACGTGCACGGGGATGTCAACGGTGACCTTTTCGCCCTTGCGGACGGTCAACAGGTCGATGTGCTCGATGATCTGCTTGATGGGGTCGCGCTGGACGTCCTTGACGAGGGCCAGGTGGCCTTCGCCGTTGATGTCCAGGGACAGCAGGGCGTTGGCGGTGCGGACAGCCAGGGTGGTGGCCTTGGCCGGCAGGGTGATGTGGATCGGCTCTGCGCCGTGGCCGTAGATGACGGCGGGGATCTGGCCGGCCATGCGGGCGCGGCGGGCAAAGCCCTTGCCGAATTCGGTGC
Organism: Arthrobacter sp. HS15c; assembly: GCF_040812005.1. Lineage (NCBI taxonomy): Bacteria > Bacillati > Actinomycetota > Actinomycetes > Micrococcales > Micrococcaceae > Arthrobacter > Arthrobacter sp. HS15c. The sequence continues at coordinate 55,821 of NZ_JBFOHM010000007.1, forward strand.
GGACTTCTGCTGCGAGCTTCTGCTCAGACATGTGTTTCTCCTTGAAGACTAAACGGTGTTCAGCAAGGGCGGAGGTCTGTTGCGACCTTCAACGCCGGGCGGCCCGTGGGCGGCCCTTCAAGAAGGGAGGTTCAGACCCAGTCGATAACGGAGACCTGCACGCCGGTTTCCCGGGATGCTCTCCCTCGCCAAGGTTTCGTTGAACAGCTTACCAGCGTCAGGGCCGGTAACTGAAAACGCGGCGGCCGGGCCGGCGGAAATCCGCAGGCCCAGCCGCCGCGCTCATGCTCAACCGCCAGGAATCAGGCGTTGCCGTCGAACAGGCTGGTGACCGATCCGTCGTCGAACACTTCGCGGATGGCGCGTGCGATCAGCGGTGCGATGGACAGCACAGTCAGCTGCGGGAAGCGCTTGTCGGCGGGGATGGGCAGGGTGTCCGTGACCACCACTTCGCGGGCACCTGACTCGGACAGCCTGCGGGCCGCAGGATCGGAGAAGACGGCGTGGGTCGCCGCGATGATGACATCCTTGGCGCCGGCGTTCTTGAGCACCTGGACTGCACCGGAAATGGTTCCGCCGGTGTCGATCATGTCGTCGATCAGGACGCAGGTGCGGCCCTCGATCTGGCCCACGACGGTCTTGGACACGGCCTGGTTCGGAACGGTCAGGTCGCGGCTCTTGTGCACGAACGCCAGCGGTGCGCCGCCGAGGCGTTCGGCCCACTGCTCGGCCACCCGGACGCGGCCGGTGTCCGGGGACACCACGGTGATGTTGTCCGCGGCGACCCGGGTGCGGATGTAGTCGGCCAGCAGCGGGATGGCCATGAGGTGGTCCACGGGGCCGTCGAAGAAGCCCTGGATCTGGGAGGTGTGCAGGTCAACGCTCATGATGCGGTCGGCACCGGCCGTTTTGTAGAGGTCGGCCACCAGGCGGGCGGAAATGGGCTCGCGGCCGCGGCCCTTCTTGTCCTGCCTGGAGTAGGGGTAGAAAGGCGAGACCACGGTGATGCGCTTGGCGGATGCCCGCTTCAGCGAATCGATCATGATCAGCTGTTCCATGAGGTGGTTGTTCAGCGGTGCCGGGTGCGCCTGGATGACGAAGGCGTCGGTGCCCCGGACGCTCTCGCCGGCGCGGACGTAGATTTCCCCGTTGGCGAAGTCGTACGCGTCGATGGGGAGCAGCTCTGTGCCCAGCTCCTTGGCGATCTCCCGGGCAAGCTCCGGGTGTGCCCGCCCGGCGGCCAGCACCAGCTTCTTCTCGCCGCGCGCCGTAATTTCGCTCATTATTGCTTGCCCTCTTCTGTAGGTGCCTGGGTACTTGAGGAATCTGCGGTGGCCGCCTGGGCCAGTTCGGCGGAGCGCGTGCCGGGCCGGTTGGCCAGGACCCAGCCTTCGGAGTTCCGCTGCTCGGCGAGTGACACCACCAGCGCACCCGCCGGGACGTCCTTGCGGATCACGGCGCCGGCGCCGCTGTAGGCGCCGTCGCCCACGGTGACGGGCGCGACAAACACAGTATTGGACCCTGTGCGGACGCCGGACCCGATGACTGTGCGGTGCTTCTTCTCGCCGTCGTAGTTGGCCGTGATGTTGCCGCACCCGATGTTGGTGTCCTCGCCGATTTCGGCGTCACCGGCGTAACCCAGGTGGGAGAGCTTGGAGCCGCGGCCGATCGTGACGTTCTTGGTTTCGTAGAACGCACCGATCTTGCCGGTCTCACCAAGGACGGTGCCGGGGCGGAGGTAGGTGAAAGGCCCGACGGCGGCGTCCGCACCGATGACGGCCCCCGAACCGTGCGTCCGGGTCACTTTCGCCCCCGCGCCGATGCGGACATCGGTCAGTGTGGTGTCCGGGCCGACGACGGCGTCCCGGGCCACGGTGGTGTCGCCGTGCAGCTGTGTGTTGGGCAGGATCCTGACGTCCTCGTCCAGCGTGACGGTGGAATCGATCCAGGTGGTGGCAGGATCAACCACGGTGACACCTGCCCGCATCCATGCTTCAACCGTCCTGCGGTTCAGTTCCGCCCCCAGTGCCGAGAGCTGGACACGGTCGTTGGCGCCCTCCACCTGCCAGCGGTCCTCAGTAACGACGGCGGCAACCCGACCGCCCGCCTGCCGGGCCAGGCCCAGCACGTCGGTGAGGTACTTCTCACCCTGGGAGTTGTCGGTGGTGACGTGGACCAGCGCGTTACGGAGGACGGCCGCGTCGAAAGCGTAGATGCCTGAATTGACTTCGCGGATGAGGCGCTCAGCCTCGGTGGCGTCCTTGTGTTCGCGGATGCCGGTGACGGTCCCGTCGTCCCCGCGGAGGATCCGGCCGTAGCCGGTTGCGTCCGCCAGCACGGCTGTCAGGACGGTCACTGCGTTGGCTTCACGCTCATGGGTGGCCACGAGTTCGGCGAGCAGGGTGCCGGTCAGCAGCGGAACATCGCCATAGGTGACGACGACGGTACCGGATAGCTCCTGGTGTGCGTCCAGGGCCTGGAGCGCGACTTCGACAGCGCGGCCGGTGCCCGGGATCTCGTCCTGGTCAACGATGACGGCGTCGGGGTCCAGTTCCACGAGGTGTTTGGCCACAAGGTCACGTTCGTGCCGGACCACCAGGGCCAACTGCCGGGGGTGGATGCTGCGGGCAGCCAGCAGGGCGTGCCCCACCATGGAGAGGCCGCCGATTTCGTGGAGGATCTTGGGGGTACGGGATTTCATCCGGGTACCGGCGCCTGCTGCCAGAACTATGACGGCGGCTGGACCGGTAGTCTCGGGGATCACGTACGGGCTCTCCTTGCTTGTTGGCGCGGTGCTTGTGTGCGCCGTGCGCTGGGCGCGATGCCGGCCGGGCCAGCGGCCTGGTGCGGCACCGAGTTCATCCTACTGGACGGTCATCGCACAGCAGTTCCGCCCATAGGATTCGAACCTATACTCCACGGCTCCAAAGGCCGGGGTGCTGCCATTACACCAGGGCGGACCATGCCGCCGGCACAAGGCCCGGGCACAAGTATTTATTTTGCCATGGGTTCGGGGCCCGATGCGACATCGGCCGGAATCTGCCCGTATCAAGGGGCTTCCCGCCGGTAGGGCATGATGGAAATGTGAGCAACAACCCTCCCCGGACACGGATGACAGGCCTGCAGCGGCGCAGCCAGCTGATCGAAGTGGGCCGGGGCCTCTTCGCCATCCGGGGGCTCGACGGGACCACCATTGAGGAAATCGCCGCCTGCGCCGGCGTCTCCAAGCCGGTCATCTACGAGCACTTCGGTTCCAAAGAGGGCCTGTACACCCAGGTGGTGGACTTCGAGTTCCGCATCCTGCTCGATTCGATCAACAGCGCCCTCACCGAAGAAGCCAAGCCCCGCATCCTGGTGGAGCGCGCCGCCCTGGCCCTGCTGACCTACATCGAGGACCGCACCGACGGTTTCCGCATCCTGATGCGGGACGCCCCGCCGTCGCAGCCGGAAGGCGCCTTTTCTACCCTGCTGTCCCACGTGACCGCCCGGGTGGAACACATCCTCTCCGACGAATTCGACCGCCGCGGCTTCAGCTCCGAGGACGGCGCCATGTACGCCCAGATGCTCGTGGGCATGGTGGCCATGACCGGCCAATGGTGGCAGGACAGCCGCCAGCCCGACAAGCACACCGTAGCCGCGCATCTGGTCAACCTCGCCTGGAACGGCCTGACGGGCCTCAAGAAGGACCCGGAACTGACGAGCGAGGCTTAGGTTTTCATGCCCGCGTGGTCGTCCGCGGCGCAGGCGCCATTCGCTGGCGTCCTTGGTCACCTTCGCGGCGCAGGCGCCATTCGCTGGCGTCCTTGGTCACCTTCGCGGCGCAGGCGCCCTTCGCCGTCGCTTAGACACGGGCCATAGGGGCTCCAACGGTCGCTAGGCGACCTTATGGGCCCGATGGCCCGCGATGCGCGACTACGCGAAGGCCCCCTGCCCCGCTACTGCCGACGGCTCCGTTCGGGCGCCCTACACGAGTACCCCCTGCCGAACGTTCCGCGCGGGTTGCCCACTGTTCCAGGCCGGAAGGTGACGTGCTTTGTCGGGAGGCGGGCCTTCGGTAGGTGACGTCCGCTCGCCGGAGGCGGTCCTTCGGAAAGGAGCGCATCGCGGCGCGTCAGGGCATGGAGGTCGCCCGCGACCGGAATGTCCTCTACGCGTCGTGTCTAAGCGACGCCGAAGGGCCGGCTCCGGCACCCAAGGCGTGCGGAGCCCCTCAGGGCCGGCTCCGGCACCCAAGGCGTGCGGAGCCCCAGGGCCTGCTCCGGCACCCAAGGCGCGCGGACGCCGAAACCCTGGGCTACTCGCCAAGGACTTCCAGGGCTTCGAGCCATTCGAGTTCTAACGCTTCGCGTTCCCCGGCGAGGTCCTTGAGCTTTTTGTTTTGCTCGGCCAGGGCGTCGAAGTCGTTGTCGTTGGTGCTTTTGACCATCTGGTCGTGGAGCTTCTTTTCCTGCTGCTCGAGTTTGCCCAGCTGGCGTTCGATGCGGTTCTTGGCCTTGCGGGCGTCGCGCTTTTCGGCTTCGGAGGCACCGGTCGCTGCGGGGGCGGAGCTGCCACTCGGACCGGTGACGGGGTTGCCGCCGCCGGTGATGGTGGAGCCGGCCAGGGCGGATTCGCGGAGCTCCAGGTACTGGTCCACGCCCCGCGGCAGGGCGCGGATCTTGCCGTCGCCCAGGAGCGCCATCTGGTGGTCGGTCACGCGCTCCAGCAGGTAGCGGTCGTGGCTCACCACAACGAGGGTGCCCGGCCAGCCGTCGAGGACATCCTCGACGGCGGCGAGGGTGTCGGTGTCGAGGTCGTTCGTGGGCTCATCGAGCATCAGCACGTTCGGCTCCCCCACCAGCAGGCGCAGGAGCTGGAGGCGCCGGCGCTCACCGCCGGAGAGGTCCTTCACGGGGGTCCACTGCTTTTCGTTGGTGAAGCCAAGCTGCTCGACGAGCTGGCCGGCGGTGAACTCCTTGCCGCCGACGTTGAAGGACCGCTTCTCGCGCTCGATCACTTCGATGACGCGGAGGTCCTTGACGTCGTCGAGCTCTTTGACCTCCTGGGTCAGCACGGCGGTGACAACCGTCTTGCCGCGCTTGAGCTTGCCGGAGGACGGCTCAATTTCTCCGTTGAGGAGCTTCAGCAGGGTGGTCTTGCCGGCGCCGTTGACGCCCACCAGGCCCAGCCGCTCACCCGGGGCAAGCCGGAGCGTGATGTTGTCGAAGAGTTTCTGGCCTTCGTCACCGCCGAGGAAGTCCAGGGAGACGTGCTCAAGGTCCAGCACGTCCTTGCCAAGGCGCGCCGTGGCCATTTTGCTCAATGCCGTCGAGTCGCGCGGCTCCGGGACATCGGCAATGAGTGCGTTGGCTGCCTCGATCCGGAACTTGGGCTTGGCCGTGCGTGCCGGGGCGCCGCGGCGCAGCCATGCCAGCTCCTTCTTCACCAGCTGCTGGCGCTTGCTTTCCATCACGTTGGCGGAGCGGTCACGTTCGGCCCGGGCCAGGACGTAGGCTGCGTAGCCGCCGTCGAACGGGTCCATGATGCCGTCGTGGATTTCCCAGGTCTTGGTGCAGACTTCGTCGAGGAACCAGCGGTCGTGGGTGACCACGAGGAAAGCGCCCTGGTTGGCGCGCCAGCGGGTCTTCAGGTGCCGGGACAGCCATGCGACGCCTTCGACGTCGAGGTGGTTGGTGGGCTCGTCGAGCATGATGACGTCGTGGTCTTCGATGAGCAGCTTGGCGAGGGCAACGCGGCGCTTTTGCCCGCCGGAGAGGGCATGGACGTTGGCGTGCCAGTCGACGTCGGACACCAGCCCGCCCATGACCTCGCGGATCTGCGGGTTCCGCGCCCATTCGTAGTCCGCCTGGTCCCCGACGATGGCGGCACCGACCGTGAGGTCGCCGTCGAGCACGTCACTCTGGTCCAGGTATCCGATGTTGACTTCGCTGCGCTTGGTCACCCGGCCGGAATCCGGGGTGGAGCGCATGGCCAGCAGCCGCATCAGCGTGGATTTGCCGTCACCGTTCCGGCCCACCATGCCGATCCGGTCACCCTCTTCCAGTCCGAGGGTGATGCCGTCAAGGACGGTGCGCGTCGCGTACGAAACCGTGAGGTTTTCGCCGCCAAGAAGGTGTGCCAAGGGGACTGCTTTCTACTGCTAAATACGAAAGGGGCTCTAAAGGAGGGTATCGGAGATGATGCGGGCACCGGGCACTGGCCCGTGCACAGCCCAGGCTGTCAGCCCATGGTGCAGCAGGTCCTCGGCAAGGCTTTCGGCCGCCGTCGGGCTGTGCGCCAGCAGTGCCACCGTGGGCCCTGAGCCTGAGACGATGCCCGCGATGGCGCCAAGTGATTCGCCCATCCCCAGCGTGCTGCGGAGGTCGGGAGCCAGTTCGATGGAGGCACGCTGGAGGTCGTTGACCAGGACCCGGCTCAACGCTTCGGCGTCACCGCTCCGCAGTGCCTGCAGGATCTTGGGATCGACGCCGGCAGGCTCGGCGGCGACGAGGCCCTCGGCATCGCGGAGCCGGTCCAGGGTGCGGTAGACCTCGGGGGTGGACAGCCCATAGTCGGCCGCCACCAGGACCCAGTCAGTCTGGGCCTTGGCCAGTGCCGGCGACAGTTCGTCGCCCAGGCCCAGCCCTACGGCGGTCCCGCCGAGGAGGGAAAACGGCACGTCGGCGCCGAGCTCCGCCGCCAGGTGCGCCAGTTCCTCCCGCGAGAGTCCGCTGTTCCACAGTGCGTCGCAGGCCAGCAGCGTGGCGGCGGCGTCCGCAGAGCCGCCACCCATGCCACCGGCCACGGGAACCCGCTTGGTGATTTCGAGGTGGACCCCGGTGGCGTGCTCGGAGACGTCCGCCATGATGGCCGCGGCTTTGTACGCGAGGTTGTTACCGTCCAGGGGGATGTCCACGCCGTCGAGGTCAAGGGTGCTGTCCGGGCTGATGCTGACCGTGATGCCAGGGGTTTCCGTGCTTGTGGCGGCGACTTCCTCATAGAGCGACACTGCGAGGTATACGCTAGCCACCGAGTGGTAGCCATCCGGCCGGAGCGGGCCTACATCCAGGGAGACGTTGACCTTGCCCGGGGCCTTGACCCGGACGGTCCGGGCGGCGAACCGGCCTGCCCGGGCATTCACGCGGTGGCCTGGCGGGCTTCAGCGATCCGGGCGAAAGCCACGATGTCGATGACCTCGCCGCGGGCGGTGGGATCCACGCCGGCTGCCACGAGGCAACGTTCAGCCTCGGCGGCGCCGCCTGCCCAGCCTGCGAGGGCGGCCCGCAGCGTCTTCCGGCGCTGCGCGAATGCTGCGTCGATCACGGCGAAGACCTGTTCGCGCGTGGCAGTGGTGACGGGCTGCTCCCTGCGCGTGAACGCCACGAGCCCGGAATGGATCTTCGGCGCGGGCCAGAAGACGTTCATCCCGATCACCCCGGCTTTGCGCATGCTGCTGTACCAGGCCGCCTTGACCGACGGCACCCCGTAGGTCTTGGATCCGGGCCCGGCTGCCAGCCTGTCAGCCACCTCGTCCTGCACCATCACCAGGCCGTGCTGCAGGCTCGGGAAGTGCTGCAGGAGGTGGAGGACCACGGGCACGGCAACGTTATAAGGGAGGTTGGCCACCAGCGCCGTTGGTTCGACCGGCAGCGTGGTCACCTTCATCGCGTCGGCCTGGACCAGGTAAAAGTCGTCGGCAGCACCGGGCCGCCACTCGTTGACCGTATGGGGCAGCTTCGCCGCCAGGACCGGATCGATTTCGACGGCGACCACTGACTTTGCGGCGTCCAGCAGCCCGAGCGTCAGCGAGCCAAGGCCGGGACCGACCTCCAGGACTGTCTCCTCAGGGCCGATGTTGGCGGCAGATACGATCCTGCGGATGGTATTGCCGTCGATGACGAAATTCTGGCCAAGGGTCTTCGTGGGCCGGATTCCGATCTCCTCCGCCAGCCGGCGTATATCGGAGGCACCGAAGAGGGGTGCGGGCGCGGCGGGGCTCGGTTCAGTCACCTAGGTATCCTATCCCGGCAGGTGCAAATGCCACGCGGAGTTAACGGAAGCGGCCGGCCCCGGGAATCCGGGTCCGGCCGCTGCACGTGCTTGTTCGCCCTGTGCCCTGCGCGGCTGTGGTCAGCTGCCGCTGCAGGCTTGCCCGCGATGCGGGGCGGGCGATGATCCTAGCTGGTAGCCGCCCAGCCGCAGCCCCACGGCTGGAGGCCCCGCTGTGCGTAAACGCGGTTCGCGATGTCGATCTGCTGGGCCTTGGTGGCGAGGCTGGCGTTGGGGGCGTACGCGCCGCCGCCCGAACCGATCCACGTCCGGATGTCGAACTGGAGGCCGCCGTAGTAGCCGTTGCCTGAGTTGATGGACCAGTTGCCGCCCGATTCGCACTGGGCGATCTTGTCCCACATGGCTTCGTTCATCATGGCCGGCGCTGCTGCACCGGTGTTGGCGCCCGCCGTGGCGGTTGCTGCGGGCTTTGCCTTGGTGCCTACCGTGACCTGCTCCGTCACGGGCTGGACGGAAACGGTCTCGGAAACCAGGGTGCGTGAGGCTTCGCGGCCGTCAACCAGCACGAGCTTGAAGGTGCGCTCGACCTTTCCGGCAGCCCCGGCCTGGGTCACTTTTTTCTCACCCTTGAACAGGTCCGCGCTTTCGGAGGTCATGGTCTCGAACGCTACGTCTTCAGTGGTGGCCGCCGTCTGGCCGGTGTCCACCCGGGAAACCTTGACCACCATGTTGTTGACTACCAGGGCATTGCCGGGCTGTGAGGCCCGGTCGTTGACACCCAGGGTCACGCCGGCGTCCTCCAGGACAGCCTCCACCGTGGATGCGGTGGTGGTTGCCGTGGTGACTTTACCGTCGGCGACGATGCTCACGTTCTTGGGGGTGGTGATGGAAACGAATGATCCATCCACCGCCAACTGGGCGTCCTTCGGGACGGAAACGGACGACGAACTGGCCACACCGAGCTCGGTCACCAGCCCGGCGACATCCGGGGCGGTGGTGCTGACGGTCTTCTCAGAGCCGTCCAGGCTGACTTTCACGGCCTTGGCCATGTTCACATTGATAACGGTGCCGTTTTCCACGGTCGCGTCGGCTGACGGGGATACGCGGTCTGCGGGCTTCAGGTCCAGCTTTGCGCTTTTGACTACCTGGCCTACTGTGCCGCCGAAGGTCTGGACCGAAGTCACCTTGCCGTCGACGTTGAGCGTGATTGTTTTGTTATTCCCGACAAAGGCCACGAGCCCGACGACGAGTGCGCAGAGCACCAGCAGCTGGGTACCAACCTTGACGAAACTGAACTTGCCGTCAGATGTGAAAAGCTTGACCACGTTTGCCCGTAACTTTAGGACCGTCCGGGCACGGGGAAAAACGCAGTAAAACACCCGGCGCAGAACCCCTGAGGTCAGCTCCGGGCACCTTTGCGCCGCCACACTCCACTTGGCACTCATGCGGCATCAAAGCCGTTCATGATCCTGCTGCGGATGAAGTGAAATTATCCGAAGGCCTTCCCCGACCCCGGCTAATAGTTACCCACTGTAACCGTAGCGTTATAAAGCGGCCAAGAATTTTGCATACCTGGTATTTAAAGTCGGAATTCTTCCGGCTGTGATTTCAGTCCCACGATCCGTATGCCCGCACGGTATTTTCGCTGATCTGCTGGCAGAGTTCGGAGAGGTCGGTTCCTGTCAAATCAGCCATGGCACGGACGGTGTACGGCACCATGTAGCTGGCATTGGCCCGGCCCCGGTGCGGGTGCGGGGTGAGAAAGGGCGCGTCCGTTTCCACCAGCACCAGCTCGGGTTCGGCGACGGCGAGCGCCGCCCGGAGGTTGTGCGCGTTCTTGAACGTCAGGGTGCCCGCGAACGACATGTTCCAGCCCTCCGCGTTGCAGATGCGCGCGAGCCCCTCATCGCCGGAAAAGCAGTGGAACACCACGCGCTCCGGGGCTCCCTCCTCGCGCAGGACCTGCACTACGTCGTCGTGGGCGTCACGGTCATGGATCTGGAGGGTGAGGTCAAGACGCTTGGCGATGTCGATGTGCCGCCTGAACGAGTAGCGCTGGTGCACCAGGCCCTCGCCCCCGGTACGGAAGAAGTCCAGCCCGGTTTCGCCGATGGCCCGGATCCGGGGATGCGCGGCCAGGCGCTCAATCTCCGCCAGCGCGTCCTCCAGCTCGCCACGGGCCGCGTAGTCCGGTGCATCGTTGGGGTGCAGTGCCACCGCCCCCAGGAGCCTGCTGTCCAGATCCACCGCCTGCACGGTGAAGCGGGAGGATTCGAGGTCGCAGCCCACCTGGACCGCACCCTGGACTCCGACTGCCTGCGCGGCATCCAAGGCCGCAGCGACCCCTACCGGCCCGGCGCCGTCGGGAAAATCAAGGTGCGTGTGGTTGTCCATGACCGGTGCCGGCAGCGGCTCCGGCGCCGGCGGAAAATCCCGCCGGCCCGCGGCGCCTGCCGCGGGCGAACCGTCCGGTCCGGCGGCACGGTAAGCGGCAGGAATCAGCGAATTGCACATCCCTCTAGCCTAGCGGCGGGCGATGCATCGAGAATTACGGGAACTCTCTGTCAGGCACGGCAGTTCTGTTAGTAGTCTGTTACCAACAGATGCGAACGCCCACCGACGGGCGAAGGCAGGCTTGCTGTCCCGTCCCAGTCGATACCCGGGCTGAAAGGTTGCCGATGGACTCCCACCGACGCACGGCCGTCAATGAGATCGACCCCGCGGGCCGGAACTTCGCAGGGATTGCGGAACCGGTCACGCAGCTGAACGGCCACAAGGCCCAGGCGATGGACGCGGCCGCTTTCCACTCTGCAAGCCAGCGCATCCTGGATGAAGTCAATACTGTGATCGACGGAAAGTCGGAAGCCGCGAAACTGGCCCTGACCGTCCTGCTGGCCCAGGGCCACCTCCTCCTCGAAGACGTTCCCGGCGTTGGCAAGACCCTCCTCGCCAAGACCCTGGCCAGGACCATCGACTGCACGGTCAGCCGGATCCAGTTCACCCCTGACCTCTTGCCGTCCGATGTCACCGGTGTGTCCATCTACAACCAGTCGTCCCGGCTGTTCGAGTTCCGCCCGGGCGCCGTGTTTGCCAACATCGTGATCGGCGATGAAATCAACCGCGCCTCGGCCAAAACCCAATCCGCCCTCCTGGAATGCATGGAGGAGCACCAGGTCACGGTGGACGGACACTCCTACAAACTCGACGAGCCGTTCATGGTGGTGGCTACCCAGAATCCGATCGAGATGGAGGGGACCTATCCCCTCCCGGAAGCACAGCGGGACCGCTTTATGGCGCGCATCTCCATGGGTTATCCGGACAAGGACTCTGAGATCGAAATGCTCGAAACCCACCAGGCGACATCACCGCTGGCCAAGGTATCCGCCGTGGTCACGGCGGCGGACGTCGCGGCAATGATCGCCTCCGTCCAGCAGGTCTACGTGTCCCAGGCCGTCAAGGAATACACCGTGTCCGTGGGCAGGGCAACCCGCGAGAGTCCCCTGCTCCGCCTGGGTGCCAGCCCGCGCTCGATGTTGCAGCTGCTCCGGGCGGCCAAGGCCACCGCGGCCTTGGACGGGCGCGATTTTGTGCTTCCCGACGACGTAGTCAACGTGGCTGAATCCGTGTTGGCGCACCGGATCATCCTTGACCGCAAGGCCGCCAGCGCCGGGGAAACACCGCACAGCGTCATCCGCGGGATCCTGAACAGGTTGCCGGTGAGCCAGGACCTGGCGGATGCCTCGGCACGGTCCGCAGCCGGACCCGCGGCCAAGACTCCATCGGCCTCCGGGCTCCGCAGGAACCACTAGGCAGAGCCCCATGGCACTGCTGGACCGGCTCCCCCGCCACCTTTTCAGCCAGCGCGGCTGGGGCCTCCTCGCGGCCGGCGCGGTGTCGCTGTTGGCTGCGCAGATCATGGGCCGTCGGGATCTCCTCAGCCTCAGCATCCTGCTGATTGTGCTTCCCCTGGTCTCGCTGGCGGGGATCCGGCTGGTTAAACCAAAATTCCAGGTCTACCGGGAGTTCAATCCATCTCCCGTGGAGACCTCGGCCGCCACGACAGTCAGGCTGGCTGTAGCAAGGACCGGGCCGGTCACCGGACGCGCGATCATGGAGGAACGGCTGCCGCCGCGGTTTGGCGAATCTCCCGCATTCCGGTTCCCCGCGCGGTCGGCAACCGGCGGCACCAGCCGGTACGAATACCATCTGCGTTCCAGCCAGCGCGGCCAGTTTCTCATCGGGCCGGTGACCGCCGAGTTCACCGACCCGTTCGGGTTGTCCCTGCACCGGCAGGCAATCGACGACGGCGAGACGCTCACGGTGACGCCGGCCGCCGTCGAGCTTCCGGTCACCGGTCTCGCAGGGGCGCGCGGGAGCGACGGCGTCACTGCCACCCGGATCCGGGCCAACCCCAGCGACGACGACGTGATGACCCGCGAATACCGGCACGGCGACCCGATGCGCCGTGTCCATTGGGCAGCGACTGCCCGGCACGGTGCACTGATGGTCAGGCAGGAGGAGTCCGTCACCACCCCCGAGGCCACCATCATCCTTGACCAGCGGTTCGCCGCCTTCGCAGGAGGTCCCGGGACGGGCTTTGGCGGGAATGCGGCCATGGACGGCCACGAGATGGTCACCAGCGACACCTTCGAGTGGGCAGTGGTGGCGGCCATCTCCATCAGCGCGCATCTTGCCGAGCGGAATTATGCGCTGCGCCTGCTCGACGCCGCCGGCGAACCGGCCTTCCTGCGTTCCCCCTCAGCGCCTGAACCGCAGACCGAGGAGTACCTGGGCACTGGCGGGCTGCAGTCCATTGCCGAAAGCCTGGCAGCCATCCAGCTCTCCGGCCCGCACCACGGCTATCATGGCCATCACGGCCGCAAGGAGGCCGCCCCCCGGGGCCCGGTCCACACGGGCGCGGTCCGCACGGACTCCTCAGGTGCCGCGCGGGATCATGGCGGTGGGCAGGATTCCGGTCCGGGGCTTTTTGACGACCTGCTTATGGACAAGCTCTCCGCGCACCGGATGCGGGGGCCGATCATCGCGGTGCTGGGCAGATTGTCGCTGGCGGAAGCCATCGCCCTGGCCCCGGCGGCAGGTTATGGGGCGAATTCCTTCGCCATCATCGTCGCTGAGAGGCCGTCGGATTTCCACGACGAACTTGAAGCGCTCCGGCGTGGGGGGTGGCGTGCGGCGGCCGTGTCCCCGTCGGTTTCCGTGCCCGCCGCCTGGAGCCACTTCGACCAGGGCGGAGCAGCCCTGGATGCCGCTGCGGCGGATGTCCGGCGTGGCGCGGGGGTGGCACGGTGACACTCGCCCCGGAAAAGCACACCTCCGCCGCGGCGCAGCCTTCCAGCAGTCCGGTTTCCGGCAAGCAGCCCGGCAAGGCCAGGGTCGGCGCTTACCCGTGGGTCATGGCCGGAGCTGTGGGGCTGTCGGTGTGTGGTGCGGCCCTTTCGCTGAACGGTGTCCTGCGGGGGTGGGCGTGGTACCTGCCCGTGCTGACTACGGTTTTTGTGGTCTGCCTGACCATGGCCGGACTCCGGGCTTTGCGGGCGCACCCCCTCGTTGTCACAGCGGGTGGCTTCGCCGCCCTGGTGGGTATCCTGACGCTGACGTTCTTCCGCGGCTCAGGCATTGCCGGGCTCATCCCGTCGGGCGCCACGATGAAGGAGCTGGACAGGTTCATCCGCCGGGCCAGCGAGACAGTTCTGGCCGAAAGCGCGCCGGTCGCCCCCAACGCCGGCATTGTGATGGTGACCTGCGCCGTCCTGGGCCTGACGGTCATCCTCATCGATGCTTTGGCGTTGCCCCTGGCCATGCCTGCCACCACCGGCCTGGGGCTCGTGGCCATCCTCATCGTGCCGGCCATGGTGAAGCCGCAAAGCGTGGGCATGTGGGGGTTCATCGCCACGGTGGCCGGCTACCTGCTGATACTGGCGTGCAGCCAGTGGTTCGCGCCGGACGCGCGTACGCCGGCCGATACCGCCCGCAACCCAGGGCAGATGAAGCGCGCCGCACTCACCGGATCCGTTGCCCTGGTGGCCACGCTGATCATCCCGCTGGCCATCCCCGGCTTCGACCAGGGAACGTTTCCGCAGGGTTCGCGGGTGAACCCTTGGGGCACCTCCACTGGGCTGAATCCCATGATCACCCTCGGAAACAGCCTCCGCCAGCCCGCCGGCACAGGACGGATCACCTACGCCACCACGGCCACCGCCCCGATTTACCTGCGGTCCGTCACGGTGGACAATTTCGACGGCGACTCCTGGGGACCCGACGACCGCGACGCATCGCGGCGACCAGTGGCCGGACCCATCGAGACCGGCTACGAGATCCTCGCCGACGAGCAGCTCCGCCAGGTCACCGCGGTGGACACGGGCTCTTTCACCAGCCCTTACCTCCCTGTTCCGTACGCTCCCGAGTCCATTCGGGGACTGGCCGGGCGCTGGACATGGGACCCCGCCACCCTGAGCGTTAAGGGAGCAGACACCAACTCGCGGAGCCAGGAATACATTGCGGTCTCTTCAGTGCCCCGGCTGACCGCCAGCCTGCTCGACCGCTCGTCAGCCACTGTGCAGGGAATAGCGGACGATTTCACCCGCGTACCCGGCAACCTGCCTGACATAGTCAGGACCACTGCGGATACCGTCACCGGATCGAGCGGCACGGCGTATGCAAAGGCCATGGCCATCCAGAAATACCTGCGGTCTGCCGAGTTCACGTATTCGCTCCAGTCCCCGGTCCAGGGCGGCTATGACGGCAACGGACTGTCCGTGCTGGCCGACTTCCTCGCCCAAAAAAGCGGATACTGCATCCACTACGCCTCGGCGATGGCAGTCATGGCCAGGCTTGAAGGCATTCCCAGCCGGATCGCCGTCGGCTACGCCCCCGGACGGCTGACCGGAGCCACCGTGACCGTGGCCGGGCAAGGTGCGCTGGCAGAGTACGAAGTGGACGCACGGGATGCCCACGCGTGGCCCGAACTCTACTTCCAGGGCCTCGGGTGGGTGCCGTTTGAGCCCACGCCCTCGCGGGGGGTGGTCCCGGATTACGCCACCGAAAGCTCGGTACCCGGCTCGCCCGGCTCCCTCGACAACAACTCCGACCTCGTACCTTCCGGCAACCCGCTGGCAACCCCGCTGCCAAGCGCCGCGCCCCTGCCCATGCCCGGCACTGGCCCGGGGAGCGACACAGGGTCGCAGGTCCTGCCGTGGCTGCTGGGCCTGGCAGGATCAGCACTGCTGCTCCTCCTGGCCTCTTCGCCGCGGCTGGTCCGGCTGGGGGTCCGCGCCCGCAGGCTGCGCAGCACCGATCCTCCGTCCCCGGCGGCCGTCCCCTTGGCGTGGTCCGAGCTCCGGGACCTCGGCACGGACTTTGGCCTGCCGCCGGGACCAGCTGAGACGCCCAGGACATATTCCGCCCGGATCCGCGGCTCGCATCTGCTGGGTGAACCAGGCGGAATGGACGACGCCGCACACCAGGCTGTCATCTCCCTCACGGCCGACTTCGAACGGCACGCGTACGGCCCGCCAGCCGCCGGTTCCCCGGGTTCGGTCAGTGCGGAACCTGCAGCCGCCCGGATTTCCGCGCTCCAGGGGTCAATGCGGGCCAACGTCACCCGTATCCGACGGCTGCGCGCTGACTGGCTGCCGCCGTCGGTCCTTGCCCGCTGGGGACGGATGCTGACGGCGCCGTTCCGGTTCATCGGCAGGCTGGCCCGGCGGACGGCAAAGGCCGCCGCCCACTCGTGGTCACGAGTACGCGACGGCCTGCGGCGTCCGAGCGAAGGCTAGCTTCCCCTGGCCCGTCCGCGGATCACCGTGGTGGGTCAGCCGGCGTAGGGGTCGGCGATGCCGATGTACTGGGTGTAGAGGTATTCCTCGATGCCTTCGAGGCCGCCTTCACGGCCGAGTCCGGATTGTTTGACGCCGCCGAAGGGCGCCGCGGCGTTGGAGATGACGCCGGCGTTCAGGCCGAGCATGCCGGTTTCGAGGCGTTCGCCCATCCGGATCCCGCGGTTCAGGTCCTTGGTGAAAACGTAGGCGACGAGTCCGTATTCGGTGTTGTTGGCCAGCCGGATGGCTTCCTCTTCGGTGCCGAACGTGATGATCGGTGCGACGGGGCCGAAGATTTCCTCGGACAGGATCCGGGTGCCTTCGGTGACGCCGGTGAGGATGGTGGGCTGGTAGAAGTAGCCGGGCCCCTCTGCAGGTGCGCCGCCCAGGACCGCCCGGGCGCCGGAGGCCACGGCGTCGGAGACGAGTTCGTGGACCTTGTCCCGGCTCTTGGCGTCGATCAGCGGACCCACCTTGGAGTGCGGCTCGGTGCCCCTGGCGGTGGTCATCTCCCGCATCTTCGCGGCGAACTTCTCCGCGAACTCGTCAGCGACCGATTCGTGGACGATGAACCGGTTGGCCGCGGTGCAGGCCTCGCCCATGTTCCGCAGCTTGGCCAGCATGGCCCCGGCGACGGCGGCGTCCAGGTCGGCGTCTTCAAAGACGACGAACGGGGCGTTGCCACCGAGCTCCATGGAGGTGCGCAGCACTGTCTCGGAGGCGTCGGCGAGCAGGCGGCGGCCCACTTCGGTGGAGCCGGTGAAGGAGAGCTTGCGGAGCCGGGAGTCCTTGATCAGCGGGCCCGTGGTGGCGCCGGCCGTGGAGGTGGGGATGACGTTCAGGACGCCGGCGGGCAGGCCGGCTTCCTGCATGACGGCGGCGAACAGCTGGGAGGTCAGCGGCGTGAGGTTCGCGGACTTCAGCACCATGGTGCAGCCGGCGGCGACGGCGGGGGCGATCTTGCGGGTGGCCATGGCCAGCGGGAAGTTCCACGGGGTGATCAGCAGGCAGGGACCCACCGGCTTCTTGGTGACCAGCAGCCGGGACTTGCCGTCCGGGGAGACCGAGTAGCGGCCGAAAGCACGGACAGCCTCTTCCGAGAACCAGCGCAGGAACTCGGCACCATAGGTCACCTCACCGCGGGCCTCGGCCAGGGGCTTGCCCATTTCCATGGTCATCAGCAGCGCGAAGTCCTCCGCGCGCTCGGTGACCAGGTCAAAGGCGCGGCGCAGGATTTCGCCCCGCTCACGCGGCGGGACCTTCGCCCAGGACTCCTGGGCGGCAGCAGCGGCGTCCAGGGCCGCCTTGCCGTCCTCGGCGCCGGCGTCGGCAATGCTCAGCAGCACCTTGCCCGTGGCGGGATCCTCGACGTCGAACGTCTTTCCGGAAGCGGCCGGCCGCCACTGCCCATTGATGAGCAGGCCGGTGGGAACAGAGGCCAGCAGCTCGCTCTCGCGCTCGGCGGTAACAGCTGGCTGTGCAGTGACAGTCACGATGACTCCCTCGTCAGTAGGGTTGTTTCCAGCCGCGCACCGGCGGCCGGAGCGGCCTGCCTTTGTGGCTGATTAACTGTCAGACTACTGCTGCCGCTGCCGGAGGGTCTACGCCTGGACGCACTACAGAATCAACGCCACGCTGTGCAGGTGCACAGCGTGTGGGCGGCGTGCTTACGCTCCTTCAGCCCCGCATCCGGGAGGCTCTGCCAGGATGAATCAGCGCGCCGCCAGCACGGCAGAATACAGTTCCCTCTTGCTGACCCGAACGTCCTCGGCCACCGCGGCCACGGCTTCCTTGAGCCGGATTCCCTGGGACACCAGCGCGTTGACCGCGGCCACGTGGTCTTCGGGCGTCCCCGGTGCCTGTTCGGGCGCTCCTCCGAGGACCACCGCTATCTCGCCCCTGACCTCATTCGCTTCAGCCCAGAGCAGCAGTTCGCCCACGGTCCCCCGGATGACCTCTTCATAGGTCTTGGTCAGTTCGCGGCAGACAGCGATCCGGCGGTCCGAGCCAAACCGCTCACGCAAGGCGCGCAACATGGCTTCCAGTCGGTGCGGGGCTTCAAAGAACACCATGGTCCGGCGCTCAGCTGAAAGGTCGGCCAGCCTCGATGCCCGTTCCCCTGCTTTCCGCGGAAGGAAGCCCTCAAAGCAGAACCTGTCCGTGGGCAGGCCGGAGAGAGCCAGGGCTGTCAATACGGCCGAGGGGCCCGGGGCGGCCGTAACGGTGAGTCCGGCGGCAACGGCTCCCTCAACCAGACGGAAACCCGGATCCGAAACCGAAGGCATCCCCGCGTCAGTAACCATGACCATGGTTTTGCCCGCCCGGACCGCATCAAGGAGTTCTGCAGTTTTCGCCGCCTCATTGTGCTCGTGGTAGCTGATCACGCGGCCCGCCACCGTAACGCCGAGGTTCTGGACGAGGCGGTGGAGCCGCCGGGTGTCCTCTGCCGCGACGATGTCTGCGGTGGCCAGCAGTTCAATGAGCCGGGCGGAGGCATCGCCGGCGTTGCCGATCGGCGTTGCGGCCAGCACGATCCGCCCCGGCCCGGTGCTGCCCGCGTTGGGGCCGATGGCGTCAGGCAGGCTGGAGTCGGGCAGGGTTTCGGGGTTAGGGTCCACGCCACCAGCCTACTGCTGGCAGGCGGCTCAAGCTGCAAAAGGTAGCATGGGGCACGTGACGCAGACCCCCACACGGCCCGTCGGGTCCGGCCAGGCCCACCCGGCAGGCCCGCCCCAAGGCTCCCCGGAAAGCGCCGCACAGGCACAGGCTCCCGCCGGCAAGCCCTGGGTCATCCGGCCCGCCGTCGCATTTTCCGCAGAAGCCCTCCAGGAGCGGCTGATCGGAAGCGTCCGCAGCTGGCGGGACTACCCGCCGTCGCTCCGGCTGTGGTTCTGGCTGGTTCCGGTGCTGACGGCGGTCATCGGAGGGATCCTCCGCTTCGTCCGTCTGGAGTCCCCGCACAGCCTGGTCTTTGACGAAACGTACTACGTCAAGGATGCCTATTCCTTCCTGGTCAGCGGCTATGAGCGGAGCTGGCCGGACAAAGCAAACGATTCGTTCAACGCCGGGAACCCCAACATTCTGCTGGGCACTCCCGAGTACGTGGTCCACCCGCCAGTGGGCAAGTGGATGATCGCCGGCGGTATGTGGCTTTTCGGCGCCGACAACCCCTTCGGCTGGCGCTTCGCCGCGGCCCTGACCGGCACGGTATCCATCCTGTTGCTTGCCCTGATCGCGCAAAAGCTGTTCCATTCGCTGCCCCTGTCGGCGGCGGCAGGACTGCTGCTGGCCGTGGACGGCCACCACCTGGTGATGTCAAGGACGTCGCTGCTGGATATTTTCCTGATGTTCTGGATCCTGGCTGCTTTTGGGGCCCTGCTGATGGACCGCGACCACGGCCGCCGCAGGCTGGCCGCCCGGCTCGGCAGGCAAGCCGCTGCCGGCAGGCACGGCCGGCCGTCCGCAGAGCAACTGCTGGCGGGCCCGTGGCTGGGGATCCGCTGGTGGCGGATCGCAGCAGGGGTGTGCCTGGGCCTTGCCGTAGGGACCAAATGGTCAGGGTTGTTCTTCCTGGCCGGCTTCGGGCTGCTGTCCGTCCTGTGGGACCTCTCGGCCCGTCGCGTCGCGGGAATCCGCGGCTGGATCACCGGGGGCATCATCAAGGACGGCCTCCCGGCCTTCCTCAGCATGGTTCCCGTGGCGGCCCTGGTGTATGCCGCCACCTGGACCGGCTGGTTCCGTTCCAACGACGCCTACTTCCGGCGCTGGGCCCAGTCCAATCCCTCGGCCGAATGGGGCTGGCTTCCGGACGCGGTCAGGTCCCTGGCCCACTACCATCTGGAGGCGTACAAGTTCCATCAGGGGCTGGGTTCCGAGCACCCCTACGAGGCGAGCGCCTGGAGCTGGCTGGTGATGGGCCGGCCCACATCGTTCTTCTACGAATCCCCGCAGCAGGGGACGCAGGGATGCGCGGTATCGAACTGCGCCTCGGCCATCCTCTCCGTCGGAAACCCCCTCATCTGGTGGGGTGCCACCGTCTCGCTGGCCGTGCTTCTGCTCTGGTGGGCCGGACGCCGCGACTGGCGCGCCGGCGCCGTGCTGGCCGCGTTCGGTGCCGGGTATCTCCCATGGTTCATGTACCCGGAACGGACCATGTTCTACTTCTACGCCGTGTCCTTTGAGCCTTTCTTGGTCCTGGCGCTGGTCTACTGCCTGGGCCTGGTCCTGGGACGGGACACCGATCCGCCGTGGCGCCGGCGCTCAGGCCTGTACCTGGTGGCACTCTTTGTGGTTGGGGTGGTGTTGCTGTCCGCCTTCTTCTACCCTGTGTGGGCAGCCGAAGTCATTCCCTACCAGCAGTGGCGCTACCGGATGTGGATGCCGTCCTGGATCTAGGGCAGGATTGCAGAAGACCCTGACGATTTCAGCCGCGCTGCGGTGTGGCAGCCGAACGGAGACCGCCTGTGAGAGAAGCAAGCACGGAACTGCTGGTGGAGCTTGATCCTGCCAGCAACGTGACGGACCTCCTCCTGGAACAGCAGGCGGCCAACCCTGCCCACGCGCTGTATGCCCGCAAGGGGCCGAACGGCTGGACGGACGTTACTGCCCGGAAGTTCGTCCAGGACGTCAGCGCACTGGCGAAAGGACTGATCGCGGGCGGGCTGGAGCCCGGCAACACCGTGGCGGTCATGTCCGCCACCCGCTACGAATGGACACTGGTGGACTTCGCCATCTGGTTCGCGGGCGGCGTCACCGTGCCGATCTACGAAACCTCCTCCGCCAGCCAGGTCGAGTGGATCCTGCATGACTCCGGAGCGCTGAGGGTGTTTGCGGAGGACCGCGGAAAAGTGGACCTGGTGGCCAAGGTCCTGGCGTCGTCCGAGCTCCTCAAGGACCGCCTGGTGAACGTGGTGAGAATGGATTACGACGGCGTAGCCCCGGATCTTGCCAGCCTCGCCGCTGCAGGCATGGGGGTTACGGACGCGGAGCTCGAACGGCACCGCTCCTCGGCGGCGCTCGAAGACGTCGCGTCCCTCGTGTATACCTCCGGCACCACCGGCAACCCGAAGGGCTGCGAAATCACTCATGGGAACTTCGCTTTGGTGGCCAGGAACATCGTGGCGTTCCTCCCGGAGCTCCTGCTGCAGGAGAACGCCCGCACCCTGATGTTCCTCCCGCTGGCCCACGTGCTGGCCCGCGCTGTCCAGGTGGTCTGCCTGAGCGCCGGGGCCACGTTCGGCCACACCGGCAGCGCAACACAGCTATTGGAGGACCTGGGCACCTTCAAGCCGACGTTCCTGCTGGTAGTGCCGCGGATCTTCGAAAAGCTCCGTGCCGGTGCCGCGCACAAAGCCGCGTTGGCCGGCAAGTCGGGCATCTTCGGTGCCGCGACGGCCGCTGCGATCCGCTTTTCCCGTGAGCAGGACGCCGCTGCGCGCGGGGAGGGCAAGGGGCCGGGTTTCCTGTCCCGCACCCGTCATGCCCTTTTCGACCGGCTGGTGTACCCCAAACTGCGCCAGACGCTGGGCGGGCAGGTACGCTACACCGTCTCCGGAGCCAGTCCCCTTGGCGCGGACGACGCGCACTTCTTCCGCGGTGCCGGGATCCCGGTCCTGGAAGGATACGGCCTGACAGAGACCACCGCTCCCTGCACAGCCAACACTCCCACCCGGACCCGCGTAGGCAGCGTCGGCGTACCCATTCCCGGCACCACCATCCGCGTCGCTGCGGACGGCGAAATCCTGGTCAAGGGAATCGGCGTTTTCAAGGGCTACCACGCCAACGAGGCCGCCAACGCCGAAGCCTTTGTCGATGGCTTCTTCCGCACCGGGGACCTGGGAGAGCTCGACCCTGACGGCTTCCTGACCATTACGGGACGAAAGAAGGATGTGCTGGTCACGGCAGGCGGAAAGAACGTTGTTCCCGGTCCTCTCGAGGAAAGGATCCGCGCGCACCAGCTCGTGGCCCATGCCGTTGTGGTGGGAGAGGGAAAGCCGTTCGTCGCTGCCCTGGTCAGCCTCGACGCGGAAGGCCTGGAAAACTGGTGTGCACTGCACAAGTTGCCGGCGCTGTCCCTGCGTGAGGCCACGGCCGATCCCGGTGTGCGGGCGGCCATCCAGGAAGCCGTGGACCAGGCTAACGGACTGGTCTCCAAGGCGGAATCCATCCGAAGCTTCGCGGTGCTG
This sequence comes from Arthrobacter sp. HS15c, assembly GCF_040812005.1. Taxonomy (NCBI): domain Bacteria; kingdom Bacillati; phylum Actinomycetota; class Actinomycetes; order Micrococcales; family Micrococcaceae; genus Arthrobacter; species Arthrobacter sp. HS15c. The sequence continues at coordinate 77,833 of NZ_JBFOHM010000007.1, forward strand.
GACGCCGAGTTCACCCTCGCTTCCGGGCATCTGACGCCCTCGCTCAAACTCAAGCGGGCCGCCGTCGTGCGTGACTTCGACGCTGAGATCACCAGGCTCTACGGCTGAACAGCACCCGGCCAGGGCAGGGTTCTCCGGGCTTACGTGGCTTCCGCAGGTGCCTGGGTTGGATCGCCGGCTGTTAGGCCACGGCGCCGGCGGGTGGGCCAGGTCAGGATCAGGGTCACCAGCGCCGTGAGGAGTACCAGCCCGGCGATCACGATGCCGGCGTCGATCCAGAACTGCCCCGGGAACAGCCTGATCAGGGTGTCCTCCAAGGCAAACGTCCACGAGCCGCTGGCGAAGAAGATCCGGTGGAATTCCGTGAAGAACTGCTGCCAGCCCAGTACGGCCAGCGCACCGAGGCCCAGGATAATTACGAGGGTCAGGATGGATCCTCCGAAGAGGCCACGGCGCACGCCCCCCGTGCTTCGGCGGCGCAGGTAGGCGATGGCGATGATGCTGACAAGGACCAGCAGGGCCCCGGCACCGAAAGTGGACAGGATCACGAGCTTTACGTCCGCCATGTGGCTGACCTCGCCGTCCTTGAAGAGCTTGTCCCCGCTCCGGTTGACGAGCTCCCCCAGATAACGCGGTCCGGACCAGTTGCTGAGGTAGTCGACAGCGTAGGAGCCGTAGGTCATTCTGTCGTCGGTGCTGAACCCGTAGCCATCGCCCGGAAAGCCGGGACGGTTGTACTCGGTCCAGAGGAACAGGGGGCTGGTGACGGCCCGGACTGCCAGGACCAGGAGGATGACGGGGTAAAAAATGGCGAGGAGCACCTGCATCACGCGAGGTGCCAGCGGCTTGGCGTTGGCAGCACTCTCGCGCTGGGCGTTGCGCCGCTCCACTTCCTCCTGAGGCGGACGGACCTGCAGGGCCGAGGTGGGAAGCGGTTCACTGAACGGCTGCGCGTTTGGCTCGGCGGCTGGTTCGACGGCGGCTTCCGCAGCCTTGCGGTCTGCCCGGCTTTCGGCCTGCTGGACACTCTCGGATCCGCCGGTGTCCACGTTTTTCGAGGGGCCTTTGCTGTCCGCACCGCTGGACGTGGAATCACTCATCCAGGAAAAGGCCGGTTCATCCGAATCCGCCGATGAGTCCAGGAGGGGATCGGGCTGCGGCTCCATGCGTTTGGCAGGGGTCGGAGAATTGTCATTCACAGCAGCGTCACTTCCGTTGGGGTCCGTGCCGCCGGCTCTGGTCCGGGCGTCACAAGTATCTCTGGGACGAGCCTACCGTCCGGTCCTCGGGCACGGCGAGGAGCCACCCCGGGCGGCCGACGATTCAGGCTGCAATTTCGCTGTACCCGGCATCCTCGGACCCCAGGTCGCCTCGCGCCCCGGCGAGGTAGGCGCGGCGGCCCCAAGCCAGGACATACAGCCAGTACGCGGCCAGAACGGCAGACCCGATAGCGATCTTGGCCCACACCGGCAACGGGCTGGGTGTCACGAATCCTTCCACCAGGCCGGAGACGAACAGCACCAGCACCAGTCCCAGCGCCACGGTGATCAGGGACCGTCCTTCCTCGGCGATGGCCCGGCCCCGGGTGCGGGGGCCCGGCGCGACCATGGCCCAGAAGATCCGCAGGCCTGCGGCGCAGGCGATGAACACCGCTGTCAGTTCCATCAGCCCGTGCGGCAGGATGTAGCTGTAGAACACGTCGGTTTTGCCGGACGCGGCGAAGATTCCGGCGGCGATGCCCACACCCTGCGCGTTGCTGAACAGGATCATCGGCACCCAGAACCCGGTGATGCCCAGCGCTACGGCCTGGGCGCTGATCCAGGCGTTGTTGGTCCACACCGCGCCGGCAAACGATGCTGCCGGGTTTTCGGAGTAGTAGCCAACAAAGTCTTCCTCGACGTACTGCCTGACGGCGGCCTCGGAGGCGACCGCGCGGAGTGCGTCCGGGGACGTTCCGATCCAGAGCGCGTAGGCGCCGCCGATCAGGATGAAGGCCGCCCCGCAGGCCACGGTGAGCCACCGCAGCCGGTACAGCGCGGCCGGGAGCGCCACCACAAAGAAGCGGGCAAGGTCGGCCGTGAAATTCGAACGTGCTCCGGTAAACCGCGTCCTGGACTGGGCAAGGGTTGCCGAGAGGGACGCCGAGAGCCCGCTTTCCGGGGCGATGGACCTGATAAGGGACAGGTGCGAGGAGGTCAGCTGGTACAGGCGCAGCAATTCGTCCGCCTCAGCCCCGCTGAGCCGCCGTTTGAAGGCAAGTTTGTGCAGCCTCGACCATGTGTCCCCGTTGACGGCCGAGAAGGCATCCATATCCACGGCACCAGCCTAGCGTCACGCCATTAGACTGTGAGCGTCCGCAGGATCACTCGCGTCGAACGGAACACTGTTTTGGGCTCAATCATCACGGGCGAGGCCGTTGTCCTTGAACTGCGGCCCGCGTCCTTCGCGGCCCGTGCGCTGGGGCTGTTGCTGGACGTGATGGTCAACGTGGTCCTGCTGGTGCTGATGCTCATCGGTGTGGCCGCGGCCAGCGCCGAACTCGACGAGGCGGCGGCGCGGGCGCTGATGCTCTCCAGCGTCGTGTTCTGCTTTGTGATTGTCCCGGTCGCTGTGGAAACCCTCAGCCGCGGTCTCTCGCTGGGAAAGCTGGCGGCGGGGCTGCGCGTGGTGCGCGATGACGGTGGCGCCATCCGGTTCCGGCACGCCCTGATCCGCGGTCTGACCGGGTTCCTGGAGATCTACCTCACGCTCGGCGGGCTGGCCATTGCCGTGGCCCTCTTCAACGACAGGTCGAAGCGGCTCGGGGACACGATGGCGGGAACCTACGCCCTGCGCAGCCGTGTGCCTGTTGAAGCCGCGGCCCCGGTGTTTATGCCGCCCCGGCTGCGCGCCTGGGCGGAAACAGCAGACATCGGCCGCATACCGGACGCGACGGCACGCCAGGCGTCCCAGTTCGTCCGCCAGGCAGGCAGGATGTCACCGCTGTCCCGTGCCGGCATGGCGGCATCGATTGCCACGGAACTGGCCAGGCATGTGGCACCCCCGCCGCCGCCCGGGACGGGCCCCGACGACTATCTGGCCGCGGTGGTCGCTGAACGGCGCAACAGGGAGCTCGTCAGACTCCGGGAGGCCCGCCGTCGTAATGCGGTGGTGGGCGAGCGGCTCGAACGGCTTCCGTTCGGGTAACGACGCGTCAGTTGTCGTATTCCGCCCACGGAATGTTCCAGTCACCGTAGCCGTCCTCGCGCGCGGCGTAGTCCCCTTCGGTGTTAATGATCTGCACTACGTCGCCGGTGGTCATGTTGTTGAACACCCAGGCCGCGCCGTCGGGGGCGAAACCGATGCAGCCGTGCGAGACGTTGGTGTTGCCGATGTAGGGGAAGGCGGACTCCAGCGCCTGGTGGATGTAGGCGCCGCTCAGCGTCAGGCGGATCGCGTACTCCACATCCACTTCGCCGTAATAGGCGGGATCCCCGGGCTTAAGGCCGATGCTGGCCGCCCTGAAGTGGTCGTACCGGTTCTTTTCCATCAGCACGGCATAGCCGCGGGCTGAGGGGAAGCGCTGGTCCCCCATGCTTACCGGGAGCGTCTTGACCACCTGGTCGTTGACGCTGAGTGTGAACGTGTGCGCGGCGGCGTCGGCGATTGCCACCTTTTTGTCGCCGAAGTTGACGTTGACTTTTTTGTTGAAATTGGCAATCTGGCCGTTTCCGAGGTCAACGCCGAAAAGCTGCATGTCCATGGTGACCGTGGAGTTGGCCGCCCAGAAGGCCTCCGGCCGGTAGCGGACCATGGTGTCGCTGAACCAGTGGAAGGCGCCGGCCTGGCCGGCGCTGGACGTGATCTTAATGGCCTTTTCCACCTCGGCCCGGTTCACCACGGGTTCGCTGAAGATGATCTGCAGCGGCTGCCCCACGCCAACCTTCATGCCGTCCAGCGGGTAGATCGCAGCATCCGCTTCGTGGGTGCTGGAAACCGTGTTGAACGCCCGCGTTGTGCTGGTTTCCCGGCCGGCGCCGTCCGTGACGACGTAGGTGTAGCTGTACTCGGTGTTGAACTTGAGGGGTTCGGCCGCGGTCCAGCTGCTGCCGTCGTTGGCGAAGGTTCCCTGCACGGTGTCGCCGGCCGTGCTGGTGAGCGTGACGCTTTCGATCCGCCCGTTGCCGACTTTTACGGAGACGGGTGCTGCGGGGTTAACCTGCTTGGCGCCGTCGGCCGGTGCCACGTCCAGGGTGACCGGAGCAACCACCGGCGACGCGATGCCGGGAGCGGAACGTGACGCGGAGCCTGCCTCGGATTCCAGCGCAGCATTCGCCAGGCCCGGTGCCACTGCGGCGAAGGCTCCGCCGGCAGCCGCCAGGACACACACCATCGCCACCAGGAAAATCTTCTTGGCGGTTCCGGCGCGGCGTGGCTTGTCGTCAGGCTCCATATACCGATCTTAAGGGCTGGAGGTAACAACCCCGGGCGCACCCGGCGCCCGGGGCGTCACGCCTCAGTAACGATAGTGCTCCGGCTTGTACGGGCCTGCCACGTCGAGGTCCAGATAGTCAGCCTGTTCTTTGGACAGTTCGGTCAGCTCGACGTCGAGGGCCGCGAGGTGGAGGCGGGCAACCTTTTCGTCCAGGATCTTGGGCAGGACATATACCTCGTTGACGTATTCCCGTTCGCCTTCAGGCTGGTCCCGCTTGGTCCACAGTTCGATCTGCGCGATCGTCTGGTTGGCGAAGGAGTTGCTCATGACGAAGGACGGGTGGCCGGTGGCGTTGCCCAGGTTCAGGAGCCGTCCCTCGGAAAGGACGATGATGGAGCGCTCTTCCGCGGTCCCGGCGTCGAGGACCCACTCGTGGACCTGCGGCTTGATCTCCACTTTCTTGATGCCGGGGATGCGGGCCAGCCCGGCCATGTCGATCTCGTTGTCAAAGTGGCCGATGTTGCCCACGATGGCCTTGTCACGCATGCCGGCCATGTGCTCGGCCAGGATGACATCCTTGTTGCCCGTGGTGGTGATGAAGATGTGGCCCTCGCCCAGCACTGACTCCAGCTTCGCCACCTGGTAGCCGTCCATGGCTGCCTGGAGCGCGCAGATGGGGTCGATCTCGGTGACGATGACCCGGGAGCCCTGGCCGCGGAACGCCTCGGCGGCGCCCTTGCCGACGTCGCCATAGCCACAGACGACGGCGACCTTGCCGCCCATCAGGACATCGGTGGCGCGGTTGATGCCGTCCGGCAGCGAGTGGCGGATGCCGTACTTGTTGTCGAACTTGCTCTTGGTGACGGAGTCGTTGACGTTGATTGCCGGGAACAGCAGTTTGCCCTGTTCAGCCAGCTGGTAGAGGCGGTGCACGCCGGTGGTGGTTTCCTCGGTGACGCCGCGCAGGCGGGCACCGATGCGGCTCCACTTCTGCGGGTCCTCCTGCAGGGATGCACGCAGCACGTCCAGGAATACGAGGCCTTCTTCGGACTCGTCCGCGGCCGGGGCCGGAACGGCGCCGACGGCCTCGAACTCAACACCCTTGTGGACCAGCATGGTGGCGTCGCCGCCGTCGTCCAGGATCATGTTCGGACCGAGGTCCGGGTTGGTGTCGGCTCCGGGCCAGGTGAGGATCTGCTGGGCTGTCCACCAGTATTCTTCGAGCGTCTCACCCTTCCAGGCGAACACCGGAACGCCCTGCGGGTCCTCAACTGTTCCGTTGCCCACCACGACGGCGGCAGCTGCTTCGTCCTGCGTGGAGAAGATGTTGCATGAAGCCCAGCGGACCTCCGCTCCCAGGGCGGTGAGCGTCTCGATCAGCACGGCAGTCTGGACGGTCATGTGGAGGGAACCGGCGATCCGGGCACCCTTGAGCGGCTGGGTGGGCCCAAATTCCGCGCGGAGGGACATGAGGCCGGGCATTTCGTGTTCCGCCAGGCGGATCTGGTGGCGGCCGGCCTCTGCCAGCGAGATGTCGGCAACCTTGTAATCAAAAGTCATGGGGATCCTTTGCTCTGTCCGATGGGGCGACGGCGTCAATGCGTCTGCGGTGGGTGGTGCGGGTGATGGGAGGCTTAAGCAGTGCCGGCAGCGGTACCGGCCGGCCCGGGCAGTGAATCGTGCTGGTCCGAGCTGGCGGCGTTGGCGGCCTGCAGCAGTTCCGGCGGCAGGAGCAGCGGAATGCCGTCCTCAATCGCATAGCGGAGCTTTTCGCCGGAGTCCCCTGCCGCCGTCGAGACGAGTTCGTCGCCTTCCTGGACCAGCTTCGATCCGGTGACGGGGCAGCGAAGGACTGACAACAGTTCAGGACTGATCTTTGGCATGGTTGATGCTCCCTGAGGGGCACGCTGGCCCCGGTGGCTGACTGATTAGCAGCCTCCAGCCTACCGCCAGATCGGTGTCAGGACGGTTCACGGAGCACGCGGAGATGGCCACGGCGGGCGCCTTCCGTGCCTGCCGGCGCTTCGAGCGCGGAGTGGGTTGCGCGCTGCCCCTGCGAAGCAGGGGCCTGCGGCGGGAGGGCCGCCGCTTCACGGACGGCATTGGCAAGTGCCAGGAGGTCGTCCGGACCCGGCTGGTGGGGAGTTGACGGCATGGCCAGCCGGAGGACTTCCCAGCCGCGCGGCACTGTCAGTGAGCCGGCGTGCTGCTCGCACAAATCGTAACAATGCGGTTCAGCATAGGTGGCCAGGGGTCCGAGGACGGCAGTGGAGTCGGCGTATACGTACGTCAGAGTAGCCACCGCCGACTGGCGGCAGCCTGACCTTGAACATTGACGGATAGCTCCCACGACATCCCAGACTACTCGCTGTCACGTGCGGTTCGCCGCATTGCGCCTCACGCCGCGCCACGGAGGGGCCGGGCCGATTGTGTCGCGCAAACGGGCTGCCGGGTTTAGAGTCAATGTATGCAGTCATCGAACCATGATTCAGCTTTTACGGTCCGGTTGGCTGACCCGGGTGTCCGCAGCGAGGACACCGGCTCGGGCTCCGCGGGCAGGAGTTTCGCGATGCGTCGGCGGAACAGGCACGGGCGCGGGCTTCGCGGCGAGTTGATGCTCCCCACCCACCCCGCCTACCGGACGCGGTCTGACCGCTTTGACGACATGGTCCTCGACTCCGCGCAGCGGCTCCATGACATCTGGGGCAAAACACTGGACGGCGTCCGGTTTGCGGTCGACGAAATACCCCCGCAGCTCGAAAAGCTCGTTGCTGAGGCGGGGGCGGCCCCGATGGGTTCCTACACGCCTGCGACACCCGAGGAAGGGCCGGTCATCACCCTGTACCGCCGCGTTGTGGAACAGGGCTGCGCCAGCCGTGAGGAGCTCCAGGACCTGGTCCACGACGTCGTTGTGGAACACACTGCCGAGATGCTTGGGGTGGCACCCGAAACCCTGGACCCCGTCTACCGTCGACGGTACTGATTACCTTCACTGGAGTACTGGCCGCCCGGCTGCCTTCAGTTGCCGGGCCGTCAGTATCCGAGCTTGACCGGGACCTGTTCCTGGCCTGAGGCGGCGGGCATAAGCGCAATCGACGAAATGTCGTCGCGCCCGTCCTGCTGCAGCAGCAGTGCGCCGTAGGCGGCGTCACCCGAGGCAGACACGACATACCCCACCACCACCGATTCCCCGACCTTCTCCGGAACGTCGATGGACGTGGTGGTTCCGCCGGCGATGTCGGCGGTCGAAGCAGCCTGGATCTTGCCGTCGGCCGTAATGGCTGAGTACGAAATGGAGGCCCGGTCCTCTAAGGCTCCGAAAACAAGGATGCGGTCGCCGCCCTGGGGCACCGGCACAACGTGCTGGCTGCCCAGCCTGACTCCGGCCGGCGCCCACGCGACGTCGGAAGGCCCATCTTCCTTGAGCCCCCGCGTGACCCGCGCCGCAGCCACGAACGACACGTCGGAGCTGGCAGCCACCGTGTAGTGTCCTGCCGGCACGCCTACCAGCGACACCTCCGTCACCGAGCCGGCTTTGGCGGTGACCACTCCCCCGTTCGGCAATGCTTTCTGGCCGTCGCGGCCAAACAGCTTGATCTCCACCACTGCGTCCGACTGCCCCGGCACAGTGAGCTGCAGGGCAGGCCCCGCATCCGCATAGCCCTTTTGGCCGGTGAGCGAGGCGATGGAGGCGCCATCCTGGATATCGATCCCTGTCATGACCTGCCGCGCTGCGGGGGCAGCTCCCGGGGAAATAAAATCAACGCCGCCGGGCGTCAGCCCGCGCAGGACACTCTGCTGGATCGCCGCGGCGACGGGGCCACCGGCGCTCCGGACGTGCACGCTCAGCTGCGCTTCACCCGGCGCGAGCCCTGCCAGGACAATGGACCTGGTACTGCCCGGTGCCACCAGGAGGCCGCGGCTCCCAGGGGCCTGGATCTGGCCTTTGGAGCCGTAGAGTTCCAGGCTGACCGTGGCGGGTGTGGTTGAGGCGTTGCTGAGGGTCAGGACCGAGGTGCGCCCCAACGTGGTGCTGGCTCCGGCGAGCCACACGTCGTTGGAGGGCTGCTGGCAGTTGGCCGCCGCGGATCCCTGGAGGTCGCCGTCGGTGGCCGAGTACTTCATGAGGGCGGCAGCCGACGCCTGCTGGCCCTCACGGGCATCGGCGCTTAAGACGCTCGCGGCGTCCACGGCCTGTTGTTCGATGACGCCGGCCTTGAGCTCCTGCGGACCAGCTGTCCCGCTGGCCTGCGGGCCTCCGGTGGCGATCTCGACGGCGGTGGCCCCGCCAAGCGCCGAAAGCCGGCTGGCGGGCATGACCCCGCCGGGTGCACTGATGACTGCGCCGGACACCGCGCTGCGCGCGGTTGCGGATTCCGGGCTGAACTGGGGATCGGTGCCGGCTTCGGTGCCTTCCAGCAGCCGGGCCGGACCCGGGCAGACTCCGACGCTGGAACCTGCAGGCACAACTGCCAACGCGGCCGGGAGGGCCCGGCTGCCCGCGGGTTGAGGAGCCAGCGAGGCTGCGGCAACCAGTCCCCCGGCAGCGGCAACAATTGCCGCTGCCGAGGCCAGCCCGGTGAAGAGTCCCCTGCGGGTCGACTTTCCCCGTTGCGGGGAAGTGTCCTTATGCATTCTGGTGTTCCTTACGCAAGGAGCCCTCGTCCCGGGACAGACCGGTGTTGGGGCGGCGAGCCGGCATGGGGACCGCGAGCATGACCGTGAGGCCGATGACCGTGATCTGCAGGATGCCGGACCACACGGCCCAGGGGTTCTCGTAGCGGATGGTGAGCTGCCCGGCCGACGGCGGCAGCGTGAAAGCCTGCGCCCAGCCGGAAGTGGTGGAGGTGAGCTTCCGGCCGTCGAACCAGGCGCTCCATCCGGGATCGGCGCGTTCCGCGAGCACCACGAGCCGTCCGTCGGTTCCCTCCGGAACTGACGCGTCGACGTCGTCGAACCCAGAGGGCAGCAGCGCCACGGTGGCGCCGTCGCCGTCGACGATCCGGGCTCGGTGGGCAACGTCCGCCGGCTGCAGAACGGGCTGGTTCAGGGGTGTGATCCGCCAGAGCCAGCCGACGTCCGTCTGTCCGACGGCGATGAGTCCCGGCACCGCATCCATCCTGCTGGCAGTGAGCTGCGCCGCGGTGTCGGCTGAACGCAGAACCACGAAGCCGGCGCCGAGCTGTTCCAGTTCAGGTCGGGGGTCCACGCCCTGTCCGGCGACGATGGTTGCGACCACGCTGCGGAGGGTTGCGGTGACGGTGTCGTCGTCGCGGACTGATTCGGTGCCGGGCGCGCCGAGGATGTTCCGGGCGGACGCGATGGCGGACAGGCTGTCCAGGGTGGTGCCGGCACCGCGCTTCAGGGCGGCGTTGAAGGTGCCGTCATCAGAGGTGCTGATCAGGAGCGTTCGTGTTTGCTCCGGACCTGTTCCCCGGTCGATGGCTGTGGCGGGGAGGGTCCGGGGATCGCCGGCCTCCACGAGCCGGGGCGCTCCCAGCGGGTCGCCCGCTGTACCGACAGGCAGGCCCGCCGCGGTGGTTGACCGGAGCAGGTTCTGCGCGGACCAGGCGGCCATTCCGGCCATGGGGCCGGCCAGCAGGACGACCGTGGCCAGTGCGACGGCAGACCGCACCACGATTTTCCGGGGGCCGCGTGGGGCGGACGCCTTGTCGGCAGCGTCCAGGAGCCGCTCGGCACCGATGAGTGCCGCTCCCAGCAGGGCGAAGCCGGCGGCCGAGACCGAGGGCCCGGTGAAGGGGGTTACCACAGTGTCCGCGTTGACACCTGTGGCAACGTGGCTGGCCAGCCAGCCGGCGGCCAGGACAATGAGTGCTGCCACCCAGAGGGCGCGGGCCGCGCGGCTGCGCTTGCCGGGCACCAGGAGGGCCAGGAAGGCGAGGACCAGCACGGGCACGGCTACCAGCAGGGCGAGAAGCAGGGCCCACGGCACATCGCCGCCGAAGAACGGAAGCCCGGACAGTCCGCCGTCCGGCGTGAACCGGATGGGCTGCCCGAGTATTTGCTGCCACAGGGGTGCCCCCGCAAAGCCAAGCGGCACGCCGGGATCCGCCAGCAGGGCACGGGGTCTGTCCAGCACGGACAAAGCGAAGGGGATGAACAGCGCGGCGCTGGGAAGGAGGGCCCACCACACTGTGCGGCCGCGCCGGCCGGGCAGCAGACCGCAGAGAATGATGACGACGGCGGCCGGGGCAAGCAGCGAAGGCGCGGATGCAGACACCACCGCAAGGGCCAGGCCGGCAGCCGCTGCCGCAGTCCAGGACGGCATGCCGTTGATTCCCGGTTTCTCCGGCGGCCTTTCGGTGAACCGCCTGTCGCCGGGCGTAGGCAGCAGGAAGCGCCCCTGGCCAAGGGCCGTGCCGGTGGCGCGGAGCAGCGCCAGGACCAGCAGCGGAATCATCAGGTGGGCGACCAGGGCGCCAATCCGGCCCTGGTTCAGGGCAACCTGCAGTGCCGGGGCGGCTGCCCAGAACAGGGCGGCGATAAAACGGAACCGGCGCCGTAGCGTCAGGGCTCCTGAGGCGAACCACGCCGTCAGGCCGGACAGCGGGGCTGCCAGCAGGAGCAGCCAGGCCATGGCGCTGTTTGCGTCTCCCCCGCCCAGGACGCCAAGGGTCCACAGCACGTAGCCGAACGGATCCCCTTTGCCGGGCAGCCCGGCGCCCAGGCTGATCCACCAGCTGGACGCGTGGTGCCAGATCTCGCCCAGCGTCGATGACACCGGAATGAGGGCACCGCCGGAGGCAGCCTCCGCACGGAAGAGGCCGGTGAGTGCAGTGAGTGACGCCGCCGCCGCGATGAGTACTGCCGCTAGAGCGCCGTTACCCACCCAGGCGCGCTCGCTGCTGGTCAGGGCCGCGAAGTCATCGGCGGAGTCGCCGGTGGGCTGGTTGGCGAGCGGATCCTTTTCCAGGCCTTCTGACGGCGAGGCGTCGGATCCCAGTGCTTCCATGAGGGAGCGGCGGTGGCTCCAGACCTCACGGCGCGAGGTCTGGAGTTTACTGACGACTGACCGGCGGATCCGTCGCGTTCGGGCGGCCGTTCGACGCGCCTTCGCCACGGCGCCCGGCCGGCCCAGCGCCGCCAACGTGGCCGCGAATTGGGCAAAGCCGTGCCCCGGATCCTTGACAGCGATACTGAGGACAAGCTTGAAGATGCTCCCCAGGAGAGCGCCGGCCGCGTGCAGCGGCACCTTCCACAGCGGCGAGTGCTTGAGCCGCAGATGCACCTGTGCTTTCCTGGCCGCAGACGCATTCCCGAGGGCATGCGGCCTGTGCGCCACATGGAACATCCGGGCGGTGGGCACCACCACTACGCGGTGTCCGGCAAGGCGGTTCCGCCAGCAGAAGTCGATGTCGTCGCCGCTGCCGGGCAGCGCCGGGTCAAACCCCTGCAGCTGTTCCCAGACGTCCCGGCGGACGAGCATTCCGGCAGAATTCACGGCGAAGGTGTCGCTGCGGCCGTCGTACTGGCCCTGGTCCAGTTCGTCGGCGTCGATCAGGGTGAGGCGCTCGGCCCACCTGCTGGTGGAAAGACCGACGTCGATCAGCCTGCGTTCGGCGTGCCAGTCCAGCTGCTTACAGCCGGCCACCGTGACCGAAGGTGCACGCTCCACTGCGCCCAGCAGTTCGGCCAGCGCTTCGGGGGCTGGCGCGGCGTCGTCGTGAAGCAGCCAGATCCACTCCGGGCGGGCGTGTTCAGGTTGCCCGGTCCAGGGTGACAGGGCGTCAAGACCGGCACGAACTGCGCCGCCCATACCGGACTTGGCGTGCGGATGCGTGATGACGTTGGCTCCGCCGAGAGCCCGCGCCAACAGGGTTTCGGAGTCATCCTTGGAGCCTGTGTCCACACCTATGACCGAGTCGACAGGCCGGGTCTGGTCCGCCAGGGCAGCCAGGGTTCTGGGGAGATAGGCACTGCCGTTGTGGGACACCACAACGGCAGTGACGTGCACTTCCTGAAGAATTAGATTGCTCGCTTCCTTAGCCGCCGGCGCTCACGCTCGGAAAGGCCTCCCCAAATGCCAAACCGTTCGTCATTAGCCAGCGCATATTCAAGGCATTGGGACCGCACGTTGCACGCACCGCAGACCTTCTTGGCGTCGCGGGTGGATCCGCCCTTTTCAGGGAAGAATGCCTCCGGATCAGTCTGTGCGCACAGTGCATCAGTCTGCCAGCCCAGTTCGCCTTCGTCATCGAAGTCCTGCTGGAAAGGCAGTCCGATCCATACCGGCTGCGAGGTGGTCCCGGTGAGCGCTTGCAGCTCCATGGGCGGATCCAGGTCGTCATCGTCCTGGTCCTGTCCCCCGTCAAGCAGGGCTTCATGGGCTGCGAGGAAGGCAGTGGCCTGGTCCTCGAAAGACTCTTTGGTGTTGCGGTTGTAGCGCTCAGCGGCGTCCGGATCCGCAGGATCCACGTACCAGTCGCTCGGTACACCTCGTGAACGGTACTTAGCCGTTGCCTGTCCGGCGACGACTGCATCTTCATGGATACGCTCTGCTTGCCCCACGGCGACCCTCCTGATGTTGCTGCCCCTGCCTGGATACTTGGACACTCGGTTGTGTGCCGGTATTTGCGCAATGGCGTTCGATATCTAATTACACGTGTGTAACTACAGGCGAGTCAAGCCGTGGAGGGATAATAATCAATTCCCGCGTCCAAGTACGCGCACGCCACGCCCGGCAATTTTCGCCGACACGCCAGCCGGGCACGAGGGCAGAAGCACGGCGGAGCGCGCATTCCCCCAGATTCCAAGGAATTCGGGCAGAAAATACAGCCTGGAACCGAATAACGCAAGCGAAATGAGAAAATACTGTGAGTAATATCACAGCGAATTCGCCGATCTAAGTCGCCGGTTCCGGGCCGGCCGTGGCCCCTGATTTCCGGTGACGGGTCCCCTTGCCCGTGGCAAGATGTAGGCATGAGCATCCCGGCGATCGACCTGATGACAACCCTGCGCTCCGGCCACTCCACCTCGCCACGGCTGACCTGGTATGGACCGGATTCCGAGCGCGTTGAGCTATCGGGACGGGTGCTGGACAACTGGGTTGCCAAGACGAGCAACCTGCTGCAGGACGAACTCGACGCCGAACCCGGGATGCGACTGGGCCTTGCCCTTCCGGCGCACTGGAAGTCCGTTATCTGGGCGCTGGCAGCCTGGCAACTCGGGATGGAAACAGTCCTGGACGGCGGCGATGCGGACTATCTCGTAACGGACCGGCCTGACTCATCAGGCAGCCACGACGCCGTTATCGCCGTTGCCCTCCCCGCCCTTGCCATGCGCTGGCCGGGTGAGCTGCCCGCCGGGTCCATCGATTACGCTTCCGAAGTCCGTTCCCACGGTGACGTGTTTATGGCCCACACCGATCCCTCTGCCTCCGTCTGCGCCATCCGCGCCCACGACGGCCAGCAGCACCTCCACGAGGGCCTGCTCACGGGATTCGCCGCCCCGCACGAAGACGGCGTACGCCTGCTTGTTGCGGCCTCCGACGGCCTCGAAGCGGCATTGTCGAACTCACTCGGCGCCTGGAGCAGCGGCGGATCAGTCCTTCTGGCACACCCGGACGTTGAGCTGACCGACAAGCTTCTGGCCGCCGAACGCATCCACGGCAAGTAGGACGCCGGACGGGCGCCCTTCGTGCCAGTTGGAACCCGGAGGCTAGGGCTGCCGAGGGGTTTCCGAGGTGTCCTTGTCCAGTTGTTCCGCACGCTGGGCAGCTGCAGCAGCAGCGGCCTTCTCGTGATGGTGCCGCTCGATGAGCTCGTGGTCATGGGAGAATTCCGGCTCCTGGTCCAGTTCTTCATTGAACACAAGGAACCGGTAGGCGAAGAAGCGGACCACCGTCGCTACTAAAATCCCCACAATGCCGGCGGCGAACAGCATGTTCTTGTCCGTCACGTTGAACGAGTACTTGGCAAGGGCAGTGAATCCTGTGGAGATCCCAATCCCGATGCCGTTGATGAGAATGAACATCAGGAACTCGCGGAGAACGTTGGCCTGCCGCCGATGCCGGAAGGTCCACATCCGGTTGGCGATCCAGGAGAAAATCGTCGCGATGCTCGCGCCGACGAAGCGCGCTTTGGCTTCGCTGTCGGACATCGGGCCGTGCATGAGGTAATAGGTCAGTCCGTTATCAATGACGAAGGCAACACCGCCGACGGCTCCGAACTTGGCTACCTCACGCCAAAAAAGCGAGGCGAGCCCCCGGATACGATCTGCAAGTGCGTTGTACATGACCCTCCATGGCCGTCAGAACTTTGGGCCACACGGCCAAAGGCCCATTTTAGCGCTGAAATCACCCACGCTGCCTCCGCCCCCGGGAAACTGGGGGCCGAATTACCCTAAATTCAACCTCCGTGGCGCCGGAAAGCCGGGATCCGGCCCGCTTTTCTGTAGGCTGGCACTTGTGACTTTTCCAGTAATCGGCGTGGTTGGCGGCGGCCAGCTAGCGCGCATGATGGCCCCAGCCGCCACTGCCCTAGGCTTTGAACTCCGAGTCCTGGCCGAGGCGGAGGACGTCTCCGCCGTATCGGCCGTTGCCACCTCGCCGGTGGGCGACTACCGGGATCTCCAGACGCTCCTCGACTTCACGCAGGGCCTCGATGTCATGACCTTCGACCATGAACACGTGCCCACGGACCACCTCCGGGAGCTTCTGGCTGCGGGCGTGAACGTCCAGCCGGGTCCGGACGCGCTGGTCAACGCGCAGGACAAACTGGTGATGAGGGCAGCCATCGAAAGGCTGGAGCTGCCGAACCCTGCCTGGGCCGCGGTCCAGGATGTGGCGGCCCTGGTCAGCTTCGGCGACCGGACCGGCTGGCCGGTGGTCCTCAAGATGCCCCGCGGCGGCTATGACGGAAAGGGTGTGCGGATCGTCGACTCCGCCGACGACGCCGCAGAGGCCGCACCCTGGTTCGAAGCCATGAGCCCGCTCCTCGCCGAAGCCAAGGTGGACTTCAGCCGGGAGCTGTCGGCCCTGGTGGCACGCACCCCTGACGGCGAGTCACGGGCCTGGCCCGTTGCCCACACGATTCAGGTGGACGGGGTGGCAGACGAAGTCATCGCCCCCGCCCTGGATATCGCAGTGGAGGTAGCGGCGGCAGCCGAAGACGCCGCCCTGCGGATCGCAGGTGAACTGGGCGTGACGGGGGTAATGGCCGTGGAGCTTTTTGAAACACCGGGAACCGGGGCCGGATTCCTCATCAACGAGCTGGCCATGCGGCCGCACAACACCGGCCACTGGACCCAGGACGGCTCTGTCACCAGCCAGTTTGAACAGCACCTCCGGGCCGTCCTGAACCTCCCGCTGGGCGCCACTGACGTCCTCGGGCCGGTTGTCGTGATGAAGAACATCCTGGGCGGAGACAACCAGGATCTCTTTTCCGCGTATCCGGCCGCCCTCTCCAGCGAGCCGGCCGCGAAGGTCCATTGCTACGGCAAGTCGGTGCGGCCGGGACGCAAGATTGGCCACGTCAACCTGGTGGGTGCCTCCACTGACGAAGTGGACTCGGTCAGGCAGCGTGCCTCCAGGGTGGCTGGCATCATCCGCGACGGCCGGGTTCCGGCCGAAGAATCAGCACGGATTTCCGAGGAGAACGCATGAGCACTGAAACTTCACCTGACACCAGCACCACCGAAACCAGTCCTCTTGTCGGCCTGGTCATGGGCTCAGACTCGGATTGGCCGGTCATGGAAGCCGCGGCAGACGCGCTGGCCGAATTCGGCATACCTTTTGAAGCGGACGTGGTGTCCGCGCACCGGATGCCTGCTGAAATGATCCGCTACGGCCAGACGGCCCACGAACGCGGGCTTCGGGTCATCATTGCCGGTGCCGGGGGCGCTGCGCACCTTCCGGGCATGCTCGCGAGCGTGACGCCCCTGCCCGTCATCGGAGTCCCGGTCCCGCTGAAGACCCTGGACGGAATGGATTCCCTCCTGTCCATCGTCCAGATGCCCGCCGGCGTCCCGGTGGCCACCGTTTCCATCGCGGGTGCCCGCAACGCAGGCCTGCTGGCGGTCCGCATCCTGGCATCGGGCACGGACGAACTGGCCGCCTCGCTCCGGGCCGACCTCCTGGATTTCGCCCAGGAGCTCAATGATGTTGCCACCCGGAAGGGCGCCAACCTCAGGCAGAAAGTCAGCGAAGTCTTCGCTGACGGCAATGGTGTCCTCCGGGGCAGCCGCTAAGGCACCGCAAGATGTCCAGAAGCGAAACGCAGCAGCCCTCAGCCGGAGGGGTCATGACTGATCCCGTCCGGTATCCGTCCAGCGCCTCGGCCCCGGTGCGGACCAAACGGGCCTTTGTCCTGCTGCTGATGACCCTCCTGGTGCCGGGCAGCGCCCAAATTGTGGCCGGCGACCGGAAGCTCGGCCGCATCGCCCTGCGGGTCACCCTGTGCGTCTGGGCGTTGCTGGCAGCCACACTCCTGTTGCTGGTGCTCAACAGGTCCCTGTTGATCAACATCGTGGCGAATCCGTTTGCCTCGCTGCTGATCGTTGTGGTCCTGGTTGCCCTCGCCCTAGGGTGGGCGTTCCTCTTCATCAACACCCTCCGGCTGATTCGCCCGGTGCTGCTGGCACCCGGGGCGCGTCCCGCCGTCGGCATTGCCCTGGTCCTTGCCCTGGTCCTGAGCAGCGGCTCCCTGGGGTACGCCGCATACATGCTTAATGTGGGTCGCAACGCGATCGGCAGCATTTTCTCGGCAGGCCCGGCAATCGATCCCGTGGACGGCCGCTATAACTTCCTGATGATGGGCGGCGACGCGGGCGAAGACCGCACCGGCCGACGGCCCGACAGCCTCTCCGTGCTCAGCGTCGACGCCAAGACTGGCCAGACGGCCATCATCTCCGTGCCGCGCAACCTCCAGAACGCCCAGTTCAGTGAGGGATCCCCCATGCGAAAGATCTATCCGGACGGCTACGACTGCGGCAACGAATGCCTCATCAACGCCATCAACACCGAGGTCACCAACGAGCACGCGGACCTCTACCCCGGCGTGGCCGATCCCGGCGCCCAGGCCACGCTTGAAGCCGTCTCGGGCACCCTCGGAATCACTGTACAGGCCTACGTGCTGGTTGATATGGATGGCTTCGCCAAGCTGATCGACGCCATGGGCGGTATCAGGATCAAGGCGGGCGGCTGGGTGCCCATGAGCGGCGACATGATCGACGAGGCGAACGGCATCCACGGCATGCCGCTTGGCTGGCTCCCTGCCGGGGAACTGCACCTGAACGGCTACCACGCCCTCTGGTACGGGCGCTCCCGCGAATTCGTCGACGACTATGCCCGCATCCAGCGCCAGCAATGCGTCCAGCAGGCAATGCTGAAGCAGCTGGACCCGGCCACTCTGCTGTCCAAGTTCGAGGACATTGCCAGCGCGGGAACCAAGGTGGTGGACTCAAACATCTCGTCCTCCCAGCTGGGAAGTTTTGTGGACCTTGCCATGAAGGCCAAGGGGAAGGAGGCCAAGCGGCTCACCATCGGGCCCCCCGATTTTGACGCGTCCTTCTCCACCGTGCCCGACTTTGACGTCATCCACGACAAGGTGGACCAGCTGCTCGCTTCGGCGTCGGAGCCTCAGGCCGCCGCGCCTGTTGACGGCATCGTGCAGGCCCCCGCGGTAGGCGGCCGGCTGCAGGCAGCCGGCCTGCAGCAGCCCACTCTGCTGGCAGCTGGCGGCGCCCTGGCACAGCAGCCCACGCCGCCGTCGTCGGACTTCACCCCGGTGACCACCACCCCCGACGGCGAACCGATCACCGAGGCGATGCTGAACCAGCTCAAGCGCGAAGGCAATGAGCAGGCTCTCCGTGAGCTGGTCGCTTCGAACGGACTGTGCGCACCGTTGTAGGCGCCTGCTCCCCCGTAGACCGCATGCCCCGTATACCTGAAGACCAAGAAATGGACACCCGCTGTGTACGAAATTGAGAATGTCCTCCGCGATTATGCCTGGGGATCCACGACGGCGATCGCAGGGCTCCTGGGCCGCCCCGAATCCGGCAGCCCGGAAGCCGAACTCTGGATTGGCGCGCACCCGGATTCCCCCTCCATCGCACGGCTGCCGGACGGTTCCACGGTGCCGCTGGACCAGTTGATTGCCGAGGATCCGGAGCATTTCCTCGGTGCTGAGTCGGTGTCCGGTTTTGGACCGCGGCTTCCGTTCCTCACCAAGGTCCTCGCGGCAGCCCAGCCGCTTTCGCTCCAGGTCCACCCCAGCCTCGAGCAGGCGCGGGCCGGATTCGCCCGCGAAAATGCTGAAGGCGTCGCGGCGGACGCGGCCAACCGGAACTACCGCGATGACAACCACAAGCCTGAAATGATCTTTGCCCTGACGCCCTTTGAGGCGCTGTGCGGCTTCCGGCCTGCGGCTGAAACACGCGGCATCCTGCTCCACCTGGCAGCCGCCTTCGACGCCGTCGAGGCTGGCCGTCCGCAGCTGCTGACCGACCTGCTGGACGACCTCGATGAGGCTGACGAGGGCGCCGGGCTCCGGAAGGCCTTCGAACGGCTGATCGCGGGCGGGCCCGCCGTGTCTGAGGCTACTGCGCTGGTGGCTGGTGTGCTCGTCTCCGGCGCCTCCCTGGAGCCGTACCGGTCCGAGCTGTCCACCGTGATCAGTCTCAACGAGAAGTACCCGGGCGATCCCGGCGTGCTGATTTCGCTGCTGCTGAACCGGATTTCGCTGGCTCCGGGTGAAGCGGTTTACCTGCCCGCCGGCAACGTGCACGCCTACTTGCATGGCCTGGGGGTGGAGGTCATGGCGTCCTCCGACAACGTGCTCCGCGGCGGGCTGACGCCCAAGTTCGTTGACGTCCCCGAACTCCTGCGCACCATCGAGTTCAAGCCGGTGGCCGTGCCGATGCTGACCCCCGAAATTTCCGGCCTCGGCCAGGAGCTCTACCAGCCGCCGTTCCGGGAATTCCAGCTGCAGCGGATCGAGCTGGCCCCGGGGGCGTCGCCCGTCCCGCTCGCCCAGTCCGGCGCGGCCGTGGTGATCGTGGTCGCGGGGTCCGTGTACCTCGACTCACCCAAGGGTGACCTGCAGCTCGGCCGGGGAGGCAGCGCCTTCCTGGCTGCCGCCGAGGCTCCCGTCAACGTCCACCCGGTCGCCGGGGCGGAAGCCGCCGCTGTAGCGTTCGCCGTCACCACGTCGATGAGGTCCTGACCGGTGGAGTATTTCCTCCAGACACCAGCGTGGGCGGACGTCCAGGCATCCCTGGGCCGCACAGTCCATCAGCAGTCCGGTCCCGGCTGGAGCTTCGTGGCAGTTGAGGAGACAAACCCCGCCGGCAAGGTGCTCTACGCCCCTTACGGCCCGGTGGCTTCTTCCCCTGGCGCGTTCGACGCCGCCCTGGCCGCCCTCGTGGAACTGGCACGGTCCTGCGGTGCTGTGTTTGTCCGGATCGAACCGGTGGCTGCCGGGCTCGACCTTCCTTCTGCCGCGGACGGCCTCCGGCGCCGGGGCCTTCAGCCGGCTCCCAGCAACCCGCAGCCAGAGCTCAGCTGGATCGTGGACCTGGAGAGTGACTTCAAGGACGTCCTGGCGGCCATGAAGCCCGTCAACCGGAACCTCTACCGGAACATCCATAAAAAGGGCGTCACGTTCCGGTCCTCGCAGGACCCGGAGGACATCGGCATTCTGCTGGACTTCCTCCACATGACGGCCCGGCGGAACGGCTTCAAACCGCAGAGCGACGACTACCTGACCCGGGTGGCTGCTTCGCTGATGCCGGCAGGCGCTGCCACCCTGTTCATAGCGGAACTGCACGACGAACCCATCGCCGCGGCCCTCGCCTACGACTCCGCGGACACGCGGACTTACGCCCACGCGGCCCTGGACGACGCCCACCGGAAACTCAGCGCGGGCATTCCGCTCTTGGTGACCCTGATGGCCGACGCCAAGGACCGTGGCCTGAAGCATGTGGACCTGTGGGGCGTGGCACCGGCGGACCAGCCCGAGCATAAGTGGGCCGGCTTCACGGCCTTCAAAAAGTCGTTCGGCGGCCGCGAAATCGCGTACCCCGGCGCCTGGGACCTCCCGGTGAAGAAGCTCCGCTACAACGCCTACCAGGTGGCGCGGCGGCTGCGCGACAAGCTCCGGACCCTGCGCTCCCCCTCCGCGCGAACTGGCAGATAACACCCTCAAATTCGCTGTTTGGCGTCATTAGCTGCCGGTTCGTTCCCAGTGGGCTCGGCCGGAAGAACCGCTCAACAGTGCTCTGACCTTTTCGACGACGAACGGCCGCTCCCCCTCCAGATCACCCTGCTGCACGCGAAGCTCCCGCCAGCCCAGACTTTCTGTCAGGCTCTGCCGCTTGATGTCCCGCCGGTACTGGTCAGGATCGCCATGGTGGGCGCCGTCGTATTGCAGGGACAGCCGCTGGTCCGGGTAGGCCGCGTCGGGCCAGACGACGGGGTGGCCCAGTCCGTTGCGGAGCACAACATTCAGTTCCGGTTCGGGAAGCCCTGCCTGCATCAGTGCCAGCCGCATCATAGTCTCGGGTGCGGAGTCCGACCCAACCCGGATCAGGTCAAGGGCCAGGCGTGCGACCTTCACTCCGCGCATTCCCGGGTGTTGGCCCACGATCTCTCTCAGGTCGGCGACTGTTGCCAGCGGTTTCCGCTGCACCGGGAAGCCATCGCCGTGGCTGACGACGATGGAGTCACCAGCCGCAACGAGTTCGCTGAGGTTCAGGCGACCAGCAAGGTCCAGCCATGTACGGGCAGGCGAGGTGAGCCGAACGCCGTCGAACGATATGACCTCACCGGGCTTGAACGATAACTGGTGTCCCACAACATTCCGGCGGCGCGGCTTACAGCCGTCGGCGGGGCGGGCTATGTGGATCTTCCAGTCCTGCTCCAGCCATGCGGGGAGGCAGATACCGCAGATCCGCGCAGCGCTGCAATGCGTCAGGACACACCTGGGGTCGAGCCGGGTGTAGGCCCGGACGTTTTCTGCCACATTCCCGGTGCCGTGAAGCGTTACTCTGATGCCGCGCGATGGCGTGAATATGCCGCTGCGGCTCAACTGCCTCCGACTGAGGCCGAGGGCCTCCGCATCGGCAACAAGAAATGATCCAGGTGGGAGCTGGGGAGGCATCGGAATCCGGGACATGCTTCAGTGTGGACCGTTCCGGCCTGCAGATTTCAGTTATCCACAGGATGATTTGGGTCCTGAAACGCGAACTGGCAGCTAATGCCGCCAAATCTGAGATTTGAGCGTATTAGCTGCCAGTTCGCGCTATCTAGGGGCGCGGCGCGAAGAACCTAGTTCTTGCGGGCGTAGCCTTCCCACTTGCTGGCCTGGTGCTCGCCGTCAACAAAGCGGATGGTGCCGGACTTTGAGCGCATCACGATTGACTGCGTGAGGACCTTGTCCTTGGAGTAGCGGACGCCCTTGAGGAGGTCGCCGTCCGTGATGCCGGTGGCCGCGAAGTAGCAGTTGTCGCTGGACACGAGGTCGTTGGTGGACAGCACGCGGTCCAGGTCGTGGCCGGCGTCGATGGCCTTCTGCTTCTCGTCATCCGAGGTGGGCCACAGGCGGCCCTGGATAACACCGCCCAGGGACTTGATGGCACAGGCGGCCACGATGCCTTCGGGGGTGCCGCCGATGCCCATGAGCGCATCAACGCCGGTTCCGGAGCGGGCCGCGGCGATGGCGCCGGCGACGTCGCCGTCCATGATGAACTTGGTGCGCGCGCCGGCTTCGCGGATCTCCTCGACCAACGGGCGGTGGCGGTCACGGTCAAGGATCATAACGTTGAGCTGGTTGACCTTCACGCCCTTCGCCTTGGCGATGAGGTGCAGGTTCTGCTTGACCGGTAAACGCAGATCAACCATGTCGGCGGCTTCGGGGCCGGTGACCAGCTTCTCCATGTAGAACACGGCGGAGGGGTCGAACATGGAGCCGCGTTCGGCCACAGCCAGCACCGCGAGGGCGTTGTTGATACCGAGTGCAGTCAGGCGGGTGCCGTCGATAGGGTCGACTGCGACGTCGCATTCCGGGCCGGTGCCGTCGCCCACGTGCTCGCCATTGAACAGCATCGGGGCTTCGTCTTTTTCGCCTTCGCCGATAACCACAACGCCGTTGAAGTGGACCGTGTGAAGGAAGGAGCGCATGGCGTCAACGGCAGCGCCGTCGGCCTTGTTCTTGTCGCCGAAGCCAACCCAGTGGCCACCGGCGATGGCCGCTGCCTCGGTGACGCGGACAAGTTCAAGGGCAAGGTTGCGGTCAGGCTCGTCGATCCCCACAGCCAGGGACGGCGAAATCGTGGAGTACTGCTGGGTCATAGGCGCTGGTGACACGTGAACCTCTTCTTCGAGTGGCGATCATTGGACCCGTTCCACCGGTTGAGGCGGATACGGTGATTCCTCTGCTTCCGATCATAGTCGCGGCGCCGCCCTCCCGGCATGGCATGACGCGGGCCCGCAATGTGCAGGACGGAGCGGGGGCAGCCGTTGCCGCCGCCCCGAGTGTGAGAACGACGCCTGCATGGGCGACTATAGAGGGGTGAGTGATATGCAGGAAAAGACCACCCCGGGCCAGGATGCCTCCGGTTCCGGGAGCGCGGACCAGGCCCCGGATGCCGCGGTGCAGCAGCCCGTCAAGCCCGTAATCCCGGCGGCAGCGGCCAAACGCGCCAACGCATCAGTGATGGGCATGATGATTGCCCTGGTCGTCAGCATTGCTGCCTTCCTGCCGATCGTCCTGATGAACCCGTTCCCGAAAAGTGAAGGCTTCCGGCCGGACATCGATGTGAGCGCCGTGGCCCGGAACGCCACGGATGTGGCAGGATTCACACCCGTCGCGCCGGAGACCGGCGACACATTCACGTCCAACTACGCCCGATGGGAGTCGGGCAGCGGAAGCGGCGTGCCCACCTGGGAAGTGGGTTTCCTCACACCCAACGACTCCTTCATCGGACTGATCCAGACCCGGCTGGCCAATCCCACCTGGCTCCTCCAGGAGACAGGAAACGCACCCGTCACGGGATCCCGCAATGCGGGAGGCCAGGAATGGGAGCTTCGGGACTCGGGCAAGGGCAACAGGAGCATGGTGCTGAACTACAGGGGCACCACCGTCATCCTCACCGGGCCCGCCAAACTGGACGAGTTCGCGGTACTGGCGGACGCCGTCGTGAAGTCATTGGAAAGTAACCCGGCCGCCACAGTTTCACCCTCGGCCACACCTTCGCCGTAAAGTAACCCCGTGGCTACTTACCTGACTCCTGCCCTTGCCTGGCGACGCATGCGCGAAGGCAACGAACGCTTCGTCGCCGGCGAATCCTCGCACCCGAACCAGGACGCGTCCCGCCGGTCCTCGCTGGTGGAAAACCAGCACCCCTTCGCCGTGATCTTCGGCTGCTCGGACTCACGCCTCGCCGCAGAGATCATCTTTGACCTGGGACTGGGGGACGCCTTTGTGGTGCGTACCGCCGGCCAGGTGATCGACGACGCCGTCCTCGGCTCGCTCGAGTACAGCGTCGGTGTGCTGGGGGTACCGCTGATCGTGGTGCTGGGGCACGACAGCTGCGGTGCGGTGAGCGCCACAAAGGATGCTGTCGAAACCGGGAAGATGCCTGCGGGCTTTATCCGGGACCTCGTGGAGCGCATCACCCCCTCGGTCCTGACGTCCCTGCGCAATGACCAGCATGAGGTCAACGACATGGTGGTGGAGCACGTCAAGCAGACGTCCCAGCGCCTGGTGGACAGCTCCCGTGTGATTTCCGCCGCAATCGAGGACGGCCGCGCCGCGGTGATCGGCCTCTCCTACAGCCTGGCGGAGGGCCGCGCGAACGTGGTTTCCGGCATCGGCGAGGTTTAGGCCCTGCCCGGAACAGCACCCGTAGCATGCGGTTCACGGTTTTAGCCCCGGCGGCCAATCGCCCTAAGCTAGCCCCATGACTTCCACTGAAGAATTCCGCATTGAACATGACACGATGGGCGAAGTCCGCGTCCCCGTGAACGCCCTGTACCGTGCACAGACGCAGCGTGCAGTTGAAAACTTCCCGATCTCCGGCAAAACCCTGGAACGCGCCCACATCGAAGCCCTCGCCCGGGTCAAGAAGGCAGCCGCCCAGGCCAACGCGGAACTTGGAGTGCTCGACGGCGAGCTCGCCAAGGCGATCGCGGATGCTGCCGATGAGGTAGCTGCAGGCAAGTACGACGGCGACTTCCCCATCGACGTTTTCCAGACCGGCTCCGGCACGTCCTCGAACATGAACACCAACGAGGTCATCGCCGAACTCGCCACCCGCGCGCTCAAGGCGGCAGGCAGCGACAAGGTGGTGCACCCGAACGACCACGTCAACGCCTCACAGTCCTCCAACGACGTCTTCCCCACGTCGGTCCACGTCGCAGCCACCTCGGCCCTGATCAACGACCTCATCCCGGCCCTCGGCTACCTGGCCGAGTCACTGGAGCGCAAGGCCGTCGAGTTCAAGGACGTCGTCAAGTCCGGCCGCACGCACCTGATGGACGCCACTCCGGTCACGCTCGGCCAGGAGTTCGGCGGCTACGCAGCCCAGGTCCGCTACGGCATTGAGCGCATCAACGCCTCGCTCCCCCGCGTTGCCGAAGTTCCCCTCGGCGGCACGGCTGTGGGCACCGGCATCAACACCCCCGCCGGGTTCCCGGAGCGCGTCATCGAACTGCTCGCCACCGACACCGGCCTGCCGCTGACCGAAGCCCGCGACCACTTCGAGGCCCAGGCCAACCGCGACGGCCTGATCGAAGCGTCCAGCCAGCTGCGCAACATCGCGATCTCCTTCATGAAGATCAACAACGACCTCCGCTGGATGGGTTCCGGCCCCAACACCGGCCTCGGCGAAATCGCGATCCCGGACCTGCAGCCGGGCTCCTCGATCATGCCGGGCAAGGTCAACCCCGTCATCTGCGAGGCCTCCATCATGGTGGCGGCCCAGGTCATCGGCAACGACACCGCCATCGCGTGGTCCGGAACCAACGGCGCCTTCGAGCTGAACGTCGGCATCCCGGTGATGGCCGCCAACCTGCTCGAGTCCGTCCGCCTGCTGGCCAACACCAGCCGTGTCATGGCTGACAAGATGATCGACGGCATCACCGCAAATGTGGAGCGCGCCCGCTTCCTCGCCGAAGCATCGCCGTCTATCGTCACCCCGCTGAACAAGTACATCGGCTACGAAAACGCGGCGAAGATCGCCAAGAAGGCCGTCGCCGAGGGCCTCACCATCCGTGAGACCGTCGTCGCTATGGGCTTCCTGGAACGCGGCGAGGTCACCGAAGAGCAGCTGGACACGGCCCTGGACGTCATGTCCATGACGCGCCCGCCGCACAAGGCCTAGATCCCAAGCACGACGGCGGCCGCCCACCTTCATCACGAAGGTGGGCGGCCGTTTTGCGTTAAGGCAGTTGTGCGCACCAAGGGCGCCAAGTGTACGTTCGCGCCGTTCCCGGACCCCAGCACAAAGTTGCACTAATTAAGATTAAGTGCAAAACTTTACTTTGTGAATGATAGTGCAGTAATTGAAGGCGGCCTCCGCGAGCGCAAGCGCGCCGCCACCCGCGCGGCCATCACCGCCGTCGCGCGGACCCTGACCGCCGAACGCGGGCTCAACGGCTACACCGTGGAGGAAGTCTGCGAGCGTGCCGACATCTCCCGCCGCACGTTCTTCAACTACTTCCCGACCAAGGAAGACGCCATCCTTGGCCATATTGACGACGACATCCCTTCAGAGGTCCTCGAGGAGTTCATCGCCGGTGGCAAGGCATCACCGCCCGGGGAAATCTCCCCCACCCTGTTCCAGGACCTCGTCAGGCTGTCCCTGAGGCTTTCCGAGCACATGGCAGCCTCCGAAGAGGAAACCCGCCAGCTGATCGGCGTGGTCAAGAAGGAACCCCAGCTGATCCTTCGGATCATCGGCGTGACCGAACAGCGTGAAGCGCAGTTCGCCCGCGACGTTGCCCTGCGCGAGGGCGTCGCAGCTGACCACCCCGTCGTCCAGATGGCGGTCGTACTGCTGGGCACCATCGCCCGGAAAAGCAGCATGGCCTATTTCTCCGAAGGCAACACCCGCCCTTACGCCGAGTTGCTGATGGAGAACATCTCCGCCGCCAGCCAACTCTTCTCCCAGCCGCTCCAAGAACCAGTACCCGCAGAAGGACAACCATGAGCACCACCGCCAGCCCCAGGGCAGCCGCAGGACCGCTGCTGCTGACCCAGAAACGCATCTGGATCATCTTTTCGGCGCTCATTGCCGGGATGCTCCTCTCCAGCCTTGACCAGACCATCGTCTCCACCGCCATGCCCACCATCGTGGGCAAGCTCGGCGGCGTGGAGCACCAGGCCTGGATCACCACGGCCTACCTGCTGGCCACCACCATCGTGATGCCGATCTACGGAAAATTCGGTGACATCCTCGGCCGCCGCAACCTCTTCCTGGTGGCCATCGCCCTGTTCACGCTCGCCTCGGTGGGCTGCGCCTTCGCCACCGATTTCTGGGGCTTCGTGATCTTCCGCGCCATCCAGGGCCTGGGCGGCGGCGGACTGATGATCCTCTCGCAGGCCATCATCGCCGACATCGTTCCCGCCAAGGACCGCGGCAAGTACATGGGCCCCCTCGGCGCCATCTTCGGCCTCTCCGCAGTAGCCGGTCCCCTGCTCGGCGGATTCTTCGTTGACCACCTGACCTGGGAATGGGCCTTCTACATCAACATCCCCATCGGCATCGCCGCGTTCACCATCGCCTGGTTCACGCTGACCCTGCCGAACAAAAAAGCCGAAAAGCGGATCGACATCCTGGGCGTGCTCCTGCTGTCCGCCGCCACCACCTGCCTGATCTTCTTCACTGACTTCGGCGGCAAAAAGGACCAGGGCTGGGACTCACCCCTGACCTGGGCCTTCGGCGCCGGGCTGCTGGTCGCGGCCGCAGCCTTCGTTATGGTCGAGCGCCGCGCGGAAGACCCCATCATCCCGCTCAGCCTCTTCACGAACCGGATCTTCGTCAACGCCACGGCCATCGGCTTCACCCTGGGCCTGGGCATGTTCGCTGCCATCGCCTTCGTCCCCACGTTCCTGCAGATGTCCTCCGGAACGTCAGCCGCTGAATCCGGGCTTCTGATGCTGCCCATGATGGTGGGCCTGATGGGCATGGCCATCTATTCGGGAATCCGGATCTCCAAAACCGGCAAGTACAAGATGTTCCCCATCCTCGGCGCCTCCCTGACGATCGCGGCGATGCTGTGGCTGACCACTCTGACCGCCGAAACGCCCATCTGGGTCATCTGCGTCCAGCTGTTCGTGTTCGGCGCAGGACTGGGATCGATCATGCAGGTCATCGTCCTGGTGGTGCAGAACTCGGTTCCGGCCGACCAGATCGGCACCGCCACCAGCACCAACAACTACTTCCGCGAAGTCGGCGCGTCCCTGGGCGTGGCAGTCTTCGGTGCAATCTTCACCAACCGGCTCTCAGAGTCGCTGACCAGCGCGTTCACCGGCGCCGGCGCCTCTACTGAGCAGGCCGCGCAGTCCACCAGCACGCTGGACCCGCAGGCGCTGAGCCAACTCCCGGAGCAGCTGCGAGACGCGATCGTTAACGCCTACGCAAATTCCCTGGCGCCGGTGTTCTGGTACCTGGTGCCGTTCCTGGCCATCGCACTGGTCCTGGCCGTCACGCTGAAGCAGATCCCGCTCTCGGATACCGCCGGTATGGTTGCCCGCGGCGAGGCCGTCGGCGGCGAAGAAGCCGAACGGCTCGAAGCCGAGCACCTTGCCCTGCTGCACGGTGAAACGGCCGGCAGCAACGCGCGGGCGGGCGCCGGGGACGGGGTCACCGGCGGCATCAAGGACGACGACGGCGAGCTGGCCTCCCAGCGCCGCTGACCGCCGTCGTAGGGCCGTAAGCCACAAAACATGCAGGGGCACCGCAATCTTGGGGGTTGCGGTGCCCCTGCGGCATGTCACCGAACTGCTGCTGCAGATCACGGCTCGAAGTGGGCTGCCTCCTCCGGGGACAAAGCACGGCGGATGCTTGTGAGGTGCCCCGGCATCAGTTCCGGCAGGCCGTCCAGGCTGAACCATCCGACATCCAGCGACTCGTCGTCGTTGACACGTGCCGTGCCAGAGACGTAGCGGCAACGGAACACCACGTCCAGGAATTCGCAGACGTCACCGTTGGGATAGGTGAACGGTCCGACCGTGCCCACCGAGACAACACGTTCTGCCTCCGCAACCACGGCGGTTTCCTCGAAGATTTCACGGACAAGTCCGCGGGCCGGCTCTTCACCAGGGTCAAGCATGCCGCTGACGAGCGCCCAGTGGCCATTGTCGGCACGGCGCGCCAGGAGAACCCGGCCGGAATCGTCAAGGACCACTCCGCGGACACCGGGCACCCACAGCGGGTCATGGCCGATTTTCTCGCGGAGCTTGAGTATGTAGTCAGGAGCAGGCATTTTTCCAGCCTATCGGCCGACGGCGGCACTGGCCGGGCGGAATCGGCACGGCATGCGGAGCGGGTCAGGCCGGCAGCAGCATGGCAGCTGCCGCGCCCGCCAACATAAACGGACCGAACGGGATGGATGATTTCAGTGTTCCCCGGCGGGCCGCCAGCAGGGCCAGGCTCCACAGGCCGCCCAGCAGGAAGGCACCAAAGGTTGCGGCAAAAACATGTGTCCAGCCCAGATATCCGAGGTACATGCCCAGGACGCCTGCCAGCTTGACGTCACCGAAACCCATTCCGGGTGGGTAGGCCAGCCGGAGCACAAAATAGAAGGCCCACAGGACCGCTCCCCCGGCGATGATGCGCAGGGCCGGGACCCCGAACAGGGCGGCAGCGCCATCCGGCCCGGCCGGCAGTGTCCAGGCACCGGTCACCGCCGGAACAACTGCAGCGGCAGCCAGCAGGACGCCGGCCACGGCGTAGGAGGGAAACACGATCCGGTTGGGCAACAGGTGATGGCGTATGTCAATGACGGTGAGCCGGACAGCCATCACCGCAAAATACGCGCACGCCGCCAGGACCAGCCAGAAGGCCAGCGGGGCTGCTTCCCAAAGTTCGTCCAGTCGTCGGATCACTCCTCGGATGCTACTGGATTTTCCCTTCCTGCCGGAGGGCCCACGCGTAAACTGTGGATATGTCGACATGGGACACCAGGCGCCGGCCGGATCCGGACCGCGGCGGCTCGCCCGCTGACCTGACTACGGTGTTCCGCAACCTCTGCCGGTCCTCACCATGGAAATGGCAAAGCCTCCGCTTTGAGTACTGGGATGAACCGTTTACCACCGCTCCCGACCCGTCGGCACCGCTGGTGCGTGCCTGGCTGCGCCGGCCCGGCGCGCTCCGGCTCGAAACCGCCGACGGACTCGTCCTCCACAGCACTACGGGGATCAACGATTCCAAAGACGGGTTCTACGTCAGCGCCACCCGGAAATCGTGGCTACTGCCGCCGCACCTTGTGGCGCCCGTTTACGACGACGGCGGCCTGGTCAGGCGCCGCCCCGAGGCCGCCTACGGTGAACCGGGCTTCGGCAACGGCCGCTTCTCCGCTGCCCTCGACCCCGTTGAGCTGGCCGGCAACGCACCCGTCCCGCTGGAATTTCCGGGCAACAACGCAGTGGAAATCAGTGATGTGCGCCGTGTCGACCACGAAGGGCGGCCGGCCCTTGAGGCCGAGGTCACGCCGACGCCCGCATACCACCCGGCGGACCCCGGAGCGCCGCTCTGCCTGCCCGGCACCAGCCGGGTCCGGATCGACGTCGGGACCGGGGTCTGCGTGGCCAGCCAGTCCCTGGAATCGGCAACACCGGAGTACGGGCACTGGCTTCGGGTCATTGCAGTCGACGAATACATGCTGGATGACCTTTTCCTGGCGGAGTCGATGAACCTCACCGATGTCCGACGCCACATCAGCTGGGACGTCACCGCCTGAGTCGTCGGCTAGGCTTCCCTGATGACCGTGCTGACATCCCTCTGGCCCCTCTTCGGCCTCACCCTGACCACCCCCCGGCTCGTGCTGCGGCCCATCACGGATGACGACATCCCGGCTGCCGTGGAGGCCGCAAAGAGCGGAATCCATGAGCCCGGCCGGAACCCGTTCAGCACGCCATGGGCGGAACTCCCCGCAGCGGAGCTGGGTCCGAAAATGGCCCAATGGTACTGGCGCTGCCGCGGCCAGGCGACCGCCGAGGACTGGACCCTGCTCCTGGGCATCTGGCACGGGCACGAGTTCATCGGCTGCCAGGACATCGGCGCCAAGGACTTCGCCACTCTTAGGACCGTCAGCACCGGCTCGTGGCTCAGGCAGTCCGTCCAGGGCCAGGGGCTCGGCAAGGAGATGAGGGCCGCCGTCGCCCTTTACGCGTTCGACTGGCTCAAAGCCGACGTGGCGGAGTCCGAAGCCGCCGTCTGGAACGCCGCCTCCCTGGGAGTATCCCGCTCGCTCGGCTACGAACCCAACGGCGTCACCCGGGTGAGCTGGGGCGGCAAAATGGAGGACGTCCAGAAGGTCCGCCTCACCCCGCAAACCTTCAAGCGCCCCGACTGGACCCTGCAAGTAGAGGGCCACGAACCCGCTGCGTCGTTCCTGGGGGTTGGCTGAGTCGTGGCTGGGTCCCGTCAGGTGGCGGCACTTCGCCGCACCGCCGCACAAGGAGGTCCTCGGGCCTTCTCGTAGGAGCGCATCGCCGACCAAAGCGGAGCGCAGGTCGCTCAGCGACCGTAGCAGAGCGGCGGGAGGTGTCTAAGCGACGGAGAAGGGCCGCGGCCCGACGAACGCAACCACTGCCCACGCACGAGGGGCCATGGTCCGACGAACTGGACCACGGCCCCTCGAGAACCAAACGCTGGCTAGATTTCTGCACCCTCCAGCAGTTCTGTTACCAGGGCTGCTATCGGTGAGCGTTCGGAGCGGGTGAGGGTGATGTGGCCAAAGAGCGGGTGGCCCTTCAGGGTTTCGACGACGGCGGCTATGCCGTCGTGCCGGCCGACGCGTAGGTTGTCGCGCTGGGCGACGTCGTGCGTGAGGACGATCTTGGAGTTCTGGCCGATGCGGCTCATGACCGTGAGGAGCACGTTCTTCTCCAGGGACTGGGCTTCGTCCACAATCACAAAGGCGTCATGCAGGGAACGTCCGCGGATGTGGGTCAGCGGCATGACTTCCAGCATGCCCCGGTCCATGACTTCCTCCACGACTTCCTGGCTGACGAGGGCGCCCAGGGTGTCGAAGACCGCCTGCGCCCACGGGTTCATCTTTTCCGACTCGGAGCCGGGCAGGTAGCCAAGCTCCTGTCCGCCGACAGCGTACAGGGGCCGGAACACAATGACCTTCCGGTGCTCGCGGCGTTCCAGGACGGCCTCCAGGCCCGCACAAAGGGCCAATGCCGATTTACCGGTGCCGGCCCGGCCTCCGATGGACACAATTCCGACGGCGGGATCCATCAGCATGTCGATGGCCAGCCGCTGTTCCGCCGAGCGTCCATGCAGGCCGAAGACGTCCCGGTCCCCCTTGACGAGCCGGACCTGCTTGTCGGCGCCTACCCGGCCCAGGGCCGAACCCCTGTTCGAGAGAAGCACCAGCCCGGTGTTGACGGGCAATTCCGCGGCCGCGGGGATAAAGACGGGCTCGTGGCCGTAGAGGGTGGAGATCTCGTCCTCGCTGGCCTCCACTTCCGCGACGCCGGTCCAGCCTGAGTCCTTCACCAGTTCATTGCGGTACTCGTCTGCGGTCAGCCCCATCGCGGAGGCCTTGACGCGCATCGGCAGGTCCTTGGAGACCACCGTGACGTTCCGGCCTTCGTTGGCGAGGTTCTTGGCCACAGCCAGGATCCTGCTGTCGTTGTCGCCGCTCCTGAAGCCCAACGGAAGCACCTCAGCGGAAATGTGGTTCATTTCCACGAGGAGGGTGCCGCCGTCGTCACCTATGGGGATGGGCCGGTTCAGGCCGCCATGTTTGACGCGCAGGTCATCGAGGAGCCGCAGGGCCTTGCGGGCGAAGTAGCCGAGTTCGGGGTCGTGCCGTTTGGCCTCCAGCTCGCTGATAACCACGATTGGAACAATGACCTCGTGCTCGGCGAAGCGGAGCAGCGCCCGCGGGTCAGAGAGCAGGACGGATGTGTCAATGACGAAACTGCTAATGGTGGTTCCCCCTCCGGAGACAGCAAAACCGGCCGCAGGCTTTTCGTCTGCTGCACCGGTT
The DNA here is from genome assembly GCF_040812005.1 of Arthrobacter sp. HS15c. NCBI lineage: Bacteria > Bacillati > Actinomycetota > Actinomycetes > Micrococcales > Micrococcaceae > Arthrobacter > Arthrobacter sp. HS15c. The sequence goes on from NZ_JBFOHM010000007.1 coordinate 110,433, forward strand.
GTTGAGGTGGCTCGCGTGGCGCGAGAGGTAGCTTTCTGTCCCTGATCAAAAACGAGCTCGGGCAGTTGTTCAGAAATAGCCACATCGACTCCAGCCCCGGGCATGCCCGGAATTGTTATTGGTGAGGCGGCTCGGCCTGGAGGCCGGGCTCGGCCTCCCATACAACCGGTGCGACAATTCGCTCCATGTACTGGCCTCCCCGATCAGCCGGCGGTTTTGCCTGCTGATAGCTACAACGTAAATCCACACCAAGTAATTTCCGGCTTCATCCGTCGGCGATTCCTGTTGCGGCCATGTGAATTCCGCGTGAACGGCGCCGGCTCAGGTGCCGAAGCGCCGCTGCCTGCCGGCGTAGTCCCGCAGGGCGCGCAGGAAGTCCACCTTGCGGAAGGCCGGCCACAGGGCCTCACAGAAATAGAACTCGCTGTACGCGCTCTGCCACATCAGGAACCCGGACAGCCGCTGCTCTCCGGAGGTCCGGATCACCAGGTCGGGATCGGGCTGGCCACGAGTGTAAAGGAAGCGCGAAATGTCATCAACGCTCAGGCTGTCGGCCAGTTTGGAGATGTCCGCGCCTTTGGCAACCGCATCATGGAGCAGCTCCCGGACCGCATCAACAATCTCCCGGCGCCCGCCGTATCCCACCGCGACGTTCACGTGGATCTTTTCCCGCACGGGCGTCCGGGCTGTCAGCCTGTTGAGCCGTTCAGCGAGGTAGTCGGGAAGCAGTTCCGGTGCGCCCATGGCGTGGACCGAGATGTTCGCATCGTCGTCCAGGCGGTCCAGGGTGTTGGCGATGATCCCCATCAGGAGGTCCAGCTCTTCGCTGGAACGGGACATGTTGTCCGTGGACAGCATGTACAGGGTGACTACTTTGACGCCGAGTTCCTGGCACCAGCCGAGGAACTCGTGGATCTTGTCCGCTCCAGCCTGATGGCCCTGGCTGGTGGGCGCATTGAACTGCTTCGCCCAGCGCCGGTTGCCATCCACCATTACGCCGATGTGCCTGGGGATGCGGTCTCCGGCAAGATCCCTGAGCAGCCTGCGCTCGTAGAAGCCATAGAGGAAGCCGGGCAATTCCACGCGGAGACTCACCTGACTTCCCTTGCTGTACGACGCTTGCACATCCTAGGCTACCGTCCGCGGCGGGGAGCACGGTGCCGGGACCCCGCATGACCGGCGCAGCTGATGTTACCGATGAGTAACTTACTGAAGCGTAGGTTATTCTGGACCCATGAACACCAAGTCTCCAGACAGCCAGCCGGGACCGGCGCCGGAGGGTGGGGCCGGCCCCGTCGATGAAGCCGCTGTCCGTCTGGCCGAACTCCTGATGATCAAACCCAAATGGCGTGGCTGGATCCACACGGTCACCGCACCGCTGGCCCTGGCCGCCGGGATTGTCCTGGTCCTGTTGGCCCCCACAGCCGACCGCAAAATCACGTCCGCCGTCTACGCCGCCACCGGCGTCATGCTCTTCGGTGTCAGTGCTGTCTACCATCGGGGCAACTGGTCTCCCGGCGTCAGGATGGTCCTGAAGCGGCTCGACCACACCAACATCATGCTGGTCATCGCCGGCAGCTACACACCGCTTGCCTGGTCACTGCTGGAGCGGCCCAAGGCGGTGCTGCTGCTCTGGGTCATCTGGTCCGGCGCCATCCTGGGCGTGCTGTTCCGGCACCTGTGGACGCATGCACCGCGCTGGCTGTATGTGCCGATCTACATCGCGCTGGGCTGCGGTGCGCTGTTCTACCTGCCGGATTTTTTTGCGGCCAGTGTTCCCGCTGCCATCCTGATCTGCGTCGGCGGGATCCTCTACATCACCGGCGCCGTCTTCTACGCCCTCAAGAAGCCAAACTTCAGCTACGAGCACTTCGGATTCCACGAACTGTTCCACGCGCTCACGGTGCTGGCCTTCGCCGCGCATTTCACTGCCATTGCCATCGCCGTCCTGAGTTGGCGCAGTCCTGAGTTGACGCCGTAGCGACCCAGGTCCTGGACCCGGCAGTTGCCCCGGAGCGCGGGCCGCCCTAGTCCCGCGGCCGGGAAGTGTCGGGGGCCGGGGCTTGCCCGTCCCCCTCGACCCCGGCATCGCTTTCCGGGCCTGCCATGCCGTCGTGGGCGTCGGAAGCCTCAACATCCGCGGCCGCTGCGGCCGCCAGGCGTTCCTCCTCCACCTGCGCACGGTAGCGGACCCGGCGGATGCGGCGCACCATGTCCACAATAAGCAAGGTGGTGGCCAGCACAAAGAAGGCCGTCATGATGAAGCCCCACAGGCCGGGAGTGATCTGGTCCTCTGATACGCCCTCACGCAGGGAGGGGGTGGGCAGCGGCGACGGTGTGGTGGCCAGGGCGAGGAGCAAGTGATGCACTTTATTAACCTTCTATGGAAACTGATAGGCATCGGCCGCCGGCGGAGGATCCGGCCCCTGCGGGCCACTCTTCTACGCGGCATAGAAATTGCCTGCTGCCTCTATCTTAGCCCGGCGAAAAGGTCCTTCTCCGGCAGCTCAGCGGGGATCCGGGACTGGATCAGGGAGTAGTCTTCCCACGGCCAGGCGCGGCGCTGCATCTCCGGGGCGACGGCGAAGAAGAAGCCCAGCGGGTCCACCTGTGTCCGGTGGGCGCGAAGGGCATCGTCCCGGGCTTCAAAGTAGTCGCCACAGTCGATCTGCGTAGTGGTGGGATGGCCGCCGGGCGGGGGTGTGTGCCCTTCGGCGTCCGTCTCGAGCCAGGCGGCGAGCCGTTCCGCATACGGCGACTGCAGGCCGGCTTCCTCCAGCGCGAAATGCAGGGCCCGGAACCGTTCCGGGCTGAATGCGCGGTCGTAGTACAGCTTGCTGGGTTCCCAGGCCTCCCCGGTATCCGGGTAGCGGTCCGGGTCACCGGCCGCGTCGAAAGCTTCCACCGCCACTCGGTGGGCCATGATGTGGTCAGGGTGCGGGTAGCCGCCGTTTTCGTCGTAGCTGATGATCACGTGGGGCTTGAACTCCCGGACAAGCCGCACGAGCGGCGCGGCGGCGCGTTCCAGCGGCTGGACGGCAAACGAGCCTGCCGGCAGCGGCGGCAGCGGATCGCCTTCGGGAAGGCCCGAGTCCACGAAGCCCAGCCAGCGCTGCCGGATGCCGAGCACCTTGGCCGCCTGACCCATCTCGAGCCGTCGTGCGCCCGCCATGTCCCGCTTCGGGTGGGGTTCGCCTTCCACGGCGGGGTTCTGGATATCGCCCCTGGACCCGTCGGTGCACGTGGCCACCATGACATCGACGCCGGAGGCCGCGTACATGGCCATGGTCGCCGCACCCTTGCTGGATTCGTCGTCCGGGTGGGCGTGGACGGCAAGCAGCCGGAGCGGGGCCTGGGTGGAGCTGGACGCTGTCATCGGTGGACGGCTCCTTTATGTTCTGTAGCCGCTGTGCTGGCCGCTTGTACTGGTGGGGCTGGCTGGTCCGGAGAACCCGGACCCGGATCCGCACTAAACTGGACTGGTGACTTCCCAGGATCAGCCCGCCGTTTCCGCGCCAGCAGACACTAGCCTAGCCAATCGTTATGGCCGTCAAAAGCGGACCCTGTCCCGCAACGCGAAGCGCATCATCGGGGCGGCGGCACTGCTTGCCGGAATCGGCTTTATGGCTTGGGTATCCACGTCCTCAGCCACCTCCAGCGTGACGTTCAAGGACATCGGCTACAGCACTACGGACGCCACCCAGGCGGAAGTGGACTTCCAAGTCACCCGGGAGCCGGGAACGGCCGTCAAATGCGCCGTGAAGGCGCTGGATTCCAAGTATGCAGTGGTGGGCTGGAAAGTAGTGGACATCCCGCCGGGCGAGGCTGAGGCGACTGCCGACGGCGGCCGGACCATTTCCCAGCGCACGGTACTGAAGACCGAGTCGCTGTCCGTGTCCGGGATAGTGGACAGCTGCTGGATTCCGGACAGCAGCAAATAGCGGAATGTGATCTGCGCCGCTTGCTTGTTGGGTTATGTCCACAGGATTGACTACAATGGAGCAATACCTTTACCCCGCTGAGCTGGTTACTGAGTTCCACAAGTGGCCACCGTGGCGGGGTCTTTTGCATGTACGACCGAAGAGGAGAAGTCCGTGTCGACCACCAACAGCGCGCCTGCAGCCTGGCTCACACAGGAAGCTTTTGACCGCCTGACGGCAGAGCTGGACCACCTTTCCGGCGCTGGCCGGGCGGAAATTGTCCAGAAGATCGAAGCAGCCCGCCAAGAGGGCGACCTCAAGGAAAACGGGGGCTACCACGCGGCCAAGGAAGAGCAGGGAAAGATCGAGGCCCGCATCCGCCAGCTCACTGCCCTGCTGCGGGATGCCCACGTCGGGGAAGCTCCCGCCGACGACGGAATCGTCGAAGCCGGCATGATCGTGGTGGCAAAGATCGCCGGTGACGAAGAGACCTTCCTGCTCGGTTCCCGCGAAATCGCCGGCGACTCCGACATTGATGTCTTCAGCGAAAAGTCACCGCTCGGCGCGGCGATCGTGGGCCATAAAGAGGGCGACACCCTCAGCTACACGGCGCCGAACGGCAAGGACATCACGGTGGAGATCCTCTCGGCCAGGCCTTACGCCGCCTAAGAGTCAGTTCTCACGTAAAGAGCCGGTCACCGTAAGGTGGCCGGCTCTTTACGTCTGCTTACGTCTGCCCAGGTATTCCTATACTCCGCGCCGGGGCCGCATCAGCAATGCAGCCGCCACTCCACCCACGGCCCCGCCCAGGTGCGCCTGCCACGAGATGTATCCCGCGACGAAGGGCAGGACGCCCAGCAGGATACTGCCGTAGACCATGAACAGAACGACGGCCAGCAGGATCTGGCGCCAGCTGTGATTAAAGAATCCCCGCACCAGCAGGAACGCGAAGAGTCCGAAGACCAGTCCGGATGCGCCCACGGTCACTCCGCCGTCGCCGATCAGCCAAACTGTCAGCCCGGAACCCAGCCAGCTGAATGCCAGCGCCGTCACGAACACCCTCAGTCCGGACAGAAATACCAGGAATCCGAAGATGATCAGCGGCAGGGTGTTTGAGAGCAGGTGGTTCAGGCTCGCGTGCAGCAGGGGGAACGTGAAGATGTCCAGGAGCCCGTCCAGGCTCCGCGGCCGCAGTCCGAACGTCCTGTTCAGCGAATGGAGGGTCAGCATATTGACGATCTCGATCACAAACAGGGCGACGACGAATCCGCCCACCACCAGGATCCCGCCCTTGGCGCGGGACGCCGTCGTTTCGCGGCTTCTTGGCCTTCCGTCCCCCAGTGCATCAAGCATGACTGCCCCTTAATGCACCACGATGGGCTGGAAGCCCTCGGCCCGGAGTGCTCCGAGGACCTGCTCGCAGTGCTCATGTCCCTTGGTTTCAAGATTCACGGTGATGGACACGTCTCCCATACTGATGGAGCCGCCTACCCGCGTGTGGTCGAGCCCTGTCACGTTGGCATCGTTCTCGGCGATGATCCTGGCGATGGTGGCCAGGGAACCCGGCCTGTCATCCAGCATCATCCGTACGGTCATGTAACGGCCGGCGGCGGACAGGCCGCGCTGGATGACCTTCAGCATGAGCATGGGGTCGATGTTGCCGCCGGACAGGATTACCGCCGTGGTACCGGGATTCTCGATCTTGCCATCCATCAGGGCGGCAACCCCGACGGCGCCGGCGGGCTCCACCACCAGCTTGGCGCGTTCGAGCAGGAAAATCAGCGCGCGGGCCAGCGAATCTTCGCTGACTGTGACCACATCGTCGACCAGCTCGCGGATGATGCTGAACGGCAGCTGGCCGGGCCGGCCCACGGCGATGCCGTCGGCCATGGTGGAGACCTTCTTCAGCGGAACGAGGGCATCGGCCGCCAGCGACGGCGGGTACGCGGCTGCGTTCTCCGCCTGGACGCCAATGATGCGGATTTCCCGTCCCAGTTCACGGGCACGGGCCTTCACGGCTACCGCGACGCCGGCCAGCAGGCCACCGCCGCCAACGCCCATGAGGATGGTGTCGACGTTGGGGACCTGCTCAAGGATTTCCAGGCCGATGGTGCCCTGGCCTGCCACCACGTCCACGTTATCGAAGGGGTGGACAAAAACGGTTCCGGATTCATTCGCGTAGCGCTGCGCCTCAGCCAGCGCCTCGTCAACATTATGGCCGTGCAGGATCACCTCCGCGCCGTGGCTGCGGGTAGCTGCCAGCTTGGGGAGAGCCACACCCAACGGCATGTAGATGCGTGCCTTGATGCCGAGGCTTTTGGCCGCAACAGCCACACCTTGGGCGTGGTTGCCGGCGGAGGCCGCAACAACCCCGCGCTTCTTTTCCTCCGGGGACAGCCGCGCCATCCGGACATAGGCTCCCCGGACCTTGAATGATCCGGCCCGCTGCAGGTTTTCACACTTGAAAAAGACTTCCCCGCCCACCATGGTGCCGAGGGCACGCGACGATTCCACAGGTGTCCGGGTAATAATCCCCTCAAGCAGCTTCTGCGCCTCCAGGACATCGTCCAGCGTGACGGGAAGGGTTTCGAGGATGTTCACGGACTATTCTCCTTTGACGGATTCTGCTCCGGTGCCCTGGCCTGCGGTGCCGGCCTGGGCCTCCGGATTGTGTGCGTTTGTGCTGGCTGCAGCTTCCTTGCCGCTCCTGGGCTTGCGGCCGGGCAGTCGGACATCCTTGAAGGTGTTGTCCTCGCCGGCGCCAACCGTCACCGGCCCTCCGGGGGTTGCCAGCACTTGTTCATGTTCCCACGTTCTGCCGGCGATGTAGCGAATCGCCGAGTTTGCTACAGCCAGGATGGGGACGGAGAACAGGGCACCGGGGATTCCGGCGAGGTAGGAACCGGCCGCCACGGCCAGGATCACGGCGACGGGATGCAGGGCCACGGCCTTGCCCATCACGAGCGGCTGCAGGATATGGCTTTCCAGCTGCTGGACGAGCAGCACGATTCCCAGCATGACGAGGGCATTGACCCAGCCGTTGGCCACGAGAGCGAGAAGCACAGCCACGGCTCCGGTCACCAGGGCGCCGACAATGGGGATGAAGGAGCCCATGAAGACCAGAACACCCAGCGGGAGCGCCAGCGGAACTCCGATGATGGCGGCACCCACTCCGATTCCCACGGCGTCCACAAAAGCCACGAACATCTGGATACGGGCATAGCTGACCATGGAAGCCCAGCCCTTGCGGCCTGCCCCAAAGGAGGCGGCGCGGGCTTTCCTCGGCAGCAGCCGGACCAGGAACGCCCAGATCCGGTCACCTTCAAGGAGGAAGAAGATCAGGACAAACAACGCGAGGACAAGTCCGGCGGCAAAGTGACCGGCAGTACTCCCAAAAGACAGGGCGCCGCTCAGGATGCTGCTGCTGTTGTTCTGCAGCGCGGCTGTTGCCTCCTGCAGATACTGGTCGATCTGGGCAGCAGAAAGGTGAAGCGGCCCATCCGCAAGCCACCCCTGGATCTGCTGGATCCCCGCCAGTGCCTCGCTCCACAGCTCGCTGAACCCGGCCACAAGCTGCCGTCCCACCAGCGCCAGGGACCCGCCAATGAGCCCGAGGAAGCCCAGGACGGTGATGGCCACGGCGGCGCCGTTCGGAAGGCGGCGGTTCCTGAGCCAGCCGACGATGGGGCTGAGGAGCCCGGCCAGCAGGGCCGCAACCATAACAGGAATGATGAGGAAACTGATCCGGCTGAGGAGCCAGATCAACGCGCCCCCCACCAACAGGATCAGTCCCAGCCGCCACGCCCATGACGCCGCGATGCGGACACCGTAAGGGATGTCGCGGTCCAGTTCGCGGTCCGCCAGCACGCGCAGCGGCGGGACAGCGTCGGGACGGCCTGCAGCGTCTGCCGCGGGCCTGCCTTGCTGTGGGATGGCGGATCGGTGGGTCGGGGTGGCGTCCTCGGCTGGCGTCATAGCCTAATACTTCCCCAGCCGCGGGGTTATGGGAAACCGCTACCCGGCATGTCCCACGGTGGCGTCAATCCCCCAGGCCATGGTGAAGCTGTCACCCGGTGAAAGCCAGCGGAGTCCGTCACCGGAGTTGAACGCATTGGCAGGTCCCGTCATGGGCTCGATCGCCACGGCCCGCGCCCTGCCGGGGAACTCCGTGGTGACGAAGACATGGACGTAGCCGCACGTTTCGTCCTGCCACAGGCTGACCCCGCGGCCGTCCGGGGCGGTCAGCGTGTGGCGGGCCACCCCGCCGTCGAAGGTTAGGTCCGTCAGGGCGACGTCGATGTCCAGGTTTCCCACCCGCCGGCCCGCCCGGAGGTCCGTGTCTGCGCTGACCGGTTCCGCGCTGCGTGGAATCAGCCGCTCATCGGCGACAAGCCGGGTGTCTGCGGACACCGTCAGCAGCAGTTCGTCCAGGTCCGTGTCGCCGAGCCGGAGGTAGGGGTGGGCGCCCAGGACGAAGGGGGCAGGCGCCTTGGAATCATTGGCCAGTGTTTGCCGGACCACCAGGCCGAGGTCCTCGGCCAGCAGGTACTGCACGCGGTGCCGGACCAGGAACGGGTAGCCATGCTGGGGGAAGACCGTCGCTTCGAGGGTGACGGAGTACTGTGATTCGTCCACCAGGCTGTAGGCGGCGTTCCGGAGGAGTCCGTGGCTCGCGTTGTTCCGGGAAACCTCGGTGATGTCCAGTTGCTGTTTCTTGCCGTCGAGGTACCAGGCACCGTCCTCCACCCTGTTGGCCCATGGGGCGAGGGTGATGCCGGCGGCTCCGGGGGAAATCTCACCGTCGCCGTAGGTCTCGGTCAGCTGCACACCGGCCCTGCTGTAGAGCCTCAGGCCGGCGGCCAGCTCGGTAATGACGGCGAGCGCGTCACCGCGCCTGAGCTCGTACTGCCGCCCGCTGGCGTACGCCCGGAACTCGGAGGGGGCGCTGGTATCCGGGATTGAACCATTTGTCATGGGCACCACCGTACATGGCGCTGTGCCAGCAGTCCCAACACCCGGAAATTGTTATCTTTTGTTTGAAACTATTCTTTTTTGAGCGAAGCATGCAACAATTGTGAGGACGACGGCGACGCACGGCAGGAAGGAGGATCTGATGCTCGCGGCACAACGGCAACACCTGATCCTCCAGGAGGTCCACAGCGAGGGAACAGTGCGGGTGGCCACCCTGGCTGCGCGCCTGGACGTCTCCGAAATGACCATCCGCCGGGACATCGATGTCCTCGACGCCGGCGGATTCGTCCTGCGCGTCCATGGCGGAGCGGCCAGGACGGACAGCTTCAGCGCACTGGAACCCGGGTTTGCCAGCAAGTCCACACGGGGGCTGCCCGCCAAGGCTGCCATCGCCGCAGAAGCCCTGAGCCTGGTCCGGCCCGGAATGACTCTGCTTATCTCGGGCGGCACCACCACGTTTGAACTGGCCCGGATGTTGCCGCGGAACTTCGATCTGACCGTAGCCACCAACTCGGTCATGGTGGCCAACTCGCTCGCCGCTGCTGATCCCGCCGGGGAGGACGGGGGCATCCGCACTCTGGTACTCGGCGGGGAACGGACACCATCCGAGGCGCTCGTGGGGCCACTGACCGTCCGGGCAGTCAGCACCATTTCCGCCGATCTTTGCTTTATGGGCGCCCACGGGCTGGATCCCCACGCCGGACTGACGTCGCCCAACCTCCTCGAAACCGAGGTCAACGCCGCCATGGTCAAAGCATCCGGAAAGCTCGTTGTCCTCGCGGATTCCAGCAAGTACGGCCTTATTGGCCTGGCCGGCATATGCCCACTGTCCGCCATCCACACGCTGGTGACGGACAGTGGACTCAGCCCGGCCTCCGAGGCTGCCCTCCGACAAGACATTCCCGAAGTCCGGAAGGTAAGGATTCCAGACGGCCGGGACCGGCCTGCGGAACCAGCCACCGCCCACGCGGACCGCGACACACGGCAATCCCAGCCACCAGCACCCAAAGGAAAAACTCTATGACAGGTATCACCAGCACCAAGCTTTCCGACGGCCGGGAGCTGATCTATTTCGACGACGCAGCAACGCCGAAGCCGCGCACCGCGGAAACCACAACTGACCGCCGGCCCCTGCCGGAGCGTGGCGAGCCAGGCGAAGTACGGTTCGATGCCCTCACGGACGAATGGGTGGCCGTGGCCGCCCACCGACAGGCCCGAACGCACCTGCCGCCTGCGGACCAGTGCCCCATCTGCCCCACCACAGCGAACAATCCCTCAGAGATACCAGCGCGGGACTACGACGTTGTGGTGTTTGAAAACCGGTTCCCCTCCCTGGGACCCGCCGTGGGACCCGTATCGGACGCCCCTGAATGGGGAACCACCGGCCCGGCGTACGGGCGCTGCGAAGTGGTGTCATTCACCCCGGACCATACCGGATCGTTCAGCGGACTGAGCGAGGCCCGGGCGCGGACAGTGGTGGAGGCGTGGGCACACCGCACCGAAGCGCTCAGCAGCCTGGCGGGAATCAAGCAGGTGTTCCCGTTTGAAAACCGTGGTGCTGACATCGGTGTGACCCTTCACCACCCCCACGGGCAGATCTACGCGTACCCGTACGTCACACCCAGGGCAGGGGTCCTCGGCGCCGCGGCACGGAAGTTTTACGATAAGTCGGACGGGCGGCAGACCCTCACGGGGTCGCTGCTGCGGTCCGAACGGGAGGACGGGAGCCGGATGGTGATGGAGGGTGAAAACTTCAGCGCCTACGTTCCCTTCGCCGCCCGCTGGCCGCTCGAGATCCACCTGGTGCCGCACCGGCAGGTGCCCGACCTGGCTGCCCTGAGCGGGGAGGAAAAGGACGAACTGGCGCACGTGTACCTGGATCTGCTCAAACGGCTCGATGCCCTTTACCCCACTCCCACACCGTACATCTCGGCATGGCACCAGGCCCCGCTCGATGACCTCCTGCGCCCTGCCAGCTACCTGCACCTCCAGTTGACGTCACCGCGCCGGGCGGCTGACAAGCTCAAGTACCTGGCAGGATCCGAAGCCGCGATGGGCGCCTTCATCAACGACACCACCCCCGAAAGCGTGGCAGAGCGGCTCCGCGCCGTGACCGTCCCGGAGTCCGCACCCGCCACTACAGCCCTCCCCCTGGGGGCCCTATCTGAAGGAGCACACGCGTGAGCGCCGCACCCGATCCGCTGACAACACAGGCACCGCCCAGCGCGGCGGACCTTGCCGCCCGCTTTGAGCGGGAGTTCGGCAGGCTTCCCGACGGCGTCTGGCAGGCACCGGGCCGCGTCAACCTGATCGGCGAACACACCGACTACAACGAAGGCTTCGTGCTTCCGTTCGCGATCGACAAGACGGCCCGCGTGGCCATCGCAGCCAGGGCGGACTCCGCGATCCGGCTCCTGTCCACCTACGGGGACCAGGGCGTCGTCAGTGCCGACCTCGGCACCTTGGACGCCGCTGCTGCCAAAGGCTGGACGAAGTATCCGCTCGGTGTCATCTGGGCCCTGCAGGAGCGCGGAATCGCAGTTCCGGGCCTGGACCTGCTGCTTGATTCCAATGTCCCCCTCGGCGCCGGCCTTTCCTCATCCCACGCCATCGAGTGCGCGGTCATCTCAGCCCTCAACGACCTGACGGGCGCCGCGCTCGAACCCGAAGAAATGGTCCTCGCCACCCAGCGGGCGGAAAACGACTTCGTTGGCGCCCCCACGGGCATCATGGACCAGTCGGCGTCACTGCGCGGCTCCAAGGGTCACGCAGTGTTCCTTGATTGCCGCGATCAGAGTATCCAGCTGGTTCCCTTTGAAGCCGAGCCTGCCGGCCTGGTGATGCTGGTGATCGACACCAAGGTCTCCCACTCCCATGCCGACGGAGGTTACGCCTCCCGCCGGGCCTCCTGCGAACTGGGTGCCGAGGTCCTGGGCGTCAAGGCGCTCCGCGACGTCCGGGTGGACGATCTCGAAGAAGCCGCCGGGCTTCTGGACGGGGTCACCTACCGGCGTGTACGCCACGTGGTGACCGAAAATGACCGTGTGCTACAGACGGTCGAGCTGCTGGCGAGCGAGGGACCTGGCTCCATCGGCGCCCTGCTGGATGCCAGCCACGCCTCTATGCGGGACGACTTCGAAATCTCCTGTCCGGAACTTGACCTGGCCGTAGCGGCGTCGCGTGCCAACGGGGCGATCGGCGCCCGGATGACCGGCGGCGGCTTTGGCGGGGCGGCCATTGCGCTCACCCCGGTGGACGTAGAGAACCAGGTGCGCGCCGCCGTCGAACGCGCTTTCGCGGAGGCCGGATACAAGGCACCTGACATCTTCACTGTCACTCCGGCCGCCGGAGCAATGCGCCTTTCGTAGGGCGCCTCCAGACACAAGAGGAGAGGGTCCCCGCCGGTGCAATATGCACCAGGCGGGGACCCTCTCCTTTGTGTTGGAATGACGACGGCGGACGCCGGCTTGGGTGCTAGTCGTCGCCGCGCAGGATGGCGAGCAAACGGATGATCTCGACGTAGAGCCACACGAGGGTGACGGTCAGGCCAAACGCTGCGGTCCAGGAGAAGCGCTGCGGAGCGCCGCTCTGGACGCCGGCCTCGATGCTGGTGAAGTCCATGACCAGGGAGAACGCGGCCAGGCCGATGGCAAGGATGCCGATGGCCACGCCAATGATGCCGCTGCGCAGACCGAAGGGCTCAGTGGTCAGGCCCGTCATCATCATGACGAGGTTAACCAGGGAGAACAGGGCATAGCCGGCCAAAGCGATCATAAAGAACTTCATGGCCTTGGGGGTAGCCCGGACCTTGCCGCTCTTGAACAGGAGCAGCGTCACGGTGAAGACGGACAGCGTGCCGATGACAGCCTGGAGCCCAACACCGGGGTACATGGTGTCCAGGACGCGGGTCAGTCCGCCGAGGAAAAGACCCTCGAGGCCTGCATAGGCCAAGATCAGGGCCGGCGACGGCTGCTTCTTGAACGTGTTGACGAGCGCCAGGACGAAGCCGCCCAGGGCGCCGACGATCATCAGCAGGCTCGCGAGTCCCATGCTGACAAACAATGTCACTGCGGCACCGACGAGCAGCACTCCGAGGCAGGCGGCCGTCTTGACGATGACGTCGTCGTAGGTCATCCGGCCGGTGTCCGCGGGACCCGCAGCCGGCTGGTTGTACATCTGCTGCAACTGCTCGTTGGTCATGTTTTGCTGGGCGTAGCCGCCCTGGCCGTCCATGACCTGGCCGGGCGCGCGGCCATACGACTGCTGCCCGTAGGGCTGGCCATAGGGCTGCTGGCCGTAAGGCGCCTGCCCGTAGGGCGCCTGCGGGACAGGCGGCGCCTGCGTTGCTCCACGGAAATTCTTTCCGTTGAAGATCGGGTTTCCGCCAAGTGCCATTGCTGGTGTCCTCCAAGTAAGGGGTCGGTGTTGAACCTTATGATTCACGTTACCAATTTCCACGGACTGGCGCCGCCAAAAGTTCCCCGCCGTTGTGGCCGCAACCCAACTGTGACATGGGGCGTTGCCTTCCGGACACGTCCCCTCGCCAATCGCCGCCAGCCAACTGTTAAGAAATACCGGGGATCAACAAAAGTTTCTTTAGGAATGCTAAAGATGGGCGGGTGCGCCGCTACACAGTTGTTATCCGATCGCGACCCCGCGGCCGCTTTTGGCGGCATTTATTGCGCCCTGGGCGCTGTAACATAAGGCCAAGCCGGGTGACGGAAATCACAGATTGACAGCGTTTCCCGATGTCAGTACCGCATCACTGTCTGTCCCGGCTACGTTCGCAGCGGTTGCAATGGCGCAGCCGAGACCACCCCCAAGTGGAGGTTTTTCAATTTGAGAAGTACATCCAAAGGCCTGCCGCACCGGCGGCGCGCCGGATTGCTGAGAATGATGGGGGCCATCTCTGCGTCCGTCATGGCAATCCTGCTCGTCGTTGCACCGGCATCACTGGCCACTTCCCCGTCACCGACACCATCCCCGTCGAATACGACTTTCCAGAACAACATCAGCGGGTTCCTTCGGGATGACACCCGGGCACCGCTTGCAAATGTTACGGTCACGGCCAAGAGCGGCGACTTCACCGGGACCACGAAGTCGGCTGCGAACGGCTCGTGGAACATCGGAGTCCCCGAACAGGGTACGTATGAAATCGAGCTGGATGAGTCCACCCTGCCGGAAGGGATCAAGCTGGCCGATGGCCAGGAAAACCCCCGCTCAGTGACCTTCAGCCAGACGTCGAACCTTTCAGTCATTTTCGCTTTCGGCAAAGGCATTGTCGTCCAACAGCAGGACTTCGGACAAAACCTCCTGAACCGCCTCGTGGCGGGTCTTAGCTTTGGCCTCTTGCTGGCCTTGGCGGCAGTGGGGCTATCGCTCATATTCGGCACCACCGGCCTGACAAACTTCGCCCATGGCGAGATGGTCACGCTCGGCGCGGTCCTGGTGTTTACGTTCAACGCGGTTGGAATGCCCTTCTGGCTGGCCATCGTTTTGGCGCTGCTTGGCGGCGGCCTCTTTGGCTACGTCCAGGACGCGGGGCTGTGGAAGCCGCTGAGGCACCGTGGCACCGGGCTGGTCCCGATGATGATTGTCAGCATCGGTCTCGCTTTGGCCGTGCGGTACATCATCCAGTTCAACTTCGGTGGCGCCACGCAGCAGCTGCCGTTCGCACAGAGTCCGGAAATCCAACTGGGCCCGGTGTCCATCTCCCCCAACAACCTCTGGTCACTGGTCATCAGTGCCGTCGTCATCGCCATCCTCGGCGTTATCCTGCTCAAGACCCGGCTCGGCAAGGCAACCAGGGCAGTGGCTGACAATCCCGCCCTGGCAGCCGCATCCGGGATCGACGTGGACAACGTCATCCGCATCGTCTGGGTGGCCGGCGGCATGCTGGCGTCCCTGGGCGGCATTCTCTGGGCCTACTACCGCCCCGGCGTCACGTTCGACATGGGGTCACAGCTCCTGCTGCTCATCTTTGCCGGCGTCACCCTCGGCGGCCTCGGAACCGTCTGGGGCGCACTGATCGGGTCCATCATCGTCGGCATCTTCGTCGAGCTGACTACCGTCGTCGGCCTTGCTGCAGACCTCAAATATGTGGGAGCACTTTTCATCATGATTGTTGTCCTCTTGTTCCGGCCCCAGGGCATCCTGGGCCGTCGCGAGCGCGTGGGTTAGGAGACGGACATGGACTTTGGATTCATCCTTGCCAGCGCCTTCGGCGAAATTTTCACTCCAACAACCGCAGCGTACGCACTTGCCGCGCTGGGCCTGGCCGTCCACTTCGGCTACTCCGGGCTGCTGAACTTCGGGCAGGCCGGTTTTATGGCGGTCGGCGCCTACGGCTTCGCCATCTCGACGCTCACCTTTGGTGTCCCGTTCTTTGTGGGGCTGCTCATCGCGGTGGTCTGCTCTGCCATCTTCGCCCTGCTGCTGGGCATACCCACACTCCGGCTGCGGGCCGACTACCTCGCCATTGTCACCATCGCGGCGGCAGAGATCGTCCGCTACATCGTCACCACGAACCAGCTCACCGATGTCACCGGCTCAGCCGACGGACTCGCCGCCTTCGAGATCGGGTTCTACGCCATGAACCCGTTCCCCGAGGGGTCCTACCTGGGGATGAACAATCGCGATTTCTTCATCCGCGTGGTCGCCTGGAGCGTTGTGATCATCTGCTGCCTCCTGGTGTGGCTCCTGATGCGGAGCCCCTGGGGACGCGTCCTCAAGGGCATCCGCGAAGATGAGAACGCGGTCAGGTCCCTGGGAAAGAACGTGTACTCCTACAAAATGCAGGCCCTGATCATCGGCGGTGTCCTTGGCGCCCTGGCAGGCATGGTCTTTACACTCCCCCGCGGGTCGGTGCAGCCAGCCAACTACGGCACCGAACTCACCTTCTTCCTCTACACCTGCCTGCTCCTCGGCGGGCTGGGCACCGTCCTGGGCCCCGTGGTCGGCGCCATGATCTTCTGGGTGGTGCTGTCGCTGACCCAGGGAATCCTCTACGGCCTGATCGAATCCGGGGCAGTCACATGGCTCAACACCGTCCAGGCCGGGCAGTTGCGTTACATCCTCGTAGGCATCGCCCTGATGCTGCTGATGATTTACAGGCCCCAGGGCGTCTTTGGTAATAAAAAGGAGCTGGCGTTCGCATGAGCAAGCACAGCGAAAATCCTGCCGCGGGTTCCGCGGAGGACAACGTCGACTACATGACCGACCAGCGGCCCATCGCCCTCGGCGAAACCGCACCCGGCTGCAAGAAACGCGATCCCATCGTGGTGGCCGAAAACGTCACCCGCAGCTTTGGCGGCATCAACGCCGTGGACGTGGAGTACCTCGAAATCCCGCGCCATAAAATCACGGCGCTGATCGGCCCCAACGGCGCCGGCAAAACAACGCTCTTCAACCTGTTGACCGGCTTCGATACCCCAAACTCCGGGAAGTGGCAGTTCGAAGGCAACAGCCTGGCCGGAGTCTCCTCGTACAAGGTGGCCCGAATGGGCATGGTCCGCACCTTCCAGCTCACCAAGGTGATGGGCAAGCTGACGGTCATGGAGAACATGCGCCTCGGCGCGTCCAACCAGCCCGGCGAAAGCCTGTCCAAAGCCCTCTTCAAGAACATTTGGGGCGTCAGGGAAAAGGAGATCACTGCCCAGGCTGAAGTACTGCTGGAGAAATTCAAGCTGGACGCCAAGAAGGACGACTACGCCGCGTCGTTGTCGGGAGGGCAGCGAAAGCTCCTCGAGATGGCCAGGTCGCTGATGGTGCGTCCCAAGCTGGTGATGCTGGACGAACCAATGGCCGGGGTCAACCCTGCGCTCACCCAGTCACTCCTGGACCACATCAAAAACCTCAAATCCGAGGGGATGACGGTGCTGTTTGTTGAGCATGACATGCACATGGTCCGCCATATCGCCGACTGGGTGGTGGTCATGGCCGAGGGCAAGGTGGTGGCCGAAGGCCCACCCGGCGATGTTATGAAGAACCCCGCAGTCATCGACGCCTATCTCGGCGCCCACCACGACGTTGACCTCGGCGATGCCGAGGGCATCAAGGAGCTCGAGGCTGAACTTGAGGCTGACGAAGAATCGATCGTGGGCACGGAAAATGCCGGCATCATTGCCGTCGATGTTGTGGCGCCGGAACTCAAGCAGGAGGACCGCGAAAAGCCCGGATTCAAAGAAAGGGGCACGGAATGAGCGCCACTAGCACGGCTCCGTCCGCACAGCCAGCACCCACTGATGACGCAGTCGTCACCGTTAAGGACCTTGTGGCCGGATATCTCCCGGGCGTGAACATCCTCAACGGCTGCAGCATCGAAGCCCGCAAGGGTGAACTGATCGGCATCATCGGCCCCAACGGCGCCGGCAAGTCCACGCTGCTCAAGGCCATGTTCGGCCTGGTGAAGGTCCACTCCGGCACTGTTGTGGTGCGCGGGCAGGACATCACCGGGTTGAAAGCCAACAAGCTCGTCACCAAGGGCGTGGGATTTGTACCTCAGAACAACAACGTTTTTGCGGCGTTGACGATTGAGGAAAACATGCAGATGGGCATGTTCCAGCGGCCCAAGGACTTCGCGGAGCGGTTCGACTTTGTCACCAGCCTCTTCCCTGAACTCGGGAAGCGCCGGGCCCAACGTGCGGGCTCACTGTCCGGCGGTGAGCGCCAGATGGTGGCAATGGGCCGGGCACTCATGATGGACCCGGCAGTCCTGCTGCTCGATGAGCCCTCCGCCGGGCTCTCCCCCGTCAAGCAGGATGAAACGTTCCTTCGCGTGCACGAGATCAACCGGGCCGGCGTGTCAGTGATCATGGTGGAACAGAACGCGCGCCGCTGCCTCCAGATCTGTGACCGCGGCTACGTCCTTGACCAGGGACGGGATGCCTACACAGGGACGGGCAGGGAACTCATGAAGGACCCCAAGGTCATCCAGCTCTACCTGGGGACCCTGGCCGACCAGGACTAGTTCCACCCGCCCTGCACAAAAGGGCCGCTGCCGGCGAATGATGCCGGCAGCGGCCTTTTCTGTTCCGGCCGGGCACCGGGGTGGGTCCGGCCAAGCTGTGGACAGCAGGAAGCCCCCGTCCGGTGGATCGGACGGGGGCTTCTTGCTGTCTGCGGAGGCGGCTTACAGCTTGCCGAACTCCGACTTGACCGGCTTGAGGGTGTTCTCGGCGGTGTACTCGTAGATGCCGATGTACGCCTCCGTGGGATCACCGGCGTCGGAGAACGTTACTGGGCCGGACTGGCCGTCATAATCGATGTCCTTGCCGTTCCGGAGGAGAGTGACGCACGACGGGTACGTGGTGCACTTCTCGCCACCCAGCGACACCTCCTTCAGCTTCGCGGCGATGTCCACGCCCTTGACGCTCTTGGCCGACTCTGCGGCCAGGGCAATCAGGTTCACGGCGTCATACGATTCGCCGCCGTAGGTGAAGTCCTTCAGTGCGGGGTCCACCGTCAGAAGTTCCTTGGTGAAGGACTCAGCGGCGAACGTTCCGGGGAACGTGCCGTGCGCCCCGGTCATGGTTCCGGGCTGGAGGACCTTGCTGTAGTCCGACGTGTTGCCGTCCACAAGGAAGAGCTGGCCCGACTTGACGCCCTTGCCCGTGATCAGCGGCAGGATGCTCTTGGCCTCATCAAAGGAGATGAGCACGATGGCGTCCGGCTTGGCTGCCACGACCTTGTCGATCTGGCTGCTGAACTGCGTGTCGCCGGTGTTGTACAGCTCTTCTGCCACAACCTGGCCGCCTGCTGCTTCAAAGGCCGCCTTGACGTTCTTCGCCAGGCCCGTGCCGTAGGCGTCGTTCAGGACGATCATGCCGACCGTCTGGGCGCCACAAGTGGCCATGAAGTTGCCGAGCACCTTGCCCTGGAGCACGTCAGAGGGAGCGGTCCGCCAGTAGAGTCCCTTGTCATCCCAGGTGGTGAAGTCCGGGGACGTGTTGGCCGGCGAGAAGTGGACTACTCCAGCGCCGGTGATCTGGTTGATTACGGTCTTGGATACCGAGGAGGACGCTGCGCCGACAATCGCGTTGACGCCCATGCCGAGCAGCGCCGTGGTGGACTGCGTGGCAATGTCCGTCTTGGTGTCGCCGGAGTCGCGGTGGGTGACCTCAATCGGCTTGCCGAGCACGCCGCCCGCAGCATTGATTTCCTTCTTCGCGAGCTCAACGCCCGCAATTTCGGGCGGCCCGAGGAAGGCGAGGTTGCCGGTGGTCGGCAGCAGCGAGCCGATCTTCAGGGGTTCGGGGCTATTAGTGGTTGAAGCCGGGACGGCTCCGGTGGGAGCAGCGGCGGCTGACTTGCTGGCACCGGCACCGTCTCCCGCCGGGCAGGAGATTGCGCCTGCAGGGGCGGTGGTGGTTTCCGTCGAGCTCGGCGTGGAGGTACCACCACAAGCTGTAGCCAGAAAGGCGACGCCGACGCTAAGCGCTGTGAGCTTTGCGAGACGGGGTGCCGCCGGGGAAAGTGAAATCATTGACAATCTCCTGGATCGAAAGGTGCGAACGGCCTTTGACGCGGATGATCAGGTGTTCCTGATTTAACTTTCAAGCTAGTGCATATCCCAGACGGATATAAGTGACTGAGGTCACATCCTTATAACAGTCGTTGCATATGCGAAATCTCCGGACCGGCGGATCCGTTGAGGTCAAGGACGACACGCGATCCCGCGCAACAAAGAGCAGCGGGTGGAAGAATTTGTGCCCCAGGCGAGACTCGAACTCGCAACACGCGGATTTTAAGTCCGCTGCCTCTGCCAATTGGGCTACTGGGGCGCCCGGTCAATGGTATCCCGTCACAGCCGGTCGAACGGTGCGGCATACCGGAATTTGCCGTGGACCCCGCCGGGCCACACCGCCAGAGGCAGGAGCTGGAAGTTATCGGACCAGACTTCCTCGGGTGGCAGCACACCCAGGGAGGTGGCCGGCACAAAACCGAAGCGCGGATAGTACTCAGTGCTTCCCAGAAGTGCGATGCCGCTCTCCCCCGCCGCATTCGCCCGCGAGATGGTTTCGTTCATCAGGGCGCTCCCGATGCCGTGCCGCTGGAGCCTGGGTGTTACGCCGATCGGCCCCAGCCCCAGCAGCTCATGCCCGTCCGCCCAGCCGCGCGTACTGATCACATGGCCCACCACTTCGCCGTCGAGCACGGCCACAATGCTGAACTCCGGCAGGTACTCCTCGCAGTGGAACAACTGCCGGAGCAATGCCACTTCCACGGGCTCCCCTTCCGCCGGCAGGCCAGTGGCAGGCGAGATGGCAAAAGCATCGGCAGTCAGCGCCAGGATGGCGGCGCGGTCTGCCTCCGTCTCGTTACGCAAGAGCAGCTCCGGCCGGGGCTGGTTCCGGCTTTCCGCCTGCAGCTCGGCCAGGACCTCGACGGCGCGGGCAGCGTCCGCGACCGGTACCAGCAGGTGGTCATGATGGAATCCGGCCAGCACGTTGCAGCTGATATGGGCATCGGTCAGGGCTTTTCCGACGGCGGCGGTCAGGCCCACTGCCTCGAGTTCCGAATGCACCTGCAGGGTGATCCACGCTGCCACGAAATCATAGGCAAGGCCCAGGCGGTCCGCTTCTTCCCTGGGCAGGACGACGGTGAGGCCTTCAGCCTCACGTACGGCGGCTTCGATACCGGCCGCGAGCGGCCTGCCGTGGGGCCACAGGACGTAGACATACTCCCCCTCCCGCAGGACGGGGTGGATCGAGGCCAGCAGGGTCTGGAGGTTCTTTTCACCGGTCATGGTGCCAGTCTAGGAGGGCGGACCGTCCGCGCCGCGAGGGCACTCCGGGGAGGCTGCCCAACGCAAACGGCGGCCATCCCCCACAAGGGGACAGCCGCCGTCGGGCGTTAGAGCTGCAGGCCGGGCGGTACGCTGGCCTTACTTTGCGTCAGCGGTGACTGACTGCTTGGGGTCAACCTTTGTCTTCTCAGCAGTTCCGGGAGCCCCCGGCGTCGGCGCGTCGGCCGGCGAACCCGCAGGCGCAGCAGGTGCGGCAGCGGGCTTGGGAGCCGGGGAGGCTGCTGCCACGAACGCACCACGCGGGTTGTCGAGGTCGATCAGCTGGGTGGTGTCGCGGCCCGCGAAGAAGCTGATGATCCAGTTGAAGATCACGCGGAACTTGCGCTCGAACGTGGGCATCGCCATGCCGTGGTAGCCACGGTGTGCCAGCCAGGCCAGCGGGCCCTTGAGGCCGATGCTTCCGACGAGGTTGATGTTCGCGACACCCTTCCATTCGCCGAAGCCGGCCACGGCACCCAGGTTCTTGTGCTTGTAGTCCTTCAGCGGCTTGTCCCAGCGGGAGGCCCACAGGTTTTTGGCGAGGCGCTTGGCCTGGCGGAGGGCGTGCTGGGCGTTCGGGACGCAGGTGCCGTCCGGCAGGCCACTTCCGGTGAGGTCCGGCACGGCTGCGAGGTCGCCGGCAGCCCAGGCGTTCTCGACGATTCCCTCGTCCCCCGCGATGCGGAGGTCGGGAAGGGTGCGGATGCGGCCGCGCGGCTCGAGCGGGAAGTCGGTGGAGCGGACCATCGGGTTGGCCTGCACGCCGGCAGTCCAGACCAGGGTGTCTGCTTCGAAGTCCTGCGCCGGGGTCTTGTCCGGGAGGTTGATGAGCTTGATGGAGCCCTCGGCGTTGTCCAGCGAAGTGTTCAGGAGGACCTCGATGCCGCGGCTGCGGAGGTGCTCCACAACCCATTCAGCCTGCTTGGCCGTGACCTCGGGCATGATGCGGCCCATGGCTTCGACCAGGACGAAGCGGACTTCCTCCTGGCTGATGCGCGGGTTGTTCTTGACCGCGGCGCGGGCCAGGTCTTCCATCTCGGTGATGCATTCGATGCCGGCAAAGCCGCCGCCCACCACCACGAAGGTCAGTGCCTTGGCGCGTGCCGCAGGATCGGTGATGGTGGAAGCAGCTTCAATGCGCTCCAGCACCTTGTTGCGAAGGGCCACGGCCTCTTCGATGGTCTTCAGGCCGATGCCCTTGTCCGCCAGGCCCTTGATGGGGAAGGTGCGGGTGATGGCGCCAGCGGCCATCACAACGTCGAAGTAGGGAATCTCGAAGTTCTCGCCGCCGTCCGCAGGGGCCACAACGGCGGTGCGGTTGGCGTGGTCGATCGAGGTGACGCGGCCCTGGATCAGTTCAGTCTGCTTGAGGTGCTGGCGGTGGGAGACCACTGCATGGCGGGCCTCGATATTGCCGCCGGCGACCTCGGGGAGGAACGGCTGGTAGGTCATGTAGGGCAGGGGATCCACGAGGGTGACGATGCCACCGGCATTCGCGATCTTCTTCTGCAGTTTGAGTGCTACGTACAGGCCGACGTACCCGCCGCCGACGACGAGTACCCTGGGACGGTCCTGGAGCTCTGGGGTGGTTGCCATGATTTAAGGATACAGCACTTTGTGAAAATCTTCACTAACTACATCCGGGCTACGTTTTACCGCCTGAATCGACGGCGTCGAGGACTCCTGTATCGGGCTCTTCATGGGCGAGGCGGGGATTGCGGGCCGCCCGCCTCAGCTGGATGGCGGCTGCCGCAATGATCACGATGAACAGCACTGCGAAGCCGATGACGACGGCGGCGCCGAAGGCAGTGTCACGCTGAGACGGAGCCTCAGCAGCGGGCACTGTGGCCTCGGGCAGGGTGGGCACGGCGCTGGGAATGTCTGTGGTGGGGACCGGGGCAGGCGTTGACAGGTTTCCGCGGCGATGGACCCGGATCCAGTCCGAGATGGAGCCCAGCGGGTTGCTGCCGGCCTCCGGAACGGAATCCTTCAGCGCGGCTTCGGCATTGAGGACGCCGAAGCCGTAGAGCGGGTCCTTGCCCGGTGCGCCGGCATCCTTGGCAGTGGTGACGATGCGGTTGATGACCTGCTTGGCGCTCATCTCCGGCCACTTTGACCGGATCAGTGCCGCGACACCGGCCACGATGGGCGTGGCTCCGGACGTGCCGGCCCATTCGGCGTAGCCGCCGCCGGGCAGCCCGCCGAGCAGGTTTTCTGCCGGGGCGGCGACGCCGATGCTGATTCCCTGCGAGGACGAATCGACGCTCGCCACACCTTTGCGGTCCAGCCCGGCAACAGTCAGAACGCCAGGAATCGTGGCAGGGGCACCCACCTGGATGTTGCCGCCCACCCGGTTGCCGGCGGCGGCCACAATGACCACGTCCTTCTGCTCGGCGTACAGGAATGCCGCATCCCAGCTCTGTGGCCACTGGGGCGTGGTGCTGCCCAGCGAAATGTTGATGACCTTGGCACCGTTGTCCACGGCCCAGCGGACCGCTTCCGGGATCTGGTCCTGGTCGCTCTTCCCGGCCGGGTTCGCCGAACCCAGCCACGTCGAGACAGACAGGATCTGCGCTTCGGGGGCCACCCCCACCATGCCGTCAGGTCCTGCGCCGGACGGGGCCGGGCTGGGACTGGCCGTGGCGCTTGCCGGCTGGTGGCCGCGGCCGGCCAGCATGGTGGCCACCAGCGTGCCGTGTTCCGGTTTGCCGCCGATGCTCTTCTGCCCGTCCGGACTTCCGGATCCCGAGGCATCGAATCCGCCGGCGACGGCCCCTTTGAGGTCCGGATGCTGTCCGTCCACGCCGCTGTCGATCACGGCAACCTTCACGCCGGCGCCCTTGGAGACCTCCCAGGCCTTCGTGATGCCGGATTCGGCAAGCCAGTACTGCTTGTCACGGTCCGCGTCAGCTTGTGCCGCGGGCGCCACGGCGAGGCCTGTGACGAGGCTTCCTCCGGCCAGGGTCATCGCCAGGAGAGCGGAGGCGGTCCGGCGGAGCCGGGCTGTTGCTCTGGTCATTTGGGGTCCCCTGGTCGGTGGCATGAACTCGGGCCGCTCGCAGCGTCTGACTGACACTGCCGGGCTGGTGTGCCGCTCAGCTGATGCTCAGGGCAATACCGTCAAGAATATCGTGTTCGCTGGCGGTGGCCGTGACGATCCGGCCGCCGCTGAGCCCGCCGAGCCGTTCCAGGATGCGCCGCCACACCAGGCCGCCGGCGCCGATTACGTCCACCCGGCCCGGATGCATGTAGGGCAGTGCGGCCCGCTCCGCCCTGGGCATTTCCAACAGGTCGGTGGCGGCCAGGCGGATGTCGTCGATGGACAGCTCGGTGCCGTGGATGGAATCCGGGGAGTACTCCGGGAGGCGCATTGCGTGGGCAGTGATGGTGGTGATCGATCCGGCCACCCCGACGACGGCGGTGGCACGTTCGAGCGGAACGTCCAGGCCCGCACTGGTGATGGCGGCGTCGACGTCGGCTTCCGCGGCGGCGATCTGTTCGGCCGTCGGCGGGTCCTGCCGGAGGTGGCGTTCGGTCAGCCTGACGCAGCCGACGTCGACCGATCTGGCCGCGGTGACGCCGTCAGCGGTGCCGAGCACAAACTCGGTGCTTCCGCCGCCCAGGTCAACCACCAGCACCTGGTTCCCGTCAAGGATGGGCAGGACGCTGCTCGCGCCGGCGAAGGACAGCGCTGCTTCTTCGTCGCCGGTGATGACTTCGGGTTCGACGCCAAGGAGGTTGCGGATTCCGTCCACGAAGACCTGGCGGTTGCGGGCATCCCTGCTGGCGGAGGTGGCCACGAACCGCACCTTGGCGGCGCCGTGCTCGCGGATCAGGCGGGCATAGTCCGCCGTGGCTGCGAAGGTCCGTTCCAGCGCGGCAGGGGCGAGTTCACCGGTGGCGTCCACGCCCTCACCCAGTCGCACCACGCGCATTTCACGGACCACGTCGGTAAGCTTCGCCGACCCGTTGCTGCGGTCGATATCGGCGATCAGCAGGCGGATGGAGTTCGTGCCGCAGTCGATGGCGGCGACGCGGCTCATAACGCCGCCTCCGCAGTGCCTGCGGACTTCCGGACCGGCGCGGGCCGGCCAACGATGCCGGGCAGCCCCTGGGGTCCGTGCCTGCTCAGGTCCCTGGACGGGGCCTCTCCCGCAGTGTCCCAGGCGCCGTCGCAATAGCAGCGCTCAGCCGTCCACCATTCGCTGATGTCCGCGATGGCCTCATCACCGAGCGGGTTAACTCCCGGGCCGGCCGCCAGCGAGTGCCCCACCAGGACGTGCAGACATTTGACGCGGGTTGGCATGCCGCCGGCGGAGATGCCGTCGATCTCAGGGACGGCGCCCACTCCCGAGCGCTCCCCGATGGCCGCCCTGGCCGCCAGGTACTCGTCGTGTGCGGACCGGTAGGCTGCGGCGAGGGGTTCATCCGCGGCCAGCCGCTCATTCATGTCGTTCATGAGCCCGGCTGCCTCCAGCCGGGAGACGGCCGAGGTGATCACCGGATGCGTCAGGTAGAACGTGGTGGGGAACGGTGTGCCGTTGGCAAGCCGCGGGGCGGTGGCTGCGACGAGCGGGTTGCCGCAGACGCAGCGCGCCGGGATCTCCACAACATCGCGGACGGGCCGTCCCAGCTGGCGGCTGAGTACTTCGAGATCGTGTGCTGATGGCTGGCGGGACTCCTCCGGCGCAGTTGCCGTGTTTTCTTCCACTGGCGCGGCCATCCTTCCTATCGGTTCAGTCTGTGGCCGCACGCCTGATGGACTCCCACAGGGAATCCACCCACGGCAGATCGGCGGGGTCTTGTGCTGCAACACCGGACTGGCTGCTGCTGGTACCGGCCGGCAGGTCGCTGCCGAATACCCAGTAGCCGGTCTCACCCGGCATAACCATGTTAATGCGGTCGCGGGCCTGCTGCTTCACGTAGTTGGGGTCCTGCCACCGTGACACCTGTTGCCGGAGGCTGTCCTGCTGCGCCTGGCTCGCCGCGATATCGGCATTGAGGGCGTCGATTTCCGCCTTTTTGTCGAAGAAGATCTTCACCGTGGGGGCCAGCATGATGGTGATCGCAATCATCACCACCGCCAGCGCAAGCATCCGGCCGGAGAAGGCCTTGGCGGGAACCGGGTGGCCGTCGTCGAGGGCGTTGTCGTGGACGGCGTTCCTGGCGGGGCCGCCTTTCTGCGTCCCGTTCTTGGTGGAAGCGGCGGCGCCGCTCCCCCGTGTCTTGGCGGCCGGCGTCGTGGTGGCCGGTTTGGGCCCGCCGGAGCCTTTTGACGCGGCGGCTTTGTCCTTGGCACCGCCGAAATCGGCCCGGATGACGTCGGCGGCTTCCTTGGATGGCTCCGGTGTGGCGTTCGGCCTGTTGGCGGCCCTGGGAACTTTGGGACGGCGGGTAGCCATGACACTCCTGAAACGTGCGGCCTGCCTGGGCAGCAACTGTCTGCGCTGAATTAACCGCGTCCGGACAAAGCCGTGCAGGCTAAACAGCTTGGCGAAAACAAAAAACCGGCGGCTATGGTCTTTCAACCATAGCCACCGGTCAGTTGTTTGCGCGGCTACTAGCCCTTGAAACGCGGGAACGCGCTGCGGCCGGCGTAGCGTGCGGCGTCGTCGAGTTCCTCTTCGATGCGCAGCAGCTGGTTGTACTTGGCAACACGCTCGGAACGGGCCGGGGCGCCGGTCTTGATCTGGCCGGCGTTGGTGGCCACCGAGATGTCGGCGATGGTGGTGTCCTCGGTCTCGCCGGAGCGGTGTGAGGTGATGGTGGTGTAACCGGCACGCTGGGCCAGGCTGACGGCGTCCAGGGTTTCGGTCAGTGAACCGATCTGGTTGACCTTCACCAGCAGCGAGTTGGCGGTCTTGGTGTCGATGCCGCGCTGCAGGATGGACGGGTTGGTGACGAAAAGGTCATCGCCAACGAGCTGGACCTTGTCGCCGATGGTGTCGGTGAGGGTCTTCCAGCCTTCCCAGTCGTTTTCATCCAGCGGGTCCTCGATGGAAACCAGCGGGTAGTCGGCGACGAGTTCGGCGTAGTAGGCGCTCATCTCGGTGGCGGAAAGCGCCTTGCCTTCGAACTGGTAGGCGCCGTCCGTGAAGAACTCGGAGGAGGCAACGTCCAGGGCCAGGGCGATGTCCTTACCCGGGGTGTAGCCGGCGTTCTTGATGGCTTCCTGGATCAGGTCCAGCGCTGCACGGTTGGACGGCAGGTTCGGCGCGAAGCCGCCTTCGTCGCCGAGGCCGGTGGAGAGGCCCTTTTCCTGCAGGACAGCCTTGAGCGCGTGGTAAACCTCAACGCCCCAGCGGAGGCCCTCGGAGAAGGTCTCGGCGCCCAGCGGGACAACCATGAATTCCTGGATGTCGACGTCGGAGTCAGCGTGCGAGCCGCCGTTGAGGATGTTCATCAGCGGAACGGGCAGCACGTGGGCGTTCGGGCCGCCCAGGTACTTGTACAGCGGCAGGTCGGCGGAAGCGGCGGCTGCGTTGGCCACGGCGAGGGAGACGCCGAGGATGGCGTTGGCGCCCAGCTTGGCCTTGTTGGGGGTGCCGTCCAGGTCGATCATGGCCTGGTCGATGCTGCGCTGGTCGGTGGCGTCGAAGCCGGTCAGGGCCGGAGCGATCTGGTCGATGACAGCGTCAACGGCCTTCTGCACACCCTTGCCGAGGTAACGGCCCTTGTCTCCGTCGCGGAGCTCAACGGCTTCGTGCTCGCCGGTGGAGGCACCGGAGGGAACTGCCGCGCGGCCGATCTGGCCATCGGAAAGCAGAACTTCAACTTCTACGGTCGGGTTGCCACGGGAATCGAGGATCTCGCGGGCGTGGATGGCATCGATAAGCGCCATGAATATGCTCCTTATGGGCGATAACTGGGAGTCTGATAGCGGAAAACTAGCGGAAAAATCGACGTCCTCGTCAGGGACAAGCGTAGTCGAGAGTGGTGGAGGTTACGGAAACCTATCCATCCCCCGGACGTCATGATGGCGCGGCAGTGCCTTCGTAGGCGGCCTGGTACCGCCGGACGGCACCCCGGAGGGCGCGTTCGGCGTCGAATCCTTTACTGCGTGCAGAGCCGACGACGGCGAGCAGCAGCTCGCCCAGATCTTCCTCGGTTTCGACAAGCTCAACCATCGGAGGCTCCGGTGATTGAGCCTGTCGAAATCCGGCGCGCTCGGCCCGGTCCAGGGCCTTCTGGGCCTTGGCCAGGGCGGGAAGCGCGTGCGGAATCCCCTCAAAGGGATCCTTGCGCTCCGGCCGTTCGGTCCTTTTGACGGCATCCCACTTCTGCACGATCTCCTCGACCGTGGCCGGGAAGCTTTCCTGCAGGGAGCCGTCCGGCCGGAAGACGTGCGGATTGCGCCGGACCATCTTGGCACTCAGGCCGCGCGCGACGTCGTCGAACGCGAAGCTTCCCCGTTCCTCGGCGAGCCGGGCGTGCAGCACCACCTGGAGCAGTACGTCGCCCAGCTCGCCCTGGAGTTCGGCGTCGTCGGCACCGGTCTCGATGGTCTCGGCAACCTCGAAGGCCTCCTCCAGGAGGTACTCCACCAGGGACTCATGGGTGAGGGCGCCCATCCAGGGGCAGTGCTCCCGGAGTGCGGCGATCACGCCGATGAGCTCCGGCACGGGTGCCGGCTGGTCAGCCAAGGTTGGCGTAGGCGTCGTTGATGTATTCCACCAGCGCTTCCTTCTCCTCCAGCGGCAGGAAGGACGCCTCGGCGGCGTTGAGGGTGAGCTCGAGGAGGTCGTCGAGGTCGTAGTCGAAGGTTTCCACGAGGAGTTCGAACTCATCGGTCAGGGTGACGCCGCTCATCAACCGGTTGTCGGTGTTGATGGTGACGTTGAAGCCCAGCTGGTAGAGCATGTCCAGCGGGTGGCTTTCGATGCCCTCGCCGAATCCTGCGATCGCTCCGGTCTGGAGGTTGGAGGAGGGGCAGATCTCCAGGGCGATGCCGCGGTCCCGGATCCAGCTGGAGAGGTCACCCAGGGTTACCAGTCCGATGCTGTCCTCGTCGCTCTCGGCGTCTTCGTCGTCGAACTCCACCATGATGTCTTCGGCGATGCGGACACCGTGGCCCAGGCGCAGCGCCCGCCCGTCAACCAGCGCCGACTGGATGCTTTCGAGCCCGGCAGCCTCGCCGGCGTGCACCGTCGCGGGGAAGTTCTGCTCAGCCAGGTAGGTGAAGGCGTCCTTGAAGCGGGACGGCAGGAAACCGTCCTCTGCGCCGGCGATATCGAAGCCCACGGCACCCTTGTTGCGGTGGCGCACGGCAAGTTCGGCAATCTCCTGGCCGCGGTCTGCATGCCGCATGGCGGTAATCAGCTGGCCCACCTGGATCTCGCGTCCGGTCTCGGCGACGGCGTCAACGCCCGC
This sequence comes from Arthrobacter sp. HS15c, assembly GCF_040812005.1. NCBI lineage: Bacteria > Bacillati > Actinomycetota > Actinomycetes > Micrococcales > Micrococcaceae > Arthrobacter > Arthrobacter sp. HS15c. The sequence continues at coordinate 139,479 of NZ_JBFOHM010000007.1, forward strand.
CTCGAGGCCTTCCTGCACGGCCTCCACCACTTCGTCCAGGGACAGGCCCTTCTGGAGGTGCTGTTCGGGTGCCCAGCGGACCTCGCCGTACACCACGCCGTCGTCGGCGAGGTCTTCCACGAATTCCTTGGCGACGCGGAACAGTCCTTCCTTGGTCTGCATCACGGCGACCGTGTGGTCGAACGTCTCCAGGTAGCGGACCAGCGAGCCGGAGTCAGCGGACTCACGGAACCATTCGCCCAGCGCCACGGGATCGGTTGAGGGAAGCGTGTGGCCGACGGCCTGGGCCAGTTCGATGATGGTGGCCGGCCGGAGACCACCATCCAGGTGGTCGTGGAGGGAGACCTTGGGAAGGCTCTTCAGGTCGAAATCGATGGCAGGGGCAGCGTCAACAATAGGCTCAGTCACGGTTCCAACCTTAGGGTCGGCGGACGCGCAAAGCCAGCCGCTATTTTGCGGCCGGATCGCCCTCGCCGGCAGCTGAGGTAAGAAGGGGTGCCGTCCCCGTGCGGGGAGGCAGCGCGCCTTCATGACCGCCGTCAAGCCATTCATCCACGACTTCGGCGTCCTTGCGGGCGAGGTGCTTGTGCCACCAGCGCAGGAGGTGGTCGATCGCGATGCCCAGGACGATCGCGAACACCACGGCAATGCCTGCGCTCAGGAGCGGGTTGTGATGGAGCCAGGGGAAGGAGCTGGCCAGCAGGCCGATACCGATCGAGTAGCCCACCCACGTGACGCAGGCGAAAGCGTCCAGCAGGAAGAAGCGTCGGTGCGCAAAGCCTGTGCTTCCGGCCACGTAGTTCACGGCCACGCGGCCCCAGGGGATGTAGCGGGCGGTGAAGATGAGGACGGCGCCCCGCTTTTCCAGTTCGTACCTCGCCCAGCCGAAGGCCTTCTGCACCTTGGGGCGGCGCATCCACTTCCAGCGGGTCAGGCCGATCCTGCGTCCCAGCAGGAAAGCCATGTTGTCCCCGGCGATGGCGCCCACCAGGGCGGTGGCGCCGAGGATCCACAGGTTGGGCTCTCCGCTGTGGCGGGAAAACGCCGCGAGCGCGACGATGAGGGTCTCGCTCGGGACCACCATCGCGAAGCCGTCCACAAAGAAAAACACCAGCAATACCGGGTAAATCCACCACTGGCCCGCTGCATGGAGCACGGCCTCATTAATAAACTCCACGCGGGTCTTGCTCCTAGACGAAAAATGACGCAGCCAAAAGTGACGGAAATCGCTCTTCAGTGTCCCACGGCCAAGGCGTCGTTCGCTACGCCCCGGCCGTGGAAGTACGCTTCCAAATCTAGCGGTGAGGACGGCGTTCCGTCGTCGTCCTGCGGGCTGATATCTGCAGGGGCAACACGTCAGTCCTTGGGCTGAGTCCCGCCGTCGGCCGAGGCTTCCGGATCCTTCATCCGTTCAACCACCGGCACCCGTCCCCGGATGCGGTTGATGACCAGGTCAACAACAATGCCAAGCGCCACAGCACAGACGATGGCGATGACCGCGCCCAGGAAGTGGTTGTTCTCGAACCACTGCCCGAAAAACAGGCCGATCCCCACCGAATAGCTGGCCCACAGGGTGGCGGAAAGCACGGTGAGCCCGATGAACCGCAGCCGCGGATAATGCGTCACTCCGGCCGTGAGGTTCACGGCCACCCGGCCGATCGGGATGAACCGCGCCACCAGGATGAGCGACGCCGGCCGTTTCCGCAGTTCCCCTCCGGCCCACCGGAAGGCGCTCTGCATGCGGGGGCCCCGCATCCAGGACCAGCGGCGTGTTCCTACCCTCCGCCCGATGGCGTAGGCGATGTTGTCGCCAGAGAAGGCCCCCAAGGCTGCAACCAGCATCAGCAGCCAGGGGTTGGGAACGTCCGCGGTGGCAGCCACCGCGGCCAGTCCCACCACCACGGATTCACTGGGTATGGGCGGAAAGAAGCCGTCAATGAGGCAGCAGGCCAGGACCAGGAACAGCACCCAGGGCTGCCCGGCGGCAGCGAGGATGAAATCGTTGATGGCCTGCATTGTCTTTATGCTATTCGGTCGATGATGAGCTGCTGCGCGGGACGCGATCCTTCCGGAGCGATGAGCACCGCGTGCTCCAGGGCTTCCTTGGCACGGGCGAACTTTTCGGGAGTGTCCGTGAGGAGCGTCATCAGGGGTTCACCGGCGCGGACCACGGCGCCTGGTTTGGCGTGCATCCGCACGCCCGCTCCGGCCTGGACGCGGTCTTCCTTGCGGGCCCGGCCGGCGCCGAGGCGCCAGGCCGCGACGCCCACCGACAGTGCGTCGAGCTCAACGAGCACGCCGTCCGCCGGTGCATAGATGACCTCGGATTCCCTGGCCACCGGCAGCTTGGCCCGCGGATCCCCGCCCTGCGCCTGGATCATGCGGTTCCAGAGGTCCATGGCCCGGCCGTCCTTCAGCGCCGCCCGGGGATCGGCGTTGTGGATGCCGGCGCACGCCAGCATTTCCTCTGCCAGCCGGACGGTGAGTTCGACGACGTCCTCCGGACCGCCACCGGCCAGGACCTCCACGGATTCTTCCACCTCGATGGCGTTGCCCGCGGTGAGGCCCAGGGGCGTGCTCATGTTGGTCAGCAGGGCAACAGTGTTGACGCCGGCATCCTTCCCGAGGGCCACCATGGTCTCGGCCAGTTCCCGGGCCCGTGCCTCGTCCTTCATAAACGCGCCACTGCCCACCTTGACGTCGAGGACCAGCGAGCCTGTGCCTTCGGCGATCTTTTTGCTCATGATCGACGAGGCGATCAGGGGAATCGCTTCCACGGTGCCGGTGACGTCCCGCAAGGCGTAGAGCTTCTTGTCCGCCGGCGCCAGCCCGGCACCGGCCGCGCAGATCACGGCGCCTACGTCCTGCAACTGGGCCATCATCTCCTCGTTGCTCAGGTCCGCACGCCAGCCGGGGATCGACTCCAGTTTGTCCAGCGTTCCGCCGGTGTGGCCCAGCCCGCGGCCGGACAGCTGCGGCACGGCAACGCCAAAGACGGCAACGAGCGGTGCCAGCGGCAGGGTGATCTTGTCCCCCACTCCCCCGGTGGAGTGCTTGTCGGACGTGGCCTTCACGCCGCCGTCGGGACGCCGAAGGCCGGAGAAGTCCATCCGATCCCCCGAGGCGATCATGGCCGCCGTCCAGCGGGAGATCTCCGCCCGGTCCATGCCGTTGAGCAGGATGGCCATGTTCAGCGCCGCCATCTGCTCATCGGCGATCGCACCGCGGGTGTAGGCGTCAATGGTCCAGTCGATCTGTTCGGCGCTCAGTACGCCTTTGTCCCGCTTGATGCGGATGATGTCGACGGCGTCGAACGCGTCAGCTCCTTGTGTCACCTTCAGTCCTCCAGGTTTTGGGGGCCAAATGCATCGGGCAGCACCTGGTCCATTGTCTTGATGCCTTGGGTGGTCATCAGCTCCATGCCGGGAGCGCGGAATTCGTAGAGCAGCTGGCGGCAGCGGCCGCACGGCATCAGGACCTGGCCGGCCGCGTCCACGCAGTAGAAGGCGCGAAGCAGGCCGCCGCCCGTCATGTGCAGGTTGCCCACCAGCGTGCACTCGGCGCAGAGCGTGAGGCCGTAGCTGGCGTTTTCTACGTTGCAGCCGCTGACGATCCGCCCGTCGTCGGTGAGGGCCGCGGCCCCCACCGGAAACTTCGAGTACGGCGCATAGGCATTCCTCATGGCGTCTAGGGCGGCCGCCTCGAGTTCCTGCCAGTCAACTGCTGCTGCGTTTCCCTGCACGGCCGTCAACCCTTGACGTACGGGATGCCGCTGGCGGCGGGCGGCCTGGATCGGCCCACAAGCCCTGCGACTGCGAACACGGTCACCAGGTAGGGCAGCATGGCCATGAACTGGCTGGGCACCGGGGTTCCGATGATGGTCACGATGCTCTGCAGGTTGTCGGCGAAGCCGAACAGCAGGGCGGCAAAGAAGGCGCCAATGGGGTTCCACCGGCCGAAGATCAGTGCGGCCAGGGCGATGAACCCGCGTCCTCCGGAGATCTCCTTGGTAAAGCTGTCGATCGCCACGAGTGTGAAGAACGATCCGCCGATGCCGGCGATGGCGCCGCCGAGGGTGACGTTCCAGAAGCGGGTGGCGTTGACCTTGATGCCCATGGTGTCGGCCGCCTGCGGGTGTTCGCCCACAGCGCGGACCCTCAGGCCCCATTTGGTCTTGAACAGGCCCAGCCAGACCACGATGACGGCGACGTACATCAGGTAGCCCACGAGGGTCTGCTTGAACAGGATGGGCCCGATGATGGGGATGCCGGACAGGAGCGGAATTTCGATGTTGTCCAGGCTCGGCGGTGAATTGAACTGTGCCTTGTTGGCCTGCATGACGGTGCTGAACAGGAAGCCGGTGAGTCCGGACATCAGCACGTTCAGGACAACGCCCACAATGATCTGGTTGACCAGGTATTTGATGCTGAAGACGGCCAGGACCATGGAGACGACGGCGCCCGCCACTGCCGCAGCGAGCAGGCCCAGGAACGGGTTCCTGGTCATGGTCGCCACCATGGCGGCGGTGAAGGCACCGCCGAGGAGCTGTCCCTCGATGGCGATGTTCACCACGCCGACGCGCTCGCACAGGACACCGGAAAGGGACCCGAACACCAGCGGCACGGCAAGGGTGACTGATCCGGCGATGAGGCCCGCGAGCGAAATGCTGGGGGTGCGCGCCCCGCCTACCACCCAGATCAGGAAGGCCGCAACGAAGAGCACGGTGAAGGTGATGGGCAGCCACGCCGGTGCGGCCTGGTCCTTCGTCTTGAGGAACACTGCATAGGCTGCGAGCCCCAGCAGGATCACGGAGAGCACAATGCCGCCAAGGAACGCGGGAACTTCAACGGCGGGGAGCTGGAAGAAGTCACTGTCGGCGGAAATGCCAAACTCGGCGGTCTGGTTGGGTCCCATGAGGCCAAAAAAGACAAAGGCCACGACGCCTAGGAGCCCCAGCAATACGGGGGTCTTCCAGGTCACGGGCTTGGCTGATGTGGCCAGGCCACTGCCAGTGTCGGGCCGCGGGCTGCCCGGGCCTTTGTTGCCGGGCAGGGGTGACGTTGCTGTTGTGCTCATGCTGCACCTCCGGTGGCTGCGGCTTTCCGGGACGTTCCGGCGGCTGCCGGCTTCCTGCGGCGCGGATTCAGCCCGAAGACTGCCCGCACCAGCGGCGGGGCCGCGATGAAGAGGACGATCAGGGACTGGACCACCAGGACGATGTCGATGGGGGTGCCCGTCTGGATCTGCATCTGGACGGCTCCGGCGCGGAAGGCGCCGAACAGCAGGCCGGCAGCGAAGGTGCCCCACGGCGTCGAACGTCCCAGCAATGCAACGGTGATGGCGTCAAAGCCGTACGTCGCGGCAACACCGTCCGTGAGGACCTTTTCCGTGCCCGCCACCTGGGCGACGCCGGACATTCCAGCGAGTGCGCCGGCGATGGCCATCACCAGGATGGTGGAGCGCGATACGTTGATGCCGGCGGTCTGGGCGGCCTTGGGATTGGCACCGACAGCCCGGAATTCAAAGCCGACCGTGGACCGGCTGAGCAGCCACCAGACGAGGACCGTGGCGGCGATGGCCAGTACGAACCCAAGGTGCAGCCGGTACTGCGTGCCGAGGATCTGCGGGTAGACGGCCGTGGGGTCCAGGATGGGCGAAATCGGGTTCGAATCCCCCGGGCGCTGGAACGCCGGCGTGTTCAGCAGGTACCGCAGGAAGTACAGCGCGATGTAGTTGAACATGATGGTGAGGATGACCTCGTGCGCGCCGGTCCGCGCCTTGAGGAGCCCCACCAGGCCGCCCCAGATCGCGCCGCCGACGATGCCGGCGACGAGGACCAGTAGGAGGTGCAGCCCCAACGGGAGGTCCAGGGCGAAACCCACCCAGGCGGCGAGGATGCCCGCCATGATGATCTGGCCCTGGGCACCGATGTTGAACAGCCCCGCCCGGAACGCCAGGGCCACGCCGAGTCCCGCTGTGATGAGCGGTGTGGCGATGGTCAGGGTTTCCATGAACGGCGCGAACTGGACGGCCACGCTGGAGCCGCGGGGGTTGAAGATCGACCCTTGGAACAGTGCGATGTAGGAGCCGGTGGCAGCGTTCCACACAGCGGTCAGGAAGTCCGCAGGCCGGGCAAAAAGATAGGTGGAGGTTTTTCCCACCTGTTCGTCGGTGCTGGCGATCAGGAGCCCGCCAATGACCAGGGCCAGGAAGACGGCCAGGACCGAAACCATGCCGCTGCCGGTGAAGATCTTGCGGAAAAGGGTGTCCGGACCGCCTGGCAGCTTGCCGCTCTGCGCTGTGGCTGGAACGGCCGAGGGCTCCATGGCTCCTCCGGCCGTATCCAGGGCGACGACGGCGGCCGTCTCTTCGGCTGCGGGGGCTGCCCCGCGGGGTTTGTCACGATGCAGGTCAGCCGCGTGTTTGCGGGGATCCTTCTCAGACATGGTCGCCTCCTTCGGCGCTGGCGGTGGAGGTCCGTGGGGCACCCGGTGTGTCCGGGCCTGGGCGGGTCTTTTCCGCGCTGCCTGCAGGCGCAGCGTCCTCCGGCGCGATCCCGGCCATCATCAGGCCCAGGACGTCGCGGCCGGTTCCGGCGGGCACGATGCCCACGAGCTTGCCTTTGTAGAGGACAGCAATCCGGTCAGCCAGTTCCATGACCTCGTCAAGTTCGGTGGACACGATGAGAACGGGCGTGCCATGGTCCCGTTCGGCCACGATCCGCTTGTGCAGGAATTCGATGGACCCGACGTCCACGCCACGGGTGGGCTGGGAGGCAATGAAGAGACGCAGCGGCCGGGAGAGCTCCCGTGCCATCACGACTTTCTGCTGGTTGCCGCCGGACAGGGTGCCGGCAGCCAGCAGGCCCGAGGGCGTGCGGACGTCGAACTCATCGATCCGCGTCCTGGCGTTCTCCAGGACTTTGGCCGGGCTCATGCTGATGCCTCTGGCGAACGGCTGTTGGTCGTAGCGGTCAAGAATCAGGTTTTCGGCGATCGAGAACGTGCCGATGAGGCCGTCAACGGACCGGTCTTCCGGGACGAAGCCGACTCCGGAGTTGAGCACGTCCTTGACGCTGCGGCCAACGAGTTCCTCGCCGTCCAGGAGGATGGAGCCATGGACGCGGTCCTGCAGGCCAAGGATCGCCTCGGTCAGTTCGGTCTGGCCGTTGCCCTGCACTCCTGCGACGGCCAGGATTTCGCCTCGTGCAATGTCGAAGCTGATGCCGTCCACCACGTGCTGGCCGGTGGGCGAAACGACCGTGAGGCCGCTGACCTGGAACGTTTTCTCCTGGGGTTTGGCCGGGGCTTTGTCCAGGGTGAGGCTGACGGCGCGGCCAACCATCAGGGAGGCGAGTTCGTTGGTGGACGCCTCCGGGCTGGCAGTTCCCACCACCTTGCCGCGCCGGATCACGGTGATGGTGTCCGATACGGCTTTTACCTCGCGCAGTTTGTGCGAGATGAAAACAATCGAGGTGCCGCTGGATTTGAGCTGGCGCATGATGTCCAGCAGCTCATCGGTGTCCTGGGGTGTAAGCACCGCCGTCGGCTCATCGAGGATGAGGACCCGGGCATCGCGGACCAGTGCCTTGATGATTTCGACCCGCTGCTGCACGCCCACCGGGAGGTCCTCCACCAGGGCATCGGGGTCGACGTCGAACCCGTAGCGGTCGGAGATCTCCTTGATCTTGCGGCGGGTGTCGTCCAGGTTCAGGAAGCCGCCGGCCTTGGTGGACTCGGCCCCAAGGGCCACATTCTCGGCCACGGTAAACACGGGCACGAGCATAAAGTGCTGGTGCACCATGCCGATGCCGGCGGCCATGGCGTCGCCGGGGCCCCGGAAGGAGACCGGCTTGTCGTCTATGAGGATTTCGCCCTCGGTGGGCTCGTACAGCCCGTACAGCACATTCATCAGCGTGGATTTTCCGGCGCCGTTCTCGCCCAACAGACAGTGGATCTGTCCGGGTTCAACCACCACGTCAATGTGATCGTTGGCGAGCAGGGAGCCGAAGCGTTTGGTGATCCCTCTGAGTTCAAGTTTCAAAACTCTGACCAATCTCGAAGCGTCCGTATACCGACCGGACGGGTAGGTGGCTGCAGCACCAGCCTAGTCCTGCAGTCGTGGGTTGAGCGGGCTCATTGACGTCAAACGGGCGCCAATAAAAAGCGCCACCGCCCGGCCAGTCGATGACCATCCGGGGGTGGCGCTTAGTGGGATGACTAAGCCTTGGGGCTTGCCGCCGACTCGACCTTGATCTTGCCGTCCACGATGTCCTTCTTGAGCTGGTCCAGCTCGGACTTCAGATCGGCCGGGACCTGGGAGTCGAAGCTGTGGAAGGGGGCCAGCTGGACGCCGTCGTTCGCCAGCGTGCCGACGTACGGCGTGTTGGTGAATTTGCCGTCCGCGTCCTCCTTCACTACGGTCTCAACAGCTTCGCCCATCAGCTTCATGACTGACGAAAGCATGATGTCCTTATATTCGGGAGCCGTGAGGAAGCCGTCGGAGTCAACCCAGATGAGTTTGACGTCCTTGCCGGCCGCTTTCGCTTCGTTCAGCGCTGCGCCGGCGCCCTTGCCCACCGGACCGGCCACGGGCATCACGATGTCTGCGCCCTGGTCCAGGAAGTTCTGGGTGAGCTGCTTGCCAACGTCCTGTTTGGTGAAGTCGCCGGTGAAGCTGCCGTCCTGTGACGCCTTGTCCCAGCCAAGGACCTTGACGTCCTTGCCTTTTTTCTCGTTGTAGTACTTCACGCCGTCGGCGTAGCCGTCCATGAAGATGGTCACGGTGGGGATCTTGATGCCGCCGAACGTGGCCACGGTACCGGTCTTGGTGGATCCGGCCGCGAGGTACCCTGCCAGGAATGCAGCCTGGGCGGTGTCATAGATGATCGGCTTGACGTTGGCGATCGCCGGGTTGTAGCCGAAGTCGATGATCGCGAAGTGGCTGTCCGGGTTTGCAGTCGCCTGGGCCTGGGTGGCGTCACCAAGGAGGAAGCCAACTGTGATGGTGAGGTCGCACCCAGCGGTGACCATGGCACGGAGGTTCGGCTCAAAGTCGTTGTTGGTCTGGGATTCAACCTGGTTGACCTTAATGCCCAGGTCCTTCTCAGTTTTCTTGAGGCCCTCGTACGATGACTGGTTGAACGACTGGTCGTCGAATCCGCCGGAGTCGGAGACGATGCAGCCGGTGTAGTCACGGGCCGTCGCGCTCGGGCTGCCCGCTTCGGGAGGTGCACCGCAACCGGCCAACAGGAGTGCGGTAGCACCCACGGTGGCCACGCTTGCAACTGAACCGCGCTTGAGGTGTGCACGCAGTGATGACTTCAAGATTCCTCCAGGATGAAGAGAGATGCGCTACGACGTGAATTCAATGAGTGTCTGTTTCAACCCTGAAATTCTGTTTTCACTGACGGTCCGCAGCACTGCGCCGAAGCGCTCTGATAAGACCTACTTTAGTGTCCTGCGCCACATCAAATAGCAGATCGCGGCCCGAATCCGAAGATTGTTGAGATTTTGTTACCAAGCAGTAGGAACTGCCGCGCCGCAGCCCCCGAAGCCCGCGGGTTAAGCGCTAACGAACACTTGGGGCCCCTGCGAAAAGGGGGCCCCAAGTGTTCATTCGCGCTGTTCTTTTGGGGTCGTGTGCTTAGAGGCGGACCAGCATCTTGCCGGTGTTGGCGCCCTCGAGCAGGTCCATGAATGCCTGCGGGGCGTTCTCCAGGCCGTCCACCACCGTTTCGTCGTACTGGAGGCTTCGATCGGCGAGCCAGCCAGCAGCCTTTTCGGCGAATTCGCCCATGAGGTGCCAGTAGCTGCCCACGAGGAACCCGCGCAGGGTCAGCTGCTTGCCAATGGCCAGCATGAGGTTCCGCGGGGCTGGCGCGGGCTCGGTGGCGTTGTACTGGGCGATGGCGCCGCACATGGCCACGCGGCCGCCCACGTTGAGGACCGCCAGTGCGGCTTCCAGGTGTTCGCCGCCCACGTTGTCGAAGTAGACGTCAATGCCGGCGGGTCCTGCGGCCTTGGCAAGCTGCTCGCGCACGGGCCCGTCGTTGTAGTTGAAGGCTGCGTCGAAGCCCAGCTCCAGGAGCCGTGCAACCTTGTCCGGCGTGCCTGCGCTCCCGATGACCCGGGAGGCACCCATCGCCTTGGCGATCTGGCCCACGAGCGAGCCCACGGCTCCCGCCGCACCGGAGACGAATACGGCGTCCCCGGGTTTGAACTCGGCCACTTTCAGCAGGCCGGCGTACGCGGTGAGGCCGGTCATGCCCAGCGCTCCGAGGAACGCCGACGCCGGCGCGAGGTCCGTGCGGGCAACCGAGGTCGCCGCTGCGTCCAGCACAGCGTATTCCCGCCACCCGAGTTGATGGACGACGGCGTCCCCCACCCTGCGCCCTTCGGCCCTGGACGCAATGACCTCACCCACGGCCCCGCCGTCGAGCGCTGCATCCAGTGCGAAGGGTGCTGAGTAGGACTTGACGTCGTTCATGCGGCCGCGCATGTAGGGGTCCACGGAGATGAAGAGGTTGCGGACCAGGATCTGGCCATCCTGAAGCTCCGGCAGCGGTGACTCTGCCAGCCGGAAGTTTTCGGGAACGGGGCGTCCGGTGGGGCGCGACGCCAGGCGGATTTCACGGGTGGACGTGGGCAGTGCCGTTATTGTGCTCATGCTGCAAACTCCAGGATCTTGATGTCCACGGTCATGTTTCCGCGGGTGGCGTTGGAATAGGGGCAGATCTGGTGGGCTTTGGCCACCAGGGATTCGGCGGTGGCGAGGTCCAGGGCCGGGACGGCAATTTCGAGTTCGGCCGCGAGGCCGTAGCCCACGCCGTCAGCCAGGGCACCGAAGTGGATCTTGGCTGCCACCGCTGAGTCGGTGAGGTCGGCACGTTCCTTGCGCCCGACAAGGCGCAGTGCCGAGTGGAAGCACGCGGCGTAGCCGGCGGCGAAGAGTTGCTCCGGATTTGTGCCCTGTCCATTGCCGCCCAGTTCCACGGGGCTGGCCAGGCTGACATCCAGCTTCCCGTCGTTGGTGCGTGCGTTGCCGTCGCGGCCTTCGCCGGAAGCCAGGGCCTCGGCTGTGTAGAGAGTCTTCATGTGTGGTCCGTCCTGTTGAATGTGGATACCGGAAATTTGTGGGTGGTCAGTGCGAACGGTGGAGTGCTTCCGTGAGCCTGCCCAGGGTGGCTCGAAGCTGTTCAAGCTCCTCGGCTGACAGCCCGGCGGCGTCGGCAAGATGCTGGGGAATCCCGGTCGCCCTGCCGCTGAGTTCCCGCCCGGCCGGTGTCAGGTGGATGGCTACACGTCGTTCGTCTTCGCCGGACCGGCGCCGCTCCACGAACCCCAGCGTTTCAAGGCGCTTGAGCAGGGGCGACAGGGTGCCGGAGTCGAGGCCGAGCTCCTCCCCCAGGTCCTTAACTCCTCTCGGCTCGGACTCCCACAGGACCAGCATCACCAGGTACTGCGGATACGTCAGGCCGAGGTCATCCAGGATGGGCCGGTAGACCGCGGTTGCCGCACGGGAGGCGGAGTACAGGGCAAAGCACACCTGGCGGTCGAGGCGGGGGGCTTCAGTCATAACCTAAACGATAGTGCACAATTCGGTTGTACACAACTTAATTTGCTTAAAAGAAGCGCGAGCTGGCAGCTAATACCCTCAAAATGAGGATTTAAGGGTATTAGGTGCCAGTTCGCGCCGGAGGGTGTTAGGGGGTGTTGAGATCGCGGATGGTCCGGAGCGCTGCGGCCGTCAGGACCTGGATGCCGAAGCCGAGGGCCCGTTCGTCCAGGATGTAGTCGCCGCGGTGAAGGTCGTACTCTTCTCCGCCGGGAGTCTTTGTGCCGAGACGCATCATGGCACCGGGCAGTTCCGCCAGGAACCAGGCGAAGTCCTCCCCGCCCATGGACTGCGGGGTCAGCACCACGGCGCCTTCGCCGATTTCAGCGCGGGCGGCTGCTTCAATGAGGGCGGTTTCGTGTTCGGAGTTGACCACCGGCGGCACGCCACGGGTGTGCTCCAGGCGGACATCCACGCCGTAGGGCGCGGCCACCTGGTGGACAACCTCGTCCAGGAGCTCCCCCGCACTGTGCCACGCGTCGCGGTCGAGGCAGCGCATCGTTCCGGCCATGTAGCCGCTGCCGGGAATGGCATTGGGTGCGGATCCGGCGGAGATCTGCCCCCAGACCACGGAGACTCCACTGCGGACGTCGACGCGGCGGGACAGCACGGCGGGCACGTTCACCGCTATCTGCGACAGGGCAAAAACGAGGTCTTCGGTCAGGTGCGGGCGGGACGTGTGCCCGCCCCGGCCGGACAGCTCGATCCGGATGGTGTCCGACGCCGAGGTGATGGCACCGATGCGCGTTCCGATCTTTCCGACGTCGATACGCGGGTCACAGTGCAGCGCAAGGATGCGGGGGACGCCCTCGAGGACCCCCTGCTCGATGCACGAATGCGCACCGCCCGGCATCGTCTCCTCCGCCGGCTGGAAGATGATGCGGACGCGGCCGCGCAGCGGAGTTTCCTGATGCATGCGGTGCAGCACCAGGGCGATGCCCAGCATGGTGGTGGTGTGGACGTCGTGTCCGCAGGCATGGGTAACGCCGTGGTTCTTGGACGCGAACGGCAGGCCCGTCTCTTCGATGATGGGCAGGGCATCGATGTCACCGCGCAGGGCAGTGGCAATGGGGCCTTCACCGATGTCCACCGTCAAACCCGTGCCGTCCAGCCGCTTGGGCTCGAGACCGGCAGCTTCGAGCCGTTCCACGAGCCGGTCAGTGGTGCGGAATTCCTTGAAGGACAGCTCCGGGTGCGCGTGAAGGTCACGGCGGAAGTCGATCAGTTCCGGAAGGAGCGGCTCCAGCCATGGCCCCACCAATGCGGTGGGCTGGGCTTCAGTAGTGTAATTGCGCACAGATTTACTCTAGCGAGCGTCCACGGAATAGCGGCATCACCGGCGGCGCGTTACGGATTACTCGTCCCGGCATTGCCCGGTCAACCGCGCTACAGGACGTCGGTGTCGCCACTGGCCTTGAGCGCATCGACGGCACCTTTGACCCGCTGGGCGTGCTGCTTCGTGGTCACCAAAAGGGCATCCCCGGTATCGACAATGACAACGTCCTTGATACCAATCAGGGCAATGACCCGCTTGGTGTCAGAGACCACTACGCCGCTGGCATTTTCGGTGAACACTCGGGCGCCTTCACCGATAACCGTGACGTCGTCCACTTCGCGGGCACTGTTGAGCCGGCCCACGGAAGCGAAGTCGCCGACGTCGTCCCATCCGAACGTGCCGGGAACAACGGCGACGTCGCCGGCTGCGGCGGCAGGTTCGGCCACTGCGTAGTCGATGGCGATCTTGGGCAGGGTGGGCCACACGCGTGCCGTGACGGCATCACGGTCGGGAGTGTCCCAGGCCTGGGCGATCTCCTGCAGGCCGTTGAAGAGCTCCGGCTGGTTGGCTTCAAGGTGCTTGAGCATCAGGGCAACCGGGGCCACGAACATGCCGGCGTTCCATACATACTCGCCGCTGTCCACGTACTGCTGGGCAACTTCCTCGTCCGGCTTCTCGACGAACTCCACCACAGCCTGGGCACTGGGAGCGCCCTCAATGCGGAGTTCATGTCCGGCACGGATGTAGCCAAAACCGGTGGACGGGTGGGTGGGCTTGATGCCGATGGTCACGATCTTGCCGGCCGCTGCCGTGTAAATGGCCTCGCGGACTGCATCCTGGAAAAGGTGGTCCGGGCTGATGACCTGGTCGGCGGCGAAGGAGCCCATGATGGTGTCCGGATCCCGCTCATGCAGGATGGCGGCCGCCAGTCCGATGGCGGCGCCGGAATCCTTCGGCTCGCTTTCCAGGACAAGGTCGGAATCCTGGAGCTCAGGCAACTGGCGGCACACGGCGGCGCGGTGCGCCGTGCCCGTGACCACGAGGACGTTTTTGCCCGCGAGTGGCTCCAGCCGGTCATACGTGGCACGAAGCAACGTACTGCCCGACCCGGTGAGGTCGTGAAGGAACTTGGGAGCTGCTGCACGTGACAGGGGCCAGAGGCGGGTCCCCACCCCACCTGCCGGAATCACCGCAATAAAGCGGCTAAGGGGTGAATCCGGGCTTGTCACTTTGTCTGTACTCATCACCGCTTACTTTAGCCGACCCGCCCCGAAGGTCCCTTCAAACGACGCCGGGCACGCCCCAATCTGCCGGATCGTGTGTCGTTCGTCTCAAAACAACCGGAAATCCGCGGCAGGGCGAGTCACCAAGGAGTTCCTAAATTGAATAAGCTGTGAGCGAAGCCTAGATTTAGGCCTGAGCTACGAGTGCTCTCGCAGCAGGCGTTCCCCCCGCGTGGATCTCATGCCAGCGCCGCTGTGTTGCAGGGAGGTTTATTCAGTGCCGACAAAACCAGCTGGCACCTTGTACCGCGGCCGTGAAGGCATGTGGTCCTGGGTAGGACACCGCATTACCGGTGTTGTGATCTTTTTCTTCTTGTTGGTCCATGTGCTGGACACCTCATTGGTACGTGTGTCCCCCGAGGCCTACACGGCTGTCATCGGTGCCTACAAGAATCCCCTGATGGCCCTGGGTGAAACGGGCCTGGTCGCCGCGATTGTTTTCCACGCCTTTAACGGCCTGCGGATCATCGCCGTCGACTTCTGGAAGAAGGGCGCCAAGTACCAGCGCCAGATGCTGTGGACGGTCCTGGCCCTCTGGGTAGTCGTTATGGTCGGTTTCTCCATCCGCCACCTTTCCCTCGCCCTTGGAGGTCACTAAGCCATGACTGCAACTCAGATCCAGAGCCCGCGCAGCGGCAAGATCTCCCCGCAGTACCGCCGCAGCGGCGCATCGAAGGGGAACTTCGAAATGGCTGCATGGCTGTTCATGCGGCTCTCCGGCGTGGTCCTGGTTGTCCTGATCTTCGGGCACCTCTTTGTGAACCTGCTGGTGGGCGACGGCATCCACGCCATCGACTTCGGTTTCGTGGCCGGCAAGTGGGCCGACCCGTTCTGGCAGTTCTGGGACCTGGCCATGCTGTGGCTCGCCATGCTGCACGGCACCAACGGCGTCCGGACCATCATCAACGACTACGCCGAGAAGGACTCCAGCCGCTTCTGGCTCAAGGCAGTCCTCTACGCAGCAACCGCCGTCATCATCATCCTGGGCACCCTGGTGATCTTCACCTTCAACCCGTGCCCGCTGGACGTCAACGGCGTGCCGCTGCCGGGTGGTTTCTGCCCCGCTGCGTAACAGCAACATCCATGGGCCCGCGGCTAGCCGCGGGCTGCGTTTTGCGGAGCAGGCAACGCCTGCCCGTTGTTTTATAGAGAATTTTGAGAGAAAGAGCGTCTGGTATGCAGGTCCATAAGTACGACGTCGTCATCGTCGGTGCCGGTGGCGCTGGCATGCGCGCCGCGATCGAATCCGGTCAGCGCGCCCGCACAGCAGTACTGACCAAGCTCTACCCCACCCGCTCCCACACCGGTGCGGCGCAGGGTGGCATGTGTGCAGCCCTTGCCAATGTCGAGGAAGACAACTGGGAATGGCACACCTTCGACACCATCAAGGGCGGCGACTACCTGGTTGACCAGGACGCCGCCGAGGTCATGGCCAAAGAGGCCATCGACGCCGTGCTGGACCTGGAAAAGATGGGCCTGCCGTTCAACCGCACGCCCGAGGGCCGCATCGACCAGCGCCGCTTCGGCGGCCACACCCGTGACCACGGCAAGGCTCCCGTCCGCCGGGCGTGCTACGCCGCTGACCGCACGGGCCACATGATCCTGCAGACGCTGTACCAAAACTGCGTCAAGCACAACGTGGAGTTCTACAACGAGTACTACGTCCTGGATCTCCTAACGGTCGAAGAGGACGCGGTCCGCGAGGACGGCACGCCGTACAAGCAGAAGCGTGTTGCCGGTGTTGTGTCCTACGACCTCGCCTCCGGTGAACTGCACGTCTTCCAGGCCAAGTCCGTGGTGTTCGCCTCCGGCGGCGCGGGAAAGGTCTTCAAGACCACATCCAACGCCCACACCCTGACCGGCGACGGCATGGGCATCGCGTTCCGCCGCGGCATCCCCCTGGAGGACATGGAGTTCTTCCAGTTCCACCCGACAGGCCTTGCCGGCCTCGGTATCCTGCTTTCCGAGGCAGCCCGCGGTGAAGGTGCCATCCTGCGCAACTCCGAGGGTGAGCGCTTTATGGAGCGCTACGCCCCCACCATCAAGGACCTCGCACCCCGCGACATCGTGGCCCGCTCCATGGCCAACGAAGTCCGTGAAGGCCGCGGCTGTGGCCCGAACAAGGACTACGTCCTGTTGGACCTGACCCACCTGGAGCCCGCGCACATCGACGCGAAGCTGCCGGATATCACCGAGTTCGCCCGCACCTACCTGGGTGTGGAGCCGTACACGGAGCCCGTTCCGGTGTTCCCGACTGCGCACTACGCCATGGGCGGCATCCCCACGAACATCACTACCGAGGTCCTGCAGGACAACGACACCGTGGTGCCGGGCCTCTACGCCGCCGGTGAAGTGGCGTGTGTTTCCGTCCACGGCTCCAACCGTCTGGGCACAAACTCGCTGCTGGACATCAACGTGTTCGGAAAGCGCGCCGGCATCGCCGCCGCTGAGTACGCGAAGACGGCTGACTTCGTGGACCTCCCGGAGGACCCCGAGGCGTACACCATCGAACTGCTGGACATTGCCCGCAACGGCAACGGCGACGAGAAGGTGGCCGTGATCCGCAAGGAACTCCAGGACACCATGGACGCCAACATGCAGGTGTTCCGCACCGCTGACACGCTGAACCAGGTTCTGCGGGACATCGAGTCCTTCGAAGCCCGCTACAAGAACATCAGTGTCCAGGACAAGGGCAAGCGCTTCAACCTGGACCTGCTCGAAGCCGTTGAACTCGGTTTCCTGCTGGAGCTGGCCAAGGTCATGACCGTGGCTGCCCTGCACCGTGAGGAATCCCGCGGCGGACACTTCCGCGAGGACTTCCCGGACCGGAACGACGAAAAATTCATGAAGCACTCCATGGCGTACAAGGACGACCACGCCCCGGCTGACGGCTCTGCAGAGGCAATCGCCGGCATCCGCCTGGCCACCAAACCGGTTGTCTTTACCCGCTACGAGCCGATGGTGAGGAAGTACTAAGATGTCCGCCGAACTTGCTGAGCCAGCCTCAAAGATCGAACTGCCCGCACACATCGGTGGCGGCGGCGAGATCCCCACATTCGACGTCCACCTCCGCGTGCGCCGCTACAACCCCGAGGTGTCCGAGGACGCCACCTGGGACGACTTCCATGTCACCATGTACGGCACCGACCGTGTGCTGGATGCCCTGCACAAG
Organism: Arthrobacter sp. HS15c; assembly: GCF_040812005.1. Taxonomy (NCBI): domain Bacteria; kingdom Bacillati; phylum Actinomycetota; class Actinomycetes; order Micrococcales; family Micrococcaceae; genus Arthrobacter; species Arthrobacter sp. HS15c. Next base: position 156,826 of record NZ_JBFOHM010000007.1, read on the forward strand.
GTCAAGTGGGAGATCGACGGCAGCGTTTCGTTCCGCCGCTCCTGCGCCCACGGCGTCTGCGGCTCCGATGCCATGCGCATCAACGGCCGTAACCGCCTCGCCTGCAAGACCCTCCTGAAGGACCTGGACACCTCCAAGCCCATCACGGTCGAGCCGATCAAGGGCCTGCCGGTGGAGAAGGACCTGATCGTGGACATGGAGCCGTTCTTCCAGTCCTTCCGCGAGGTCATGCCGTTCCTGATCAACAAGGGCCACGAGCCCACCAAGGAACGCCTGCAGTCCGCCGAGGACCGTGAGCGCTTCGACGACACCACCAAGTGCATCCTGTGCGCCGCGTGCACGTCCTCCTGCCCGGTGTTCTGGACCGACGGCCAGTACTTCGGCCCGGCCGCGATCGTGAACGCCCACCGCTTCATCTTCGATTCCCGTGATGACGCCGGCGACATGCGACTGGAGATCCTGAACGACAAGGAAGGCGTGTGGCGCTGCCGCACCACCTTCAACTGCTCCGAAGCATGCCCCCGCGGCATCCAGGTGACCCAGGCCATCGCCGAGGTCAAGCAGGCAATTCTTTCCCGCAAGATCTAGTTCCGGTTAAAGCACGACGGCGTCATTCACTGAGGTGCGAATGGCGCCGTCGTTGTTTTAACCCACGCAGCCACAACGAAAGGGGACGCCATGTCCCGCTCCGAAAAAGTCAGCTTCGAAGGTTCCACCGGCGAACTCCTCTCAGGCATCATTGACGTCCCGGAGGGGCCCGTGCGGGGCTGGGGAGTGTTTTCCCACGGCTTTACGCTGGGCAAGGACAGCCCCTCGGCCTCACGGATGTGCAAGGCCCTGGCTGACACCGGAATCGGCATGCTCCGCTTCGACAACCTGGGGCTGGGCGACTCCGCGGGCTACTGGTCGGAAGGCTCCTTCAGCCACAAGGTGGCCGACACGGTCAAGGCCGCCGAGTTCATGCGCGCCCAGGGCAAGGCCATCTCCCTGCTCGTGGGCCACTCCTTCGGCGGTGCCGCCGTGCTTTCCGCGGCGCGCCAGATTCCGGAGCTCGACGCCGTCGCAACAGTAGGTGCCCCGTTCTCACCCAAGCACGTGGCACACGTCTTCGACGCCGCCCTGGACAAAATCCTCAGCGAAGGCAGCGCCGAAGTGGACCTCGGCGGGAAACGCGTGGAGATCCGCAGGCACTTCGTGGAGGACCTGGAAAATGCCGACCTCACGGACTGCATCCGGCAGCTGCACAAGCCGCTGATGGTGCTGCACTCCCCCACCGACAACACGGTGGGGATCGAGAACGCGAGCTCCATCTTCCAGACGGCCCGCCACCCCCGGAACTTCGTGTCCCTTGAGGGCAGCGACCACCTCCTGACCGGCAAGGGTCAGGCGGCCCGTGCGGCCAGGATCATCGCTGCCTGGGCCGACCAGTATCTCGACGCCGGGAAGTAGCGGCCTCAAAAGGTGCTGGCGGCGCCGCCGCGGTACCCCTAACTTGTCCCCCTACTTAGTCCCAGCTTCTTTACATTCTGCTGTGTGAGGGCCAAGTTCAAGGGATAGCCGTGAGTTTGCGAGGACACCATGCAGCGCAGCCCTTTGACCCGACCGTCCCACATGGCCACTGCGCTGGTGATCAGCCTGTTTGCCTTCGCGTGCAGCGTGGTCCTGCCGCCGCCGGCCAGTGCTGCGGGACTCGCCATGGACAAGGTGGTGAGCAGGCACCAGTCAGCCCCGTCGACGAGTATCGTGTCCCCGGCCTTCACCACCACCCAGCCCGGCGAACTTGTCCTCGCCTTTGTGTCAGCGGACGGTCCCGCGGTCAGCCGGGGCCAGCAGTTCACCGCTGTCACGGGCGGCGGCCTGACCTGGCGGCTCAGGCAACGGACCAACCTCCAGTACGGAACGGCTGAGATCTGGCAGGCGGTGGCCAGCGGGATCCTCACCAACGCCAGAGTCACAGCCAACCACCCGGGTAACTACCAGGCTTCCATGACGGTTGCCACCTTCACGGGGGCGGACATCACCTCCGACGGCGCCGTGTCCGGCGCCAGCGGTCCCACAGGCGCACCCTCTGCGGCGCTGACGACGACCCGGAACGGTTCATGGGTCTGGGGTGTGGGCAACGATTGGAGCAGGGCCGTAGCCAGGGCAGTGGGCCCCGGCCAGATCATGGTGGACGAATACACTTCCAGCCACGGTGACACCTTCTGGACCCAACGTCAGACGCTGCCCGCGGCGTCGCCGTCGTCTGTCACCATCAACGACACAGCCCCCACGAATGACATGTGGAACCTGTCATTGATCGAAGTCCGTGCCGCCAGCGGCAGTGCCGACACTACACCGCCGGCCCTCTCCGGCGTGTCGGCCGGAACCCCCGGCCAGACCGGGGCCACAGTGACCTGGACAAGCGACGAACCATCCACCAGCCAGGTTGAATACGGCACCACAACGTCCTACGGATCCAGCACCGTCCAGGACTCAGCGCTGACCACCTCCCACACCCAAGCACTGTCCGGGCTTACCGCCGGCACGCTGTACCACTACCGGGTGAAATCCGCCGATTCATCCGGTAACCTCGCGATCTCCCCCGATGCCACTTTCACCACCGCCACCCCCGCACCCGACACCACCCCACCGACTGTCTCCGTCACCGCCCCGGCGAACGGTGCCACAGTTTCCGGACAAATATCAGTGACGGCAACAGCCGCCGACAACGTGGGCGTGGCCGGTGTCCAGTTCACTTTAGACGGCGCCAATCTGCAGGCCGAGGACACCGTTGCCCCTTATTCGCTGACATGGAATACCGCCACAGCGAGTGCAGGCGCACATAACATTGCAGCCAGGGCAAGGGACGCCGCAGGAAACGTGACCACCTCGGCCAGCGTGTCCGTTACGGTCAACAATGCCGGGCAGGACCCTGCCGTCGTTGGATCCTGGGGCCCGTTGCAGCCGTGGCCCCAGGTGTCCATCCATGCGGTCCTCACCCACACAGGCAAAATCCTGACCTTTGAGGGCGACTTTTCCCAGCGCGGCGAGCAGTACCTGCTTGATCCAGTGACCGGAACCTACGAGCAACTTCCCGCCGCGCCCGTGGACCTGTTCTGCGCGGGACAAATCGCCCTTGCCGACGGCCGCGTCATGGTGGTCGGCGGCACATCGACCACGGGGGGCCTCGGCATCCGCGACATCACGGCCTTCAACCCGGTGACAAAAACGTGGCAGCCACTCGCGCCCATGCACTACGCCCGCTGGTACGCAACCGGGACCACGCTGGGGGACGGCAAGGTCCTGGTCACCTCGGGCGCCAACTTGAACTCGACGGACATCATCCAAATCCCGGAGCTGTACGACACCAGGACCAATACGTGGAGCGACTTGACCACCGCTACGCGCAATATCCCGTATTACCCCTTTATGTACCAGCTCCCTGACGGGCGGGTACTTCAGGCCGGAGCTTCCGAACGGGCAACCTCGACCATCGCCCTTAATGTCGCCACTCAGCAGTGGACCACCATCGATGGCCGCATTATCGACGGCGCCTCCATCACCAACTACGCACCTGGAAAGTTCATGAAAGCAGGGTCGGCTGCCGACAGTGGCTTTACGGGCCCCTCGTCGAACACCGCCTTCACGCTGGACCTGAATGCCGGAAACCCCATCTGGCAGCCGACTTCCCCAATGCAGTATCCGCGCAGCTTCATGAACCTCACCAATCTGCCGAATGGCTCCGTGCTGGCCGTAGGAGGGGGAACGGAAAAATCCAGTTTTGATGACAGCAAGGCCGTCAAAGCCGCTGAAATCTGGGATCCGGCTACTGGGCTGTGGCGGACCGTGGCAGAGATGGCGGTACCACGGCTGTATCATTCCACGTCGCTTCTGCTCCCGGATGGCAGGGTCTTTGTTTCCGGCGGCGGTGGAGACGCAGGTGTAACTGACCAGAACAACTACCAGATTTACTCGCCGCCATACTTGTTCAAGGGTCCCCGGCCGGCCATAACCTCCGTACCCGGCACCGTCCAGTACAACGCCAACGTGCTGGTGGAAACGCCCGACGCCGGCTCAATACAATCGGTCTCCCTGATCAGGACGGGCGCGGTGACGCACGCTTTCGACCAAAACGAACGTGCGCTGTCGCTGTCATTCACGCAGGCGCCCGGGGGGCTGAGCGTGCAGATGCCTGCGAATGGCAACTACGCACCTCCAGGGCATTACATGTTGTCCATTGTGAACAGCAACGGAGTTCCATCCGTTGCCTCCATGGTCCGGTTTCCTGCACCCTTCGAGGACACCGTGGCCCCGACCGCACCTGCCGGGCTGTCCGCAGCAGGGTCCACTGGGCTGGTGGACCTGACGTGGGAAGCATCGTCCGACAATATCGGCGTCGCCAAGTACACGATTTACCGCTCAGGCACAGCCGGATTTACCGCGGGTCCCGCCACCCAGGTTGCCCAGGTCGCGGGGACCGCCACGTCCTACCGGGACTCCGGTCTCGCGGCCGGCACCTACTTCTATCGAGTCAAAGCCGAGGACGCCGCCTCCAACCAGAGTCCGCCGTCGAACGAAGCAAACGGCCAGGCGTCCGGTGATACAACGCCGCCCACCGCTCCGGCGGGCCTTACCGCAACGGCAGGGACCGGCCAGATTTCGCTGGCGTGGACTGCCAGCTCCGACAACGTGGGAGTGGCACGGTACAACATCTCCCGGAACGGCGCGGCGCTGACCAACGTCACCGGCACCTCCTATGTCGATAGTGCAGTGACAGCCGGCACCCAGTACACCTACACGGTTACCGCCCAGGATGCCGCCGGCAATGTCAGCGGGGACTCGAACACCGCCACCGCAACGGCCGCTGCCGGCCCCAAGACCGTTACCGTGGACAGGATCGTTACCAGGCACCAAGGTACTAATTCCTCAACGGTGGCCGTGACTGGCCTGACCACCACGGCAACCAATCAGCTCTTGCTGGCCTTCATCAGCTCCGATGGGCCCAGTGGCGGCGGAACCGCTTCCATCCGCTCGGTGGCCGGTGCGGGCCTCACCTGGACGCTGCGCCAACGCGCCAACACGCAAGCCGGCACTGCGGAAATCTGGCAGGCTGTTTCGCCCGCACCCCTGACCAATGCCACTGTCACGGCCACACAGAACTCTGGCACCTGGCAGTCGTCCATGTCGGTGGTTGCGTTCCTGAACGCCGACACAGCCAACGGTGCCGTGGCCGGTGCCAGCGCCGCCTCCGGGGCGCCCACGGCCAGCCTCACCACTACCCGTGCCGGCTCGTGGGTCTGGGGAGTGGGTACGGACTGGGCGTCCCCCACTGCCCGCACCGTCGGTCCGAACCAGACTTTGGTGGACCAGTTCCTCGCTCCTGCTGGGGATACCTACTGGCTGCAGCGACAGAACGCTCCGACGGCGGCAACGGGCACACTGGTCACCATCAACGACACTGCACCAACCAACGACATGTGGAACCTGGCTGTGATCGAGGTACTCCCGGCGCCGTAGTCCGCCGGAGTCAGGGCCGCCTGGCCCGGCCAATACCTCGACGCCGGGACGTAGCGGCCGCGCCGGCGTGGTCTCCGGGCCTCTCCACCGGCACCTTGCCCGGCTGGACCTGGCGTGAACCCCACCCGGCTTTGTCATGCTCCGCGGGGGCGCTTCTGAGGTCTTCGTCGCGGATGGCGGACCAGCCAGCGGAAACCAGGTAGACCTGGCTGACCAGGTTGAACCAGATCAGCAGCCCGATGATGATGGCGAACGGCGCCAGGATAGGGTTGCGGCTGGCTCCGGCCAGGAGCTCGGTGCTGAACACCTGCAGGACCGTGGTGCCGAACGCCGCAAGGATGGTGCCTTCCAGCAAAGCCTGCCTGGACAGCTTCAAACCCCCGGCGAGACGGAACATGATGACCGCCGTGACCCAGTTCAGTGCAAGCGGCACACCGATCTTGATCAGCGTGGTCAGCGGGCCCGCCACGGCGTCGTCCAGCTGGAGGAAATCGGTGGCCCAGCCGGCGGCGGTGCCGAAGACCAGCGAGGCTCCGGCACTGATCACCAGCGCGGCCCCCAGGAGCAGGAGGGTGCCGGCGTCGCGCAGTTTCAGGACGACTACGTTGATCTTCAGGGGCGGGAGCTGCATCACTCCGCGCAGGCCGTCGCGGAGCCCGGCAATCCACCCCAGCGAGGTGATCACGGTGACCACTGCGGCGATGGCAGCCGTCCACCCCAGGCCGTCCGGGTTCAGCAGGTCCTGCGGATCCACCAGTCCTTCGCCGCCGCCCACCTTGAGCAGGCCGGGCGCGCTCTGCGCGACGCTTCCGATGATGGTGTCCAGGAGGGCTGGCTGGTCGCGCAGCACCAGCCCCGCAACCGAGAAGCCGGTGGCCAGCAGGCCGGTGATGGAGAAGAACATGTTGAAGCCGATGCCCGCACTCATCAGCGGGCCGTGCTGGAGGTTGTAGTGCTGCCATGCCCGCATGGGCCGGAACGCGTTCAGCCGGGCGAGGAGCCACTGGAACATTGCCAGCAGACTGGCCGCCGGGCCGCCGTCGGACCTCCTGGCTTTGCCCCACTCCATCCGCTTCTGGATGACCGCGAGCTTCAGCTTGCCACGCTCAGTGGGAAGCGGCTGCTCCGCCGGAGTTGGCGGCTGCGTCCGCAGCCCAGACGCCGGCTTCGTTGTCAGTTTCGGTCCCAAAGTCCAGCTCTTCCCGTAGCTGCCAGATGCCGTCAGCATCGTGCTCGTAAAGTCCCATGCTAACCACAGGGAACGTTGCCCTATAGTCCTTAAGCACCGTTTCGGCCTCGTCGAGGCTTTCGGGGGCAACATCGTGGGCGACCGTCACATGCGGGTGGTAGGAGAACGGCAGGTCCCGCTGGAGCGGTCCGGTCTGGAGCTTTTCGTGCAGGTCCACGCAGGAGTCGAAACCGTCCTCCACGTTGATGAAAACCACCGGGGACACGGGCCGGAAGGTTCCCGTCCCCGCAATGGTCACCATGAAGGGCGCCTGGGCTTTGGCGACCTCACGGACGTGCTCCCGCGTTGCCTCCCAGTCAAGGGTGGGAGTGGTGGTGATCAGGGTGATGTGGGCAGGGATCACCCCCGCCATGGGATCACCGAACGAGGCGCGCCAGCGTTGAAGTTCTTCCGCGATGGCAGGGGGGAATCCCAGAATGACGCCTACGCTCATTCCTTCACTGACATTGCTGGAGGCCGACATCGGGTTAGCGGACTCCCGGGGAGCCGCCGTAGGGAAGGAACCCCACCTTGGCATAGACGTCGCTGAGGGTGGCCGCGGCGATTTCCCGGGCCTTGTCCGCGCCGTGGGCCAGCAGCCTGTCCAGTTCGGCGGGGTCCGACAAAAGCTCGTTGGCGCGGTCGCGGATGGGGGTGAGGTGCCCTACCACCGCTTCTGCCAGGTCCACCTTGAGGTGGCCGTACATCTTTCCCTGGTAGGCCTCCACAAGCTGCTCCACGCTCTGGCCGGTCACTCCGGCGAAGATTGTGAGGAGGTTGGAGACACCGGGCTTGGTTTCGCGGTCGAAGCGGATTTCCGTCTCGGTGTCGGTGACGGCGGACTTGATCCGCTTGGCCGTGACCTTGGGTTCGTCGAGGAGGTTGATCAGGCCCGCCGGCGATTCGGCCGATTTGGACATCTTCGCGGTGGGGTTCTGCAGGTCGTAGATCTTCGCGGACTCCTTCTGGATGAAGGGCTGCGGAACGGTGAACGTCTCGCCGAAGCGGGAGTTGAAGCGGGTGGCGAGGTCGCGGCTCAGCTCGACGTGCTGGCGCTGGTCCTCGCCCACCGGGACGCCCTGCGGCTGGTACAGGAGGATGTCGGCCGCCTGCAGGATGGGGTAGGTGAACAGGCCCACGCTGGCGAAATCGGTGCCCTGCTTCTGCGCCTTGTCCTTGAACTGGGTCATCCGGGACGCCTCACCGAAGCCTGTGATGCAGTTCAGGACCCAGGCGAGCTGCGCGTGTTCCGGCACCTGGGACTGGACGAACAGGGTGCACTTGTGGACGTCCACGCCGCCGGCGATGTACTGGGCCGCGGTGATCCTCGTGCGCCGGGCCAGTTCGGCCGGATCCTGGGGGACGGTGATGGCGTGCAGGTCCGGGATGAAGAACACGGCGTCGTATTCGTCCTGCATCCGGACCCAGTTCACCAGGGCGCCAAGGTAGTTGCCCAGGTGCAGCGAGTCCGCGGACGGCTGCATGCCGGACAGGATGCGGTGCCGCACGCCGGTAGCGGGCTGGCTGGCATTTGCCTGCGCGGCGACGGCGTCAGTTGCCGGCGATGCGGCGGGGCCGGTGACTGTAGGGGAGGTGGTCATTCGTTGTGGCCTTAAATCTAGAGCCGGTAGTCCACTACCAGCGGTGCATGGTCAGAGAAGCGGGTGTCCCATGACGGCGCCCGGTCAACGACTGCGGAGAATGCGGACGCAGCAAGTTCCGGCGTGGCCAGGTGGTAGTCGATCCGCCAGCCAGTGTCATTGTCGAAGGCCTGGCCGCGCTGCGACCACCAGGTGTAGGGGCCGTCGACGCTGCCTGCCAGGCCACGGTGGACGTCCTTCCAGCCGATCTCTTCACCGAAGAAGCGGTCAAAGTACGCCCGTTCCTCGGGCAGGAAGCCGGCCTTTTTGACGTTGCCCTTCCAGTTCCGGATGTCCAGCTCGGTGTGGCCCACGTTCAGGTCGCCCACCACCAGGGCGTGGTCGCTGTGCTTGGTCAGTTCCGGCAGCCGGGTGGTCATGGCGTCCAGGAAACGGTACTTGTCCACCTGTTTGGGGGTTCCGGCTTCGCCGGAGTGCACGTAGGCGCTGGCAACGGTCAGCTGCACCGCGTTACCCGCAGCGTCGGTCAGCCGGAAATCGGATTCGACCCAGCGGCCGGCGGTGGCGAAGTAGTCGTCCCCGATGCCGTTGCGCGTTTCCAGCGGTTCTTCGCGGGAGGCAATGGCGACGCCGGCGCGGCCCTTGGCCTCGGCTTCAGCGTGCAGGATGTGCCAGCCGTCGCCCAGCAACTGGCGGACGATCGCGTCCGGCGCGCGGACCTCCTGGAGGCAAAGGATGTCCACCTCGCGGGGCTCCAGCCACTCCGCCATGCCATTCCTGTAGGCAGCGCGGAGGCCGTTGACGTTGACTGATGCGATGCGAAGGTGGTCCTTCTTCAATGCCGAGCTCACCCGCTCCACTCTAGTCGATGACCGTTCCAGTGACCGGGTCCCCCGTGCCGCCCGAGGAGCGGATCATGTCCCGGGCATTGGTGGCGGTAATTTCGATGGTCTCCAGGGCACGGCTGATGGTGTCCAGATCCGCGGCGTCACCCTTGGCCCGCTCCTGCTCTACCACCCGGACCTGCACCTGAACGATCTTGAAGGAGTGGTCCAGCTTGAGGTCGCGGACTTCGTCCGCTTCGGAGCGCTCGTAGACCACCCGGGTGCCGCCATGGTCCGCAGAGGACGACGACGGCGCGCGGCCGGCTGCGCTGTTGAAGGCATTCTGGGCTTCAGTCAGCTTGGCGCCGGCCTTCTTAGCGGCCTTCTGGATGCTGAAGACCACAAACGCTGCCAGTGCGAGCCAGAAGGCGGCGATGATCGCAACAACCCAGCCGACGACGTCGTTCTGGTTGGCTGCAAAGATGACCGCGACAACAAAGGCGATGACAAAGATCATCATGCCCGGGCCACTGATCCGCAGCATGGAGAAGCCGCCCTTGGCCGGTTTGGACGCAGAGTGAGGGTTACCCAGAGATTGCATTCCTATATTGTCTCAAACGCCGCGGCACGCTCCGGTACCTTCCACCCCCGGCGAACATCCTCAACTAAGTAGCAGCAGATGTCGTTATGAGCCCTCATAACGACATCTGCTGCTACTTAGTTGGGGTGGGGCGCTACTTCAGGAACAGCTTGCGGAGTCGGACGGTGGTGAGCAGCATTCCCAGCGCCGTCATCAGCAGGTAGTAGCCGACGTGGATGGCGGTGGCCGGAGTGAAGGCGCCGACGCTGATCTGGCGCAGCAGCTCCACGCCGTGCCAAAGCGGCATGGCCTGGATGAGCCACTGGATGTATTGCGGGTAGACGCTGAGCGGGTAGAACGTGGCGCTGAACAGGAACATCGGCAGCATGATGAAGTTGATCCAGTCCATCTGCTGGAAGGTCTTCAGGAAGCTGGTAATCCCCATCCCCAGGCTGGCGAAGCCGAAGGCGATCAGCACGGAGGCCGGGATCATCAGGATGGCCCACGGAGTGGTGATCAGCCCCATCAGGCCCATCACCGCCGTGAATCCGGTGGCGTAGAGCAGCCCGCGCAGCAGGGCCAGGAAGATCTCGCCCAGGGCCACATCCAGCGGCCCCAGGGAGGTGTAGAGCATGCCCTGGTAGAGCTTGGCGAAGTTCATCTTGAAAAAGACGTTCCATGTGGAGTCGTACACCGCGCCGTTCATGGCGGAGACGGCCAGCAGTGCCGGAGCGATATAGGCCGCGTAGCTGATCTCCGTCCCGTCGGGTCCCTGCACGGCGCCCACGATGGCGCCCAGGCCCACCCCCATGGAAATCAGGAACAGCACGGGCTCGAAGAACCCGGACAGCATCACCAGCCAGTTGGTGCTTTTGGTTGCCATGAGGCCCCGGGAGATCACGGCTTTGGCATTACGCGAATAGAGCGGCCCGAATGTCCTGTTCCGGGCTTCGTCTGCCACGGCGTGGCTGCCAGTGACAGTGCTCATTGCCCCATCCTTTTAACGAACTGTTGTTTGGTGAGGATCCAGCCCAGCGCCGCAAGCGCCACCAGCACCACGAGGTGCACCACCGTGAGGACCGGCGGTTCCTGGTAGCCGTAGCTGAAAACGCGGCCGAGTTCGGTGCCGTGCCAGATGGGCGAGATCCAGCCAATCCAGCGGACTGCCAACGGAAGGCTGTCCAGCGGGAAGAACGTGCCCGAGAAGAGGAACAGCGGCATCACGATAAACCGCATTACCAGGGCGAACTGTCCCTTGTCCTCCTTGATGGACGCCGAGTAAGCCATCAGCGGCAGGCCGAAGGACAACCCCGCCAAGGTGGCCACAACGATGCCCGCCCAGCCCCAGCCGGAGGGAGAGGCATTGAACAACGCCACGGCTGCGAAGTAGATGGCGGACTGCAGCAACAGCCGCACCGTCACCGCAATGATGCGGCCGGCCGCGATCTGCTCCGGGGTAAGCGGCGACGCGTGCGGCCCATAAAAGGTCCGGCGCCACTTGAAGCCGCCCATCACCGGGAAGGTGAACTCGTTGGCGGCGGTCATGACGGCCGCGGACACCAGAAGAGCCGGGGCAATGAAGGCCAGATAGCTGACACCTCCAAAGGCGCCTGCGTCCTCGGCATCCACCAGTGTTGCCATTCCCACTCCCATGGCGAAGAGGTAGGCCACCGGCTGGCCCACGCTGTACATCAGCATGGACCAGCCGTACCCCCACATCACCCGGAGTATCTGCTCCGCGTAGTAGAAGGCGCCCCAGCGCCGGGCCCTGGCGGCGGAGACTTCCGGCGAATGGGCGCGGGCCGCTGTCGCGGTCAGGGCAGCATCCTCAGTCAACGAGGCTCCTGCCGGTCAGGCGGAGGAAAACGTCCTCCAGCGAGGACCTGCGCACGAGTGACGTCAGCGGCCGCAGGCCGCGGGAAGTGACCTCCTCAAGGGCGGCTTCGCCGTCGTGCGCGTAAATGAGCACCCGGTCCGGCAGCGCTTCGAGGCGTTCACCGATCCCCTGCAGTTCCGCGCCGATGGTGCCGTTGCGCTCCGATCCGAAGCGCATCTCCAGCACCTCGCGGGTGGAATGCTCCCGGATTAGCTGCGCCGGCGTTCCTTCGGCCATGATCCGGCCCTTGTCCACCACGATCAGCCTGTCGCACAGCTGCTCGGCTTCATCCATGTAGTGCGTGGTCAGGATTAGCGTGACGCCCTGTTCCTTGAGCCGGAACAGCCGGTCCCACAGGATGTGCCGTGCCTGCGGGTCCAGCCCGGTGGTGGGTTCGTCCAGCAGCAGGATCCGCGGCTCGTTGATGAGGGAGCGGGCGATGGTGAGGCGCCGTTTCATGCCGCCGGAGAGCGCATCGACCTTGGATTTCGCCTTGTCAGTGAGCTGCGCGAACTCCAGCAGCTCGTCGGCCTTCGGCTTGAGGTAGCTCATCGGCAGGCCGAAATAGCGGCCGTAGACCAGGAGGTTGTCCCGGACCCGAAGCTCCTCGTCCAGGTTGTCCTGCTGCGGCACCACGCCCAGGTGCGCGCGGACCTCGGGCCCGTGGCTGTCGGGGTCCAGGCCCATGATGCTGAGGTCCCCGGAAGTGCGCTGGGTGACCCCGCCGATCATTTTCATGGTGGTGGATTTCCCGGCGCCGTTGGGGCCGAGCAGCCCGAAGGACTCGCCTGCCGGAACGCTGAAGGAAATCCCGTCGACGGCGGCCACATCACCATAGGTCTTGCGGAGGTCTTTCGCGGCGATCACGGTGTGCTGCTTGATCGGCTGGCCGGCGGAGGGGTTGGAGGACACGATGGCTCTATTCTGCACCCTCCGCAGACTAGTTCAGCCCTCCGGAATGTGAAAGAGGACTTGCACTTGGACGGCAAGAACGTTCGACGGCGGCACCGCCTGCCAGCCCAATCGTGGGCTATTGTGCGGGCTGGGGCCCCGGCGTAGCGTGACTTTCACTGGAGGGTGGAACAAAAATCTCTAGTTGAGGACGCATCATGAAAAGTTCCGGGTTGAGGACCGCCGCGGTGGTAGCCGCCATCGTCTCCCTCCTGGGGATCACCGCCCCTGCCGAGGCAAAACCGGGAGGCGTGCCCGCCATTCCGCTGAACACCGGCCAGGAGGCCGACTCCGTCAGTACCGGGGCCGGCGGCTCGTTCAGCTACACGATAGACGGCACCGAGCTCTGCTATACGCTGACGGCCCGCGCCCTGTCCGCCCCGGCCACGGCGGCCCACATCCACATCGGACCCCGCAATGTGGCCGGTCCGGTAGTCGTTCCGCTGCAGGTGGTCAGCGGCACCGACTGGACGGTTGATACCTGCACCACGGCGAGTGCGGCCGCGCTGTCCGCCATCGAGGCCAGCCCGGGCGCCTATTACATCAACGTGCACAACGCCCTTTTCCCGGGCGGCGAGATCCGCGGCCAGCTGAAGTAGCCGCGGCTTAACAGACAACGCCCGACGCCGGCACGCCCTTGAGTGAAAGGTGCGCGCCGCCGTCGGGCGTTGCTTTTTTGCCTCGGTGCTAAACGATTCCCGCCTGGCGTTCCGCCGCTTCGACCACGTTGGTCATCAGCAACGCCACGGTCATGGGACCGACGCCGCCGGGGTTCGGCGAAATCCAGCCAGCTACCTCGGCAGCGGCGGGATCGATGTCGCCGTGGACCTTGCTCTTACCCGTCTCAGGGTCACTTTCACGGGTGACGCCGACATCGAGCAGGGCCGCGCCCGGCTTGACGTCCGCGGCCTTGACAATGTGCTTGACACCCGCTGCGCCCACAATGACGTCCGCCTGCCGCAGCAGCTCCGAGAGGTTCTTGGTGCCGGTGTGCGTCAGGGTCACGGTGGCGTTCACGGCCCGCCGGGTGAGCAGCAGGCCGATCGAGCGGCCGATCGTGACGCCGCGGCCAACAACCACGACATGCTTGCCGGCGAGGCTGTAGCCGTTGCGCTCCAGGAGCTCGATGACGCCGCGGGGCGTGCACGGCAGCGGCGAGGTAATTTCGCCGTTGACGTTGAGCACCAGCCGGCCAAGGTTGGTCGGGTGCAGGCCGTCGGCATCTTTGGCGGGGTCGATCCGCTCAAGGATGGCGTCGGTGTCCAGGTGCTTGGGCAATGGCAGCTGCACAATGTAACCATGGCAGGCGGGGTCCGCATTGAGGTCGTCAATAAGGGCCTCAACCTGGGCCTGGGTGGCATCCGCCGGAAGCTCGCGCTGGATCGAGTTCATCCCGATCTCCACAGACTGCTTGTGCTTCATGGACACATACAGCTGCGAGGCCGGGTCCGCGCCCACCAGCACGGTGGCGATGCCGGGAGTGATGCCGCGGGCCTTGAGGGCCGCGACACGCTCGGTCAGCTCGGATTTGATGGCTGCAGCTGCTGCCTTGCCGTCAAGGATCTTCGCGGTCTGCGCCATGGACGGGGTTACCACTGCTCGTGCTGCGGGTAGAGCGGGAAGTCGGCGGCGAGCTTGTCCACGCGGGACTGCAGGGCCTCGACGTCGGTGGCGGAGCCGGCCTTCAGCGCGGTGGCGATGATCTCGGCGACCTCGGTGAACTCGTCGGCGCCGAAGCCGCGGGTGGCCAGGGCCGGGGTGCCGATGCGCAGGCCGGAGGTGACCATCGGCGGGCGGGGGTCGAACGGCACAGCGTTGCGGTTCACGGTGATGCCTACGGAGTGCAGGAGGTCCTCGGCCTGCTGGCCGTCCAGCTGCGAGTTGCGCAGGTCAACGAGGACCAGGTGCACGTCGGTGCCGCCGGTGAGGACGGAGACGCCGGCTTCGGCGACATCGGCCTGGTTGAGGCGGTCGGCGATGATCTTGGCGCCTTCGAGGACACGCTCCTGGCGTTCCTTGAATTCCTCGGTGCCGGCGATCTTGAACGCAACGGCCTTGGCCGCAATGACGTGCATGAGCGGGCCGCCCTGCTGGCCCGGGAAGACGTTGGAGTTGAGCTTCTTGGCCCATTCCTGCTTGGCCAGGATCACGCCGGAACGGGGGCCAGCGAGGGTCTTGTGCACGGTGGAGGTGACGACGTCGGAGTACGGCACCGGGCTCGGGTGCAGGCCTGCTGCCACCAGTCCGGCGAAGTGTGCCATGTCGGTCCAGAGCAGCGCGCCCACTTCATCGGCGATGGAGCGGAAAGCGGCGAAGTCCAGGTGGCGCGGGTAGGCGGACCAGCCGGCGATGATGACCTGGGGCTTCTCGGCGATGGCCTGCTCGCGCAGCTTGTCCATGTCGATCCGGAAGTTGTCTTCCTCGACCTGGTAGGCGGCGACGTTGTAGAGCTTGCCGGAGAAGTTAAGCTTCATGCCGTGGGTCAGGTGGCCGCCGTGGGCCAGGGACAGGCCCAGGATCTTGTCACCGGGGGTGATCATGGCGGACAGCGCAGCGGCGTTGGCCTGCGCACCGGAGTGCGGCTGGACGTTGGCGTACTCGGCGCCGAAGAGGGCCTTCACGCGGTCGATGGCCAACTGCTCGGCGATGTCCACGTATTCGCAGCCGCCGTAGTAGCGGCGGCCCGGGTAGCCTTCGGCGTACTTGTTGGTCAGGACGGAGCCCTGGGCTTCCATCACGGCGCGCGGGGCGAAGTTTTCGGAAGCGATCATTTCCAGGGTGCCGCGCTGGCGGCCAAGTTCCTGGTCGAGGACTGCTGCGATTTCGGGATCGAGCTCGGCCAGCGACTGGTTGCTGACTGCGGCTGTTGTGGTGGCGGTAGTAGTCACGAAAAACTCCTGGCTAGGGATACGGGCACTGCTAAAGGTCAGGCTACCGGCTGGCGCACGCCCCCGCCCCTTGATGACAGGGCGTGAAAGTGCGCAGGATGGTACTGCTCCCCCATCAGGGTTTGCAGCACTGTCCGGCAAGACATGACCCTCGGCCCAGGCGTACGATCCGTGGTCTTCGTGATTGCCGCTCCCTGGTGGTTAGCCACCCAACGCCAGTTGCGACCCCACAAGACTACCAAAGACGCCCGGCGGGCGCGGGTAGGCTGGTAGGCGTGAGTGATGAGCAGCTGAACCAAGCGTATGTAGTAACCCTGTCCTGCCCGGACCGCCCCGGAATCGTGCACGCCGTGGCGGGTGCCCTGCTGGTGGCGGGATGCAACATTACGGACTCCCAGCAGTACGGCAGCCCTGCCACCGGGAACTTCTTTATGCGCGTTGAGGTCACGACGGCGGCCGGCAAGGCCGAGCTCAAGGCGGCACTGGAGCCGGTGGTCGAGGCCTTCGGAATGCAGTGGAGCCTCAACGCCGTGGGCCAGAAAGTGCGCACCCTGCTGATGGCCAGCACATCGGCGCACTGCCTGAACGACATCCTGTTCCAGCAGCGCTCCGGCACGCTGCCCATCGAGATCCCCGCCATTGTCTCCAACCACCGGGACCTCGCCGGGCTCGCCGAGTTCTACGGAATCCCGTTCCACTACATTCCGGTCACGCCCGACACCAAAGCCCAGGCCGAGGACAAGCTGCGGGCCATCATGGCCGAGCACGACATCGAGCTGACGGTCCTGGCCCGCTACATGCAGATCATTTCGGATGACCTCTGCGCTGAGCTGACCGGCAAGGCCATCAACATCCACCACTCCTTCCTGCCGTCCTTCAAGGGCGCCAAGCCCTACCACCAGGCCCACGCCCGCGGCGTCAAGCTGATCGGCGCCACCGCCCACTACGTCACGGCCGCGCTGGACGAGGGACCGATCATCGAGCAGGAAGTGATCCGGGTGGACCACGCGCGCACGCCGGAGCAGTTTGTGCAGATGGGCCGGGACGTGGAGGGCCGCACGCTGGCGCAGGCGGTCCAGTGGCACGCCGAGCACCGGGTGCTGCTGGACGGCAACCGCACCGTCGTCTTCAACTGACAGGTATTAACTGGCGGGCTTCAACTGAGGGACGGGGACCAGCATGGACGCAGCATCCGGGGTTGGGATGGGGGAAGCCGGCAGCGAGCAGCACCTCGCCGAGTTCTACAACCGCCGTGCCGCGTCCGGCTGGGATCATCCCCTGTCTCCGCGGCGGGTGGAAGCGCGCGGGCGGTTCATCAGCCTGCTG
The DNA here is from genome assembly GCF_040812005.1 of Arthrobacter sp. HS15c. Taxonomy (NCBI): domain Bacteria; kingdom Bacillati; phylum Actinomycetota; class Actinomycetes; order Micrococcales; family Micrococcaceae; genus Arthrobacter; species Arthrobacter sp. HS15c. The sequence goes on from NZ_JBFOHM010000007.1 coordinate 173,599, forward strand.
AAGTCCGAAGGCCGCCACGACGTCCTGGAGATCGGCTCCGGCCCCGGCCAGGATGGCCTGAAGTTTGTCCAGGCCGGCATCCATTACACCGGTGTTGACCTCTCCGAGGAGCACGTCCGGCAGGCCCGGGCCAAAGGCCTCGCTGTCTCGGTAGCAAGCGCCCGGAGGCTGCCTTTCGCCGATGGCTCATTTCCCGCGGTGTGGTCGATGAGCACGCTGCTGCACATCCCCGCCGCGGATATCGACGGCGTCCTGCGCGAACTGGTGCGCGTCACGGCACCCAACGCGCCCATCGCCGTCGGCCTCTGGTCCGGTGACGACGAAGAAGTGCTGAACCCGGAGGATGACCTTGAACCACGGCGGTTCTTCAGCCGGCGCAGCGACGAAACAGTGCGGCGGGTCTTCGGACGGCACGGCGCGATCGAGGATTTTGTCACTTGGCCTGAAGGCACCGGCGAGGAATCCGGCCCGGGCGCCGGGCACTGGACGCAGCACTACCAGTTCCTGATCCTCCGCACCCCCGCCTCCCCCAGCTACTAGCGGTCGGGGATGTCCTAGGCTTGGCCCATGGCTCCTCTTTACGATTTCGCCGGCGCATCACCGGCCGTCCACGGCTCCGCCTTCGTCGCCCCCACCGCATCGATCATCGGCAACGCAACCCTCGCCGAAGACTCCAGTGCGTTCTACGGCGTCTCCGTCCGCGCTGACACCGCTGCGATTACCGTGGGTTCCGGCAGCAATCTGCAGGACAACGTGGTGCTGCACGCGGACCCCGGCTTCCCCTGCAGCGTCGGGGCAGGCGTCAGCGTGGGGCACGCCGCCGTCGTCCATGGCTGCACCGTGGAGGACGACTGCCTGATCGGCATGGGCGCCACGGTGCTCAACGGCGCGGTGATCGGCACCGGCTCGCTGGTGGCGGCCGGCGCCGTCGTCCTGGAGGGCACGGTCGTGCCGCCCCGGTCACTCGTCGCCGGGGTCCCCGCCAAGGTACGGCGGGAACTCACCGACGAGGAGTTCGACGGCGTGAAGGCCAACGCCGCCCGCTACGTCGAACTGGCCCGGGCGCACCGCGAACTTCACGGCTAATCCAGGCTGATCGGGCCGATTGTGTCCAGCAGTTCTCCGGGTCCGGGGTTGTCCGGCGCGGACGAACCGCCCAGGTGGTTCACCACTCCCCACACGGCATTCAGGCCCGTGGTCACGGCTCCTTCGGCCCAGCCTGCGGTGAAGGACACGTCGTCCCCGGCAAGGAAGATCCCACGCTGGGATTCAGGCAACTTGTCCTGCTTGAAGTGCGTGAACAGGCGCTGCTGGTAGCGGTAATGCCCCGGCAGGTTCGCCTTGAACGCACCCATGAAGTTGGGATCAGCTTCCCAGGAGACCGTGATGGGCTGGCCCACGATGTGGCTGGCGATGTCCACGCCCGGGTAAATCTGCTCCAGCGAGTGCAGCATCAGCTCAACGCGCTCGTCGGCGTCCAGCGCGAGCCATTTGAGGGCGTCGTCGTTCCAGGTGTAGGACAGCAGGATTACGGCCGGCTTGTCGGGGCCGTCATCGAGGAGGTAGGTGGCCCTGTTCAGCCGGTCCGTCAACGTCATGGACAGCACCTCGCGCCCGGTGTCCGGATCGGTGTCCTTCCAGAACGGACGGTCCACCATCACAAACGTCTTGGACGACTGCATGTAGTGCGAGCGTTCGATCGCGGTCCACAGCTCGGCCGGGAACAGCGCCTCCTCCGTGTGGATGCGCGTGGACAGCAGCCAGGACTGGCAGGTGGTCACCACGGCAGGGTAGCTGGCCTCGCGGCCCCAGCGCTCCCGGATCCGGAGGCCGCCGTCGGCATCGCGGCTGATCCTGCCCACGGCACCGCGCGGTGAGCCGGAGTGGAGGGAGGCGAGTGAGGTTCCGTCGGGCCAGTGGGCCATGCCCGACGGCGTGTGCTGCCACAGTGCCTCGGGGAGCCGTTGCGCTCCGCCGCTGATGAGCCGGTGCTGGTCGTCCGCGTCGGTGTAGACCACGCGGAGGATTTCCAGGATGGAGTTGGGGAAGTCTGTGTCCCAGCCGCCGGTGCCGAAGCCCACCTGGCCGAACGCCTCACGGTGCGCGAAGCCGGCGTCCTTGAATGACTGGCTTCCGGCGATGAACCCGTAGAAGGTCTGCTCGTCCATGAGCGGCAGCAGTTCGTTCCAGAGGGCCTTGATCCGGCCGGTGTCGCGGGCCCGGATGGCCTCCTGCATTTCGGCGAACTTCGCGCCGTCGTTCACCGCGGCCTTCCAGGCATCGGCCACCTCGCGGAAGAACGGCGGCAGGTCCTCGGCGGTCTCGGCGTAGTGCTTCTGGCCGGCCAGTTCAATCACGGTGCTGGAGGTGACGGGTGCCAGCGGGTTGGGGAAGTCCTGGGTGTCCAGGCCCAGCAGGTCCACATAGTGGTAGAAAGCCCGGCCGGACACGGGGAACCGCATCCCGCCCAGGTCGGCCACCACGCCTGGAGCGGACGGGAAGCTGGCGGTGCGCAGGCGGCCGCCGATCTGGTCTGCTTCATAGATGACAGGGCGCAGGCCCAGCTTCATCAGTTCGTACGCCGTGACGAGGCCCGAAAGGCCTGCGCCAACAACTGCCACCTCGGCGCCGTAGAGCTCCGGCGGAACCGCCCCGAGCCCTGCCGGGTGGGCGAGGTAGTGGTCGTAGCTGAACGGAAAATCGGGGTTCAGCATGGTGATGGGGCCGGCCTGCGTGCTGGACGGGTCGGAAGCCGGGAGTTCGGTGGCGACGGTCATGGAAGCTCTGCCTTCGTTGGTTCGGGGGTGGACAGTGTTGAAGATTCCGGGCGGCTTAGCTCACGGTATTCCTCGTGGCTCAGCGCCGCCACCCTGGAGTTGCGGCGGCCGTAGCCGAAGTAGGCCGCCAGGCCCACCAGCATCCAGATTCCGAAGGTCACCCAGGTATCGGCGCCCAGGTTGGCCATGAGGTAGGCGCACATCAGCGCACCGAGGACCGGGGTCAGGGGGAAGAGCGGCACGCGGAAGGTGCGCTCCAGTTCGGGCCGGGTGCGGCGCAGGTAGATCACGGCCACGTTGACCAGGGCGAAGGCGAACAGCGTGCCGATGCTGGTGGCGTCGGCCAGGGCACCGAGCGGGACCAGCCCGGCGGTGAGGGCGACGGCGGTGCCCACCAGGAGCGTGCCGGCCGCGGGGGTGCCGGTCCGGCGCGAGACGCGGCCGAAGATCTTCGGGATAAGGCCATCACGGGACATGGAGAGCAGGATGCGGGTCTGGCCGTAGAGGACGGTGAGCACGATGCTGGCGATGGCCAGGACGGCGCCGACGGCGAAGATGAGGGCGATCCAGGGCTGGCCCGTGGTTTCCTCCAGGATCTTCACCAGGGCCGCTTCGGTGCCGTCGAACCAGCCCCACGGGCGGGCGCCGATGGCTGCGACGGCCACCAGCACGTAGATGGTGGTGACGATGACCATGGAGAGCATGATGGCGCGGGGGAGGTCGCGCTTGGGGTTGCGGGCTTCCTCGCCGGCGGTGGAGGCGGCGTCGAAGCCGATGTAGGAGAAGAACACCCGGGACGCGGCGGCGGAAACTCCGGCGGCGCCCATGGGCAGGAGCGGCTCAAAGTTGCCGGCGTTGAAGGCGGTGAAGGCCACGGCGCAGAAAAAGAGGAGGATGCCCACCTTGATCACCACGATGGACGTGTTGATCCAGGCGCTTTCCTTGGCTCCGCGGACCAGCAGGATGGTTGCCAGCACCACGATGACCATGGCCGGGATGTTGACCAGGCCGCCGTCGCCCGGGGGCTGGGAGATGGCGTCGGGCAGGACCTGCCCGAACACGGCAAGGGTCTCGTTCACGTACTGGCCTGCGCCCACGGCTACGGCCGCGACCGAGACGGCGTACTCGAGGACCAGGCACCAGCCGCAGATCCAGGCCATGCCTTCGCCCATCGTGGCGTAGGTGTAGGAATAGCTGGAACCGGCGACCGGGACCATGCCCGCCATTTCAGCGTAGGACACTGCGGACAGGAGCGCGGCGAATCCGGCGATGGCGAACGAGATCCAGATCGCGGGGCCGGCGAGCGGGACGGATTCGCCCAGGATCACCAGGATGCCGGTTCCCAGGGTGGCGCCGACACTGATCATGGTCAGCTGCAGGATCCCGAAGCTGCGGACCAGTTTCGGTCCGCCGTGCCCGCTTTCCGCTTCGCTGACCATCTGTCCGATCGGTTTCCGGCGCAGCAGTTGCGCGCCCAGCCCGGGACGGCCGGCCTCGCGGCCCGTGGCCGGTCCGGAGAGTGTTGGCACAGTCATCGTTGACGTCCGTTCGTGAGTAGTTGTCGGTTTCCCCTACCCAGCGTAGGTGTGTGAGCGGCATCTCAATGATGTGCAAAGTGACCTATAGTCTTCATTCATGAGACGCAATGCACCACGGGCGGATAGCTCGGAACAGCTGGACGCGGTGACCCTGGGCCAGTTTCTGGCAGCACTCCCCCGGGACCTCACCGTCCTGCACGATGCCGGCAACTCCGGCGCGCCGCTGCGCTGGGTGGAGTCCAGCGAGCTGGAGGATCCCACGCCCTACCTGCTGGACGGGGAGTTCATCCTGACGGCGGGACTGCCGTTCCTGGACGACGGCGGCACGACGGAGCGGGCGGAGGCGTATGTCCGTCGGCTGGTCGGCGCAGGCGTCGCTGCCCTGGGGTTCGGCCTGGAGCCCTACTTCGACGCCGTCCCGGACCCCGTGCTCTCGGCGTGCCAAAGCCATCAGCTCACCCTGGTCCGGATTCCCCACAGCGTCCCCTTCGCCGCCATCGGCCTGGAGTTCTCCCAGCTCCTGGAATCCGGCAACGCCCGCGTCTTCCGTCAACTGGCGGACACCAACCGGCAACTGATGCGGGCGGTGCTGTCGGCCAGGCCCGAGCATGAGCTGCTCTCCGCCCTGGCGCAGCGCGTCCCGGTGTGGGCCCAGCTTTTCGGGGCGGACGGCCGGGTGCGTGCCCGGGCCGCAGCAGCCGGAACCGGCGTGACCAGCCCGGCGGCCGCCGTCGAGCCTTCCATCCTGCAGCCGCTGCTGAAGCGGCTCCTGACCGGCACCGGCCCGCGGGTGGAGACGGACTCGTTGCCCGCGAACGGGTCAGCCCTGGTGTTCGGCCACCCGCTCCGGAGCACCAAGGACGCCACCCTCGGGGCGCTGATCCTGGGTACCGACAGGCCGCTGACCCCGGCCCAGAACAGTGTGGTGTCCTCGGTGGTGGGGCTGCTGGAATTGCTGGTCCGCCAGCGCACCAGCGGCTCGCTCGCCCCCAGCCAGCTGGCAACGGCACTGCTGCTGCATCCCGAAAGCCTGGCCGCCGGCTCAACCCGGCAGCTGAATGTCCTTAGGGACCTCCTCGCCCAAAGCGTTTCCGGGACCCGGTCCGGTGCCCTGCGGGTGGTCCAGGGCGTCCGCGCGGATGCCGCGGCGTCTGCGTCGGCGGAAGGCCCGGTCCGGGAGCTGCTGCAGTGGCGCAGGCTGTTCGACACCAAGATGGTGGAGCTGACGGACTACGGGTTTGCCGCAGTCACCAGGCTGAAGGTGGACGACGCGCTGCTGCATGAGGTGGAGGACCTCGGCTGGCGGCTGGTGGTGGGCGAACCCACGGAAATGGCCGGGCTTCCTGCCGCCTACCAGCGTGCGGCGGCGCTGCGGCCCCGCGTCCAGGCCAGCGGAGAAAGTGTCCGCGTGGATGACGTCAGCTGGTCTGTCACGGGGCTGTTGGGCCGCGGCGCGGGCACCCTGCTTGCCGCCCGGCTGCTGGAACCGGTCCTGGCGCAGGAGCCGGACCGCCGCAGCTCCCAGCTCAGTGTCCTGAAGTCGTGGCTGGGCGAAAACGGCAATTGGGATGCCAGCGCCAAGGTCCTGGGCATGCACCGGAACAGCGTGCGGCGCCAGATCAACGCCTTGGCGGAACTGCTGTCCATGGACCTTGGCAGCGCCCAGGTGCGGGCGGAACTGTGGATTGCGCTGCAGTACGTGGACGGCGTCGAGCCTCAGATGCTCCAGGACCGGTAGAGCTCGGGGCGGCGTTCGCGGAGATAGGGCACCGCCTCACGGGCTTTTCGGGCGGCGTCCGGATCCACCTCGGCGTAGAGGATTTCGGTTCCCGGCCCCGCCGCGGCCAGCAGCGAACCGTCCGGTCCGGCAATGACGCTGCCGCCGAGGAACGTGACGCCCTCCTCGGTTCCGGAGTGGTTGGCATAGGCGACGGTCAGCTGGCTCTCCAGAGCCCGGGCCCGCAGCAGCACCTGGGGAACGGACTCAAAACCGTGCGCCAGTGCGGTGGGCACCAGGAGCAGCTCTGCCCCGGCCAGCGCGGCGGCCCTGACCATTTCCGGAAATTCCACGTCGTAGCAGATCACCATGGACGTCCGGAACCCGTTGAAATCGACGACGGCGGGACCCGCCGCGGCGGAGCTGAACGCCGCGCGTTCATCGTCGCCAAAGAGGTGCACCTTTGCGTAACTGAGGAGCTCGACCCCGGCCGAGTCCACCAGCGTGGATGTGATGTGCCAGCTGCCGGCGTCCGTGACTGACGGCAGGCTGTAGACCAGTGCGATCCCGTGCCGGCGTGCGATGCCGTTCATCGTTTCCTTGACGGCGGGAAGCCTTGCGGGGTCCAGTTCCGCGCGGAGCCGCAGCGGAGCGTAGCCCACGGCAAACAGTTCGGGCGTGACCAGGACGGCGGCGCCTGCCGCGGCGGCCGTCCGGGCGGCCGCTTCCAGGGCGGCGCAGTTTGCATCGACGTCGAGTACGCGGGCGTTTGCCTGCATCAGGGCCAGCAGCACCGTTACCACCTCACATGATCGGGACGGACGCAGGTAATTCGCGTCCACTGGTGCCAGCCTAGCCAGCTGCAGGCCGCGCCGCCCGGGGCCAATTGCACCGGCCGAAGTCCCAGGATGGACGGATCGTCCCGCCATTTTGTCTCACCCAGCAGACTCCTTGCGTTAACTTCTTGACTACAAGAGTCAAAATAGGGCAATCTTCTTTGCATGTCCGCAACACCGCGCTCGACGAGGAGCAAGCCCAAAAATCCAGGATCCCAATCCGCGCTGAGGCAGTTGAACCAGCAGCGGATCATCGAGACCCTGATGGGCGGACCCGCCACCCAGGCCGAGCTCTCCCGGCAGACCGGCCTCTCCACCGCCACGGTCTCCAACATCGTCAAAATCATGCAGGATTCGGGCCTGGCATCCACCGAGCCCATCACCAGTTCCGGCCGCCGGGCACTGAACGTCAGGCTGAACAGCAACGGTGCCGTCGCCGTAGGGATCGACTTCGGACGCAGGCATCTCCGTGTGGTCCTGGCATCGCTGAGCTACCACGTCATCGCGGAGGAATCCGTGATGCTTCCACTCGGCCACCAGTCGGAGGAAGGCATCCAGGCTGCGGTCGTTCTGCTCGAAAAGCTGCTGCGTGAAAGCGGTGTGGACCGGAGCGCCGTGGTGGGCGCCGGCGTCGGAATTCCCGGACCGATCGACCGCCGGACCGGAACTGTGGCGCAGGGTGCCATCCTCCCGGAATGGGTGGGAATCAACATCCTTCAGCATCTCGAGGAAACCCTCAAATTCCCCGTCTACATTGACAATGACGCCAATCTGGGCGCCTGGTCGGAGGTGACCTGGGGCCCGCATACCGGGGTCAGCAACCTGATGTTCCTGAAGATCGGATCGGGCATCGGTGCGGGCCTGATCCTTAACGGTGCGCCCTACTACGGAAACGTCGGGATCACCGGAGAAATCGGCCACGCCACCATCCACGAGCAGGGCCTGGTGTGCCGGTGCGGGAACCGCGGCTGCCTCGAAACCATCGCGTCCACCACCACCATGATCGAGCTCCTCAGCCGCGGCGAAGACAGGCCGCTGACGCCGGCAGACATCGTCCGGAAAGCCCTGGCGAGGGACCCGGCCACCCTCCGCGTGGTGGACGATGCAGGCCTGGCCGTGGGGCGCGCACTGGGCAACGTGGCCAACCTGATCAACCCGGAGGTGATCGTGGTGGGCGGGCCGCTGGCAGGCCTTGGCAACCTCCTCCTGGACCCCATCCGGCGGGGTCTGGTCCGCCATGCCGTCCCCGTCATCGGCGAGACCACCACCCTCACGATGTCCTCGCTCGGGGACCGCGCAGAAGCGCTTGGAGCGGCCGCACTGGTCTTCCAACAGGCCGGGATCCGGCGACAGTAGCCGATTCGTTATCCGGCAATTGCGTTAAAGACTTGACGACAACTGCTGTGATCCAGTTTACTTTCAAACCAGACGGCCCTGCGCTTTGCGGGGACGGACAACGAAGTCATGCATTGGAGGCGTAAGGGCTTATGACGTCCCACACCACGCACACCGACCCGGTCATCCTGGAGATGCGCTCCATCACCAAGGAGTTTCCCGGCGTCAAGGCGCTTTCGGAGGTCAGCCTCCGGGTCAAAGCGGGCGAGATCCACGCCATCTGCGGCGAAAACGGCGCCGGCAAGTCCACGCTGATGAAGGTACTTTCCGGCGTGTACCCCTACGGCAGCTACGACGGCGACATCGTTTACCAGAACGAGGTCCAGCAGTTCCGGGATATCCGCGCCAGCGAACACGCCGGCATCGTGATCATCCACCAGGAACTGGCCCTGATCCCGGAACTGTCCATCATGGAGAATATCTTCCTGGGCAACGAACCCACCAAGCGCGGCGTGATCGACTGGGCAGAGGCCCGGATGCGGTCCACCGAACTGCTGGCCAGGGTGGGGCTGCGGGAAAACCCGGATACCCCGATCAAGGAAATCGGCGTCGGCAAGCAGCAGCTGGTGGAAATCGCCAAGGCGCTGAACAAGTCTGTGAAGATCCTCATCCTCGACGAGCCCACTGCTGCGTTGAACGAGTCGGACTCACAGCACCTGCTGGACCTGATGCTGGGCCTGAAGGGACGCGGCATCACGTCGATCATCATTTCGCACAAGCTGAACGAGATTGAGCAGATCGCCGATTCGATTACCATCATCCGCGACGGCAAGTCGATTGAAACCCTGGATGTCAAGGCCGACGGCGTTGACGAGGACCGGATCATCAAAGGCATGGTGGGCCGCGCCCTGGAATCCCGGTTCCCGGACCATACCCCCAAGATCGGCGAAGTGTTCTTCGAAGTGAAGGACTGGAACGTAGCCCACCCCCAGATCCAGGACCGGATGGTCTGCAAGAACTCGAACTTCTTTGTCCGGCGGGGCGAGATCGTAGGCTTCGCCGGGCTCATGGGCGCGGGCCGGACGGAGCTGGCCCGTTCCGTCTTCGGCCGGTCCTACGGCCACTTCGTCTCGGGCCACGTCTACGTGGACGGCAAAGAAGTAACGCTCAAGAATGTGCACCAGGCAATCGACGCCGGCCTCGGCTATGTGACAGAGGACCGCAAGTCGTTGGGGTTGAACCTCCTGGACGACATCAAGACCACCACTGTCTCAGCCAACCTGGAGAAGATCAGCAAGCGCAGCGTGGTGGACACCAACAAAGAGTTCGCAGTCGCAGAGCAATACCGGAAGTCCCTGCGGACCAAGGCCCCTTCGGTTCAGGAAGGAGTCGCCAAGCTCTCTGGCGGCAATCAGCAGAAGGTAGTTCTGGCCAAGTGGATGTTCACGGAACCGGAACTGCTGATCCTGGACGAGCCCACCCGCGGGATTGACGTCGGCGCCAAATACGAAATTTATGGAATCATCCAGCGGCTCGCCAATGAGGGTAAAGGAGTCATTGTGATTTCTTCCGAGCTGCCTGAGCTGCTGGGCCTCTCGGACCGGATTTACACCATCTTCGAAGGCGCCATCACCGGCGTCCTGAACAAGGAGGAAGCCAGCCAGGAAAGCCTGATGAAGCTCATGACCTCCGCCCGAAAAGCCGCCTAATCCGCTGCAGACTTCCAGAACCTTCCAGATACAAGGACCGAAAACAATGAACGCGCTCAAGAAACTCTTCGGTGGCGACACCCGCCAGTTCGGCATGATATTTGCCTTGGTGGCTCTGATAGTTCTCTTCCAGTGGCTCACAGGCGGCATCACGCTCACCCCGGGAAACGTCATCAACCTCTTCAACGGCAACTCCTACATCCTGATCCTTGCCATCGGCATGGTGCTGGTCATCATTGCCGGCCACATCGACCTGTCTGTGGGTTCCGTCGCGGCCTTCGTGGGCATGGTGGTGGCCATCGCGATGCGGGACTGGGACATTCCCTGGTTCCTGGCTATCCTGCTCGGCCTGGGCCTGGGAGCCCTGATTGGAGCCTGGCATGGCTGGTGGACCGCATATGTCGGCATTCCGGCATTTATCGTTACCCTGGCCGGCATGCTGATCTTCCGTGGGGCGCAGCAGTTTGTGGGCCAGTCCAACTCGATTCCCGTCCCCAGGGAGTTCCAGTACATCGGTGCAGGTTACCTTCCGGAAGTCGGACCGAACACCGGATACAACAACCTGACACTGTTGCTTGGCCTCGCCGCGGTCGCCTTCGTGATCTACAGCGAAGTCCGGCGCCGCAGGACCGCCAAGGCCCTGGGCGCTGAGGTGCCGGAAACCTGGGTAGTTGTCGTGAAGCTGGTCCTGATCTGTGCAGCCATCCTGTACGCCACATACCTCTTCGCCACAGGCCGCCCGGGCACGTCCTTCCCCGTCCCCGGCCTTATTCTCGCCGTCATGGTCCTCATCTACGGGTTTGTCTCCTCCAAGACCGTCGTCGGCCGCCACGTTTACGCCGTGGGCGGCAACCGGCATGCGGCGGAACTGTCCGGTGTGAAATCAAAGAAGATCAACTTCCTGGTCATGATGAACATGTCCATCATCGCCGGGCTGGCGGGCATGATCTTTGTGGCCCGCTCAACCTCGGCCGGTCCTTCCGACGGTACTGGCTGGGAATTGGACGCCATCGCCGCAGTCTTCATTGGCGGCGCAGCAGTGACGGGCGGCGTGGGCACCGTGATCGGCTCGATCGTCGGAGGCCTGGTCATGGCCGTACTGAACAACGGCCTGCAGCTGCTCAGCGTCGGCGCCGACTGGCAGTCCATGATCAAGGGCCTGGTGCTGCTGGTGGCCGTGGCCATTGACGTTTACAACAAGACGCAGGGCCGGGCATCGATTATCGGGCTGATGATGAAGAACTTCAGCCGCCCGAACGGCGGACCTGGCTCACCGCTGCAGCCGGACGAGGTCACTTCCACCAAAGAAACCATCTCCAGGGAAGCCTGAGCCACTCAGGCCTCCCCGAGCCACCACCCCAAAAGAAAGTGAACCAAAAATGCGAATGATGGGTAAAGCAGGAAAGGCAGCAGCGATAGCTGCGATCGCGGCACTGGCGCTGACGGCCTGCGGGCGTGCCGAGCCTGGCACTACAAGCGGCACAACCGGTGCCGCCGGCTTCGCGCAGGACTCAGCCATCGGCGTCGCGCTTCCTAAGAAGACCAGCGAGAACTGGGTCCTGGCAGAGAAACTGTTCAACGACGGCCTCTCCAGCGCAGGCTTCAAGCCGACAGTCCAGTTCGCCAATAACGGCGTGGCCGAGCAGCAGAACCAGATCAGTGCCATGATCGCCAAGGGCGCCAAGGTGATCATTGTCGGCGCGCTCGACGGTTCCCAGCTGGGGACCCAGCTTCAGCAGGCCAAGGACTCCGGCGCGACGATCATTGCATATGACCGCCTGCTGCTGAACACCGAGAACGTGGACTACTACGTGGCCTACGACAACTTCAAGGTCGGTGAGCTGCAGGGCCAGGCACTGCTGGACGGCATGAAAGCCAAAAAGCCCGCCGGTCCGTACAACATTGAACTCCTGGCAGGTTCTCCGGATGACGCCAATGCGAAGGTCTTCTTTGATGGCGCCATGAAGGTCCTCAAGCCGAAGATCGATGACGGCACGCTCAAGGTCCTCTCAGGCCAGACAACGTTTGAGAAGGCCGTGACCCAGGACTGGAAGGCTGAGAATGCCCAGCGCCGGATGGATACGCTCCTGACCGGTTCCTACGGAGCAGCGTCCCTGGACGGCGTCCTCTCGCCGAACGACACCCTGGCACGGGCCGTCATCACCTCCGTAAAGGCGGCCGGCAAGCCTATTCCTGTCGTCACAGGCCAGGACTCCGAAGTTGAATCCGTAAAGTCGATCCTCGCTGGCGAGCAGTACTCCACCATCAACAAAGACACCCGCAAGCTCGTTGAGCACGCAATCGTCATGGTCAAGGACCTGCAGGCCGGCAAGAAGCCCGAGGTCAACGACGACAAGTCCTACAACAACACGGTGAAGACGGTTCCTGCCTTCCTGCTGCCGCCGGTCATCGTGACCGCCGCCAACGTGAAGACGGCCTACGTCGACGATCCGGTACTCGGACCGATCACCAAGTAATACTGATCACCAAGTAACACGGAACGCGGAAATGCCCCGGCTCCCCAAGGGAGCCGGGGCATTCTGTTTATGCAGTTCCGGAAACTACGACGCCGGGTCCTCCACGCGCAGGACGCCCGGGCCCGTGAAGTGCAGGGCCTGGTTGCGCACCGACTGCGGCGTGGTGAACGCCTTGTAGCTGTAGGCGTCGGCGGGATCCCAGCCGACGTCGGTGGTGAAGTCCCACGCGGTCCAGTCCGGTGCAGGCGTGCCGGCGAGTTCTGCTTCCGCCAGCGCCTCTGCCCTGTGGGTTTCATAGGACGCGCGGGCCACGGCGCCCAGGTCCGCCGGGGCTCCGTTGAACCACGATCCGGTGTCGCTGAAGCGGTGCCCGTTGTAGCTGCTGACCATGATTGATTCGTCCGCGCCCGGGCCGGTGTAGTCGAAAGCGTTGTACTCGGAGAAGATCCGGGACTCGTAGCCGGCCCCCAGGAAGTAGCTGCTGCCACCCTGTGCCCCGCTGACCATGGGGTACTGCGGGTCGTCGGTGCTGCCCACAAAGTAGTTGTTCAGCACGTGGACCTGGCCGAACCTGACCCGGGGGCCGCGCTGCTGGATGTTCTCCATCAGGTTGCCGATGTAGCTGACGCGCAGCTTGCCGCCGTCCTTGTCCACGTGCTCGTCGCCGGAACCCAGCAGCATGGTCTTGTCATGGTTGTGCAGTTTGCTGTTGGAGATGGTCACGTAGTCGGTGCCGTCCTTGAGGTCCAGCAGGCCGTCGTGGCGGTTGGCCGGCTTGCCGCGGAATCCGATCGGCGCCTCGCTGTCCGGGTAGCGTCCGTCCGTCAGCCGGACGTGGTCGATCCAGAGGTGGTTGGACGTTACTGAAGACACTGCGTCGAAGCGCGCGTTCCAGGCGCCGTCGCCGTCGTCCGGTGACCAGGTGGTGAAGAAGTCCACCGGCGCCTCCACGCTGAGGTTCCGCACCACCACGTTGGTGGCGCTGAGGATCACGATGTTGGTGCCCACGAAGCCGGCATCATCACCGAGGCCGATCAGCGTGGTGTTGCTGGGCAGGCTCGCCTCTATCTGGCGCTTCATGTTGTTGCTGCCAGTCTGCCGCAGCTGCCGCATGGACTTGCAGTAGTCGAACGTCTGGTCGCTCCAGGCTTTGCCCTCCGGCCCGAAGCAGGACATGTACTTGTTGATGTCGTAGCCGGGGGCATAGTCTTGCTCGCCGAGGATGCGCCCGTCTGCGGTCTGGTTGCCGTCGATGGTTCCGCGGACGTAGATGATTTTCGGCGCTTTCGGCTCGCCGTGGTTCGCCAGCGCGGTCTTCAGCTCCGCCAGAGTGCCCACCTCGTAGCGGTTTTCGTCCGGGGCGCCGGCCCCGCCATTCGTCACACCGTCGACGGCGGCCCAGCCGGTGGGTGCCGCGTCGTCGGGACGGATGGTGCCGCCACCGGTCAACGACGGCGCTGCATCGCCGGGTGCCATGCTGGCAGGAGTTGTATTGCCGGGTGCTGCCACAGCGAGTCCGGCGGCGAGCGCCAGTGCCGAGGCGGACGCCGCCAACGCGGCGGTGCGCCGCAGGCGGTTGAATCGGGTTCTTGATGTGGTGGAGGACGTCATTGGCCTTATTTCCGGCATGCCAAACAGACCACATGCCTTAGTCGGGTGCGGGTACTCATTTCTGGGAACTGCCGCTCAGAAAACGCTTTCCGAGTGGCACTACCAGTTTTACTTCCGCCATGACAAGGCTGTCAAGGGGTGTCCCTTTTCGGCGGTCTTTCTCTGGCAAGGATGGCCTTCACAGCGCAAACATAGGTTTGCCCGGTTTCCCGCACAGGGTGGGGCGCGAGTCTGGGATCCGAACGCCGGCCTTCCGCCGGCCCCAGATCCTAGGAGTACAGTGAGCGTCCTTGCCCGGAGTGTAGGCAATGCCTTCAGAAACAAGGCCCGAACGGCGGCGGTCGTTGCAGTCCTGGCCGTGGCCATCGGCCTGGCACTGGCCATGCTGGTGGCCAACCAGGCCGTAGGTGCCAAGGTCCAGGAGCTGAATGCCTCCGTCGGCACCGTCCTGACCGTCAATCCGGCCGGCGGCCAGGGCTTTGAAGGCGGCGGCGAGCCGCTGACAACCGAGCAGGCCGCCACCGCAGCCGCAGTTCCCAACGTGAGCTCCGTCGTCGGAACCAGCTCCCTGAGGCTCCGGAACGCTGCGGAAGCGGCAGCCCAGACGGCTCCTGGCGGCCAGGCCGGTCCCGGTGGAGGCCAAGGCGGTCCCGCCGGACAGAACGCAACCACACTGACCACCAACCTGACCGCTGCCGTTGATGCGGGCACGCTCGGCGGCCGGAACCAGGCCGCGAACGGCACCACCGGAACCACCACTACACAGCCGGTACGCTCGCTTCCCATCACGGCAACCGGAATCGGCGCGGAGGTGGACAGCACCGGCAAGGCCCTGGCCATCACCGACGGCACCGGCCTCGGCGATTACACGGCCGAATCCGCCACTGCCCTGCTGGGGACTACGCTCGCCGAGAAGAACAGCCTCTCGGTGGGATCCACGTTCACCATCAACGCCCAGACCTACACCGTGGCCGGCCTGTTCGATTCCGGCACCACGTTCGGCAACAACGCCCTCTACGTCACCCTGCCCACCGCGCAGACCCTCGCGGCGCTGCCGGGCGAGCTGTCCACGATGATTGTCACCGTTGACTCGCTGGAGAACGTTGGTTTCACCAAAACCGCGCTGGAGACGGCCCTCGGCACGGACAAGGCCGACGTCACCCAGGGCCAGAACCTGGAGACGGCCGTCAGCTCCCTCGGCAGCGTCAAGAACATCTCCTTCATCGCTTTCGTCGCGGCCCTCGGTACCGCCGGGCTCATCATCCTGCTGATCATGGTCATGCTGGTCCGCGAACGCCGCCGCGAGATCGGTGTCCTGAAGGCCATCGGCGCCCCCAACCGCACCATCGGCCTGCAGTTCGTCCTCGAAGCCCTCGTCCTGGTGGCCATGGGCAGCGCGGTGGGCGCCGCGATCGCATCCTTCGCCAGCGGCGGCATCGCGTCGGCGCTGATCAGCAGCAACACCACCGCTACGACGGCGGCCACCGCCACCGGCCGCGGGGCCGCTATGGCCGGGGCAGCTGGCGGCGCCGGAATGCCGGGCGGCGGGGCCGGCATCCCGGGCGGCCAGGGCGGACCGCTCGGCGGTGCCTCCCAGCTGCTGACCTCCGTCACCGCCAGCGCCTCCCCCGGCGTCATCGCCGCCGGCATCGCAGCGGTGTTCGGCGTGGCCATCATCGGCGCACTCGTCCCGGCCCTGCTTACGGCCCGCATCCGTCCCATCGAAGTCCTGCGAGGAGAATAGCCATGATTGAAGTCAAGAACCTGGTCCGCACCTTCAACTCCGGTGACCGCACCATCAAGCCCGTCAACGATGTGAGTTTTGAACTCGAGCAGGGCACCCTGGCCTCCATCGTGGGCAAGAGTGGCAGCGGCAAAAGCACACTGTTGTCCCTCCTGGGTGCGCTGGACAAACCCACCAGCGGAGACGTCGTCGTAAACGGCGTCAGCCTGGCCAGCATGCCGGACGGCAAGCTGACCGAATACCGGCGCCGGGACATCGGCTTTGTGTTCCAGCAGTTCAACCTGATCCCCAACCTCTCCGCGGTGGACAACGTCATGCTGCCCATGGAGTTCGCCGGGATGCGCAAGGCCGCACGCCTCCAGCGCGCGAAGGATCTGCTGGAGCAGGTGCAGCTGGACCCGGAGAAGCATGTGCGGCGCATCAACAGGCTCTCGGGCGGCGAACAGCAGCGCGTGGCCATCGCACGTGCACTGGCCAACGAGCCCAAGCTGATCCTGGCCGACGAGCCCACCGGCAACCTCGATGAGCAGACAGGCGACCACATCATCGAGCTCCTCAGCTCGCTCAGCCGGGACCACAACACCACCATCCTGGTGGTCACGCACGACAGGGCGCTGGCCAACAAGACGGACCGCCGCTTCAGGCTCCAGCAGGGCAAACTGACGGAGGAGGCGGCCCGCACCCGTTCCGCAGTCGCCGCCTCGGCCTAGAACGCAGCTGCCGATGTGACGCACGGCAGAGGGAGGGCCCGCCCCAGGGCCCTCCCTCTGCCTGCGCCAGCCCCTCCCATCAGGACGCTCGCTCACTTTCTGCAGGTTTTTCCCGGATCCTCTCTCACCTTCCGCGTGCTTTTCCCGGACGCTCTATCACCACAGTGAGAGGATGGCTGGCATGAGTGCGCCCATTGCCAAGCCATGGCTGTCCAGCCAGTCCGACCAGGACCCCCGGTCCGCTACCGGCACCACGCTGCGCTGGGGAGTGATCGCCACCGGCGGGATCGCCCAGTCCGTGTCCGAGGACCTGGCCCTGCTGGCTGACGCCGAGCTCTATGCCGTCAGTTCCCGCAGCCAGGAATCTGCGGACAGCTTCGCCGCGGCGAATGGTTTCGCCAAGGCATACGGGGACGACGACGGCGTTCCCGGCTACCAGCGGCTGCTCGCCGACGACTCGGTGGACGTTGTCTATGTCGCCACGCCGCACGCGCAGCACCACCAGATTGTTCTCGCCGCGCTCAACGCCGGAAAGCATGTCCTGTGCGAAAAGGCCTTCACCATCAACGCCCGGGAAGCCACAGAGCTCATTGATACGGCCCGCAGGAAAAAGCTGTTCCTCATGGAAGCCATGTGGAGCCGGTTCCTCCCGGCCATGCAACGGGCCTTTGAGATCTCCGCGTCGGGCGAGCTCGGTGGTGTGCACTGGGTCAGTGCGGATTTGGGCTTCCCCGCACCCTACTCCCCCACGGCCAGGCTGTGGGCCAGGCAGGATGGCGGCGGTGCGCTGCTGGATCTGTCCATTTATCCCCTGCTCTGGGCGCTCGGAACCCTCGGATTCCCGCAGACCGTCAGCGCGACGGGGGTTGTCAACGACGACGGCGTGGACGCCCAAAACGCCATGACCCTCGGGTACCACCACGGCGCCCAGGTCCAACTGACGTCCTCACTCCTGGCCCACGGGCCCCGGACTGCAACCGTCGCCGGAAGCCTGGGATACCTGCAAAGCGTCGGCTCCATCAACAACCCAAGTGAACTGCTGGTCTGCATCGGCCGCGAGGAGCCGCGCCGGGAGGTGTTCGACGCCGTCGGGCGAGGTTACACATACGAGCTCCGCGAGGTGACGCGCTGCATCCAGCAGGGGCTCACAGAGAGCCCTGTCATGCCGCTCGAAGACTCCCTGAACACCATGCGCCTGTTCGACGGCGTGCGCGCCCAACTCGGTGTCAGCTACCCGAACGATGCCCACTAAAGTCAGTGAATATGAGTGACAGGGAATGTCAATTTGATGGGATTATGTTGATTTTTATCTAGACTTCCATCAATAAGCAGTCTTAGTATGTAAACATCGTCGGCTTTATCGGCAATGGGGGTGGTACGCATGGCTAAAGGTCTCTTGCCATGGCGCGCGCTCCGTCCGGTTCTCCTCGCAGGAGCCGCCACCATTACCTGGCTGACGCTTTCCGGTACTGCCGCAACTGCTGACTCAAATGACTCGGGATCGCTCCTGGGCGGGGTGACTTCGTCGGTTTCTGCCCTCGCGGCCCCGCTGACAAGCACCTTGGCTCCACCACCGGCGGTTACCCCTGCTCCGCCAGTCGCGACACCGTCCGGACTCCTGCAGCCCGTCGTCGGAACGCTGACCGGCGCCACAGACCAGTTGATCGCGGCCGTCCCTGTGGTGAACAACGTTGTTCCTGAAGGGACAGTCTCTGCGGTGGCCGTGCCCGTCGCCGTCGTGGCCGATGACTCCACCGCAGCACTGGTGGAAACCGTCGCTCCGCCGCTCATTGAAGCGGTTCCCATTCTTGAGCCCGTGGTCCAGCCTGTCTCAGACCTGGTCACCGGTGTTGTGCCCTTGCCCGTTACTCTGCCCGTCATTCCGGACACGGGATCCGTTTTCCCTGACACCGCAGGCGTGCTGAGCGGCGCCGACTCAACGGTTCCGGCGGCTATCTCTGGCGCTCCTACGGACAACGGTGCGGAGGTGCCTCTCGGGGGTGCCGGCGCCGGCATGGAAGGCTCAGCCGCACTGCCGGTGGCCCTCGCCGGAACTTCCGCCTCCCCCGCTGCGAGTGCAGCGGCGCACCGCTCAGCTGTCCCGGAGTTGCCCCTGACCGGTGAGCCGTCGCCGTTCCCGGCACCGGCCGGGCCCAGTACAGGGGCGGGGAGCGGCGCGTCCACGTCCGGTCCCGCAGGTCCTGCCGCCTGGCTGAACGACTTTATACTTGATCTTCCGCTTCCGGGATCCTTCGCGGTCGCCGGAGCCTGCGAACATTCCCCCTCACCGGTGTCGTTCGACCCTGGTTCCTCTCCTGACTAGTTGAGCCCTCTCTGCCTTTCGATGGCAGAACACGGCCACAGGGCGCTGAACTGCGCCCAACACCAACTTCTCAGGAGACAAAACCATGCATTCCAACCTTCGCAGAGGGCTGCTTAGCACCCTCTTCGCCGGCGGGCTACTAGCCCTCGGCGCCACCGCAGCCAGCGCTGCGGATACAACAAGCGGATCGGACCTCACCGCATCCGCACTGGTCTCAGCGGCGACATCCGCTAACACGACGTCGTTGGGCCTGCTGGGTGGCTCAACGCCGTCGGACACCGCGGATGTTGCCGCTGTGGTCGACGTCAACGTCGGCCTCGGTGACGGCCTGCTGGGCAGTGCCAACGACGGCGGAACCACCGCCGACGTCGCAGCAGACGTCAACCTCGGTCTCGGAAACGGCACCGTCACCGGCACCAACGGCACCGGAACCACCGCTGACGTCGCAGCAGACATCAACCTCGGCCTCGGAAACGCCACCGGCACGACCACGGACGTGGCCGCTGCAGCTGACGTAGCAATCGGCCTCGGCGACGGCACCGTCACCGGCACCAACGGCACCGGAACCACCGCTGACGTCGCCGCAGACATCAACCTCGGCCTCGGAAACGCCACCGGCACGACCACCGACGTGGCCGCCGCAGCTGACGTAGCAATCGGCCTCGGAAACGGCACCGTCACCGGCACCAACGGCACCGGAACCACCGCTGACGTCGCCGCAGACATCAACCTCGGCCTCGGAAACGGCACCAACACGACCACAGACGTGGCCGCCGCAGCTGACGTAGCAATCGGCCTCGGAAACGGCACCGTCACCGGCACCAACGGCACCGGAACCACCGCTGACGTCGCCGCAGATATCAACCTCGGCCTCGGAAACGGCACCAACACGACCACAGACGTGGCCGCCGCAGCTGACGTAGCAATCGGTTTGGGCAACACCACCGACGTGGCCGCCGCAGCTGACGTAGCAATCGGTTTGGGCAACACCACCGACGTGGCCGCCGCAGCTGACGTTGCACTCGGTTTGGGCAACGTCACTAATGGTGGCCTGGATGCCGCAGTCGGCGTCGATCTGGGTCTGGACACGTCAGGCCTCCTGGATGACGTGACTGTCGGCGTCGGTGGATCCGTCATCATCGGCGGCGCCACGGACGGCAGCGTCACGCCGGGAACCGAAAACCCCGGCACTGAGACCCCGGGAACCGAAACACCGGGCACGGAAACGCCGGGCGGCACCGGCACAGCTGGCGGCACGGACACTCCGGGCACCGGCACTACCGGCACCACGGGAAATACCGGCACCACTACAGGGTCTGGCGCGACCGGAATCACCGTCGCCCCGGCCGGCATCACCACGTCCGGTTCCACCGCCGGCACGGTGTCCGCAGCAGCAAACACCAGAGGCATCACCACGGGTCAGGGCAGCGCTGCCGCCCTCGCCAATACGGGATTCGATGCTTCATTGGTTCCCGTCGCGCTGCTCCTGCTGGTTGCAGGCCTGCTGATGCTCCTGCGTCGCAAGACGTCCTAATCAGTACCTGCACCAACAGGTTCTGATTCCCGCAAGCGTTACCAGTGCCTGCCGTTCGCGGCAGCCGGCGAAAGGAGGTAGCCCACGACGAAGCGCGACTAAACAGTACCTGTCCTTGTGACCGAGGGTCCGGACGCCAAGGCCTCAAAGCCTTTGCGTCCGGGCCACCGGTGCGCGAGGAGGACCACCCCAGGAGGCGTTACCGGCCGGTACAATTAAGGCAGAATAGTGCCGCAGCGCACCGGAGGGAACTGGTCATGGTGGCGGATTCGCCTAGCTCCATCAAGCATGAAGTAATCGGCGGACGGTATCGGCTCGGAGAAGTGATCGGCCGCGGCGGCATGTCATCGGTCTACTGCGCCAGGGACGAGAACCTGGGCCGCGATGTGGCCTTGAAGCTCTTCGCCCCGCAGGCTCCGGACGCCGACGAACTCAAGCGCCAGGAATCCGAAATCCAGCTGCTGGCAACACTCAACCATCCCAGCCTGGTCACGCTGTTCGATGCCGGAATCGATACCCGAATCCCAGACGAACCCAGGCCGTTTCTCACGATGGAACTCGTGGAGGGCCAGGACCTTCGCAGCCGGATCAGGCACAGCGCAGTCCCCTTGGACGAGCTCGCAGTCATCGGCGCCGGTACCGCAGACGCCTTGGCCTACGTGCACAGCCTGGGCATCATCCACCGGGACATCAAGCCGGGCAATATCCTGCTGGTACAGATCCGTCCGGGCGAACCCCTGCGGCCCAAACTCACGGATTTCGGCATCGCCAGGATCGCGGACTCAACACGGCTGACCACCACCGGAACCATGGTGGGCACGGCCGCGTACCTCAGTCCGGAGCAGGCCATGGGTTCCCCGCTGTCCCCCGCCACGGACATCTACTCGCTGGGCCTTGTCCTCCTGGAGTGCATCAAGCAGACAATGGAGTACCCGGGCAGCGCCGTCGAGTCTGCCGTGGCAAGGCTGCACCGCGCGCCGGAAATCCCGGCTGACGTGCCTGCGGAGTGGGCTGACCTGATCCGTTCGATGACCGCCATCGAGCCGCTGGAACGGCCTACGGCTGCCGACGTGGAAACCGCGCTGCGCCAGGCCCTGGTTTCACCGGCTTCCACGCCGGGCGAGCTGGCACCCGAAACCACGCGTGTGCTCCCCGCCATGCCCTTCAGGCCGCCATCCATCGCCATCACGGCGGAATCGGACGTTCCGGCGACCCACGCCAGCCGCAACCTGCTGGGACTGCGGGACTGGCAAGACTCCGCGGCCGGGAGGCGGGCCCAGGTCTGGGCACGGCTTCGGAACGGCGGAAAGCGTGTCTGGCTCGTGGCTGTCCTGGCTCTGCTGGCGGTCGCGGCCGTCGCGGCGGCACTGACGTTCAGCCTGGCACCCCAGCAGACTCCCGACGTCGTCCCCTATCCCACCGTCACCGGAACCGTTGGCGACCATCTCAAGGAACTCCAGGAGAGCGTACGTCCATGAACCCTGCAAACAACGGCCGCCGGCGCTTGCCGCGCGTCCGGGGTCTGGCGGCCGCCTTCCTTCTGCTCGCCGGATCCTTGGCCGCCTGCGGCCCTGCCGACACCGGCCTTCAGCACGACGCCGCCCGGCAGCTCCAGCAGCGTGTCCTTGGCGTCAGCGAGGCGGCGGCCGGCAACGACCCCGCCGGCGGGCTGGCAGCCTTGGACGGCCTCGAGGCAGACCTTGCTGCCGCCGTCGAAAACGGGCAGGTCTCCGAGGACCGCCGGCGGAGCATCATGACGGCGGCCGCAGCCGTCCGCGCCGACCTCGCCGCAGCCAAATCAGCGGCAGACGCCGCAGCCGCGGAAGCTGCGGCAGCGCAACAGCAGGCCGATGCCGCTGCTGCTGAGGCAGCCCAGACAACCCCCGCGCCGGTGGCACCGGCACCCGCTGAAGGCAAGGGCAACGAGGGCAAAGGAAAAGGCAAGGACTGACGGCTGACACAGAAAGAGGCGGCGCCCCGGTTTCCCGGGACGCCGCCTCTTTGTGCGTCTGGCTTGGAACTAGTTCAGGGTCGCGACGACCTTGTTCAGCGTTGCCGAGGGACGCATCACTGCGGACGCTTTGGCCTCGTCCGGACGGTAGTAGCCTCCGATATCCACCGGAGAGCCCTGGACCGCGGCAAGTTCGCCGACGATGGTCTCCTCGTTGGAGGACAACTCCTTGGCCACAGCTGCGAACGATGCCGCCAGCTCCGCGTCCTCGGTCTGCTTGGCCAGTTCCTCGGCCCAGTAACGGGCAAGGAAGTAGTGGCTGCCGCGGTTGTCCAGCTCACCGGCGCGGCGGCTCGGGGACTTGTTCTCCAGCAGGAACGTGCCGGTGGCCTTGTCCAGGGTGTCGGCCAGGACCTGGGCGCGGGCGTTGCCCGTGGTGGTGGCCAGGTGTTCGAAGCTGACGGCGAGAGCAAGGAATTCGCCCAGGCTGTCCCAGCGCAGGTGGTTTTCCTTGAGCAGCTGCTGGACGTGCTTGGGGGCGGATCCGCCGGCGCCGGTCTCGAAGAGTCCGCCGCCGTTCATCAGCGGAACAACGGAGAGCATCTTGGCGCTGGTGCCCAGTTCGAGGATGGGGAACAGGTCCGTGAGGTAGTCGCGGAGCACGTTACCGGACACGGAGATGGTGTCCTCGCCCTTGCGGATGCGTTCCAGGGTGAAGGCGGTTGCCTTCTCCGGGGACATGATCTCGATCTCCAGGCCCTCGGTATCGTGGTCCTTCAGATACTCTCGGACCTTGGCGATGAGGTTGGAGTCGTGTGCGCGGGTCTCGTCCAGCCAGAACACGGCGGGCATCTTCGAGGCGCGGGCGCGGGTGACGGCCAGCTTGACCCAGTCGCGGATGGGGGCGTCCTTGGTCTGGCAGGCGCGCCAGATGTCACCTGGGGCAACCTCGTGTTCAATCAGCACGGCACCGGAGGCGTCAACGATCTGCACCGTTCCGGCTTCCTGGAGCTCGAACGTCTTGTCGTGGCTGCCGTATTCCTCCGCGGCCTGGGCCATGAGGCCCACGTTCGGGACGGTGCCCATGGTGGTGGGGTCGAAGGCGCCATGGGCGCGGCAGTCGTCCACAACAACCTGGTAGATGCCGGCGTAGGAGCTGTCCGGAAGGACCGCCAGGGTGTCGGCTTCCTTGCCGTCCGGGCCCCACATGTGGCCCGAGCTGCGGATCATGGCGGGCATGGATGCGTCCACGATGATGTCGGAGGGCACGTTCAGGCTGGTGATGCCCTTGTCCGAGTCCACCATGGCCAGGGCAGGTCCGTCTTCGAGGCCCTTGGTGATCAGCGCCTTAACGCCTTCACGGACGTCCTCCGGCAGGTCCTCGAGGCCGTTCAGGATGGCGGCGAGGCCGTTGTTGGGGCTCAGGCCGGCGGCGGTGAGCTGCTTGCCGTAGGTCTCGAACAGTTCGGAGAAGTAGGCCTTCACCACGTGGCCGAAGATGATGGGGTCCGAGACCTTCATCATGGTGGCCTTCAGGTGAGCGGAGAAGAGAACGCCCTCTTCCTTGGCGCGGACAACCTGGGCTGCCAGGAATTCGTCCAGCGCAGCGGCGCGCATGACGGTGCCGTCGATGACTTCGCCGGCCAGGACGGGGAAGGCCTTCTTCAGGACCTTGACCGAGCCGTCTTCACGGACCAGCTGGATGGCGATGGTGCCGTCGGCGGCAATGACTACGGACTTCTCGTTGGAGCGGAAGTCGTCAGCGGTCATGTGGGCGACGTTGGTCTTGGAGTCGGCGGACCAGGCACCCATGGAGTGCGGGTTCTGGCGGGCGTAGTTCTTGACGGACAGCGGCGCGCGGCGGTCCGAGTTGCCTTCGCGAAGGACCGGGTTCACTGCGGAGCCCTTGATCTTGTCGTAGCGTGAGCGGACGGCCGTTTCCTCATCCGAGGAGGGGTTGTCCGGGTAGTCCGGCAGGTTGTAGCCCTGGCCCTGGAGTTCGGCGATGGCGGCTTTCAGCTGCGGGATGGAAGCGCTGATGTTGGGCAGCTTGATGATGTTGGCTTCCGGCGTCTTTGCCAGTTCACCCAGTTCAGCAAGGGCGTCACCGATCTGCTGTTCCGGGGTGAGGTAGTCACCGAACACGGAGATGATGCGGCCTGCGAGCGAAATGTCACGGGTCTCCACCTCCACACCTGCGGTCGAAGCAAACGCCTCGATGATCGGCAAGAACGAATAGGTAGCCAGCATCGGCGCTTCGTCGGTGTGGGTATAGATAATCTTGGACATGCGCGGGCGTCTCCCTGGAGGTCGGCTGATTTTTTGGAAAATCCGGTCTATTTCACCAGTGTTAACTTACCCGAGGACACGGGTTTGAACCCTACCCGCAGCCGTACGCGCTGCTCCGTTACTGCCGGATTACAGCGTTGGAAAACGCACGACGGCGCCACGCACCCCGGGCGGCAGGCCGCCGTCGCGCTGTGGTTTAGGCAGTTGTTTTCGGGAGTTCCCAGCTGGCGCGCCGGTTCAGTCAGCGGCGCTTGTGGGGAACATCACTGGGCCAGACCTGCACGTACTTCGGATCGCGGCGGCGCAGCTCCTCCGTTGCGGTGAAGGTGTGGACCGGGTCGACGTCGCGCAGCTGGAAGGCTTCGGCCTGGGCTGCCAGGTCCCCGGCAACCTCCTGCGCCTCGGCAGCGGAGAAGTGACGGCCGTTGAGTGCGGACTTCTTGGCGGGCTTGCGGAAGGAAAACATGACGAGGGCCCCAAATCTCTTACGTGTCCGGAGCCCAGTCGGACAGCCAATGCTGTGCCTCAAAATTAGCCTCCGGACGGGACCCGCCGCCAGAGCGGACGCCCGGATTCAGCAGATTCTGCGGGATTTTTGTGGCTCCACTGCGGCTTCCACACAGATGGGGCGCGGACCCTACACGAGACGTCACTACTATTTACAAAGTTGTCATATCCGGATAAATTCGGTAGGTCACTCGGCGGGCTTGACTGGAGCCCTCCCCCACCCGTTTAGACAGGACAACCATGACACGTACGAGGTCTCTGGCTAGCAGCCTTCTGAGCCTTTCCGCAGCCGCACTGCTGGCGTTGACCACGGCCGGCGGAGCAACAGCAGCACCCGCCGCATCCGGGGACAAGGAGCACCCGTCCGTCACCAGCGCCGCCGTGGACAGCACGGGAGCCGCCGACTACTGGACCGCCGACCGCATGCGCAGCGCCATCCCCGGCGATGTGCTGGCCGGCAAGGCATTGGAACGGGGCAACACCTCCAGCGCGGCAACGGTGGAGAAGGGCGCCAACACCAAGGTGCGGGCAGGCAAGGGCAAGCCAACGATTGCGGTCAGCGAAAACCCCGTGGACCACATCGGCAAAGTCTTCTTCACCCTGGCCGGGACCAATTATGTCTGCTCGGGCAATGCTGTGGTCTCTGCGAACAAGAGCACCGTCGCCACGGCCGGCCACTGCCTCAATGAAGGCCCGGGAGCCTTCGCCACCAACTTCATCTTTGTGCCCAAGTACGAAAACGGTGCCGCCCCCTACGGCCAGTGGACCGCCAAAGCCCTCTACGCCCCCACCCAGTGGAGCAGCAATGGCAACATGCAGTACGACACCGGGTTCGCGGTCATGAACACCCTCAACGGCAAGTACTTGTCAGACGTCGTGAACGAATCAGGCGTCGAATTCAACGCGGCCCGCGGCCTAACGTACAAGTCCTATGGATACCCCGCGGCGTCGCCATTCAACGGCGCGACTCTCAAGAGCTGCTACGGCGCGGCGTCCAACGATCCCAACAACGGTCAGTTCCTGACCCAGGGCATCAGCTGCGACATGACCGGCGGTTCCTCGGGCGGCCCGTGGTTCATCGGAAGCAATGCAGCTGGCCTGCAGAACTCGATCAACAGCTACGGCTACAGCGGATCACCGGTGATGTATGGCCCCTACTGGGGCACTGTCATCCAGCAGACCTACGCCAGTGCAGCCGCTTCCTAAGGAATCCTCGCCAGGCGGCAAACCCGTCAGCCACAGGAGGCCCGCCCAGTCGCACGAGGAGATCCTCGAGTACTGGACGCCGGCGCGGCTGGCGGAAGCAAAGCCCCGGGAGTTCCGGCTTCCGGAGGAGGGGTCCGCGCCTCAAGCAGCGGGGCGCGGATCCTCAAGCAGCGAGTCCTAAGAGGTCCTCAAAGCCCGACGGCGGCTGTCCCCACCCAGGGGACAACCGCCGTCGACGATTAACCCTTAGTGGAAGAAGTGGCGGGCACCCGTGAAGTACATGGTGACCCCGGCAGCGTTGGCCGCGGCGATGACTTCCTCATCCCGGACGGAACCGCCCGGCTGGACCACGGCGCGGACGCCGGCGTCGATCAGGATCTGCAAGCCGTCGGCGAACGGGAAGAACGCATCCGATGCTGCAACGGCACCGCGTGCGCGCTCGGGTGCAACGCTCGCCTCTGCTGTCGACGGACCAGCCGCACCGCCGGCACCGTCGACGTCGGACTCCACCTTGACACCCAGCGTGTTGGCCCGCTCCACGGCGAGGCGGCAGGAGTCCAGGCGGTTGACCTGGCCCATGCCGATGCCCACGGCGGCACCGTCTGCGGCGATGAGGATGGCGTTGGACTTGGCGGCCCGGCAGGCGGTCCACGCGAAGGCGAGGTCGGCCAGCGTCTTCTCGTCGGCGGCGTCACCGGCGGCGAGGGTCCAGTTGGCGGGGTTGTCGCCGTCGGCGTCCACCTTGTCGGACATCTGCACGAGGACGCCGCCGGAAACCTGGCGCATTTCCGCCGGGTAGCGGCCGTAGCCTTCGGGCAGGGCGAGGAGGCGGATGTTCTTCTTCTTGGACAGGATCTCCACGGCCTCAGGCTCGAACGCGGGCGCGATAACCACCTCGGTGAAGATGCCGGCGACGGTCCGGGCCATGCCGGCGGTGACCGTGCGGTTGGCTGCAATGACGCCGCCGAAGGCCGAGACGGGGTCGCAGGCGTGGGCTTTGGCGTGGGCGTCGGCGATCGGGTCTTCAGCATCGGCGGAACCAACGGCCACACCGCACGGGTTGGCGTGCTTGATAACGGCGACCGCCGGCTCGGCGAAGTCGAACGCCGCGCGGAGGGCGGCGTCGGCGTCGACGAAGTTGTTGTAGCTCATGGCCTTGCCGTGCAGCTGGTCCGCCTGCGCGATGCCCGCGGGAGCGGCCTTGTCCACGTACAGCGCGGCCTGCTGGTGCGGGTTTTCACCGTAGCGGAGGACCTCGGAACGCTCCAGCGCAACGCCGGCGTAGGCAGGCCAGTCGATGACGCCGTCGCCGTCCTCATCCAGGAACTGGCTGGCCGTCCAGGTGGCCACGGCGTTGTCGTACGTGGCGGTGTGGGCGAACGCCTTGGCGGCGAGCCGGCGCCGGGTCTTCAGGTCAAAGCCGCCTTCAGCCGCGGCGGTGACCACCTGGCTGTAGAAGCCGGGGTCAACAACAATTGCGACGGCGGCGTGGTTCTTCGCTGCCGACCGCACCATGGCGGGGCCGCCGATGTCGATCTGCTCGACGACGTCGTCCTGCGCTGCGCCGGACTTGACGGTCTCGACGAACGGGTAGAGGTTCACCACCACCAGGTCAAAGGTTTCGATCTCCATGCCGGCGAGGGTTTCCATGTGCGCCGGGACACGGCGGTCGGCCAGGATGCCGCCGTGCACGCGCGGGTGCAGGGTCTTGACGCGGCCGTCCAGCATTTCCGGGGAGCCGGTGACTTCCTCGACTTCCTGGACCGGGATGCCGGCCTCGGCAATCTTCTTGGCCGTGGAGCCAGTGGATACGATCTTCACGCCTGCTGCGTGCAGGCCCTGGGCGAGCTCCTCCAGACCGGTCTTGTCGTAAACCGAGATGAGGGCCCGGCGGATGGGAACACGGTCAAGCTGCGTGAAGCTCACAAAAGTCTCCGTCTTATCTCGCGGACCAGTGCCGCGGTTGGTGGGGATACCGCCAGTTTATCGCGTTGCCGGGTCTGCCCCGGTTGCCGGCCGGAGTGTGAACGTCGGTGGGCACGGATAGAGTTTTCACAGGAGGCCAAAATGAACACGTACACCACTGTGCCCAGCGGCGAACAGGTGGTCCAGGAGCTGCCATGGCGGTGGAAGGTCCAGGGACGGATTTTCCTCATCGGAGGGCTCGGTTTTATGTTCGATGCATGGGATGTAACGCTGAACGGCATCCTCATTCCCCTGCTTTCCACGCACTGGGCGCTGGCCCCGGGCGAGGTTGCCTGGGTGGGTACCGCCAACCTGATAGGCATGGCCCTGGGCGCTTTTGTGTGGGGCACCATCGCGGACACCATCGGACGCAAGAAGGCCTTCACGGCCACGCTGCTCATCTTCTCCCTCTTCACGGTCCTGGGCGCCTTCTCCCCCGACTTCGTCTGGTTCTGTGTGTTCCGCTTCATGGCAGGTTTCGGGTTGGGCGGCTGCATCCCGGTGGACTATGCGCTGGTGGGTGAATTCACGCCTCGGAAGCAGCGCGGCAAGGTCCTCACCGCAATGGATGGCTGGTGGCCGGTGGGCGCCGCCCTTGCCGGGTTCGTGTCCGCCGGGCTGGTGGCCGCGTCCGGCGACTGGCGCCTGACCATGCTGGTGATGGTTCTCCCGGCGCTCCTGGTGTTCTGGGTTCGGCGCAGCGTGCCGGAATCACCTCTGTTCCTGATCCGCAAGGGCCGGCGGGAGGAAGCTGCGAAGGTCATCGACGACCTCGTCGCTGCGACTGGTGCTGAACCCCGCGCCTACAGCCTCCCGGACGCGCAGGAAGTTCCGCGGCTCTCCGCCGGCAGCGCCTGGCACCAGCTTCGCCTGGTGTGGCAGTTCAACTGGAAGATCACCGCCACAGCCTGGGCGTTGTTCTTCAGCATCCTCCTCGTGTACTACCTGTCGCTGACGTGGATGCCGCGGATCCTTATCGGCGCTGGCTTTGCGGAGTACAAGGCGTTTGTGACCACAGCGTCCATGGCCGCCGTAGGACTCCTCGGTGTGGTTGTGGCCGCCCTGCTGGTGGAGCGGGTGGGCCGCAAGTGGATCCTGGCCATCACCGGGCCGCTGTCTGCCCTGACCCTGGTGATCGTGGCGATTGTGGTGGATATCCCCACGGCCGCCGTGTTCTGGCTGCTGGTGTTCGGCTTTGTGGTGCAGGTGGCCATCCCGGTGCTCTACGCCTACGTGTCCGAGCTGTACCCGACCGAACTGCGGGGCACCGGTTTCGGCTGGGCATCGACATTCTCGCGGCTGGGCGCAGGCTTTGGCCCACTCATTTTCGCGAACTACTTCTGGCCGGAGCTGGGCCTGGCAACGTCCTTCGCACTGGCCGGCGGGCTGGTCATGGTGGCCGTGCTGTTTATGGCGTTCTTCTCACCGGAAACCAAGCAGCGCCGCCTCGAGTAGGTGCAGCCCCCTCCCCCACATCTAAGTAGCAGCAGATGTCGGTTTGAGCCCTCAAACCGAGATCTGCTGCTACTTACTTGGGGGACCACCCTCGGCTAAGTAAGGCTGTTCGGACTTTTGCGACGGCGGCCGTTGCCTCGTTCTCCATGTGCCGTTTGGAGATCCGGACAACTATCCACCCCGCACGCGCAAAGTCCTCTTCGCGGGCAATGTCACGGATGATCTGCGCGGCTTCGGAATGGCCGTCGCCGTCGTACTCCACGGCCACTTGATGCTCCGGATAGCTCAAGTCAGGTTGACGCACGACGCCGGCCCCCAGTTCCGCGGGAGCGTTCAGTCGTGGTTCTGGCAAACCGCCATTCTCCAGCGCCAGCCTAAGTTTCGTCTCCGGGGCGGAGTCAGATCCGGTGCGGGCCTGCTCAAGGGCAAGTCGCGCCTTCCGGATTCCGGGTGTCCCCTTGTGCCGATCGAGCATATCCGCAAGGTCGTCCCGAGTTGCGTAGGGCTCGGATCTTCCTTCGAAGTCCGGCCTCGGAACCCGCAGCAAGTGGTCGGCGACCACCGTCAGTTCGTCGACACTCATCTTGCGTGCGCAGTCCAGCCACGTCCGTGTTCGGGAGGTGACGAGCAGTCCGTTGAGATTCACAATTTCATCGTCGAAGAACTGCCCGCGATGTCCCCGAACTCCAGACCGACGCGGCATAGCCATGGTGTCCGGCCTGGAGATATGAGTGACGGGATCGTCCCTGCCCGGGAGGAATCCTGGGAAGGACCACAACGTAAATGCGGTCGCGTGGGAAGCTGCCGAGAATTCCGTGATCAAGGTTAACGGCCGGACCAGTGACGATAGCTCAGTGAGCGTCTCGTGCTTCGGCCGTCTGATGCCTCGGCTTGGAGCAGCCAACGAACGATGCCGCAACCGCCCAACCGTCACACCGGCGTCGGCCGCTTCCTGGAACGTAAAAGCAGCGGAACCCAGCGGTTCCGGCAGTGGCTGCGGAGTTTTCATGGGCCCATGGTGACAAATTTTGCGCCACGATGCGGAAGTTATCCACAGGCATCCAGCGCTGGCCCAACCAGGTAGCAGCAGATGTCGTTTTGAGGGCTGAAAACGACATCTGCTGCTACCTACTTGGGCGGAGTGGCGGCGGCGAGGGCTGCCAGGGTGGATACCAGGAGTCGGCGCTCCACCACCTTGATGCGTTCGTGCAGGGTTTCCTCGGAGTCGGATTCCTCGACGGTCACGGCCTCCTGGGCGATGATGGGCCCGGTGTCCACGCCGGCGTCAGCCCAGTGCACCGTGCAGCCGGTGACCTTTACGCCGTAGGCCATGGCGTCGCGCACTCCGTGGGCGCCGGGGAAAGCGGGCAGCAGGGCAGGGTGGGTGTTGAGGTACCTGCCATGGAATGCCTCGATGAAGTCGGCGCTGACGATGCGCATAAAGCCGGAGGAGACCACCACGTCCGGGGCGTAGGAAGCCACCCTCGCGGTCAGCGCCGCATCCCATTCGTCGCGGGTGGGGAACGAGTTGAAGTTGACCACGAACGTCTCCAGGCCTGCCTCAGAGGACCGCTCGACGCCGTACGTCCCCTCCCGGTCGGCGCCCACCGCGGCGATTTCCACGTCCAGCTCCCCTGTCTTGACGGCGTCGATGACAGCCTGGAGGTTGGAGCCGGTACCGGAAACGAGGACTACGATGCGCATGGGTCTAGCTTATGGGCAGGCTCGCGTAGGCTGGAAAACATGAACACCACCCCGGAACCCGCTGGCCAACAGCGGACCAAACCCCAGCTCAGCGAGGCAGCCAAGAGCTCGCTGAGCACCACGCACAACCTGTTCCGGATCTTCCTCGTCACTGTGCTGGGCTCGTTCTTCGTCTTCCAGCTCGATATCAGCTATCTCTGGCTCACCGGCATCCTGACAGCTGCGAGCCTTGTCCTGGGCATCCTGCTGCTGGTCCGTGCGGTCCGGCTCAAGGAATCCAGGCTGGTGCTCTTCGGGACCATTTCGGGCCTGTTCGTTTCCCTGCTCATGGTGCTGGTGATCCTGGCCGCGTCGGTGTTCTTCGATGAGTTCCGCGACTACCAGCAATGCGTCCGCGAGGCCATCACGGAGCAGGCCAAGTCAGGGTGCCAGATCGCGGTGGAGAACTCACTGCCCCGGCTTCCCTAAGGCAACTCGCCGGGACTGGCCCTACAGCGCCAGCTCCGCTTCCTCTTCCACCTGCTGCTGGCGTTCCAGCCACGGCCCGGCCGCGTAACCGATCACGACGCCGATGCCCACTTCCGCGGCCACCCAGACCGCCGTCCACAACGGGTCGGGCCCGATGTCCGTCAGGCGTCCCAGGCCGGCGGACCCGCGTGCCAGCCAGGCCAGTCCGGCGGACAAAAGCCCGGCGACGGCCCCGATCAGCGCACCGAGTGCCAGCGTAGACACGGTGGCAGTGAACCAGCGGGCGTGGATCTTGATGGAGAGCCACTCGTCGAAATGGTTCTCCCCAGCGCGCAGGAACCACCAGCCCGCCAGCACACCGGCCAGCACCGGCACCACCAGCGCCACGAACCCGTACTCCAGCGAGCCGGAGGGGATGGCTGCGAACACGGGAATGGACGGCAGCGGCCCGGTGGCGGTTCCCAGCGGACCCACCTGCGAACCGACGCCCATCGCAAAACCGGATCCGGATGCCCAGGCGAGCGCAAACACGGCGAGGTTGGGGAGGTACCCGAGCTGCGCAATGGTCAGGGCGGCACCTCCGAGGGCACCGGCGTCGAGCGCTTCATAGACGGCCACCACAAGGTTCCAGTGGATGAAAAGGTCCACCGCCAGCAGCACACACGCGAGCGCCAGGGAGGACGCCAGCGCCACAAACCCTGCCTTCGCTGCGGAGGCCAGATAGGACCCTGCCCAGCGGGAATGCTGGCTGGTGCGGGAAATCCAGGCGACGGCGTCGACGCCGATCAGCCGGCTCCACGAGCCAGCCTCGCGCCGGGCACCGATCGCCATTCCCAGTGCGTACGGGATCAGCGGGATGAGCATGGCGTACCAGAGGTTGATGACGACGTCCTGCGTGCGGCACACGAATGCCGTGGCCGCGCCGAACGCCGCGTAGACCACCCAGGATCCCAGCAGGGCCTGCCACAGCTGGTCGGTATAGGAAGCCCGGGCCAGCCGCCGCCCCGCCCGCCAGGCAAGCAGGAACGGAATCAGGGTGAGCCCCAAAGGAATCAGTGTCAGCATGTCGGACCCGGAGCCTCCGGCTGTACCGGATCCGACATCGGCCAGTTCCAGCGGCACGCCGTGGATCAGCAGCCAGGCCTGGCCGGCCAGCCGGGCCAGGACGTCGAACGCGGAATTCTGGAAACCGGCGGTGGCCCAGACCGCGGCGATCGGTGCGATCACCACAAGCGCCGAAATGATGGCTGCCTGTGCCGTCTCGAGCCCGCCCTGCAGCCACAAGGGCATGGGAAGGCCACGGTCTCCGGTCTGATCAGCGCGCAGTTTCATCGTGTTCCATGGTGTCACGGAGCGGCCCTTCCGCCCGTTTGCGACAGGCTCAACAGGCCCACGAGACGCGCCTCACCAGAGCCCTCAGGGACGGCAACACTGCAGCCGGCCGCGGACAGCCGCATACGCCAGTCCTGTCGCTGCGCAGAAGTCCCTGTCCGCGGCCTTCCGGAGCTTTTTCCACAGGTCAGCCGTAAAATTGGAATGTCCGCAATCAGTGGTTGGAGGCAGAAAAAATGACTACCGCATCCCCACATGCACACGGCGTTCATTTCGGGCGTGCAGACGTCCAGAATGCCGGCATGGGTGTAGGTATTCTCTTGATCGTGGTCGGCATCCTGGGCTTTATCCCGGGCGTCACCACGCAGTACAGCGAATTGATGTTCCTTGGGCCTGATTCCCACGCCATGTTCCTTGGCCTGTTCCAGGTGTCCATGCTGCTCAATATAGTGCAGCTGGCCATTGGCGCAGCCGGCTGGACTATGTCCCGGACCGAACATGGCGCGCGTAATTTCCTCTTGGGCGCCGGCGCGCTGTACATCGTCCTTGCCATTTTCGGTCTCAGTGTCGGTGTTGGTTCGGCAGCCAATTTCCTGTCGCTCAACATGGCTGACAACTGGACCCACTTGGTACTGGGCGTAGCGATGATTGCTTGTGGCTGGCTGTTGTCCCGCAACATGGCCAGCGACAGGAGGTAACCCGGATATCGAAACCGGGAAATAGGAGCCGCGTATGAGGTTAGTTCAAT
Organism: Arthrobacter sp. HS15c; assembly: GCF_040812005.1. Taxonomy (NCBI): domain Bacteria; kingdom Bacillati; phylum Actinomycetota; class Actinomycetes; order Micrococcales; family Micrococcaceae; genus Arthrobacter; species Arthrobacter sp. HS15c. Next base: position 207,535 of record NZ_JBFOHM010000007.1, read on the forward strand.
AAATTCTGAATATTCGTCCTAATGGCTGGTGCAGTTGACCGCGGTGACGCGGACAGCTGCATCGGCTTTTTTCGTGGGCCGTCCCCCGAAAAATTAGTGCTGGACGGCAGGTTGGACCCGGCGTACCCTGTTGTTCCATCGGGCTAGGGGGTGGATCGGATGGGGGCGATACCGCGGACTCTTCGCCGCCCTGCCCTCCGGTCCTTGCTGCTGGCTCTCCTGGCCGCCGTGGCGTGGCTCGTCTGGGGAGCCGGAACCGCCACCGCTTCCAGCCTGGTCCCGGACACCGGGGACCCGCTGAAACCTGCATCGTCCCTCCTTGCGGAAGCGATACCTCCTCAGGCGCCTCCCGTGGTGGCAGGCACCGGCGCTGCGGCCGCGGCAACCGCAGCCTCCCTCGCGAATCCCGTAACAGGCCTCGCAAACTCCCTGGCCGCTCCGGCCCTTCCTGTGGTCGCCGGCACTGTTGACTCCGTCACCGCCCTGGTGCCGGGCCTTCCCGAACTCCCCCTCGTGCAGGCGCCCCTTCCGCTGCCTTTGCCCGATGTCCTGCCGTTGCCTGACGAGTTGCCGCCGCTGCTTCCTGAGCTCCCGGCCGCACCGCTGCCTTTGCCCCTCCCCGATTTGCCGCTGCCCAGCCTTCCACCGCTTACGACGCCGGCACCCGGCCTGGTGCCGACCGCGGCACCCAGCCTCCCGGCGTCGGACGCGGTTGCAGGCAGTGACGCTGCCATCGTGAGTCCTGCGGCCACCTCTCCTGCTGCTGCCCAAACGGGGCTGGCGGGCACAGCCGCCACGAACACCCTGCGGTTCGGCTTCGCTCCTGCCCAGGACCGCGCCGGGTTGGCCCCGCCTCCTCAGGCGACGCCTACCGGACCCGAAGACGGGCCTCAAGAACCCGGCACGCAGGCTCCCCCTGCCCTGGCGAACCAGGCCGGGCAGGCCAACCCAGGATCTTCCGGTCCCGTGAGTGTTGCAGACCTTGGCGGGTCCTGGCCGGCCCTGCCCACTACCACCAGTGACGCAAACCTGTCCGGCGCCGAGACGCTACCGGCTGGCCCTTCCTTCGATCCCGGGTCCTCACCCGACTGAACAGGTCACCTCTGCCCTTTTCGCGGCAGAACATGACCCCCGCGCACCACCGGCGCGCGGACACCACGTTCAGTCAGGAGAAACCGTCATGTCCAACTACAACGCTGAGATCAACCGCGCCATCGTCACGTCGACCGTGGGCAACTGGCCAGACCCGATGCGGAAGCTCGGCTAGGCCGTGGCTGGGCGGGGCGGTGTTGGGGGCCGCCCCACCCGGTCAGCCGTCAGAGTTATTGAGGCGCTATCCGGCGCGAACTGGCACGTATTACCCTCAAAACTCGGATTTGAGGGTAATACCTGCCAGTTCGCGCTGTGGAAATTAGGGCCTCAAGTGTACGTTTGCGCCTCAGGCGGCATGGAAAACCTGTGCCGCTGGAACAATGGGCCCATGAGCGCCATCATCCTGGGCTGGGACCCGGCCCGCTGGAACCGCTGGAACTACGCGGCCATTGTTGAAAAGGTCGCCGTTACAGGGCTGCACCTGGAGCCCTGGACCGTCAGCCGAAGCGTGGCTGCGGGCACGGATGCGTGGCTGTTCCTGCTGGGAGACCACGGTCCAGGCCTGATCGGCCACGGCGTGGTGCTGTCGGCAGCCGCGGACCGTGCAGACATCACCGTGCAGGTAGCCTTCGATGCACTTCTTCCCCTGGGCGACCAGGTGCCTGCCGACGTTCTCACCAGGGCGATGCCCGACGCCGCGTGGGACAGCGCCGGCTTCGCAGGCACCGTGCTCGCACCCGATGACGAGCCGGCCGTCCGCGCACTCTGGACGGACCATGGCCCGCCGCAAGGACCCGACCCGACCCAGCCGGTGCCCGGCACCTATCCGGAGAGCGCCGTCGTCCGCGCCGCCGTTAACCGGTACGAACGCGATCCCGCGGCACGGCGGGCCTGCATCGCGCACCGTGGCACCAACTGTGCGGCGTGCGGGTTCTCCTTCGAACTGGCCTACGGCGACATTGGCGCGGACTTCATCCACGTCCACCACGTGGTCCCCGCGTCGCAGCTTGGCAACGGCTACGTCCTGGACCCGCTCACGGACCTGGTTCCGCTGTGCGCCAACTGCCATGCCATGTCGCACCACGGGGTCAACTCGCCGCGGAGCGAGGCCGAGCTGCGGAACATCATCGCCGCCGCCGGATACCTCCGCGGAACCACCGTCACGCCCGAGGAGCTCGAGGCCCAGCGGGCTGCCCGCGAGATCCTCGGCCACTAAAGGAACCGGCCCGCCGGTAAGGAAGTTTCCCGCGCTCTGGACTCTTGGGCGGGCGCCAATCACACTGGCTACAACAGCTGGGCAGGCTGGCCGGAATTGCACGCAGGAAAACCGGCAGGAAATGGACAGCTGCATTTACCGGAGCGTTACGGCGATGCTTTTCCGTACCTGTGAAAGGACCTGATCATGCCGGATCTGTCAGCATTCTTCCCGCTGATTGCCACGATTATCGGGGCGATCCTGGTGATCGGTTTTGTGTGGGTGGCCATCAAACTGATGTGGAAAGTGGCGGAGCCCAATGAGGCCCTGATCATCTCGGGGCTGACCCGCGGAACCCTGGACACCCGGGCCGGTATGGATTTCAAGATTGTCACCGGAAAGGGCGCCTTGGTATTTCCGGGCCTGCAGACTGTCCGCACCCTCTCCCTCACCCTGAATGAAACTGAACTCAAGGTTTCTTGCGTTACGTCCCAGGGCATCCAGGTGATTGTGGAAGGCGTGGTGATTTACAAAATCGGTGACGCCCCGCCGTTTATCGCAAATGCGGCCAGGCGTTTCCTGGGCCAGCAGCCCAAAATGGAAAGCCAGGTCTACAACGTCTTTGAGGGCCACCTGCGGTCCATCATCGGAAGCATGACCGTGGAGGAGATTATCCGCGAACGTGACAAGCTCGGTTCGCAGGTCCGCAGCGCCAGCGGGGTGGAAATGGAGAAGCTGGGGCTCGTGGTGGATTCGCTGCAGATCAAGGACCTGCAGGACCCCACAGGGTACATCCAGAACATCGCCAAGCCCCACATCGCCCAGGTGAAGATGGAAGCCCGGATCGCCGAGGCCACCCGCAACCGTGAGGCGGCCGAGAAGGAAGCCGAAGCCGCAGCGCTGATCGCGGATGCGCAGAGCGTTTCGGCCATCCGGCAGTCGGTGGCGCAGGCCAACGCCGAGCGGGCCAAAGCCAACGCGGCCCAGGCCGGACCGCTGGCGGATGCCACGGCCCGGCAGCAGGTGGTGGTCCAGGAAACGGAAGTGGCCAAGCTTGAGGCGGACCGGGAAGAGCAGAAGCTCCAGACCACCGTCCGGAAGCCCGCCGACGCCAAGGCGTATGCCAAACGCACCGACGCCGAGGGCCAGAAGGCCGCGGACATCAGTGCCGCCGAGGCGCTGGCACGCCGCACCGAGCTCGAAGCCCAGGCCAACGCCCGCCGGACGGAACTCCAGGCACAGGCGAACGCCACCGCCGCTGCTGCCGCAGCCGGCGCCACGAAAGTCACCGGCGAGGCCGAAGCTGCAGCCACCAAGGCCCGCGGTGACGCTACTGCCTCCGCCATCAAAGCCAAAGCCCTGGCCGAGGCCGACGGCATCAAGGCCCGGGCTGAAGCACTGGGGACCAACCAGGAGGCCGTCATCTCGCAGCAGCTGGCCGAGAACATGCCGGCCATCGTCGCCGCAGCGGCCGAGCCCTTCTCCCACGTGGGCCAGATGACGGTGCTGAACGGCGGCGAAGGCGTCAACAAGATGCTCGGCGGAATCCTCGCCCAGGTGGGCGACTACCTTCCCGCCCTGTCCACGGCGCTCAAGAACAGCCGGGAAGGCAAGCGGCCCCCGAAAGCCCCGGATGCATAAAAACGTTGACCGGAGCCTCACCGGCAAGATCGGGCGGGTGACCGGGCGCATCGGCCCCGGCACCATCGGCGAAGTCATGCTGCCCTACCTGGGCGGCACCAACGCATTCCACGCCCACCCCTTCGACAAGACGAGCATCTTCGCGGTGGGCGACGAAGTGCTGGTCATCTACTTCGAGCCGCCGCAAACGGTCTATGTGGACGAACTTCCGGACGTGCTGCGGCACGGCGAAAAGCCCTGACCCGGCGCTCCTGATCTGTTAACCCAACCTTTCCCTGCGCTCTACCCGCGCGACCCCGCACCGTCAGCCCGGGCGCCCACCGTGGAGGGGTGAGGATCGCAATAGTCGCTGAATCATTCCTGCCATTGATGAACGGGGTGACCCACTCCATCCTGCGGGTGCTGGAGCACCTCGAGGAACGGGGCCACGACGTCCTGGTCATTGCACCCTCAACGCTGGACACCAAGGACACCGCGGTCCCCGAGGCTGTGCACGGTGCGCTGGTGTACCGGCTGCCCTCGGTCCCGCTGGCCGGGTACACCAACGTCCGCGTGGCGATGGGCGGTGTGTACCGGGTCAAGCGAATCCTTGCCGACTACGCACCGGACGTCGTCCACCTGGCGTCACCTTTCGTCCTGGGCTGGCGGGCGGTCCAGGCTGCGCACCAGCTGGGCATCCCCACCGTTGCGATCTACCAGACCGAGGTCCCCAGCTACGCCGCCCGGTACGGGGTGCCGTTCCTGGAGAACTGGGCCTGGAATCGGGTGGAGAACATCCACCTGCTGGCCACCCGGACGCTGGTCCCGTCCACGTTCGCCCTGAACCAGCTCCGCGGCCGCGGCATTCCGCGCGTGGACATGTGGCGGCGCGGCGTGGATACTGCCCGGTTTTCGCCCGGAAAGCGCGACGACGGCTGGCGGGCTTCGGTGGCTCCCGGCGGCCAGCGGATCATCGGCTATGTGGGCCGGCTGGCCATCGAGAAGCAGGTGGAGGACCTGGCCGCCCTCGCCCGGGTGCCCAACGCGAAGCTGGTGATCGTGGGCGACGGCCCCCAGCGGGCGGCACTCGAGGAAGCCCTGCCAGATGCCGTGTTCACTGGTTTCCTCGGCGGCGAGGAGCTTGCACGGGCGGTGGCGTCGTTTGACCTCTTTGTCCACCCCGGCGAGTTCGAAACGTTCTGCCAGACCATCCAGGAGGCCATGGCATCGGGCGTACCGGTGGTGGCCACCGGCCGTGGCGGCCCCCTGGACCTGGTGGAAAACTCCCGTACCGGCTGGCTCTACCAGCCCGGCGACCTGGCGGGCCTCCGGGCGCACGTCATGGACCTGATCGGCGACGACGCCAAGCGCCGCGCCTTCGCCGCCGCAGCCCACGCCTCCGTGCAGGACCGGACCTGGCCCGCACTGAGCGCCGAACTGGTGCGGCACTACCGCTCGGTGATCACCGGCCAGCCGGTGGTAGGGCCTGCCACAACCCCTCGACGCCTCGACACCAAGAGCGGAGCAACCTTGTGAGGATCTCGGTCATCGGCTGCGGCTACCTCGGCGCCGTCCACGCTGCCACGCTCGCCTCGATGGGCCACACGGTGGTGGGCATCGACGTCGACGCCGCCAAGGCGGACCACCTCAGCCACGGGCACGCGCCCTTCTTCGAACCCGGCCTGGACGAACTGCTCCGGGACGGGCTGGCCACCGGCCGGCTCACGTTCTCCACGGACTTCGCGGACGCCGCGCGCGCCCAGGTCCACTTCCTGTGCGTGGGGACGCCGCAGTCCAAAACGTCCGACGGCGCCGACCTCACCTTCCTGGTGTCCGCCGCCAAGGCGCTGCTCCCGCACCTGGCGAGGGGCGCCGTCGTCGTTGGTAAATCCACAGTGCCGGTAGGCACTGTGGAGATGCTCCGCGGAATCCTGGCACGGCGGCCCGACGTGCTGCTGGGCTGGAACCCGGAGTTCCTGCGGCAGGGCACAGCGGTCAAGGATTCGCTGGTCCCGGACCGGCTGGTCTACGGCGTATCAGGCGGTCGGGTCGCCGCTTTCGATCCCGGAACGGGTGCGCCGCGGGGCGTGACCGCGGCCCTGGACGCCGTCTACGAGCCGCTGCTGAACGCCGGCATTCCCAGGCTGGTCTCCAACTACGCCACCGCCGAGCTGATCAAGTCGGCAGCCAACGCGTACCTTGCCACGAAGGTCAGCTTCATCAACGCGATGTCCGAACTGTGCGATGCCGCCGGAGCGGACGTCACCGAACTCGGCGAAGCGATGGGCCTCGATCCGCGCATCGGCAGCAGGTACCTGCACGCCGGGCTGGGCTTCGGCGGCGGCTGCCTGCCCAAGGACATCCGCAGCTTCCGGGCACAGGCTGCTGCGTTGGCGGTGGACTCCGTGGAGGAGTGGATGGGCGTGGTGGATGGCATCAACGTGGGCCAGCGTGCCCGCACCGTGGACCTGGCCCGTGAACTCTGCGGGGACCTGGCCGGCCGGACCGTCACTGTCCTCGGTGCCGCTTTCAAGCCGGACACCGACGACATCCGGGACTCCCCCGCGCTCGACGTGGCGGCCCGGCTCGCCGCGGCCGGCGCCCACGTGACGATGACCGACCCCAAAGCCATCAACAACGCCTGGATGCGCTACCCGCAGCTGCGTTTTGAGGTGTCCACCCGCCGCGCGCTCGAGGGCGCAGAGCTGGTGCTGCTGCTGACCGAGTGGGAGGAATACCGGCATCTGAGCCCGGCTGTAGCCGGCGGCCTGGTCCGTCGGCGGGTCATGCTGGATGCCCGGAATGTTCTGGACATGACGGCCTGGGAGGCGGAAGGCTGGGTTGTCCGCGGGCTGGGCCGGGCCTCGGTGCCCCGTAACTCCGAAGCCCTGACCGAAATGCACAACTAATCGTCGCCTTTTCGATATCCGGGAATCCTTGCGATGTAGTAAGCACACTGATTGAATTGGATGACCGGGGTGAGGCATCGGCACCACTTATCGAAAAGGAAGTGTGATCATGGGAATTCTTGGATTTCTCATTTTGGGCCTGATAGCTGGAGCGATTGCCAAGGCAATCCTGCCCGGCAGGCAAGGAGGAGGCTGGCTTGTCACCCTCGTCCTGGGCGTCGTTGGCGCAATCCTGGGCGGCTGGATCGGATCCCTGATCTTCGGCGGCGGCCTGGCTGAATTCTTCGACCTCCGGACGTGGCTGCTGGCCATCCTGGGCTCCATTATTGTCCTGCTCGTCTACGGCATGGTCACCAGGCGCGGCAGCCGCGTCTGACGGGTCCCTTCTTAAAGCGAAGGCGCCGCCCCGAACCGGGGACGGCGCCTTCGCCGTGCCCGGCCCATAACCGACATCACAGGAAACCGATTCCACCCGCCGCATTGATATCCCGGATTCGCACTTTATGATGTGCGTGGGGGTGATTGCGTCATGGCGGGTTCGGGACGGCACAGCGAAGATTTGCCTGCAAAGGCATCCGGCGATAACGCTGACGCGGCGGGGAGGTCCCAGACGAAGGGCCTCCCTATCGCTGCGGGCGCCCCGATGGGCAGCAACGCCATGTTCGAGGCGAGCCCCGATGCCCTGCTCGCGGTTGCCGAAGACGGCCGCATCCGGATCGCCAACGCCGCCGCATCCCGGCTGTTCGGGGTAGCAGCCGACGAACTTGTGGGCAGCGACCACCGGGCCCTCCTGTCTGAGGGCTTCCGGAACGAAATCCAGCAGATCTTCCGGCACCTGAGAAACCTGGAGCCGATCCCGCCGCGTGAAGTGTACGGAGTCCACAGCGACGGCACCGAGTTCGCTGCCGAGATGGCCGGCGCCCTGCTGGAATCAGCCGACGGACCCCAACTTTTGGTCTCCATCCGCAGCACCTCGCACCGGAAGGCTGCGGACGCAGACCTGCGCGAGGCCATGTCGCTGCTGACTGCGACCCTCGAATCCACGGCGGACGGCATCCTGGTGATCAGCTCGGACGGCAGCGTGGCGGGGTTCAATGACCAGTTCCTCAAGATGTGGGGCATTCCGCCCGAACTCCTCGAAGGCGACAGTGAAGAGCCTGTCATGAGGCTCATTCTCTCCCAGGTAGAGGATCCGGAGACTTTTGTCGCTCGGCTCACCGAAGTGGAGGAAAACCCCGAAGCGGAAAGCCACGATGTGCTGGACTTCAAGGACGGCCGGACCTTTGAACGGTACTCACGGCCCCGGCGGGTGGGCGAAAAGATCGTGGGCCGGGTGTGGAGCTTCCGCGACGTCACCCCTCGGCGGAAGGCCCAGGAGCAGGCACAGCAGGCCATGCTGGACCTCGCCGCCCAGGCCGAACAGCTCCGGGCCCTGGCTTTCCAGGACCACCTGACCGGGCTTGCCAACCGGGCAGTCTTCAACGATGGCCTGGCAACGGCGCTGAGCGCGCCCCGCCTCAAGACCGTGGACGTTTTGCTGGTCGACCTGGACGATTTCAAGGAAGTCAACGACATCCTGGGGCACCAGGCCGGAGACGACATGCTGGTGGAAGTGGCACGCCGGCTCCGCGGCTGCGTCCCCACCGCGGACGTAGTGGCCAGGCTGGGTGGTGACGAGTTTGTGGTCCTGCTGACGGCCTGCCCCGACGCGGATGAGATTGCGGCCTGCATCGTCAGGTGCCTGCACGTGCCGGTCACCATCAACGGCACGGTGCTGCGTCCCAGCCTGAGCCTGGGCCTGGCATCGGCCGGCGCGGACGTCATCAGCCCATCCGAGCTGCTGCGCCAGGCCGACATCGCCATGTATGCGGCCAAGGCTGCGGGAAAGAACCGCTTCCTGCGGTTCCATCCGGAAATGATGGCGGCCCTGGTGCAGCGCACGGACATGGAAGCCGGGCTCCAGCTGGCTGTTCCCCGTGGCGAGATCTCCGTGGTGTTCCAGCCCATCGTGTCGCCGCGGATGGCGAAGGTGGTGCAGGTCGAGGCGCTGGCCAGGTGGGACCGCGGCGGCGTGCGCGTCCCGCCGTCGGTCTTTATCCCGCTGGCGGAGCGCAGCGGACTGATCAGCGAGGTGGGCGAAGAAGTGATGGCCCTCAGCCTCGTGCAGCTGGCGCCATGGCTGGGCGAGGACCCGTCGCGGTCGCTCGCCGTCAACGTCTCCGGCGTGCAGCTGCAGGACGCCAACTTTGCCGACGGCGTCCTCGGCCTCACCGACGCCGCCGGTGTGGGCGCCTACCAGCTGGTCCTGGAAGTCACCGAGAGTGTCTTTTTCGACGCCGACAGCAGCCTGATCAGCCAGCTCAGCAGCCTGCGCGAGGCCGGCGTCCGGGTGGCACTGGATGACTTCGGCACCGGCTACTCGTCGCTGGGCCGGCTGCAGGAGCTTCCCGTGGACACCGTCAAGATCGACCGGACCTTTGTGTCCATGGTGCGGACCGGCCATGAGCGGCTGCCCATCCTCAGCTCGATGATCAACATGGCGCACAGCCTGGGCCTGACCGTCACTGCCGAGGGCGTGGAGACGGCGACGCAGGCGGACTACCTGACGGCGCCGGAGTGCGATTCCCTGCAGGGCTACCTGTTCTCGCTCCCGGAAACGGGGAGCCGGCTGGAGCTGGCCGTGCGGCAGGCTGAGCAGGCGATCGACGCCCTGAACGGCCGCCCGGGCTGATGCGGCGGCTGGCGTCCCTGCCAGGACACAGCCAGGGGAGCCCCCATGCGAGGAGAATGATCCTATGGACGTCGTTGTCATCGAAACCCGGCCGCTCGGGGACCGCAGCTACCTGGTCCACGACGGGCAGGTGGCGCTGGTCATTGATCCGCAGCGGGACACAGACCGGGTGGAGGCCGCGGCGGCTGAAGCCGGCGTCAGGATCACCCACGTTGCCGAAACCCACCTCCACAACGACTACCTCACCGGCGGGCTGATCCTGGCCCGCGCCCACGGTGCCGCGTACCTCGTGAACGGGGCGGACGCCGTCGAGTTTGACCGCGTCAAAATAGCCGACGGCGACACCGTCCGGGTGGGCCGGCTCACCGTGAAGGCGGTGGCCACGCCGGGACACACCCACCACCATCTCAGCTACGTGGTGACGGACGGCCAGGAGCAGGCGGTGTTTTCGGGCGGCAGCCTGCTGTATGGGTCGGTGGGGCGGACGGACCTGGTCAGCGACGAAGACACCGAAAAGCTCACGCACGCGCAGTACGCATCGGTCCGGCGCCTGGCCGCCGAGGCAACGCCGGACGCCGCCCTGTACCCTACCCACGGGTTCGGCTCGTTTTGTTCGTCCGGGCCGGCGTCAGGTGTCCATGCGTCCACCATCGCCGATCAGCAGGGCAGCAACCACGCGTTCACGGATCCGGACGAGGACCACTTTGTGCGGGAGCTCATCAACAACCTGACCGCCTATCCGTCCTACTACGCACACATGGCGCCGGCCAACCGGAAGGGGCCGGCCCCCGCGCAGCTCGCCGTGCCGGACCCGCTCGATCCGGCTGAGCTCAGCCGCCGGCTGGCGGACGGCGAATGGGTGGTGGACGTGCGCAACCGTGTGGCGTTCGCCAGCAGCCACCTGCAGGGGTCGGTCAGCTTCGAGTACGGCCGCGGCTCCAGCTTCACCGCCTACCTGGGCTGGGTCCTGCCGTGGAACCGGCAGCTGACTCTGGTGGGATCCCGCGACGACGTCGAAAAGGCCATCCGCGACCTGTCCCGGATCGGCATCGACTCCCCCGATGCGGCCCTCGGAACTGAGCCGTCGGCACTCGCGCCGGGCACCGCCATCATGCATTACCCGCGCGTGGACTGGGACGGGCTGCTGCACGGCCGCAGCGCCGGGGACGTGGTGCTCGATGTGCGCCGGACGGACGAGTACGACGCCGGCCACGTCGCCGGGGCGGTGAACATTCCGCTGCATGAGCTGCTGGGGCGGGCGGGCGAGATTCCGGCGGGCACCGTGTGGGTGCACTGCGCCACCGGATACCGTTCCGCGGTGGCGGCCAGCCTGCTGCAGCGCGCCGGCCGGGACGTGGTCCACGTGGACGCGAGGTACGGCCCTTCTTGAGCTGTGAGGGATATCATAAGGATGCGTCTCCGCCCAGGTCTCGGGCGGGCCCAGGTCTCACGGTTTTATGGGTAACGGGCGCACCTATGGGGAGGGATCCGCGTGTATCAGACAGATCTCCTGGAGCAACGTCCCGCCACAGGCACGCGCACGGCCACGCTGGTGTGGCTGATCGCGCTTAGTGCTGTCGTGCTGGCCGTTCTCGGGCTGTTTTTCGCCGCCAACAGCGGCACTCCCACTGCTCTGGTGGCGGGTGATTTCTCCATCCTCCTGGCGGCCATGCTGGCTGGCCGCAGTTGCGCCCATGCAGCCCGCCGCGGCGGGGTGAATGCGCGGGCCTGGACCCTGATGTCGGTGGCGTGCTACGTCTGGGCGGCCGGCCAGCTCGTCTGGACGTACTTCGGCCTCGCCTATGACCATGTGTACCCCTTCCCTTCCCTGGCGGACGCCTTGTTCCTGTCCTATTCGGTGCCGGCCGCCGTCGCGCTGTTCAGCTTCAGGCGGCCCGGCGGCACCACCCGCGTGGGGCTCGCCCGGACAGTCCTGGACGCGGGAGTGATAGCCGGTGCGGTCATGGTGGTCAGCTGGTACACGGCGCTGGGCCCGGCCTTCAGCTCCGAAGGCGACTTCCTGACGCATCTGACCAACTTGGCCTACCCCGTGGTGGACGTGGTCATGACCTCCCTGGTGCTGGTCCTCGGGATGCGGCGGCGGCCCGGCGAGCGCCTGCCGTGGCTGTGTTTCGGCGGCGGCCTGCTGATCCTGACCATTACGGACAGCACTTATGTGCGGCTGACGTTCGACGGCGTTACTGGCGTCACTGGCTCCCCCCTCGCCCTGGGCTGGATTGGTGCCTTCCTGCTGATTGCCCTGGCACCGCTGCTCCCTTACGCGGAAAACCCGCGGCCGGACCGCAAGGCCTTTGCGCTGGCCCTTGAGCTTCTGCCGTACGCGCCGATCCTCGTGGCAGTGATGATGATTGCCGCCCCGCACGTCGGCGAGATGAGCGTTTTCCTGCTGACGGTGGCCCGACTGACAGTGGCACTCATCCTGATCCGCCAGGTCCTGATCATCATCGAGAACCTCACCCTCACCACCGGGCTGGAGCAGGAGGTGGCTGCCCGGACGGCGGAGCTTGAAGGACTCGGCGCAATCGTCAACTCCTCCTCGGACGCCATCTTCAGCACCACGCCGGAGGGCGTCATCACCAGCTGGAACCCGGGTGCGGAGCGGCAGTACGGCTACTCGGCAGGGGAAGCGCTGGGCCGCGACGCGCGTTTCCTCCTGCCGCCGGACAGCACGGACGGCGACGACGAGGTGGTCGAGCAACTCCTCGAAAGCGGCGAGGCCGCGAGCTTTGAAACCGAACACCTGGCCAAGGACGGGGCCGTCATCCCGGTCTCCGTGACCGTCTCTCCCATCCGCAAAGACGGGAACGTGCGCGGGATCGCCGTCATCGCCAGGGACATCACCCTGCGCCGGGCCGCGGAGCAGGAGCTGAAGGCCGCGCGGGAAGCAGCACTGGAATCCAGCCGGCTCAAATCCGAGTTCCTGGCCACCATGAGCCACGAAATCCGCACCCCCATGAACGGCGTGGTGGGGCTGACCGCCCTGTTGCTCGAGACACCCCTGGACGAGACACAGCAGCAATATGCGCAGGGCGTCAAGGGAGCGGGTGAAGCGCTGCTGTCCCTTATCAACGACATCCTGGACTTCTCCAAGCTGGAGGCCGGCAAGGTGGACCTCGATGTCCGCCCCTTCGACCCGCGCGCGCTCGTGGAGGAAGTGGCCGGCCTGCTCACCGAACCCGCGCAGGTCAAAAACCTTGAGCTGATCGCCTACTGCGAGCCCGGCGTCCCGGCCAGGCTCCTCGGCGATTCCGGCCGGATCCGCCAGATCCTGCTGAACCTCGCCTCCAACGCCGTGAAGTTCACGGCCGCCGGCGAGGTGTCCATCCAGGTGAAGGTGGAAACCCCCGACGCCCGGCCGGGCGCGACCGCCATGGTCCACTTCGAAGTCCGTGACACCGGCATCGGCATCGATCCGGCCGACCATGCGCGGCTGTTCGAGTCGTTCTCCCAGGCGGACGCATCCACCACCCGGCGCTATGGCGGCACCGGACTGGGCCTGGCCATCTGCCGCCGGCTCACGGAGGCCATGGACGGCGAGATCGGGCTGGACAGCGTCCTGGAAGAAGGCAGCACCTTCTGGTTCCGGATCCCGCTGCCGGTGGCGCCTGCGTCGACCGATCCTGTTCCCGCGGCCGGCTTCCTCGCCGGGCTTCGGGTCCTGGTGGTGGACGACAACGCCACCAACCGGCTGGTCCTGGAATCGCAGCTGCGCGGCTGGAAGCTGCAGCCGGAGGCGGTTCCCGACGCCAAGGCTGCCCTGGTCCGGGCACGCGAGGCAACAGCCGCCGGGAAGCCGTTCGACCTCGCCGTGCTGGACCTCTGCATGCCGGACACCGATGGCCTGGCACTGGCCCGCGAAATCAAGGCCGATGCCCGGCTGGCGGACATCGAGCTGATCATGCTCACCTCCACCATGCAGGTCAACGCGGCCCAGATCGCCGGCGCCGGGGTCCGCGAATGGTTGATGAAACCGGTCCGCAGCTCGGAGTTCTATAACCGCCTGGTGCGCCTGATGTCCAGCCGCGAGCATGCCGCAGCCCCGGCCGCGCCAGCCGCACCTTCGCCGGCTGCTGCCTCCGCAGCCGAACCAGCCCCCGCCCCCGAGGGGCCGTCCCGCGGCCGCATCCTGGTGGTGGAGGACAACGAGGTGAACCAGCTGGTGGCCCGCGCCACGGTGACCAAGTTCGGCTTCGCGGTGGACGTCGTGGCCGACGGCGCCGAGGCGGTGGCGGCCACCGCCCGCAGCCAGTACTCCGCCGTCCTGATGGACTGCCACATGCCCGTGATGGACGGCTTCGAGGCCACCCGGGTCATCCGGCAGCGGGACGGCAAGCACAGCCGTCTTCCGATCATCGCGATGACCGCCGGCGCCCTCGACGGCGACCGGGAACGCTGCCTCGCCGCGGGCATGGACGACTACCTTTCCAAACCGGTGGACGCCGCGGAACTCCAGGCCGCCCTGGCCCGCTGGGTACCCGAGCAGGCTCCCCAGCTGCTGGCCATCACCGGTGGCCGGCCGCCGTCGGTGGATCCGGGCCGGCTCGCCATGCTGCGCGACCTCGGCCCCGAGGACGGCATGGGCCTGCTGCCGGCAGCCGCCGAGGCGTTCCGGAAGGACCTTCCGGCACGGCTCGCCGTGTTGCGGGAGTCCGTGCACAACGGCGGCGGGCCGGCCCTGGCGCAGGCCGCGCACGCCCTGAAAGGCGCGGCGGCCAACATCGGCGCCACCGCCGTCGCCACCCTGTGCGGCGAGCTGGAAGAGATGGGCCGCAAAGGAAAACACGACGGCGGCCCGCAACTGGTCAGCCAGCTGGAAGCCGAGCTGGTGAAAGTGAACTTTGAACTCGACCTCGCGCTGGAGGTGGCGCCGTGAAAGTCCTGGTGGCGGATGACGATCCGGGCTCGCTCCTGGTGGCCAGGGCCGCCGTCGAACGTTCGGGGCACGACTGCCTGACCGCGGCGGACGGCGACGAGGCCTGGGCACTGTACCTGGAGCACCAGCCGGACGTGGTGGTGACTGACTGGATGATGCCCGGAATGGACGGGCTGGCGCTGTGCCGGGCCATCCGGGCGCGGGGGGCCGACCTGTACACGTATATCGTGCTGCTGACGTCGCAGGGGTCCCGGGACGACGTTCTTGCCGGGCTCGAGGCGGGCGCCGACGACTACGTCACCAAGCCGCTGGACCCTTTTGTCCTGCACGCGCGCATGCTGGTGGCGCTCCGGGTGACCACGCTGCACGCCGACCTGGCGCATTACCGGAAGGTGCTGTCGCAGCAGGCGCGGACCGATCCGCTGACAGGCCTGAACAACCGGCTGAAGCTGTCCGAGGACCTTGAGCAGCTGCACGCCCGGAGCCAGCGGTACGCCGAGGAATACTGCGTGGCCATGTGCGACGTCGACAACTTCAAGAGCTACAACGACATCTACGGGCACCAGGCGGGCGACCTCGCACTGCGGGCAGTTGCGGCAGCCCTGACCGGTGCGGCCCGGAAAAGCGACGGCGTGTACCGGTACGGCGGCGAGGAGTTCCTGCTGGTCCTGCCGAACCAGTCGCAGCTGGGTGCGAAGGCCTTTATGGAACGGGCGCTGGACTGCGTGCGGGAGCTGGAAATTGTCCACTCCGGGGACCCGATGGGGCAGCTGACGCTGAGTGCCGGGATCGCGGCGTTCAGCGCGGACCACAGGGCCGACGCCGAGACCCTCCTGGGCGAGGCGGATGCGGCGCTCTATGCGGCCAAGGCGGCAGGGCGGAACCGGGTGGAGCTGGCGCTGTAGTTTGCCTGCGCCGTTGTCCTCGGCTCGGGGGCGACTACGCGGCTTTTTTGCGCTGCTTGGCCAGGGCAGGCTTCTTGAGCGGCTGGGCCGCGGGGCGGCTCTGCGATGCGGGCTGGCCCTGCTGGGGCTGTACCGGTGCGGGCTCCGTGTTGGGTTCGGGCACGGCTTCAGGCTCCACTTGGACTTCAGGCTCGACCCCCACTGCGGGCTCGGCTGGGGCCTCGGCTACGGGCTCCTGCTGTTCCGGCAATGCTGACTCTGAGCCCGCCTCAAACTCCTCCGACACACCGGCCTCTGCAAGCGCTTGCGCGTACTGGCGGTTTCGCTGCCATCGGCGCACCAGGTTGACGGCGGCGACAACACCGGCGAGCGGAGTCAGGACGGCCGCTGCGTAGACAAACAGCAACCAGGTCAGGGTGGCCATGGGCGGCTGGTTGTTGTTCAGCAGCGAGAGCCCGCCAAACATGGCGATGACCCAGAACAGCACCACAGCCGCCAGCACCGCGGCAGCAGGAAAATACTGGTTCTTCACGATCTTCTTCAGGGTTTCCATGCACTTCCTCCTGCCTGGCCGGGGACTGCGGTGACACGCCGCATCAACACCAGTATGGGGCTGCAGGAGCGTGGATTTCGGCAACACGCAGGCGGCAGTGATGAACCTAACTTCCGGCATGGTTGGGGAGCGAATTCCACGCCCCGAAACCAGCCCGGATCGCGGGCCCCTTCCCTGCTGCGGACACACCTAATACGGTGGATTTGTCCGGCCCGGCGCCGGCCCGCACCAAACCGTTGGCACTATTTTGGAGGTCCCCATGCGCAAAGTCACCGCCGGCCTGTTCCACTCCGTTGACGGCGTGGTGTCGGACCCGTTCCTCTGGCAGTTCGACAGTTTCGACGAGGACCTCGGAAAAGGCATGACAGGCATGATTGAGCGCGTGGACACCGTGATCCTGGGCCGGGTGAGCTACCAGGAATGGGCGGGCTACTGGCCTACGGCGTCCGTCGACGACGACTTCGCCGGCTTCATCAACCCGGTGGAGAAGTTTGTGGCCTCGCGGACTCTGACCGAGCCGCTCGAGTGGCAGAACTCACACCTCATCGACAGTCCATTGGAGGACTTCGTCGCGGAATTGAAAAAGCGCGACGGCGGCGAGATCGCCGTGTGCGGCAGCATGTCGGTCACGCGCCAGCTGCTGTTCGCCGGGCTGCTGGACGAGCTCACCCTTATGACTCACCCAGTGGTGGCCGGCAGCGGCAGGCGGCTGTTCGAGGCCGGCGACCCGGTTACCCGGCTCAGCCTGAAGGACCAGTACAAGACGACCAAGGGCAACGTCATCAGCACCTACAGTCTGTTGGGCGAATAGCCAGGGGATCTGCGCTGGTCACCACGGCGCCGGGTCCAGGACATTTTCCGGTGGGCTCGGCGCAGAAGGCCGTGACTGGCCGGCGTCGGGCACCGTCCTGCTCCTTCTGTTCCGGCCCCGGAGTACCTCGTTGGCTGCCTGCGTCAGTGTCAGTGCCTTCCCGGCTGCCCAGGCGATGCCAAAGCGGATGAGCCCGGCCTCGGTGCGCGCCCTGGTGATGACCAAATCGATTCGGCGCTGCTCTGCCGGGTAGAGCGGAAGCCCCCGGTCGATGCGGTAGGCGTCAGTGCTTCCCAGCAAGCGAATGGCTCTTTCGACGCGGTGCTGCGCAACGTAGACGCCAGCGATGGATTCGAGGATGGCGACGATGTTTCCGTGCGCACCGAGCTCGAGCAACGCGCCCAGGGCCTCGTAGAGCAAATGCTCGGCGGTGTCGTATTCGCCCGCTTGCTCCCTGCTTTCGGCAAGGTTGACCAGGGTGTTTCCGAGGAGCCAACGGTCCCCAAGGGGCCGGGTGAGGTCGGCACACTTCTTGGACAGCTCAAGCGCCCGATCATGGTCTCCGGCGTAGAAGGCGAGCCGGGACAGCACGATCAGCGCAGCTACACGGGTGCGGTGGCTGGCGCCGGTCATCAATAATGCCTCTGCAGCCAGTCTCTCGGCAGTTCCGATGTCGTCACTCTGTGCCGCCTGCACGGCAAGGCACATGGTTGTCCAGGCGGCACCCCGGTTGTTTCCCGCCCGCCCGAACGCCCGCAGTGCCCGGCCGTGGAAATCAGCGGCTTGGTCGTACCTCCCCACGGTCCAGCACAAAGTGGCTGCTCCGCTCAGCGCCGGGGCAAGGAGCGCGGGCGCAGCTTCCTGGGTTCCATCCACCAGCGATACGGCGGTCGCGCACTGCTCAGCCACGTCACCTGTCAGCTCCCAGTAGTGCCAGAGCTGCCCCACCAGCTGCAGCGCAACATCGGTGGAGCCATCCGGTCCCGCCGCCCATAACAGTGCAGCCCGCAAGTCCGGCGCGTCCGCGTGCAGCAGCCTGAAGGCCTCCAGCTGGCCGTGCCCCCACAGCTGAGGACCCAGCCTCTCAGCGAGACCGAGGTAGTAGTGGGCATGACCGCGCCGGACCGCCGCCGGGTTGTCGATCAGGCAGAGCCTGTCACGGGCAAACTCGCGGATCGAGTGCAGCATCGAGACTCTGCTGCTTCCCGAACGATCGGTGTACCGCCGCAGCAGGCTGTGGCGCGCGAGCGCGGACAGCAAATCTTCGGACGGCAAGGCTTCCGATTCCGGCTTCGCGTCTGCCACCCGGCCGCAAATCGCGTCAACCGCCGCCGCAGTGGGATCAGCAGCGAAGACGCCGAGCTGGTCAAACAGCAGCCGTTCGTCCTTACCCAGCAACTCGTAACTCCAGGCGATCGTTGCGGTCAGCGTCCGTTGGCGGTCCGGAAGGTCGCGGAAGGCTGCCGGCAAGGAAGCAAGGCTGAGCTCAAGGTCGTCCAGGAGCGAGGCCTCGCTGATGTTCCGCAGCTGGGCGGCTGCCAGTTCGATGGCCAGCGGAAGTCCGTCCAGGCGGTGGCACAGCCGGGTGATCACTGCGGCGTTGCGGGCATCGACGTCGAAGTGCGGACGGACTGCCCGGCCTCGGGTGACGAACAGCTTTACGGCCGGAACCTCCCGCAGCTGGCTCGGAGGCAGTGGCGGGTCGACTGGCGGCAGGGCCAGCGGCGCGAGCTCGTATTCGTACTCGGCGCGCAAGCCGAGGCGCCTCCGGCTGGTGGTCAGGATCCTGAGGTCGGGGGCGGCGGTGAGCATATCCAGCACCACCGGCCAGGCTTCCTCCAGGTGCTCGAAGTTGTCCAGGACCAGCAGAAGCCGGCGCGTGCGCAGGAAGCGGGAGGCAATCTTCAGGGGATCTTCGCCGCCCCAGTCCTTCAGGCCAAGGGTCGCAGCGATGGCGCCGGCGACTTGCTGCGCCTGGGTGAGCGGCGCCAGGTTGACCCAGCCCACGCCATCGGCCATCCGTTCGCCGAGCTGCGCGGCCGCCGCAAGCGCCAGTCTCGTCTTTCCGGTCCCGCCCGGACCCGTGACGGTCACCAGCCTGCAGCCCTCCGAGCGGTAGAGCGAACACACCTCCCCCAGCTCGGCGTCCCGGCCGACCAACGGGGTGAGTTCGGCCGGCAGGTTATCCAGCCTCGGCCTGATCCTGCGGTGCCCGTCTGCGGCGGGGGCAGCGACGGACGGGTCCTGCCGCAGCACGAGCGTTTCCAACTCCTGCAGGCGTGCACCGGGATCAATACCAAGGTCCGCCGCGTAGATGCTTCGCGCTTCCCGGCACGCCCCCAGGGCATCTGCCTGGCGGTCGGAGCGGTACAGCGCGAGCACGAGTGAGGCCCACAGACGCTCCCGGTAAGGATGCTCCTGGACCAGCCGCTGCAGCTCCCCCAATAAGGCGCCGTGCAGGCCCAGCGCCAGCTCGACGTCGACAAGGTCCTGGTACGCGTCCAGCCGGGCTTCTTCCAGCCCGTCCAGGTCCGGGCCCAAAAGCCCGACGTCGGAAAGGTCGGGAAAGGCGGGCCCCTGGAAGAGCTCCACAGCCTGGCGCAGGAAGTCGGCGCCGCCCGCCAGATTCCCGGCCTGCACGGCCAGCTCACCGGCCGCGACGTGTTCCCTGAATTGCAAGAGGTCGAGTTCATCGGCGGTGGCACTCAGCACGTACCCGCCCGGCCGGCTTGCCAGCCGGAGGGAAGCGACCCCTTTGGCGCGGTCGGGTTCGAGCAGGCGCCTCAGGTTTGCCACGTAGACCTGCAGTTGCGGGCCCGGCTGCGCTGGTGGGTGGCCATCCCAAACGGCCTCGGCCAGGAAATCGGCGGCGACCACCGAGTTTGCCCGCAGGGCCAGGCACGCCAGAACGATCCGAAGCTTCCCGCTGCCCACGGCGACCGGCGCGCCGTCGGCGACGACCTCCAGCGGGCCCAGAGTTCTGATCCACAGTGCGCCCATCGCCAAGCACCCCTCACCGACCGGCCGCAGTACCGGGTCTGACAAAACCCGTCCCGCGGAGCTCATCGACCAGCGACCCCATAGCGCCCGCCCCGACACACGATGCGACCTGGAAATTTTGGCCACATCAACCCCATCATGCTCCCGCCGGAGGCGGACGGTCCAGTGTCCCTGGAGCGATTAAGGACCAATTAAGTCCGCAGGGTCAGTCTGGGAAAACCAATCCGGATACGTTCGAAAGGAAATCCAATGAAAACCAGCAGGATCACCCGCGGTTTCGCCCTGTCTGCCCTGGCAGCGGCAGCTCTTGTGGCACCGGCGCAGCCGGCGCTGGCCGACGGATCATATTTTCTCCCCATGGGGCAGGGCTGTGCCGGCTTCAACCTCGAATGGTCATGGACAGGCACCATCACGCACACCAAAGAGTTTTTCGACAAGAATGGCAACAAGGTTCGTCTCCTTTCTGCCGGCAAGGGCACGGTCAACACCTATACGAACTACGGAACCAAAGCCAAGAAGCCAGTAGCAGGCGAGTCCATCACCATCAGAACCGACGGATCAGTCACGGAAACTGTGTACAACCCCGATGGCTCCCAGACCGTGACGGCAACCGGACACAACGGCCTCATCATGTTTCCAACTGACGTGCCTGCCGGGCCGTCAACGACCCACTACACCGGCAAGATCGTCTACACCATTGGCACGGACGGTGTCTTCACGCTGCTGAGCACGTCCGGCCCGTCGATCGACGTCTGCGCCGAACTGGCTAGCTAGCCCCTGTTCCGCTCCAGTGACTCACCGATAATCCGGGCGCCTTCCGGGAAGGCGCCCGGATTCGTCCCCGAGTAGTTGAGCCGGATGAATGGGCCTGCCGGTTCGGCCGGAAACCACTCGTTGCCGCCGGCGATGATAACGCCGGCGGTTTCACAATCGCGGGTCAGCCGTTCCAGGTCAGTCCCGTCGGGCAGCCGCGCCCACAGGTTGAGGCCGCCCTTGGGCACCTGCCCGATATGCGCCTGCGGGGCATACTGGCGCAGGCTGGTGACCAGGAGGTCGCGCCGTGATTCGAGCTGGTGGCGGAGGCTGCGAAGGTGCGTCTGCCACCCGGGCTGGGTGACGACGTCGAGCGCTGCCGCCTGCAGCAGCCCGCTGACGTACATCGATTCGGCGGCCCGGTCCGCCAGGATGCGCTCCCGCGCCGGTCCGCGGGCGATCACCGCTGCGACGCGGATCGAGGGCGACACGCTCTTGGTTAGCGAGCGCAGGTAGACCACGTGGCCGGAGTCGTCGCGGGAGGCGACGGGCACGGGGGTGGAGGTGATGCCGAAGTCGTGCGCCCAGTCGTCCTCCACAAGGAACGCACCCTTCACGCGCACCACGTCCAGGACCTGTTCACGCCGTTCGGCCGACCACTGCGCACCGGTGGGGTTGGCGTAGTTGGGCTGGGCGTAGAACAGCCGCGCGCCGGACTCGTCAAAGGCGCGGGCGAGCTCCGCCGGGTCCGGCCCGTCCGGCCCGCTGGGCACCGGGACAACCCGCACGCCTGCCTGCGCCGCCGCCAGGATGGCGCCCCAGTAGGTGGGCGATTCCATCAGCAGCGGCTGGCCCCGGCCAGCAAGGGCGCTGAAGATGGAGCTCAGCCCGCTTTGGCTGCCGGGGAGTACGACGACGTCACTGGGGTTCGGCGGTGTGGTCCCGGCCGGCGTCGAGGCACCGAGCTCGTGCGCGAACCACGACTGCAGCTCCGGCAGGCCTGCCGCGGGCGGACGGGACAGGGCGGCGTCGCCGCGGGCCGCGCGGGCAAGGGCGGCGCGGACCAGCCGCTCGGGCAGGAGTTCGCGGTCCGGGTAGCCGGAGTGGAACGAGATGGCATCGTTGGCCACGTTGCGCATGGTGCTGGAGGCCGGAGGCGGCGGCGCCAGCGGGGACCGGAGGGCCGCCGTCTGCCAGCCGTAGTCGGACGGGCGCGCGGTCCGGACGGCGCGCACGAATGTCCCGACGCCGGGCCGGCTCTCGATCAGACCCTGGGCCGTCAGCGTCTGCAGGGCCTTCTGAACGGTGACGGGACTTGCTTGGTACTCGGCCACGAGAGAACGGGTGGACGGCAGCTTCGCACCAGGCGCGGCCGAAGAAATCCATGTCTTCAGGTGCGCCACAATCCGCGAACTGCTATCGTTGTTCATGAGAGACAATAGTAGCGCTACTACACTTATTCGGCCAGTGGTACCGTCCCGCCGGCCCACCGGACTCTGGTGGGGCCTCCTTGGAGTAGCGGCCTTCTCGTTCACGGTACCGCTCACCAAGGCCGCCATCGCCGGACTGTCCCCGCTGTTCATCGGCTCCGGCCGGGCGGTGGTGGCAGCTGTCCTCGCTGCCTTCGCCCTCGCACTGACCCGGCAACGGCTCCCCCGTGGCGTGCAGTGGGTGCGCCTCGCAGTGGTGGCCGCCGGCGTCGTCGTCGGGTTTCCCCTGCTTACCTCCTTCGCGCTGACCACTACGCCAGCCAGCCACGGCGCCGTGGTGATTGCCCTGCTCCCGGCCGCTACGGCGACGGCGGCCGTCCTCCGCGGACGGGAACGCCCGCGGCTGGCCTTCTGGCTGATCACCGGCGCGGGCGCCCTGGCCGCCATCGGCTTCGCTTCCCTGCAGTCCGGCGGCTTCGGACAGCTGCATTGGGCCGACGTACTGCTCCTCGGCGCCGTGGTGGCTGCCGCTGTCGGCTACGCGGAAGGCGGCCTGCTGGCGCGCGAACTCGGCTCCTGGCAGACCGTGTCGTGGGCGCTGGTTCTCGCCTCGCCGCTGATGGTGGTGCTGACTACGGTCTCTGTCGTCCAGCAGCCACCCTCCGCTACCCCGATGCAGTGGCTGGCCTTTGCGTACCTCGGCGTGGTCAGCATGTTCCTGGGCTTCTTCGCCTGGTACCGCGGCCTGGCCATCGGCCCCATGGCCCAGGTCAGCCAGATCCAGCTCGTCCAGCCGGTGCTGACCATCTGCTGGGCAGGACTGCTGCTGGGCGAGACCCTGACTTGGACCACTGTCGTCGGCGGCCTGGCAGTCATCCTCTGCGCGGGCGCAGCCGTCCGGGTCCGGCTCAAACCCGCCCCGGAACAGCCTGCCGTCCCCCCTACGCGAACCCTCCAGCCTGCAAAGGATTAGCACCATGTACACGCCAGCCCATTTCGAAGCCGCTCCCGAGGCCGTCCGTGAACTGCTGACCCGGCCCGGCGCGGCCAACCTGGTCACCATGACATCGCAGGGCCTGCTCGCCACACTCCTGCCGTTTGTCTACGACCCCTCGATGGGCGGACACGGAGCACTTCACACACACGTGGCCCGGAACAACCCCCAGTGGTCCGAGCCGGCGATCGGGGAAGCACTCATGATCATCCAGGGCGCGGACGCCTATGTGTCACCGTCGTGGTACGCGTCCAAGGCGGAGCACGGCCGTGTAGTGCCCACGTGGAACTACTCCACGGCGCACGTGTACGGCAATCTGGTGGTCCACGACGACCCAGCCTGGCTTGCCGGCCAGGTCAGGCGGCTCACCGGACTTAACGAAGCCGAATTTGAGCACCCATGGAGCGTGGACGACGCGCCGGAGCGCTACATCTCCGGCCAACTGCGCGCGATCGTTGGCCTTGAGCTGGTCATCACCCGGATCGAAGCGAAGACTAAGCTGAGCCAGAACAGACCCGACGCCGACATCGACGGCGTGGTCGCCGGGCTCAGCGTCCGGGGGCAGTCCGAGAGCGCCGCCGACGTCGAGCGGGCCCGTCCGTCGCGCGCCTAGGCAAGAGTCGCTACAACTGGTTGGCGACAAATACTCCGACGTAAATCAAGGCGCCAGCGGCGATGAAGTACCAAGATGCCCCGGCAATGACGGCTATGACGATGAGACCCGCCAGCACGAGCGCGCCGGTCTTGGTGACCTTGCCAAGGATGCGGCTGACCCTGCTAAAGATCGGCGCTTCCTCCGTTGCAGGGGAATCATGCGAGGCATCCACCCTGATGAATTCGGCAATCTCGTGCATTCGAGCGCTCAGGGCTTCGATCCTGTGTGCCTTGTCTACTTTCGGCGCCAGCATATGCCCGTGGCCACCGGGATATCTGTGCTCCATGGAATTGGAGGCCAAATCATCGAATCCGTCGAATCCCCCTGTACCTACGTCCTGACTTCCAAGACCGTTGAGCATGGAGCACAGCCAGCCAACGGGAACATCCCGTCGACCGCGGTCGCAATGGATGTTGCCGTTTTTCCACTTACTCGTAGCAGCGGAAAAATGACCGAGTTGCTGCTTCGAGATAATTTCACCCCACGGAAATTCTTTGGGTAAGACAGAAGCGGCCAAATAGATTCTCCGGAAACGCATACTCGGCACATTCAACAGACTTCGGCCAAGCATGTATGTACCGTTGCTGTGTCCAACGAAGAACATCCTGTTCGGATCATGAGTAACAAAGTTGTCCCCGTACCAGCGCAGTAACCGCCGCGCATTCCTTCGCCGGATCCAAGGTAATGCGAAGTTTCCCGCTCCGAAGTACCCATACGTCGGTGCAATCACCTTTGCTGCTGCCCAGTCGAGATCGGTCTCGTCAACAAGAGGTTCTATGTCGGGGTTCGCCGGTCTGCGGATAAATCCCTCAAGCCTACTTATCCAACCTTCCGTCTTGGATGAGCGGATTCCGTGAACGATGAACACCACCGGATCCTGACTTTCCGCCGCTCTAGTACCCATCCCAGGGACGTTTCCGCAGATTGCCTGCCGCAGGTTCCCGTACCGCGCATCCGCATCGCCAGCTTGGCGCAAGTCGACGATATCGTCGTGGCCGGCATTACTAATCTTGACGGTGGCAGCCTGGAGTATGAATCTCGCGTCCAAGATGTTGTCCTCGGATATGAGCTCGTCGTTTGTACCCAGGACTTGCACGATGTCGGGGACCACGGCGGCCCGGCCGTCCGCGGGGTTTCCCTCACTCATCATGTATTCAAACCACCTCAAGCGCAGGTCCGTAATGTACTCCGACCCTTCTTCCAACTGCTCGAACATGTAGTCGCCGAACAAGGAAGCCAGACGCACGCCCCACCTGAGACGGCGATTCATTCGGTGGATCTCGTATCCCGCGTTAGGGCTGGCAATGAGCACGACTCTGGAAACGCGGCTTGGCCAAGGGGTTCTTGGCTCCGGAATGAACCTGCGAGCAGCGTCCTCTGCATCCTGCAACAGTGCCTCTCGCACCAGAAGCCCGCCCAGGCTATGTCCAATCAGAATTATCTCTTCGGGACAGTTTTCGCCCGCAACTTCACCGGCCCAATCGCGGATTTGAACTGCCAAACCTTCAGCAGCCTCCCGCGGCCTCGCTTTACTGAAATAGCCGATGCCGTGCTCATACACCCGAAACTGCCACCCGAAAAAGTACTCATCCGCCTTTAAGCGTTCAAGAAAGTCATGACTTTCTTGAGGATCCCACTGGAGACTAGGCACATAGACAACCAATCCTGTCTTTTTGGTCGTGGCGGATTGATCGTCGTCATTCATTCTGCAGCTCCAAGCAACGGAAATCTATATCGTGGACCTGACCGTATGCCTCTGCGAGGTCAGTGTCTAGAGGCAAAACAGGGTGGCAATTCTCGGGCTTGCAGTTTTTTGTTGACACCCCGGACCGCCCTTGCTATACCGAGAAGCCATCGGATTCCCGCTAGGAGCAGCAATGGAGCAAAAACGAATGACGCCCATGCGCATTACCGGCATCGTGTTCCTTGCTTCATTCCTGCTGATTTCAGTTACGGCGTGCGGTGCAATTCGTTCTGCTTTCGCGAATCTTGGTAAGGGCACCGACGAAACCGTTCAACTCGCTACTCATCTCCAGCCGCCCGTCAGCTTGAATGGGGCGGCCAAGAAACTCGACGACCTCATCGCCGAATCCCCCACAACAAATATGTCGGCCGAAGAGCAGCGAATCCTCGATGCGGCCAAACGGCGGAGCGCGCTACTGAAGGAACTTGCGTCGATGATTGGGGTCTCCGATGAAATCACTGAGTATATTAGTGATGATGCTGTGGTCCTCGTGGAAGGCTCGCTTCGCCGAAAAGTCACCCCGGAATTTGCCGCTCAGATGCGGCAGCGAGAATCCGCACTGTTGAAGGATGCTCTCTGCTCATCCTTCTCAGACATGATGTCGCCCCAAGATGAAGCAGACGCGGCGTCAGCGACCAAAAACTTCACGGAAATCCCGAACCCCGACCGGGAACTCCTGGACGAACTGAATCGGCGCATCGAAGATGCGGGCTACGCCTTGGGTGAGTTCAACTTATTTGTGGACCTCAAAGGATTGTCTTCAGCCTCGATGACAAGGGTAGAGGGTTATCTGGATGCGCTGCAGGACACCATGTCTGCGGCGACGTGGGAGAGCTCTGGCGCCTTTAATGCATATATGAGGCACTGCGTCCTGAAATGAACCGAACCACGAAGCCGTGGTCGACGCCTTCGATCCCTACTGCAACACTCCATACCCCCGGCATGACACCGCGGCAGCCAGGGCAGCGGAATCATCAGCCACCCCGGACCGCCCAAGTGTTCGTAACGACGCTTACCGCTGCCTAAGGCGGCCAGAAGCCAGGGCGGCGATGTCCCGGGGCGTGGTGCGGCAGCAGCCTCCCACGATCCGGGCCCCGAGCTCCCGCCAGGCGCCGGCTCCTGCCGCGAGGCCACTGGGCTCGGCCTGGACCATTTCAGCGCCGTCGCCGGATGCAGATGCCCAGGTCTTAGTGGCGGCGTCGTAGCTTTCGCCGGAGTTCGGATACGTGACCAGCCGCTTCGAGCCCGCCCCGCCGAGGACTGCGAGGGCGGCCGGGACCAGGTTCAGCGGCACGCAGTTCACGCCCACTGCCACGACGCGCGGCTCGGCCCCGCAGAGTTCCGCTACCGCAGTCAACGGGGTGCCGTCGCTGATATGCGCACCGTCCCGCAGCGAGAAAGAAAACCAGGATTCGACGTCGAACTCCGCTGTCAGGGCCAGCAGTGCCTCTGCTTCGGCAAAGGACGGCAGGGTCTCGCAGGCCAGGAAGTCGGCACCTGCCTCCACCAAGGCCGCGATGCGGGGGCGGTGGAAATCCTTGAAGGCCTCGGCGTCCAGGACATAGTCCCCGCGGTATTCAGAGCCGTCCGCGAGGTAGGCGCCGTAGGGGCCCACGGACCCGGCGATCAGCAGCGGCCCGGCCTGTGGGTGCACGGCAAGGTGTGCGCGACGGGCGTCGTCCGCCAGCTGGACCGAGAGCCTGACCAGGTCCAGTGCCGCGTCCTCGGAAAGCCCGCGCTGCGCGAACCCGAGGGGCGTGGCCTGGTAACTGGCGGTGGTGGCCACGTTGGCGCCGGCGTCGAAGTAGTCCCTGTGCACTTCACGGATCAGCTGCGGATGTTCCAGCAGGACCTTGGCGGACCAAAGCGGGTCATCCAGGCTGCAGCCACGCGCTTCGAGTTCGGTAGCCAGGGCGCCGTCCGCGATGAGGTGCGCTCCGGCATCCAGCAGGCGGGACAGCGTGGTGTTGCGGGGCATGGCAGGCACTCCGGGAATTTACGGCGGGGAAAGGCTTCTGTTCATCATAAGCAATTTGAAATGCCTTTAACGAGCATAGCGAACTGTGACCGCCCGGGAGCCCGGCAGCTCCATTAGACTCTCGCTTATGTCGAAAACCTCCAGCATGGGCCGCGGCATGCTGGCCATCCTGGCTCTCGGTGCACGGCATGGGGCCGGCCTTTCGGGCGGCACCGTCGCAGGGATCGCCGCGGACCTGGGCAAGGACCGCAGCCAAGTGTCGCGGAACCTCCGCACCGGTGAGCAGGAGGGATTCCTCGGCCGGACCGGCGAGCGAACCTACACCCTGGACTGGTCCGTCCTGGCCGACGCCCAGCAGTTGACGGCGCAGAGGCTGGACTCAGACGGCGCCGTGGCGCTGGAGCAGCTGGCCCGCGACACGGACGAGGGGTGCTTCCTGGGCGTCCTGCACGGCGCGAGCACCGTGACCATCGGCGAAAGCGTTCCGGCCAGCAGTAACCTGGTGGGCTCATGGCTGGGCAGGCCCTACCCCGCGTACTGCAGCGACGCCGGCCAGGCTGTGCTCTGGGAGTCGTCGGACGCCGAAGTGCGGACCGTGTTCGCCGGCGTCGATTTTGTTCGGCACGGCCCCAATACCCCGTCCGACGTCGGCGATTTCCTCAAGCGGCTGGCTGCGGCCCGGGTGCGGGGTTTCTCAGTGGTGGATCAGGAAGCGGAGCCGGGGCTCTATTCGCTGGCCGTCCCCATCCGGGATTTCAAGGGCGATGTGGCGGCGGCGCTGCAGATCGTGGGCACCAGGGCACGCCTGGAACCGCGCCGGACGGAGTTCGCGGCTGCCCTGCTGGAGCAGGGACGTTGGCTTGAAGCCAGGCTTGGCTTCCAGCCCCGGGAAGGCAGCCAGAACATTTCCTGACGTCCTAGGGCAACGCCAGCCCTTCAGGCCAGAATCGGCTTCGCGATCAGATTGTCCGACCCCGCGGAAGTTTGCCTTCTCCCAGGTTTTCGAATTGTCGAACGGCGATTGCCGCTCCCGCAGTGGCCCAAGAAAGTCCGATGAGAAGAATTGGAAACTCTGCGTGGATGAACCCGGTCAAAGCAGCGGGTGCCTGCATTAGCGCCGCGAACAATGGAATGACGGTCCTCCTAAACGGCTGGCCTGGGTTGTAGCAGGCGATTCCCAGGGCAAGCATTCCGATGAACACCCCGACTCCGCCAAGCAGCACCAGCGCCGAGTAGGGGAAGACGAACGCATCACCACGGGAAATTGGAGCGCCGGGGACAATTTCCATCACCCCCGCCGCACCGGCGGAGGCGAAGGCAGCGCCAGCAGCAATCGCCCCCCAAATTGCTAGAGCCCTTCGGGGTCCTTGGAACCCGGAAAGGAGAATGCATAGACCCAGCGCGCAGACTAGCAAGCCGGCTGGAAATAGAAGGTCCGGCTGCTTGCCCGTCGTAATAATGACCATGGCTTTGATGATCCAGACTGTGCCTGCCGCAACCAGCAGGACTCCCGCAGTGGGTTTCTTAAATTGGCCACCCATGAACGAAGGCTACTGCCCCACGGCGTCAGCATCTAGCGGGCGGCAGCGGCGGCGCCGAGGCGGTCCGCGGCCCCGCGCAGGACAGCGGCAACGCCCGCAGCGTCATCTCCCACATCGGCCCGGCGTCCCAGCACACTGAGTGCGGCCAGGATGTTGCCGCCGGCGTCGCGGACGGGGACGGCGAGTTCCACGATGTCGTGCTCAAATTCCTCGTCGCAGGTGATGTAGCCGCGCGGCAGGTCGCGGGCCATCAGTTCCCGGACCTCATCGACGGAGTGCGCGGCGCCCGGGCCGCCCACGCCGATGAAGTTCACCTCGTGCAGCAGCTGGTCGAGGGCAGGCTGGTCGTGGTCCCAGAGCAAGGCCCTGCCGGCGCCGGTGCACCAGACCGGCGTCACCATGCCCGGGGCAACAAAACTGCCCAGGCTGGCGTCGTTGCTGGAGGCGCGCAGCAGGATGGCCCGGTAGCCGTCCCGGACAGAGAGCCTGGCCCGCAACCCCAGGGCGGCAACCAAGGACTCGAGTTCGGGCTTGGCGTCACGCACCCATCCGGTGTTGAGCGAGGCGGCAAGGCTGAAGTACCGCGGCCCGGTCCGGAACGGACCCCGGTCCACCCGCTCCAGCAGGCCCAGCTCACACAGTTCCTGCGTCAGCCTGGAGACACGGCTTTGGTCCATGTCCAGCTCCGCGGCCAGCTGGGAAACGCCCACCAACTGCCGCCCGCGTTTCTCGCGGTCAACCACCAGCCGGACAATCCGAAGTCCCTGCGCCAGCGATGACGCTTCAGCGGACGAATCCACGCTTTATTGCCCCTCCCGGCCGGTGACTACGCCCTATTCTTCCACGGTGACCCGGGGCCGGTTACTGGACTGCCGCCGTCGAACGTTTGCGGCCGTGCCGGAAGTAGAAGTAGGCGTAGCAGGCGGCAACGAACGGGATGCCGAAGTAGAGGGCAGCCACCTGGTTGGGGTCCAGCGCGATGCCCACCAGCGAGATGACGCACAGGGTGAACGCCAGGATGGGCACCAGCGGGAACAGCGGGGCCTTGTAGGCGAGGGCGCCAACATCTCCGCCGTTCCGCACGAAGGCGCGGCGGTGGAAATAGTGCGCGGCGGTGATGGACATCCACACGCCCACCACGGCGAAGCCGGCCACGGACACCAGCACCAGATACACCGTTTCCGGGGCCACCACGCTGCTGACCAGCGACGCGATGCCGCCCACCATGCTCACCGACAGGGCGATCAGCGGGATGCCGCGGCGGGTGAGGCGCCGGAAGGCCTGGGGCGCGTGGCCTTCGTCGGCCAGGGAGTAGAGCATCCTGGCGCAGGAGAAGAGGCCGCTGTTGCCGGCGGAGAGCAGGGCCGTGATGATGACAAAGTTCATGATGTCTGCTGCGAACGGGATCCCAATGGCGGAGAAGACCGTGACGAAGGGGCTCTCGTCCAGCCCCACCTCGGTATACGGGATGGTGGACGCAATGACGGCGATGGCGCCGACGAAGAAGATCAGCAGCCGGATCACCGTGGTGCGCATGGCTTTGGGTATGGCCGTGGCGGGGTCCTTGGTTTCGCCCGCTGCCACGCCGATCAGTTCCGAACCGGAGAAGGCATAGAAGACTGCGAGCACGGTGACCAGGACGCCGGTGAACCCGTTGGGGAACAGCCCGCCGGCCGTGTTGAAGTTTTCGAAGAGGAACGGGTGGCTGCCGCCGTCGCTGAGTGGCCGGAAGCCGAACAGCGCGGCGCCGCCGAGGACGATCAGGCCGATGATGGCGCCCACCTTGATGATGGCGAACCAGAATTCGGACTCGCCGAAGAACTTGGCGGACACGGCGTTGAAGCCGAACAGCACGGCAGCGAAAACCAGGCACCAGACCCACACGTCAACGTCCGGGAACCAGCGCTGCATCAGCAGTCCGGACGCCGTGAACTCGGAGCCGATGGCCACCGCCCAGCACAGCCAGTACAGCCACGCCGTGGCGAAACCGGTGGCGGGCCCGATGGAGCGGGCAGCATAAATGTGGAACGCGCCGGACACCGGGTACGCGATGGCCAGTTCACCCAGGCACGCCATCACCAGGTAGACCACAAACGCGCCCACCAGATAGGCGAGCACCGCGCCCAGCGGACCCGCCTGGGAAATGGTGTACCCCGAGCTGAGGAACAGGCCGGAGCCGATGACGCCGCCCATCGCGATCATCACCAGGTGCCTGGCGCCCATGGACCTCCGAAGTCCGGGTTCGGCCGGCGCAGGCCCGGCGGGCGTCGCGTCGAGCGTCAGGGGTGATGGGGATTCCACGGGCGTCTCCAGGAGGGGTGTGTCAGCAGGTGTGCGGCAAATGGGCGCACTCCCCTGCCCGTCCCGGGTCACGAAGATGTGCACGTCAACAGAGAGAAATTAGCACAATCACCGAATTTCGCTCGTTAAAATCATGCCAACTTGCTCATATTGCACACTTGTTACCCAGCGTGACCCGCCACCGGCTGGAGACTCAGCCGGCCACCAGCGCTTCGCTGGCCTCCCACAGTCCCTGCGCCAGCCCGGCGTCGTACGCCTGCGCGTTGGCCTTGGCAAGGGCGCGCTTGTAGTAGTACGCGCCCGAAACCCAGTCGGTGCCGGCGGTGCCGTTGATGAGCCAGAGCAGGGTGTCGGCGCCCTGGTCCGGGCTGAGCATAAAGCGGTTGGCCAGGGTCTTGTAGGCGTGCCGCCACGGGCTGGTGGAGTCCGCCGCGAAATTGGTGCGGACTACGCCCGGGTGGAATGCCGCCGTCGTGATTCCCTGCTCGCCGAAGCGCCGGTGCAGCTCGGACGTGAAGATGATGTTGGCCAGTTTGGCGGTGCCGTAGGCGCGGTGGGTGGAGTAGCTGTGCTCAGCGTTGAGGTCGAAGAGGTCCAGTTTGCCGAAGCTGTTGGCGCCGCTGGCGGTGTTGATGACCTTGGCGTTGCTGGCGCTGAGGACGTCCATAAGCTCGGTGGTGAGCAGGAACGGGGCCAGGTGGTTGATCTGGAAGGTGGATTCGTTGCCGTCCACGGTGAGCTGGTGCTTGCCCATGATGCCGCCGGCGTTGTTGGCCAGGACGTCGATCCGGTCGTAGTCGTCCCGAAGCTGCGCGGCGAGGGTGCGGACCTGGTCCAGCTCCGCGAAGTCGCAGACGAAGTAGTCGGCGTCCAGCTCCTTCGCGATGGCCTGCGTCTTTTCCTCGGAACGGCCGACGACGACCACCCGGTCCCCTGCTTCGGCCAGCGTCCGCGCGGCTGCTGCGCCGATGCCGTCGCTGGCGCCGGTGATCACGATGGTGCGTTGGGTCAAGGGGTGTCCTTTGGTTGCGCTTCAGCGCTCGGGTGGAACACGCTGCCTCTGGCACAACGACGGCGGGACGGCCGGTGTTCCCCGGCCGTCCCGTCCTGCGGATGGCCCGGTTGGTCCGGGCAGGGTTTCAGATGCCCGCCGGAACGGGGGCGGTGAGCCGGCCGTCGCGCATAGTGGCGACCGAATCGGTCAGCGGGACGAATTCGGTGTCGTGCGTGACCATCACTGTGGCCACTCTGAAGTCGTCCGTGACGCGGCGTAGGAGCCGGACGATGGAGTCGCTGCGTTCGTGGTCCAGGGCGGCGGTGGGCTCGTCCACGAGCAGGACCTTGGGGTCGCCCATGAGGGCCCGGGCGATGTTGACCCGCTGGCGCTGTCCGCCGGAGAGCTGGTGCGGACGTTTGTCCGCGCTGGAGCCGAGTCCGACGACGTCGAGCAGCTCCGCAGCTTTCGCGCGGCCGGCTTTGACCGACTTTCCGCGCAGGTGGTCACCTATGATGAGCTGTTCGGCGGCTGTCAGGGAGGCGAGCAGGTTGGGCTGCTGGAAGATGATGCCGATCTTTTCCCGCCGCAGCGCGGTGAGGTCCTTGTCGCCGAGCCCGGTTGCGTCGGTGCCGTCGATGAGCACCAATCCGTGAGTGGGGCGGACGAGTGTGGCGGCCGCGGCCAGGAGGCTGGATTTGCCGGAACCGGAGGGCCCGACGACGGAGACCATCTGGCCCGCCTGGACAGTGAGGTTCACGGTGTCCAGGGCTTTGATGGTTCCGTCCCCGTCCGGGTATTCGAGAGTGACGTTGACGAGGTTCAGGGGGCTGGTGGACATTGTGTTTTTTCCTTTGAGAATGGGCTCGGGGCGGACTCTGGCTCCGGAGGGTTTAGTTCCCACCGAGGGCGATCAGGGCGTCGACCTTGGTGACGCGGCGGACGGCAAGGGCCGCACCGGCCAGGCCGAGGGCGATGATTCCGAGGATGGGCAGGAGCGTCGTGGCGGGGGTGACCAGGAAGGGGGCTGCCTGCGCTGCGAAGAAACCGCCGAGGATGCCGATCCCGCCGCCGATGCCCGCACCGGCCAGCAGGACGATCGCGGCCTGGGTGATGGCGTCACGCAGAATGTAGGCGCTCGACCCGCCCATGGCCTTCAGGACCGCGATGTCGCGGGTCCGCTGGACCGTCCAGACTGTCAGGAAGGCCACGATGACCAGTGCCGAGATGCCGTACAGAAAGGCCTGCATCAGGGTCAGCGAGCCGTTCTCGCTCTTGTAGGAGCCCAGCGCCTGGAAGGATCCGGTGCGCGAAGCGCTCACGGTGTGTGCCGCGGCGTTGGCGGCCGCCTCGTCAACGGCGGCACCGTCCTGATAGGTGATGGCGGCGACGGTTCCGAGCTGCTTCGGGTCGGTCAGGTGGGCGAGTTTGGTCCAGGCGGGCAGCGCGGTCCAGACCACGCTGGTGTGGGAGTACCACTGGTCCTCCACCACGGCACTGATGGTCAGTTCGGTTCCACCGACGCTGGCCTTGTCGCCAACAGCGAGGGAAAGGGCCTTGGCGACTGTTTTGCCGACTACTACGGTGTCCGCGGTGACACGGGACGGCGCCAGCCGGCCGTCCGGTGCGACGCCGAAGACGGCCACATTGGTGGTTCCGGTGCCCAACCCGGTATCCGAGGCCACGGCCTGGAACCGGGTCTGGCTGATGCCCAGGGCTTCGGCGGTTTCGACGCCGTCGCAGTTCTTCCAGTACTCGACCTGCGCGGCGGTGACTTCGCTTTCGGTGAAGGAGGCCTTGGGCCCGTTCGTGCCGGGTGCGCCGAAGACGATGCTGTCCACCGGCTTGGAGTCGGCGCCGCTGCCGGTGACGGCCCCGAGTTTGTCGATGGCCGACGTCGACTGCTCGCCCAGGCCGGCTGTCAGACCTGAGAGCATCACCAGCAACAGGGTGATCAGGGCGACGACGGCGCCCATCAGGGCGAACCTGCCCTTGGCAAAGCGGATGTCGCGGATAGCAAGAAACACGTTTTCTCTTCCTTCGGTGGGTAAGACCGGGGCCGTCGGGGCCCTTGTTCCACCCTCCCGCGGCCGGGTGCCGACGCCATCGCGCAGGCGGTTGAGCGGCGGCGGAAGAACGGTCGATCTCCGGGTCAACCATTTGGTTGATCCGGCGTTAGCCGGACGCGCATAAGCTGGTCAAATGCCCGCCACACAATCCCCGCCGACCCTGGATGGGACCGGTCCTAAAGGACCGGACGACGCAATGCTCAGCGGCCTGGATACTGCGCCGACTGTGGCGATCCTGCACGTGCTGAGAGTGACGCTGCACGTCGGTTTCGCCGCCCTCCTGGGCGTGGCCGTCATTAGGCTGCTGGTATTCGGTGGCGGGGATCCCCTGCTGCCTGTCTGGGCCGGGACGGCACTGCTGCTTGCCGGCGTCTACCTGGCCGGAACCATCCTGGAAAAGCGCTTCGCCACAAACGGCACGGGATTCGACCCGCGCCGCTACGGCGTCCTGTGGCTGGGACTCGTCACTGCGCTGTGGGCGGTTCTGCTGGCCGCGAGCGCGGACTTCGCCTGGGTGGCCTTCCCCCTCTTTTTCCTGCACCTGCACCTGCTCCCGCGGCGGATTGCGCTGCTGACCATCGCGCTGATGACGGCGGCGGTGATTGCCGCCCAGTGGGCTGTCAGCGGGCTGGCCGTCCCGCATCTCGCAGTCGTTTTGGGCCCTATGTTCGGCGCGGCGTTCTCTGTGGCGACCGGGCTGGCCTACCGCGCGCTCTACCGCGAGGCGGAGAACCAGCGCCGGGCAGCAGATGAACTCCGCCGGACGCGTACGGAGCTGGCGGCATCACAGCACGACGCCGGTGTCCTGGCTGAGCGCGAACGGCTGGCCCGGGAAATCCACGACACCCTCGCCCAGGGGCTGTCGAGCATCGTGCTGGTTGCCCGCGCGGCGGAAAAATCGCTGGCCGCCGGCGACACCGCCACCGCTGCCGCGCGCTTCGCACTGGTGCAGCAGACGGCGTCGGAGAACCTGGCTGAGGCCCGGAACTTTGTCCGCGGGCTCTCCTCACCACAGCTGCACGAGTCATCCCTGGTGGAGAGCCTGCGGCGGCTCTGCGTGAGCACCGAAACCAGCGCAGCCGCCGAGGGCCCGGGACTGCGGTGCCGTTTTGAGCTCGACGGCGACCCCCTTGAGCTGCCGCAACCGTACCGGGTGGCCCTCCTCCGGGCCGCCCAGGCGAGCCTCGCCAACGTCAGGGACCATGCCAAGGCAGGCAACGCCGTCGTGACCCTCGCCTTCCTGGGCAGCGAAGTCACCCTGGACATTTACGACGACGGTGTCGGCTTCGACCCGGCCGGGCTGGCCGCGCGGATGGATGCCCGGGCAGACGGGAGCGGCTTCGGGATCCCGTCGCTGCGGGAACGGGTGACCGCGCTCAAGGGCTCCCTCGAACTCGAATCGGCACCGGGCGAGGGGACTGTGGTGGCCATTCGCCTGCCCCTGAACGACGTCCCTGGGAGGGACGGACAGTGAACCAGATCCGCATTCTGCTGGTCGATGACCATCCGGTGGTCAGGGCCGGGCTGCGGGCCATGCTCAGCGACTTCGAGGGCATCTCAGTGGCGGCGGAAGCAGCCGACGGCGACGCCGCACTCAGGGAACTGAAACGGCTGCAGACCCTGGGTGACCCGGTCGACGTCGTGCTGATGGACCTGCAAATGGGTGCCGGCATGGACGGCGTCACCGCGACGGCGCAGATCAGGCTGCTGGAGGCGGCCCCGCCGGTCCTGATCCTGACCACCTACGACACGGATGCGGACATCCTGGCCGCCGTTGAGGCAGGCGCCAGCGGTTACATGCTCAAGGACGCCCCGCCCGAACAGATCCGGCAGGCCGTGCTGGCAGCCGCCGCCGGCCAGACAGCCCTGGCTCCCAAAATTGCGGCCCTGCTGATGAACCGGATCGCGAATCCCGCCCCTGCACTCACGCCGCGGGAGATCCAGTTGCTCGAACTGCTGGCAACCGGACTGTCCAACCGGGCCATCGCCAAGAAGACCTTCATCTCCGAGGCGACCGTCAAAACCCACCTGGTGCACATCTACGGAAAACTCGGCGTGGACAACCGCACCGCGGCCATCTCCGAGGCAACCCAGCGACGCATCATCCGCGCCCCCGGCCAGTAGCTGCCTGCAACTGTCCGACGATGGCGGGACCGCCCGATTTCCCGGCTATTCCGTTAAAAGTAGGTAGCAGCACATGCCGTTTTGAGGGTTCAAAACGACATGTGCTGCTACTTAGTTGGGCTGGCGGCGGGGAGGTTAGCCGGCAACCCCGGCGAGGAAGAACAGGGCCGCGGCGATCGCGAAGCCCATGACGCCGATCAGGGTTTCCATCACGGTCCAGGTCTTCAGGGTGGTCTTGACGTCCATGCCGAAGAAACGGCCCACCAGCCAGAAGCCGGAGTCGTTGACGTGGGAGACCACCACAGAGCCGGCGGCCACGGCGATGACCAGCGCGGCAACCTGCATGCCGGTCAGACCCGCCAGTGCCACGGCCGGGGCGATGAGGCCCGCGGTGGTGGTCAGTGCCACGGTGGCGGAGCCCTGGGCGATGCGCAGGATGGCGGAGATCAGGAAGCCGGCCAGGATCAGCGGGATACCCAGGTTGCCCAGGACGTCGGCCAGCGCGGCACCGATGCCGGAGGCGCGGAGCACTCCACCGAACATGCCGCCGGCGCCGGTGATCAGGATGACCGAGCAGACCGGGCCCAGCGAGGATTCGAGCAGTTTCTCGATGGCGCCGGCGTCCTTGCCGCGGCGGGCACCCAGGACGAACACGGCCACGAGCACGGCGATCAGCAGGGCCACCGGGGTTTCGCCGATGGTCCGCAGGATCTGGAACCACTGCTCGGACTTGACGGTGTCGGACAGCGCACCGGAGGAGGCCAGGGTGTTCAGTCCGGTGTTGATGAAGATCAGGACCAGCGGCAGGAGCAGCAGTCCGATGATGGTGCGAAAGCGCGGCGGGTGGGACTCGGCGTCGGCGCTGGCGTGGCCCAGGATTTCCGGCACGGGGAGGACCAGCTTTTTGCCGGTCCACAGACCGAACAGGTAGGCAGTGACGTACCAGGTGGGGATGGCGGTGATGAGGCCGGCGATGAGGACCAGGCCGATGTTGGCGTCAAAGAACGCGGCCGCGGAGACGGGGCCGGGGTGCGGCGGCAGGAAGATGTGCATCACGGAGAACGCGCCGGCGGCCGGGAGGCCGTAGCGCAGCACTCCCCCGCCGAGGCGGTGGGCGACGGCGAAGACGACGGGCAGCATGACTACCAAGCCGGCGTCGAAGAAGATGGGGAAGCCGAAGATCAGGGAGGCGAGGCCCAGGGCGAACGGGGCACGCTTCTCGCCGAAGACGCCGATCAGGTAGTCGGCCAGGACCTTGGCGCCGCCGGACGTTTCAACGATGCGGCCGAGCATGGCGCCCAGTCCGACCAGGAGCGCCACGGTGCCCAGTGTGGTGCCGAAGCCGTTGATCAGCACCGGGACCACCTGGTTGGCGGGGATCCCGGTGGCGAACGCCGTCGCGAGGCTGATCACGATCAGGGCGACGAGTGCGTGCATCCGCAGCTTGATGATCAGGAACAGCAGCGCAACGATCGCAGCCGCCGCGATGAGCAGCAGGGGGCCTGCGCCCAGCGTTTGGGTCCATCCTTCGATGACCATGGTTCTCCTTTGAAACAGAATTTATTGGGGAATGGGGAGTTGGAACTGAGCGAACGCTCAGGAGTTGGAGGGCGCCGGATCCGCCGGCAGCTTGAGCGCCGCGATCACCGCGGCGACGATCTCCTCCGGGGAGAGCGAGATGTCCAGGCGCAGGCTGCCGGCGGCGAGTTCGCCGTCGCTCAGCGGCTCCAGCGTGGCCAGCTGGCTGGGCAGGAGCGTCGGCGGCATGAAGTGGCCCTCGCGGCCCTGCATGCGCTGGCCGATCAGGTCGGCGCCGCCGTCGAGGTGGATGAACAGCACCCGGCCCTGCGCTGCGGAGAGCAGCTGGCGGTAGGTCTGCTTAAGCGCGGAGCAGGTCAGGACGGTGCTCCGGCCGGCCGCGGCCTGGGCGGTCATCCAGTCCTGGATCTCCTGCAGCCAGGGCCAGCGGTCCTCGTCCTGCAGGGGAATGCCTTGGGTCATCTTGTCGATGTTGGACTGCGGGTGGAACTCGTCGGCCTCGGCGCAGGCCCAGCCAAGCTGCTGGGAGAGTGCTGCCGCGATGGTGGACTTGCCGGACCCGGCAACGCCCATCACCACCAGATGCGTGGCTGGATTCTGCATGTTTGTACCTCCGGTGAAGACGTCGTTGGCTAAAGGAAGAAGCTCGCCGCGCACCTGCTGGAAAGTGCGCTGGAGATAAGGTATCACCATTTGGCACCACAGATACTATCTTTGAGTGTCACAAGTCATACCTTTTGCTTAATCTTCGATATCCTGTGAGGGCGCTGCAGCGCATAGAGAGGCAGGAAACATGTCGACGGCGACAGAGGGCACCGCGGATACCGCAGACGACGGCGGGGCCTCCCCCGCGATGCACGAACGCGTTCTGGAGGCGGTTGGCGTTGCCATCGCGTCCGGGAGCCTTCCGCCCGGCAGCCGGCTGACGCTGGACGTGCTGCAGCAGGAGTACGGGATTTCCCGCACTGTCGCCCGGGACACCATGAAGGTCCTGGAGTCGATGAACCTCGTGTACTCCCGCCGCCGCGTGGGCATCGTGGTCCAGGAACGCGCGCTCTGGAATGTCTACGACCCCAAGCTGGTCCGCTGGCGCCTCGCCTCGGACAACCGCGCCGAGCAGTACAGCAGCCTCACCGAGCTGCGCATCGCCGTCGAACCCATTGCCGCCGCCGGGGCTGCCCGCCGTGCCAGCGCCGCCGAACGCGCCAAGCTGCTTTCCCTGGCGGCCGACCTGCGCCGCCTGGGCGAGGCAGGCGAACTTGAAGCCTTCCTGGCGGCGGACATCGAGTTCCACCGCCTGCTGCTGCACAGCTGCGGCAACGAGATGTTCACGGCGCTGGAAGGCATGGTGGCCGAGGTGCTCACCAGCCGCACCCAGCAGGGCCTCATGCCGTTCAAGCCGCGGAACGAAGCGCTGCAGGCACACGAGGACGTAGCCGCCGCAGTGGCCGGCGGGGATGCGGTCACGGCCGAGACCGCAATGCACTCCATCCTGGACGAGGTCCGGAACGCGATGGGCCTGAACTGACTCTTCCCGCGCGCCGAGCTCCTGGAGTAGCCTGCAAATAGGGGCTCACGCAACGGGCCCATCAGCGCCGTCAAGGCGGATCTGTGAGGTGGAAAATGGCCATCACCGGGCATTCACGTCCAGGGACCGCGGCACCTGCCGCGCCTGCCGTTGTACCGCGGCGCAAAGGCAGCATGGTGGTCAGGTGGATCACCTCCACGGACCACAAGATCATCGGCTACATGTACCTGATCGCGTCGTTCGTGTTCTTCATCATCGGCGGCATCATGGCCCTGCTGATCCGTGCCGAACTGTTTGAACCCGGCATGCAGATCCTGCAGACCAAGGAGCAGTACAACCAGCTCTTCACCATGCACGGCACCATCATGCTTCTGATGTTCGCCACCCCGCTCTTCGCCGGATTCGCGAACGTGATCATGCCGCTGCAGATCGGGGCTCCGGACGTGGCCTTCCCGCGGCTGAACGCCCTGGCTTTTTGGTTCTTCCTCTTCGGGTCCACCATCGCGGTCTCCGGTTTCATCACTCCCCAGGGTGCGGCCGCATTCGGCTGGTTCGCGTATGCGCCGTTGAACAACACCACGTTCACGCCCGGCGTGGGCGGTGACCTGTGGGTCTTCGGCCTGGCGCTGTCCGGTTTCGGCACCATCCTGGGCGCGGTCAACTTCATCACCACCATCATCTGCATGCGCGCCCCGGGCATGACCATGTGGCGGATGCCGATCTTCACCTGGAACACCCTGGTCACAGCCATCCTCGTGATCATGGCCTTCCCGCCCCTCGCCGCGGCGCTCTTCGCCCTCGGTGCGGACCGGAAATTCGGCGCCCACATCTATGACCCGGAGAACGGCGGTGCGGTCCTCTGGCAGCACCTGTTCTGGTTCTTCGGCCACCCCGAGGTGTACATCATCGCCCTGCCGTTCTTCGGCATCGTCTCCGAGATCTTCCCGGTCTTCAGCCGCAAACCGATCTTCGGCTACAAGGGCCTGGTCTACGCCACCATCGCCATCGCGGCCCTGTCCGTGACGGTGTGGGCCCACCACATGTACGTCACCGGTTCGGTGCTGCTGCCGTTCTTCGCGTTCATGACCATGCTGATCGCGGTGCCTACCGGGGTGAAGTTCTTCAACTGGATCGGGACGCTGTGGCGCGGTTCCCTGACCTTTGAGACGCCCATGCTGTGGAGCCTGGGCTTCCTGGTCACGTTCCTCTTCGGCGGCCTGACCGGCATCATCCTGGCGTCGCCGCCGCTGGACTTCCACGTCTCTGACTCGTACTTCGTGGTGGCGCACTTCCACTACGTGGTGTTCGGGACCGTGGTGTTCGCGATGTTCGCCGGATTCTACTTCTGGTGGCCCAAGTGGACCGGCAAGATGCTCAACGAGCGGCTCGGGAAGATCCACTTCTGGATGCTGTTCCTGGGGTTCCACGGGACGTTCCTGATCCAGCACTGGCTGGGAGTCATGGGCATGCCCCGCCGCTACGCCGACTACCTCGTGGAGGACAACTTCGCGTGGATGAACCAGTTCTCCAGCTACGGCTCCTTCCTTCTGGGCGCGTCGATGATCCCCTTCTTCTGGAACGTGTACGTCACGTCCCGCCCCGGCGACAAGGTCATGGTCGATGATCCCTGGGGCTTCGGCGCATCGCTCGAATGGGCCACGTCCTGCCCGCCGCCGCGCCACAACTTCACCTCGCTGCCGCGGATCCGTTCGGAGCGTCCCGCCCTGGACCTGCACCACCCTGAGCTCCGCGTCCGCGAGCACGACACCACCCACAGCCCCGCGGCAGCAGCCCTGGGCGCCGCCGACATCGGCGAAAAGGACGTCCGGAATCCCAATCCGGACCAGTAGCGGGGGCTGAGCCCGTCGAAACACCGGTTACTTCGCGCCTGAAATCTCGCGCTCCACGTCCCGGACCTCCAGCAGAAACTTCGCGCCGCCGTCAGTCAGCTGTGCCTGGTCGAAGTACCCCTTCTTCGGCTCCATCAGGTGCAGGCATCCCAGCTTCCACCTCACAGTCCGGTTGATGTCGGCGACCCAGTCGTCGGGGATGGGGTGGGCGGACCGGGTCGCAAAGCCCGCGCTCACCATGGCATCGCGGATCACTTCCGTCTGGCGGTTCCATGGCGGTTCGATGCCGCTGAGGCGCCACTCCGCATACAAGCGCGTGACCAGGCGGACGGCGTCGTGGTCCGGCCGGGCCACCGTGTCCACCATGTAGTCCCACAGATTAGCCGGCCGTTCGAGTGCGCGTCTCCCGGGGGCGTGAGCACGAGCCTGCCCTTGAACTTCCGGAGCAGCTTCCACGCCAAGACGTGCTCGCGCAGTTCCCGGACGGGCAGCACGTTTGCCTCACGGTTCCCCTTGCCCATGACGGCATCAAGCCAGCCGAGGTCGTCGAGGGCACGCTGGACCATGGCCGGCTTCAGATAGCCGTCCTTTGTCAGCTCAATCCCGTCGCCCGCAGCGTTGTCCAGGAGCCAGCGGACCGGCCGGATCGCGGCGTCCCGCTCCTCGTCGGGGACGGGCTGTGGCCACCATTGGAGGCTGAGCAGCCGCAGCTTCCGGTTGGCGGCAGCGGAGTCGAACTCGGCGGCATCAAAGGACGGGCTGAAGTCGCCGGTAACCGTATAGGTCCACTGCGCAGCTTCCTGGTGTTCCGGATGCGTTGGGTCCCCGAGGATCTGGACCAGCCGCTGGTAGCCGTGGGGGCCGCCGGAATCCTCCACAGGTCCCCGGTTGGCGCCGTCGACGCAAACCAGTTCGCCTGCCGGCAGCTCGGCCGAACCGAGCAGTTGCACCTGATGTGTCCAGCCGTCACCGAAGTCGTAGTCGTATTCAAGCGCGGACGTGGGTGCCTCGGCATCAAGCAGGTCGGAAGCACGACGTCGGAAGCCGGCTCTGCGTCCAGGTCCTCCATTCCGTCGCCGGGACCGATGATCACGCGCGCCTTTCCGGCGGGATCCTCACACCGGCCGCCGTAGAGGTGGCGGTTTTCCCAGCCGAAAGCGGCCTGGACGGCGAGGTGGAACTCGGCAACGGTCAGCAACGCGGGCACTTTCAGCCGGCGCCAGATCAGCGGCTCGGTGTCCTCGATGCTGATCCGGAGGTCAAAGGCAGGGACGGTACCGTCTGATTGCATGCTGGCCATTTTGCCAGACCCGGCGGCGTAGACTCCCACCATGAAATCGGGGTGGGGGATCCTGGGTGTCTTGGCGGCGATAGCCGTCGCCGTGGTGCCCTCTGCGGGGTGCACGATCAATGCCTGCCCGGCCATCGGCTACGTCAGGACCCTGACGGTGAACATCGAGGGAAATGTGGCAGCCGTCAGTGACGTTAGCGTGTGCAATGAGACCGGATGCTCCCAGCCGGAGCCTACGGCCGCCTCGCCGGCCCCGCTGAAGTCGGTGGTCACGGAGTTCTCCCCCGAGCCGCAACCGACTGTGAGCCATCCACCGTTCTACGGCCACAGGTATGACCGGGACACGTGGGTTTTCAACGTGGCTTTTGGCGACCCCGCAAAGGTGACGGTGAAGGCCCTTGCCACGGACGGCACCGTGTTGGCCGAAGAGGAGCACGACCTCGTCTGGACCAGGGTGGGCGGAACTGCACACTGCGGCGGGCCCGTGACTACGCCGCCAATACAGCTTTCCGTACCCTAAGGCGGTGGACGTCGGTTCCCGCCGCTCAGACGGTCAACGGCGCACCCGAAAGCGCAGGTGAAGCACCCGGTCGCCTTGAATCACCACGTCAGGATCCTCCAGCATGTGTTGCGCGTGGACGGACCCGAAGTAGCGCTTGCCGGACCCGAACATGACGGGTATGACGTCCATGCGCACCTCGTCGACCAGGCCCGCGGCAAGCGCCTGGCCACCGACGTCGCCGGCGGCGACCTCGACGATGCGGTCACCCGCGAGCTCCTGCGCCTTGGCCACGGCTGCCTCGACGCCGTCGACGAAGTGAAACGACGCCTCGGGGTTCCAGCCCTCGGGCTCCGGCCGGTGCGTCACGACGACCACGTGGTCGACCCCGCC
Organism: Arthrobacter sp. HS15c; assembly: GCF_040812005.1. Classification (NCBI taxonomy): domain Bacteria; kingdom Bacillati; phylum Actinomycetota; class Actinomycetes; order Micrococcales; family Micrococcaceae; genus Arthrobacter; species Arthrobacter sp. HS15c. Next base: position 250,928 of record NZ_JBFOHM010000007.1, read on the forward strand.
CGGAGGCTTCCCGTCCCAGCCGTCCGTCATGTCGAAGACATGGCGGCCGGCGATTGTCGCCCCGATCTGGTCCCAGTACTCCCGGGTGTAGTCGTAGGACGCTTGGGACACCTTCAACTCGCCGCTCTCGTCCAACGGGACGTCACCGCTGAGCAACCAGTCAAACAGCGGTCCGGGCTGGTCGTCCTCGTCCGCGATGAAGCCGTCTATTGACACCGAGGCGTACATGACTACTTTGCCCACGGGAGCTCCTCTGCTTTGGGGTGCCCCCAATATTAGTTTGCATTGACGAAGCTCCATAGCGTCCCCGCAAAAAGCACATCCGGATTAACAAAAGCAGGGCCGGTCAAATGACCGGCCCTGCTTTGAAAATATGAAACCCTAAGGCCTCAGTTTCTCTAAGGAATTAGAGGGACTGGATGTTTACGGCCTGGGGACCCTTGGGGCCCTGCTCGGTTTCGAAGGAGACCTTCTGGTTCTCTTCGAGTGAGCGGAAGCCGGAGGAAGCGATCGCAGAGTAGTGTGCGAAAACGTCCTGTGAAGAGTCATCGGGGGAAATGAAGCCGAAGCCCTTTTCAGCGTTAAACCATTTGACGGTACCAGTAGCCATTATTTTTGTCCTTCGTGAAGGTAGAGGAAAAGTCCCGACTTTCGGGTCCTCCGGTGTGGGGTGTTCAAAACCGCTACTTCAGAAGAACGCGGACTTTCGACCGCGCGTACTGCCTGAACTACCAACTGCATAAACACAACAACAAAATCAACTGTACAGGAGTTTCCGGACAGCATTTACCACAACTCAATACAGCGCAGTGACCGAGCGTCCGGCAGCCCAGCCGCGCGCCGCCGTCGTGCCTTGCCTTCCGCGCCCTGTACGCGGCGGCGACGCGGGCATATCCTGCCAACAGACCCAGCCCGCCCCTACCCCCGGGAGAACAGCCATGGAGATGCCCAAGGCGTCCGACGCCGACAAGGAACGCTTCCGGTCGGTGGTCCCGGACCGTCCGGACGTGGTGGTGAAGCCGATGTTCGGCAACCTCGGCGCGTTCGTAAACGGCAACATGTTCGCCGGACTGTTCGGCCCTGTCATCGGGGTGAAGCTCGACGACGAGGCCCGGGTGCAGCTCGAAAGCACTGAGCGGACGGTCCCTTTCGGGCCGGCCGAGCGGCCCATGGCGGGCTACGCCGGGTTGCCGGAGGTGTGGAACGCAGAGGGCGACGGCGACGACGCCCGGGTGCGGGCGTGGGTGGAGAAGGCCCTGGACCACGTCGCCACCCTCCCGCCCAAGGAACCAAAGGAACGCAAGCCCAAGGCCGCCAAGAAGTAGCCATGACCTCCTCCGATGCACTACGCGAACAGGCTCCGCAGAGGGTCAACACCGTGGTGCTCGGCGCCGGGCAGGCGGGCCTGGCCACCAGTTACTGGCTCACCCGGCACGGCGTGGAGCACGTGGTGCTGGAGAAGCGGGACGCGCTCGGCGGGGCGTGGCAGGGCCGGTGGGATTCGTTCTACTTGAACACCCCCAACTTCCTGTTCAGGCTGCCGGACCTCACCTACGACGGACCCGAGCCGGATGCCTTCCTCCCCCGCGATGCCGTCATCGACCTGTTCCGCGACTACGCGCAGCGGATCGCCGCGCCCGTGCTGCTGGGAACGGAGGCCACACGGATCGCCCGGGCGGACGGACAATTCAGCGTGGAAACCAACGGAGGGTGGTTCGCGGCGGAAAACGTGGTGCTGGCGAACGGTGCGTTCCAGCGCCCGCGCATCCCCTCGGCGTCGTCGAACATCCCCCGGCACGTGCACCAGTTGCACAGCCAGGATTACCGCAACCCGCAGCAGCTGCCGGAGGGTGCCGTGCTGGTGGTGGGCACCGGCCAGTCCGGCGGGCAGATCACCGAGGACCTGCTGGCGGGCGGCCGCACCGTCCATCTCTCCGTTTCGAGCTGCCCGGAGGCGCCCCGCCGGTACCGCGGCCAGGACATCCTGCACTGGATTCTGCAGATCAACCTGCACGGTCCGGAGCACGGCCTCAACGGCTTCCGGGTGGAAAATCTCCCCTCCCCCGCCGGACGCTTTATGTGCAACCCGCTGGTCTCGGGCCACGGCGGCGGCCACAGCGTCCACCTGCGGGAGCTGGGGCGCCGCGGGGTGCAGCTGCACGGCCGCTTTGAGGGGGCGGACGACGGCGTACTCGCGTTCAGCGACGACCTCACCGAACGCCTGGCCATGGTGGAGGCCGGGTTCGGCCAGCGCCTCAAGGCAATGACGGACGCGTATATCGAGAAAGCCGGCATCGACGCGCCCGCCGCCGAACCGGTCCCTGTTGATCAGTGGCTTCCCGGGGAGTCAGGCGCACGGCTGGACCTGGACGCGGAGAACATCGGGACCGTCATCTGGTCAACGGGCTACGGGCTGGACTTCAGCTTTCTGGATATCCCGGTGCTGGACGAGTGGAACTACCCCCGGCACACCGCCGGCGTCACCGAAGTTCCCGGCCTGTATGCGGTCGGGCTGCCCTGGCTGACCCGGCAGGCGTCGGCAACACTGGGACTGGTAGGCGACGACGCCAAGTACGTGGTGGAGCACATCGCAGGCCGGGGTACCTGAGCCAGACCCACGACGCTCTCTCACTTCCTGCAGGTTTTTGGGCCACCCTCTCTCACTTTCTGCAGGTTTTTGGGCCACCCTCTCTCACTTTCTTCAGGTATTTGGGCCACCCTCTCTCACTACCTGCACCTCAAGGGGCATCCGGCCGCGAGTCAAATCGCGGTTTAGAGCGGCAACGCCCCAGAGTTCAGGGCGGGCCCGGGTAGATGCAGCCGACCCTGTCGAACCCCACCGTCCGGGCGTAGCATCCTGCCATGGAATCTATTCGGGTCATCCTGCTTCCCGGGAGCGTGCTCCCAGCGCAACCCGCCTACGACGAACTGATCAAAGCCCTGGGACCGGACGTGCAGGCCGTCGCCAAGGACCTGGAGCTCTACGCGGGCGACGAGCCTCCAGCGGATTGGAGCCTGGACACCGAGGTCGACGGCGTGCTGCGGGAGGCCGAAGCCCTCGGCTGGGAGACCTTCCACCTCGTCGGATATTCCGGCGGCGGGGCAACCGCGCTGGCGTTTGCCGCCAAGCACCCTGACCGGCTGCTCAGCCTGGCGCTCCTCGAACCCGCCTGGGCCGGAAACTGGGACTGGAGTCCCGCCCACGCGGCGCTCTGGAAGCAGTACGAGCAGCTGGAGACTCTCCCTCCGGAGCAGTTCCTGTCCGCCTTCATGAGGCTGGGAGTGAAGTCCAACGTCGTCCTGCCGCCACAGCAGCCCGGTCCGCCGCCGCCGTGGATGGCCAAGCGGCCCGCCGGCATCAGGGCCTTCCTGCAGACATTCAAAAGCTATGACCTGGACAGGGCGCGTCTGGCCGCGTTCCGGCCGCCCGTGTTCTTCGCCCTGGGCGGCCTGAGCAACCCGGATGACTACGGCGAGATTGCCACCCGGCTGGCACGGGTGTTCTTCCCGGACTTTCATCTGGAGGTGTTCCCCAAGCGCCACCACTTCGACCCGGCGCACCGGATCGAACCGCAGCGGCTGGCTGAGCTGCTCCGGCGGCACTGGGATCAGGCGGAAGGCAGCCCGGCGGCGGGACCTAGCGACTTCAGGGAACTGCCGCGCGTCACCTCTGAATCAAGCACGGCGGAGATTCTGGATGACCTTCGTGGCGACCGTTGATCGTTCATCTGCACACCACAGCCGTAATCGGCAGGTAATCCACTACTCCTCCGCAGAAATTGTCGGTGGCGGCGTGTAGCTTTGGGCTGACCAGTCATCCCGCGCTGCTGCCACAGATCCGCCCCGAGGACGCCATGGATTTCTACGCCATCAACAACCTGCGTGAGAACCACCCAGGATGGTCCCTGCTCCGCGCGCAGAACGCCCCGCTGGCCATCAGTTTCTTTATGAAGGCCTTCACCGGACCCAACCAGCGGGACATTGGCCGGCAGGAACTCGTAGACCACCTGGACGACGTCCTGTTCGGGCTCCGTGACGTTTACGGCGAGGACAAATTCCCCCGCCCTGCTTCCGAATACCTCGATGACTGGGCCGCCACGGAACGGGCCTGGCTGCGCAAGTACTACGTGCCCGGCCAGGACGAGCCGCATTACGACCTCACCCCTGCAGCGGAGGACGTGGTCCGCTGGGTGGAGAACCTGCGGGGCCGGGACTTCGTGGCCACCCAATCAAGGCTCACCAGCATCTTCGCCGTACTCAAGGCCCTGGTGCAGCAATCCGAAACCGATCCCGAGGTAAGGCTGGCCGAGCTCCAGCGCCAGCGGGACGGAATCGACGCCGAGATGCAGCGGATCAGGGACGGCAATGTCAGGGTGATGACAGCCCCGGAAGCCCTGGACCACTTCCAGCAGTTGACCACCCTCGCCAAGGACCTGCTGGCCGACTTCCGCGAGGTCGAGCAGAACTTCCGCAAACTGGACCGCCAGGTCCGTGAACAGATCGCCACGTGGGAGGGTGGGCAGGGCGAGCTCCTGGAGACCATCTTCGCCAACCAGCAGGGCATCAGCAGCTCCCTCCAGGGCCGCACCTTCCAGGGATTCTGGGACTACCTGATGTCGCCTCAGCTCCGCTCCGAACTGCAGGACCTGCTGGAGCGCGCCACCCGGATCGAGGCGCTGTCCGGCGTCAAGGACCTGCACGCCGTCACCAAGCTCCACCAGGACTGGCTGCCCGCCGTCGACCAGACCCAGGCCACGGTCCGGCAGCTCTCCGAGCAGATGCGCCGCCTCCTCGACGACAAAGTATTCCTCGAAAACAAACGCATCATGCGGCTGATCCGCAGCATCGAATCCGGCGCACTCGGCACGCGGGAGGCGCCGCCGTCCGGCATATTTATGGAGATCGCCGCGCAGTCGGTGGACGTGGCACTGCCTTTCGAGCGGCCGCTCTATGAGCCCAGCCGGAAGGTGATGGTGGACGACGACATCGTCACCGCCGATGACGCGGACGTGGACGCAGGTGCCCTGTTCAGTCAGTTCCATGTGGACATGGAGCGCCTGAAAACCAATGTGGATGCCGTCCTGGCGGACGCCGAACAGGCCACGTTGGTAGAGGTCATCCAGGCCCACCCGCTGCAGCAGGGGCTCGCCGAGATCGTTGCGTACTACCAGCTGGCCAGCGAATCCCCGTGGGCCAGCATCCACGACGATGTGCCCCAGCAACTGCAGTGGGAACTCCCGGACGGCAGCATCCGCGAAGCGACCATCGATCAGATCATCTTTGTGAGGCCGGCATGAATCCCACGGACACCACTGCAACACAGGCCCGCACGCCCGAGGAACTCCCTGGCGTTGTCACGAGGCTGTTCCGCGGCGTGGTCTACGCCGAGTCGGACGAGAAGGTCTGGCAGTCGCTGATCACCCTGGAGTCGCAGACCCGCGACTACGTGGCAGTGCTCGGGCTGGACCTGATCCTGGACGAATCGGAGGGCTATGCGTTCCTCAGGTCGCGGGAGGATCCGGAGGGGGACCTCCCCCGGCTCATCCCCCGCCGCCGGCTCACCTTCGACGTGAGCCTCCTGCTCGCCCTGCTGCGCGGCCGGATGCTCGAATTCGACACCAACAGCAGCGAACTGCGCCTCATCATGTCCCAGCAGGAGATCACGGACATGGTGGCCGTCTTCCTGCCCGAATCCAGCAACCAGGCCCGCATCCTGGACCGGCTCGGCGCCAACATCAAGAAAGTGGTGGAGCTGGGCTTCCTCCGGAAACTCCGCGGCCAGGCAGACACGTATGAGGTGGCCCGGATCCTAAAGGCCTACGTCGATGCCCAGTGGCTGGAGGAGTTCGACGCACGGCTCGCCGACTACCGCGCGTCGCTGGACGGATCACCGGGCGCCGCCCTGGAAACACGCGAAGGCACCACCGAAAGGGAAGTCCCGTGACCGCCAATCTGCAGGACAGCCTGTTCAGCCTGGAGGACCCGGAGGAGCCGGGCGAGAACACATCGGACGACGCCGGCACTCCCCCGGGCTACCGGTTGCACCGTTTGGAACTGCTCAACTGGGGCACGTTCCATCAGGGTGTGCGCACGTTCCGGCTGGACGGCGCCAACAGCCTCCTCACCGGCGACATCGGCTCCGGGAAGTCCACCGTAGTGGACGCGATCACCACCCTGCTGCTGCCCGCCAACAAGATCGAGTACAACAAGGCAGCGGGCGCGCAGAAGAAGGAACGCAGCCTCATGTCCTATGTGCGGGGCTACCACAAGAGCACCCGCAGCACCGGCGGCGAGAACTCCAAACCGGTGTCGCTGCGCGAAACGGGTGCGCTCACCGTGGTGCTTGCGGTCTTCCACAACGCCGTGCTGGGCAAGTCGGTCACGCTGGCCATTACCCTCTGGGCGGTCCAGGAAGCCGGCCAGCCCAACCGTTTCTACTCGCTGGCTGAGGCGGACCAGTCCATCGCGCAGGACTTCGCCAACTTCGGCCAGGATCCCTACAAGCTGAAGAAGAAGCTCAAGGCGGCGGGCGTAACGGTCCATGACACCTTCGAGCCGTACGCGGCGGCTTTCAAGCGGCAGTTCGGCATCAGCGGGGACCAGGCCATGGAGCTGTTCCACCGCACCGTGTCCATGAAGCAGGTGGAGAACATCACCCACTTTGTGCGCACCAACATGCTGGACGACGACGACGTCGACGCCCGGATCAAGAAGCTGATCAGCCACTTCGAGGACCTCAAGAAAGCCCACGGCGCCGTGCTGCGCGCCAAGGACCAGATCGCCCTGCTCTCGCCCATCCGGGACGGTGCCGCCAGGCACGCGAGCCTGACCCATGAGGACGCGGAGGCCAGGGCCCAGCGCGACCAGCTGCACCCCTGGTTCACCAACCAGCGCCTGATCCTGAGCCGGGCACACGCGGCCGAACTGGAGAGCACCGGCAAGCGCCTGGGTGAGGACAACGCCGCCCTCACAGCAAGGATCACGGAACTCCGGCACGAGCTCAGCGCCGTCGCGGAGGACATCCGCTCGAACGGCGGCGGCCGGCTGGCGGCCATCGACGCGGACGTCGCGAGGCTGGGCGGCGAAGCCGCGGCGCAGCGGACGCGCTACCAGACCTACGCCGCTGCCGCGGCGGAACTGGGCCTCCGCGCCCCGGAGGACCGGGTGCTGTTCGACGCCAACCGGGACGGGCTGGCGGCAGTCGAATCAGGGCTGGCCCACCAGTACAACGGGCTTCAGGAGAGCCGCACCGAGCTGACCATGACGCGCACGGTCCTCAACGGGCGCGCCGCCGACATCAAAGCGGAGCTGACCAGCCTCCAGTCCCGGCGCAACCTGCTGCCGCTGCAGCAGCTGGAGATCCGGCGTCGGCTGTGTGAAGGTACGGAAGTGCCGGAGAAGGCGCTGCCGTTTGCCGGCGAACTGCTGCGGGTCCGCGACGGCGAAGCAGGCTGGGAAGGCGCGGCGGAACGCACCCTGCGTGGCTTTGCGCTGTCGCTGCTGGTGCCGTCAGAACACTATGCGGCGGTGAGCAGCTGGGTGGATGCCAACAATCTCCGCGGCCGGCTGGTCTACCTGAAGGTGGGCGAGGCCTACTCCCCCAAAACGGCGGAGCCGGGCACGCTGGCCGCCAAGATTGCCATCAAACAGGGCACGCCGTTCCGAGATTTCCTGCTGGAAGAACTGGCCGGCCGGTTCGACTACGTCTGCTGCGACAACCTGGCGGATTTCCGCCGCCACCCCAAGGCGCTCACGGCCAATGGCCAGTTGAAGGGTGGCCGCGGCCGGCACGAGAAGGATGACCGGAAGGACCTGGCGGACCGCCGGAACTACGTGCTGGGCTGGGACAACCAGGACAAGATCAACCGTTTCCTGGCGGAGCTGGACGACGTCAAGGGCCAGCTGCAGGTGGCGGGGACGCAGCTGGGCAAAGTGGACGGGCAGCTCGGTGACATCGGGCGCAAAAACCAGCAGCTGGGAACCGTCCGGTCGGTAGCGGATTTCGGCGAGATCAGCTGGGAGCTCACGGCCCGGCGCGTTGAGGAGCTGAAGGAGGAGCGTCGGCAGCTGGAGTCGGCCAGCGACGTATTGCAGCAGCTGGCAGTCCGGGAAACCGCCCTGAATGCCGACCTGAAGCGGTTCGAAGAGCGCGCCGGCAAACTCCAGCAGCGGCTCGGCGCCAATGAGAAGGATTCGGAGAACCTAGCGGAGGCCATCGCGGAGTGCCGTGCGTTGCTGCAGGACGAGCCGTTGACGGACGACGGCGGGCTGCTGGCTGCCGTCGCCGGCCTCGCCGCCGCGGCGCCCGGGGAGAAGGTCCTCACCTACAAGAACACGGTGGCGGTGGAGAGCGCGGTGCGGGCCGGTCTCACGGCCACCATCGACGCGCTGTCCAAGCGGCTGGCCAGGGCGGAAGCCGACACGGTGCGGCTAATGGCTGACTTCCGGAACAAGTATCCGAATGAAACCACCGAAATCGACGCCTCGCTGGACGCCGCGGGTGATTACGAACGGCTGCTGGACCAGCTGGAGAAAAACGATCTCCCCAAGTTCGAGGCGCATTTCAAGGACTCGCTGAACCAGAACACCATCCACGAGGTGGTGGCCTTCAACGCGTTCCTGGACAGCCGCCGGCAGGACATCGTGAACCGGATTACCGAGATCAACCTGTCCCTGGCCAGCATCGAGTACAACCGCGGCCGGCACATCCAGCTGGAGCACCAGAACAGCACCGACCTGGACGTCCGGCAGTTCGGGACGGACCTGCGGGCCTGCTCGGAGGGGACTATCGGGGACGAGGACCAGTACTCCGAGCAGAAGTATCTGCAGGTGGAACGGCTGATCGAACGGTTCCGCGGGCGGGACGGCTTCACCAACCTCGATGAACGGTGGACGGCGAAGGTCACGGACGTGCGGAACTGGTTCACCTTCTCCGCGTCCGAGAAATGGACCGAGACCGGCGAGGAACTCGAGCATTTCACGGATTCCGGCGGCAAGTCCGGTGGCCAGAAGGAGAAGCTGGCGTACACCATCCTGGCCGCGGCGCTGGCGTTCCAGTTCGGCCTGGGGGCAGGGCAAGGTGCGGGCCGGGGCGCCGCCACGGGCCCGGGCCGGAGCGCGGGCAAGGGCCGCAGTTTCCGGTTCGTGGTGATCGACGAGGCGTTTGGCCGTGGATCCGACGAGTCGGCGCGGTACGGCCTGGAGCTGTTCCAGCGGATGAAGCTCCAGCTGCTGATCGTCACTCCCCTGCAGAAGATCCACGTGATCGAACCTTTTGTGGCACACGTGGGCTTCGTCGCCAACACCAACGGCAACGATTCCAAGTTGCGGAACCTGACCATCCAGGAGTACCGGGAAGAGCAGGACCGGTATGCCGGGTGACGGCCCAGCGGTCCGGGCGCATGCAGGGCGGGCGCAGGGCTGGACGTCTTTGGCGGACCTGCGCGCACTGTCATTGAAGTCCTGGAACAGCGGTGCGCTGCTCCGCGAACTGCTGGAACCCTCCGGACTGCACCCCCGCCGTCGAACGTTAAAGCGTCCGACGGCGGCGGGCCTCCTCCGCGATTATGCGGCGGCCCGCGCGTGGGCAGCTGAGCTGGTGTCCGCCGTCGGCCCGTTCAGCCTGGAGACTGCGGAGGTGGGCAGCAGGACGATCGGCTCCAACCAGCTGCCGGCGGTTGCCGTGTTTGCCACCGTTGACGATGAGATTGGGTTCACCGGTAAGGCGAAGGACGCGGCCCGGTTCGTGGCGCTTGCGGAGAAACTGTCCGCGCTGGACCCCGCGTTCCGCGGATGGGCGCTGCGGCGGCCGCTCCAGCTGCTGGATCTGGACGCGGACGCGCTGACCGCGGCCCGGGTGGCGTTGTGGCTTCGCGATAATCCGGAGCCCGGCGTCTACGTCCGGCAGCTCAGCCTGCCGGGAGTGCACACGAAGTTCATCGAGAACCACCGGAAGGTGATCGGCGAGCTGGTGGAGGCGCTGGGCACTGACGCAGCGAGCGCTGCGGTTGAGTCCGCCGATGAGACGCTTCCGGAGGTGCCGGCGGAACCCGGCTCGCTTTTGGGCCAGCCACCCGCGCGGACGCCTGGTGCCCGCTTCGCGGCGCGGCATGGTTTCCTGCATCAGCCCGAGCTCGTGCGGTTCCGGGCGCTGGATCCCGGGATGCAACTCTTGGGCGAAGCCCGGGACATCACCGTCACCGCTGAAGCGTTTGGCTCGCTGCGGCTGCCTGTGAAGGCGGTAATCGTCACGGAGAACCTGGTGAATTTCCTGGCTCTTCCGGACCGCCCCAAGACACTGGCCATCTACGGCGGAGGTTACGGTTTCTCCTCCGTGCGCGATGCCGGTTGGCTGCGGGACTGCGAAGTCCTTTATTGGGGCGATCTGGACACGCACGGCTTCCGGATTTTGGATGAGCTGCGGGCCGTCCACCCGCACGTGGTCAGCGTGCTGATGGACGAGGCCACACTGTTGGCCCACCGCGAAGCGTGGGGCAGGGAGCCGTCGCCGTCCACGGCGTGGCTCAAGAGGCTGACGGCCGAGGAGTCCGCGCTCTACGAAGCGCTGGGCAACGATGCCTACGGCCCATCCGTCAGGCTGGAGCAGGAACTGATTCGCTGGGACTGGGCGCTGGAGCGGCTTGGCACGGCTGGAGGTTGAGCCCGCCTCAACGAATCCAGTTCGCTAGGGTGTCAGGATGGATAGGAACGACATCTCCGAAGAAGAACTAAAAGATGCGGTAATCCACTCGTTATCTGCCCAACTCGTGGCTGATGGCTTGATCGACCCCAGCGGACTGTCGAAGTATGAGTACAAGGCGGCTGCGCTCGCAGCGTTGAGGCGTCTTAAGAGTGAGGGAGCGGAATTCTACCTCATCGTCGATCACAAAGATTCCGTCTTGGAGCAGGCCAAGGAATTTGCCGAAGCAGGCAAAGCTGATTTTGCCATTATGTTCTACGCCATGTGGATCGAGCACTGGCTGAACGGTATGTATGTTTGGAAATCAACAAGCCGGGGTGCACCGCAAGAAGAGGTAGTCGGCCAACTGCGCAACAGCAGTATGAAGCAGAAGCTCACGTCAAAGTGGAACACGGCATTCGGTGACGAACTCCCCGCCAACTGGGTCCATCTGATGCTCGATATCGCAGGCCATCGCAACGATTACGTCCATTACAAATGGCGGGTTCAAGGCGAATTCGAGGAATTGTCGAAAATGAAGGATATGAAGATAGAGCTGCTGCGCAAAGCAGAGTGGATAGTAGGCGAGCTCGAATCCCTGGAGCATCAGATGGTTTATGGAGGATTCCCTCACATCTGACGGCTTGGTCATGAAAACTCAGGCCGCTCTCGATCGCATCAGCCTGAAACCCTGCACAACTCGCCTCGGTTCACTCCGGCCAGTCTTCCGAAATCTGCTCAACGAAATCCTGGTCGTCACCGGCGCGGTAAGCGGCGACAACTGCCATAGCTTGCCGGCGCGCTTCACTCCTGAATTCCTCCGTGCGTCCAGCACCCACATTTGAATCTGTCGGAAGCCGCGCTCGCGCATGGCGAGCCTGTGGCATGCAACGCGATCCCTTACGCTCATAGGTCAATGTCATATGTAACGCGTCCGCTCCGATCAAAAGTTCAACGGCCCGGACCGCGGTCGCGGCTGCGTCCTTGAGCCCGTCGAAACCCGGCGGTTGGGTTGTCAATCCCCTGCCGGAGACAATGGCGGCGTCGAGATTTAGAATGACTATTCACAAGTAGAAGCGCACCACGCTCCTGCTCGGGGATCATGAATGGGATGGATGATCATGGGCAACAGCGCACCTGACTCCGGTGAAGAACCACGCTCTGTCCCGCCGCGGATGCCGACCACCCCACCGAGGACCGGAGCAGCAGAGGAGTTTACGGCGCCCGCCAATGAACCCGCGGGCAGCCCCTCCGTTCAGCTGGCCGGCAGGGACGAGGCGTCAGCGGCACCGCTCGACAACTATGCCGAATTCATCCGCCGGTTGGAAACAGCGGCGGGGAACCTCATTCCCCGGCGGGATGCCCTGAGCGCGGCCCTGGACGCCGCCGGACTCCTCGTAAACCAGAACAACGCAGGCGTCGAGCTTTGGGGTCAGCGGCGCACTCGCATCCGTCAGCTCCTCAACCTTCAAGCTGCAAAGCAGCAGGCCCGGACCTACCGGAGCCTCACCGGGCTCCATGAGGTTGCCCTGAAGATGGAGCAGATGTTCAGCAATCGCGCGCAGCGTGTGCAGCAGGTGTGCAGCAGGCTCCAGGCGCGCCGGGACCAGATCAACGCGTCCCTTGTTGAACTGGACAAGAGCAAGGCCAAATTGACGTCCTCGAGAAGGATCGCGCAGGAGCGGGAGAATCTCAGCAAAATCGCCGCGGACCTGTCGGTCTCCACCGATAACCTCAGCTTCGGTGTTCCCGACCCCAGCCTTCGTGACAGCCTCCGTGAGGCCCGGGAGGCAATAGTTTTTGCCGAGGCCCTCCTGGAAGTGAAAGGGAACTGATCATGCCGAACCCACAAACCAAGCACCGGGTTGTCTGCAGTTTCACGGACAGGGAGTGGACCGGGAGGCCGGACGATGGAGCGGGTGCTTTGTTCGGCAAGTTGTCGGTTATGGGACTCGCACTGTGCTTCCTCCTGATGCTCCTGATTCCTGGCCTGAGGGATGTGGCCGCCGTGGCGTTGTTCGTAGCCATGTTTGCAACCACTTTCACCGTCCTGAGCATCCTCGCCAAGAGTTCCCGGGAGCGGGGATTTCTCCAGGGCGTGACCGCGTCTGTGAACGACGTGCTGCACGAACTCTCCGTCGGCAGCGCTGCCGGGCTCGGGGCGGACGATCTGCGCCTGCTGCTCGTCAATGGCGGAACCAGGCCACTGTCAGTGAACGGGGTGGCCGGCCTGGAACTCAAAATCATTCGGAGTACGTCACCGAAGGCTTCGCTGCACGCCAAACCCATCCTGAAACCCGTAACCACCACATACGTCGTGCTGGCAGCCACCCCGCCCGATTACGGAGTGGAAAGCTTCGACCGCCTGCTCGAGGCAGTCACCGCAGACCCGGGCGCTGCTTCCCCCGGAGCCGACTGAGATCTGAACCGGCATCACGTCGCTCCCGCGGCGTGCGGCGCGGGACGGCGCCAGTCACGGAACCAGGCATGATAGGCGGCCAGAAGCAGAAGCGCCGCTGCGCCCACACCCATGGCAAATGACAGGAGCAAAACGCCGACGGTGATCGCAAGGAGCAGGATGCCTTCGACCTTGTCCACCCTGGGTGCTGCCAAACGCAGGCCGGTCGCACACAGCAGGCCCAGGAGGAGTGCGAGCGCACCAATCACGAACGTCAGCCCGAACCAGCGCAGCCGCAGGTAGTCCTCCAGGAAGTTGGAAACCGAAACGAGCACAGCGGCGAGGGCGGCCAAGCGGACCGCGAACCGACTCAGCTTGGCAGCCCGTCCAGGCAGGTGATCGTGTGTGGCCCAAAAGCTCCCAAGAGCCCACAGGGTGGCCCCCAGGAACACCATCGCCACGGAAAGCAGTGCGACGGCGGTGTATTCGAGCGGAGTCTCGGGATTCCAGTACCGAATTTCCCCAAAGGCATTTACCGCGGCACGAGCGCCGAAGGCGAAGCCGGCAAGTGCAGCAGTAACAACGACCAACCGTGATTCCGCCAGGGCGACCCCCGGGAGGTACTGACCGGCACCTTTTCGAGGCTGAGGAAGATCTTTTTCCAACATCGGTCACACCCATCCTTTATATAGGCGTGGCGTCCTGTCTCGGCAGATGACGCCGTGGTCCACAGATTGGCCCTGCCGCTGATTCTTGTCAAGACGATTGCGTAACTACACTTCTCGCCGAATCAGTAGTGACGTCAACCCACCAGGTGCCCCATGTCGTCGACAAACCATCCGCCGTCGCGATAACTGAGGAAGACCACGATGGGCTGGTTCACAAGCTCGTGAGGCTCCTGCTTTTCCTCCCCGGCTGCGTTGAAGAACCGGATCTCCTCCTGGCGGACGAGGAGGGTGACATCACCGGTCAACGACCCGTCCTTGACCATCGCCGACACACTTTCGGTGAAAGTCCGACCGCCGCCAAGCCAACCGCCGTCGGCGTAGCCGGCCTTGATGCCGTCAGCCAGCCGTATACAGAACTTGCATTCCTGGCCGGTGTAGCTCAACCATTCGTCAGTCTGTCCCGTCTCAAAACCATAGCCGGATAGTTCGATGAAGTACCGGACAAAGTTCTCCAGCCCCTCCTTGGTCTCGGCATCCGAGTCTGGTCTCTTTATCGGCTTCTGGACATGCCGCGCAGGCCCTTGCGGACCGCCCGCAATCCGCGAAGGTGTGGGAGTGGACGCTGCGGGGAAGGTCTCCGGCGCTGTGACCTCTTCTGAGGAAACCTGCGGCCGGGCCGCTTCGGGATTTCCGCAGGCTGAGAGTAAACACATCAAAGTGATGCAAGCGGCGGTCATACTGAGTGAGCACAGTGAATGAGGCATGGATGTCCCCCCCCCCCCCCCGACATTCCGGATTTGTGAGCTGTCCCGTAACGGTAACCGAAACGGCGCGTCCGGCCGGAAAGTTATCCACAGGAACATCGCTGAGAGCTCCTCCCCATGGCCCGACTTCTCCCAGGCGATCCGAAACACTTCCGCGCACAGATCCTCGGCGGTGGAAGCACTCTCAGCGCGGCGGCGAAAGTAGCGGTAGATGCGGTCGTGGCAAGCAGCGTGGGCCGCCATGAACCGCTTTGTCGTTCCAGTTCCACACGCTCCCCCAGATGCGTTTGTGAGCTCATACCCCGTTAATGTCCGGCAGCCCGGCAAGTGTAACGGGGATCCTAGATTCCCTCCGCCCCGGAGCCGATTGAGCCGCCGCAGCCGGTTAACAACTCTTGTCACGCAGTTAACCGCCCATTCACACCGTCCTCAGAGCCCGTCCAACCGGCCGCCGTAGGTTCGAAGCCATGGACAACATCTCACGCAGATCCCTGATTTCCGCAGGCCTCGGGGCCGGCCTGGTCGCCGCCCTGCCGGGTGCCGCCGTCGCCGTTTCAACCGCGGACGACGCCGGTCTCCGCACCGATCCGTTCCTGCTCGGCATCGCCTCGGGCGAGCCGTGGCCGGACGGCTTTGTGATCTGGACGCGGCTGGCGCTGGATCCCATCGCGGAGAACGGCCTGGGCGGCATGCCTTCCCGCGACGTCGCGGTCGCCTGGGAAGTGGCTGAGGACGCCGGCATGCGCACCGTAGTAGCCCGCGGCGTCGAAACCGCCCGGATCGAAACCGGGCACTCCGTCCACGTGGAGCTCAAAGGCCTGCGGTCGGGGCGCGAGTATTTCTACCGGTTCCGTACTGGCCGCCACGTCAGCGCAGTGGGCCGCACGCTGACCAGCCCGGCGCCGCACGAGACGCCGGCGGCGCTGGCCATGGCGTTCGCCAGCTGCTCGCAATACGAGCACGGCTACTTCACCGCCTATTCCCGGCTGGCACAGGACCACCCAGACCTGGTGCTGCACCTGGGCGATTACATGTACGAGTACAAAAAGGGCAGCTACGTGATCGGCGGCGGCAACCCGCGCGACCACCAGGGCCCCGAGACGTCCAGCCTTGCCGGCTACCGGCAGCGGCACGCGCAGTACAAGTCCGACGCCGACCTGCAGGCCGCGCACGCGGTCGCACCGTGGCTGGTGGTCTGGGATGACCACGAGGTGGACAACAACTGGGCGGACGAGGTCCCGGAGAACACGGACGCCGCCCAGCTGAACGACACCACCGAGCGGTTCCGGCAGCGCCGCGCCGCCGCATTCCAGGCGTACTACGAGAACATGCCGCTGCGGGCTTCATCGGTGCCGGCCGGGTTCGACATGAAGATCTACCGGACCATCCAGTGGGGCCAGCTCGCCAACTTCCACATGATGGACACCCGGCAGTACCGCGACGACCAGCTCGCCGGAGATGGCTGGAAGAAGAACGTTACCGAACGCCTGGCCGAGGACCGCACCATCACTGGCGCCGAACAGGAGAACTGGCTGCTGGACGGCTTCCGGAACTCCACCCAGCGCTGAGACATCCTGGGCCAGCAGGTGTTCTTCGCCGAGCGGGACCGCGCCCAGGCACTGGACGTCGACGACGTCTCCATGGACGGCTGGGACGGCTACGCCGCGTCGCGCCGCCGCATCACCCAGGGCTGGGTGGACGCAAACGTCCGCAACGCCGTCGTCCTCACCGGCGACGTGCACCGCAACTGGGCCAACGACCTCAAGGCCGACTACAAGGACCCGGCCTCCCCCGTGGTCGGCTCGGAACTGGTCTGCACGTCCATCACCTCCACCGGCAACGGCACCGGCTCCACCGCCGATCCGACGATGGCCTGGAACCCGCACCTGAAGTTCTACAACGACAACCGCGGCTACGTGAACACCCGCATCACGAAGGATGCGATGACCGCTGACTTCCGGACGCTGGACTACGTCACGACGCCGGGATCCCCCGTCAGCACGAAGGCCTCCTTCGTGATCCAGGACGGAGTGCCCGGCCTGGTCGGTGGTTGAGCCTGTCGAAAGGGGTTGACGACGGCGGCGGGGCGGCCAGGTCTCCAGCTGACCGCCCCGCCGCTGTTGTTGGCGATAAGATCCGTGACGGCTGCGAACAGACTCAGTCCAGGACCGGCGTCGGGCGGCGCCCCGGCGAGAACATCAGCACGACGGCCGCGATCGTGACCAACACGAACACGCCAACCAGCAGCTTGATGCCTGCCGGCACGTCGACGAAGAACGCCGGCAGGGTGGTGAGGGTGATGAGGATGATCGCGCCGGCAGCGACGCGGAGCGCGGCGCGGTTGCCGGTACGCCACGTAACGATCACGGCGGCCAGGCCAACCAGGCCGAGCACGCTGTCGATAATGAGGATGCCGCTCGGCGGGCCAACCTGGCCGTCCGGAGTGGGGAACAGCACGCTCAGGATGTTAAACGCGCTGTAGATGCCGGCCAGCAGGAGGCCGGTCCTCTGACGTTTCGATGCGGTGTTCATGGTTTGCTCCTCAGATGGGTCGGATGAAGTGGACAACTCCACTGTCGGCCCGCGCCGCCTCCCTCCACGAGGGACGGCCTGCCCCTCCATCTTCCCGCGGATCCCCGGCGAAAGGGAGGAAGTTCCCGGATCAACCGGGAGCGTACGTGCCCATAATGGGTTCATGAACCTCAGGGTGCTGATCGCGGACGACCATCCTGTGGTGCGCGGCGGGCTCCGGGCGCTGATCGAGACCCTGGAAGGACTTGAGGTGGCCGGTGAGGCAGGCGACGGCGAGACCGCCGTGCGGGAGGCACAACTCCTGCGGCCCGACGTCGTACTCATGGACGTCCGGATGCCCGGTATCGACGGCGTGGAAGCCACCCGCCGGATCCGTGCCGCGGTGCCGGAGACGGCAGTGCTCATGCTGACCATGTACGACGACGACGCGACAGTTTTCACCGCGATGCAGGCCGGAGCCCGTGGCTACCTGCTCAAGGGAGCCGGGCAGGAAGAGATCGTCGCTGCCATCCGCGCGGTGGTCACCGGTCAGGCGATCTTCGGGCCGGGAGTGGCGGCACGCATCCTGGGCTACTTCACTGCACCACCCACACCAAGTCCCGCCCCCTTCCCGGAGCTCACCGCCCGCGAGCGCGAGATCCTCGACCTGCTCGCGTCCGGACGGCGTACGACGGCGATCGCCGAGGCGCTGTTCCTCTCCCCCAAGACGGTCAGCAACCATCTGACCAGCATCTTTGCCAAGCTCGAGGTGTTGGACCGGGCCGCCGCGATCATCCGTGCCCGTGAAGGCGGGCTCGGCACGTGACCGCCTCTCCTGCACTGCTCGCGCTGGCCGTCCTTGGTTTGAGCGCGGCCGTCAGCGGGTTGGCGTTGCTCGGCGTGCGGCGGGTCCGGCCGAGCGCCGTACTCATGATCCTCGCAGGACTGACCATCATCTCGGGGGCCGTTCTGGAAGCGACGGGGGGAGGCTACGCGCCGCGCCTGGCATTCATCATCGGCGGCATTTTGCTGGCGCCGCTCGCACTGACCGCGTACCCGGCGGTCACCTGGCGCCACCCGGTGGACTTCGTCTCGCTGGTGGTGATCGGAGGCTCGGGCGTACTGGCGGTGGCCTGGGCAGAGAGCGACGCGGCTGTCTTCGCGATGCTCCTGGTGACCGTTTGTGCCCTGACAGCGCACACCTGGTGGAAGATCGAACGTGCCACGGACCCCGACCGGTGGGCCCTCAAGTGGATGGCGCTCGCGGGTTCACTGGTGGGGATCACCGCGTTCATCACCCCGTTTATGCTGCTCGGCACGGCCGGAGAGGTGACAGCCTACCTCGCCATGAGCACCGTCGCACCCGCCCTGTACGTCGGGGTCCGCCGGCCCGAGGTCGTCGATGTCAGGGGCCTGATGGTGCGGTTCGTGGTCTTAGTGACCGCGGTGGTCGGCTACGTGGCCCTCTTCATGACCGTCGAGTCCCTGGCCGAGATCCTGGGAGGCCGTGTGCCGCCTGTGGGCACGCTGGCGATCATCGGCGCCGTCGCGGCGATGACCTTCCATCCGCTGCAGGTTGTTCTGCGGGCCGTTGTGGACGAGCTCCTCTTCGGCGCGCGTCCGGACCCGCTCGGGGCGGCCACCCGGGTGGTCGGCCACATCGGTGACGACCCGGTGCTCGCACTGCGGGCGATTCGCGAAGCACTGGTCCTCCCGTACTCTGCGCTCCGCCTGGACGGGAAGACCGTCGCCGAGTCCGGGGCAGCGGTCACCCACACCAGGACCCTCGCGCTCGCCCTGGGCCCGGACCGGTCGGGGGAGCTCGCGGTGGGCCTGCGGCCCGGTGATCTGGCCCTGTCTGCGGGTGACAGCCACGTGCTCAGCCTGGTCGCGCCACTGCTGGCCCAGACCCTGCGCGCCCGGGCATTGGCCGACGAGCTGCGGGAGTCACGTGGCCAGGCCATCACCGCAATCGAGGAGGAACGCCGCCGGCTGCGCCGCGACCTCCACGACGGCCTCGGCGCCCGGCTGTCCGGGATCGCGTTCACGTCGGACGCCATACGTAATACCCTGCGCAACGACCCTTCAGGAGCAGAGGACCTGCTGCGGACCCTGCGCCAGGAGACAGCGACCGCGCTCGAGGACATCCGGGGGCTGGTCTACGCGATGCGCCCGCCTGCGCTCGACGAGCTCGGTCTCGTCACGGCCCTGCGGCAGCAGGCACTGGCCCTGCGGGCTCCTGACGGGACACCACTGCGGGTCGATCTGCGCGCAGACAGGCTGCAGGTGCTGCCCGCGGCCATCGAGGTGGCGGTCTACCGCATTGTCGTCGAGGCGCTGACCAACGTGGCCAGGCACTCGACGTCAACCAACGCGACGGTCAGCCTCACACTCCGTGAGGAGGCCCTCGAGGTCGAGATCACCGACGACGGGAGCACCGGTACGACGTGGCAGGCCGGCGTCGGCATTGCCTCCATGGGAGAGCGGGCGGCCGAGGTCGGCGGCACGCTCTCCGCCGGGAGCACCCCCCGGGGCGGCCGGGTGCATGCAGTGCTGCCAATCCCGCCGTGACACGTCCCCGGGCCATTGTGCGGCAGGAGGGCCAGGGATACGATGCTGGCGGGGAGAGGTCCTGGTCCGGCATGACGACCGTTAGGGGCAATCCAATGACCGACTTCTTCACCATGAATCCCGGCGAGACCGCGGCTCCTCTGCCGCCCGGGCCCGTCCTGTGCACCGGGACGGCAGGCATGCGGCGCATTCACCGCGTCTTCCTGTGGGCCTACGAGGAGGCGCCCGGCCTGGTCCGGTCCGCCACGGCGGGCGACACCGTCCGCGCCGCCTACGTGGGTGAAGTGCTCGGGAACTTCGACAAGCTGCTCCACATCCACCATGAGAGCGAGGACGAACTCATGTACCCGCAGCTGGCGGAACGGGCGCCGGCGTGCGCGCTGCACGTGGGGCAGATGCTTGAGCAGCACAGGCAGGTGACACAACGGCTCGAAGTGATCGAGCCGCTCCGCCTGCGCTGGACGGAAACGGCGGACGCAGCGACAGGCGAGGAACTCGCTGGGCTCTACGAGGACCTGTCGGCTGTCCTCAACGTGCACCTGCGGCGCGAGGTCACTGAAGTGATGCCCGCCGTCGACAGGGTGCTGACCCAGAAGGAAATGCAGGCAGCCGCGGAGCACGGAAGCAACCAGGTCTCCAACAAGTTCCTGGTGGGCTACCTCGGGATGGTGCTGGCCACGAATCCGCCCGCAGACCGGAGGGAACTGTTCAAAGAGATCCCGGCACCGGTCCGTCTTGCCTACCGTCTGATCGGGCGCAGGATGTACCGGAAGCAGTACGCGACGCTTTTCCCGGGACGCCCTATTCCAGAGACCCTGTAGCCTTCTGGATCCAATGCTGTATGGGGGTAGGATACAAGCATGTCGGCAGAGGTGACGGATGAGCTCATCCGTATAGCGGTGGATGCTGGGGCGGCAGCTGAGAAATACCGTCGAGAGATGCTTGCGGCCTCGGATCGGCGCGCTGAAGCAGTTTTCGCGCTTTGGGCGGAAGGCATGCCTGTTCGCAAGATCGCCGAGGTCATCGGTGTGAGTCCCTCCGTCAGCCAGCGCTTGCTTGAGAAAGCCAGGGAAAGCCGGCCACGCCTGCTACGCCGTGAAGATCGAGTCTCTTACGAGCTGCATCGAGCCGTCGCGGCAAAAGTCACCGTGGATCCCGACCCGGTACTCCGCAAGGCGCGGACAAACCTGCTGAGGATGACATCGCGCACGCGCGATGTTTACGCTCAGGGCTGGGTGGCCGAGTGGGACGAACTCGTCAATGGCGGTGACATCAGCCGGCTTGTGGAGAGCATGCTGCGCCCGGACGAGCGTGGTATCGAACTTCGCCAGATGACACCGTTCGCCGGCGTCCTCTCCCAGGACGAGCGGCTCGTCGCAATCCACAAGGCCGCGCGTGCGGCGTAGCGAACTCGAGCACGCTATCCGCGCGGCCACCGAAATCATCCGCCGAGATGAAGTTTTTGTCATTGGCAGCCAAGCCATACTCGGGTCGTTTACAGAAGACGAACTACCAGCGGAGGCAACCCTTTCCGACGAAGTCGACATTGCTCCCATTGACGGATGATGACGCCCAGTCTCTGGCCACTGAACTGGACGCGGCGATCGGCGAAATGTCCCACTTCCACGAGACCCACGGCTTCTACGTCCAAGGTGTCGGCCAAGACACGGCGGTCCTGCCGACAGGATGGACGGACCGCCTAGTCACGTGGATCAGAAACACGTCCGGGACCTGACGGGGCGGCCCGATGAGCCGGATCCCGGACCCGCGTTGCCGCGTTGTACTCGGCGGTCTAAATGTCCTCAGCCCGGGCTTGGATCAGGTTGGCGAAGGGAAGCCTTCCGTAGAGGCTGACAAAGGCTTCGTGATAAGCAGCTTCGGCCGAATTGACGTCCGCCGCCGCCAATTCTTTCCAGGCGATGACCAGTGACTGAGATTCCGCAAGCTGCCAGAGAAGCCGCCCGCCCCAATGCCCAACCGGCTTCCCGCCGCCGAAGTCGACAAACTCCTGAATGCGCTTTCGTAGGCCACGATTACCGGTGCTTCCTGGACCGGCTTTACCGACATAGAGGACATCCGCGTCCCCGACCCACTCCTTCTCCAAGGCGGCTTGAAGCATGGACGGATCCCGGTTCTTGAACCAGCCACCCACGCTCTTCGCAAGGAACAACCGTTCGAAGCCCTCAGGTTTGAGGACTGCATAGATTCCGGGAACCCGCGGAACGCTATTGATGTCCAGCTGCTCGAACGACCGAAATCCGGCGAATCCGTCATCTTTGAGCGTCAGTTTATTGATCTGCACCAGTAATTCCTCATCTCAAGACGCTGTGGAGGTTACTTGGAAACAGGCCCAGCTCAATTTCGCAGCAGCGTTGCCAGGTAGCTCTCCCCCACCACCGGAATTCCATAACCGCGCGCCTTCTTGGCCTTGCCGGACAGGCTGTCCGGGTCGGCTGCGACTAGCAGTTTCACGGCTTTGGTGACCCCCGGGTGAATGGAAAAACCCGCGGCACGAAGGTCAGCTTCGATGTCAGAACGATCCCGCGACATCTCCCCGGTGAGGACAACCTTGTCACCTGCTGTGAGCACGAGGGACTGTACCGCAGCGCCCGTCTGCTCGTCCTGCCCAATGACAGGTCCTGCAAGTCCCTGCGTAATGGACTCTTGGCTGATGTCCAGGAGGTCGCCCACTATGCGGAGGTCAGATTCCTCCTCAGGAGTGATTATTCCGTCTTCCCAGGCCGCCGCGAGCATGGAAATCATGTAGCTAACGTGGAGCTGGTCCGCCACATTTCGGCTGATGCCCAGGGAATCGGTCAGGGCCACCAGCCCGTCTGCCTCGGACGCCGAAATCTGCCAGTCCAGGAGCGCCCGGTCCAGCATTGCAAGATATGCGTTGTGCTCGTCCGGTCCAGTAACTTCCGGCAGGCGGTCCACGAGCCTTTCCAGGAAGTGGGGCTGGGGATCACTTCCTGAACGACGAAAAGCCCGTGGTAACCGTTTAGGTTCGGCGATCGGCCACGACGCAAAGTAAGCCCTGTCCAGGGCCGTGAACCATTCCGGATTCTCGGCGTCCATACGAATGTAATTACCGAGAACGTGTGCAGCCGCCTCTGCGTCGTCACCTGCGGAGTGCGCGTTCGCCAATTCCAGTCCGAAGCTGTCGCAGCAGTCTTTCAACGACCTGCCCGCGCCCGGAAGGTAACGGCGGGCCAGCTTCATCGTGCAGAGGCATTCGTGGGCTTCGAATGGCAATTCCAAGCCGGCCCGGTCCATCTCATGTGAAACGAAGCGGTAGTCGAAGTGCACGTTGTGAGCGACCAACACCCGGCCGGTCAACAACTCCATAACGTCATGGGCGATGTCACCGAAGAGGGGAGCATGCAGGATGTCGGCAGCCCTGATGCCGTGGATGTGTTGGGGCCCAAGATCGCGCTGTGGATTCACCAGCGTCTCCCACCGGTTACTGACGGTACCGTCCGGCTCGACATGCACCACAGCGATCTCAGCAATGCGGTGGCTTCCTGGGAAGAGCCCTGTTGTTTCCACATCGATGACGGCGAATCCTGCGTCCATGGTCATGTCCCCTTAATGACTACTGCGTCTGGCGTGGGCAGACGCCTTCGTCCCCCAGAGGCCACTATTGCACCCGGTTCAGACATTCTCGGGTACGACATGTCAGCCTTCGTGTCTCACTCATCCGCGTGCGCCGCGTCCCTTTCACCACCACTCGGCAAGCCTCTGCGTGTCCAACAAGCGCGTCACACCGGTAGGCTCGGATTCCCCAGACCACGAAGCGAGGCATAGCGTGCACGAGGACGCCGCCAGGTTCCTGTCCCAGCCGGTGGAGGCCCAGCCCGGCTCGATGCTCCCCACCGAAACCGAGTTCGGCTCGGACATGAAAGTCAGCCGCACCGTTGTCCGTGAAGCCCTCATGCTCCTCGAAGAGGACGGCCTCATCCGCGCCCGCCGCGGCGTCGGCCGGTTCGTCGCCGACACCCTCCCCCGCATCGGCATCGAGCGGATCCGCCCTTTCGAGGAAGTCCTCGGCGGCCCCGGCCAGCACCTCGAAATCGAACGCATCCAACGCGAGCGGCAGCCCGCCTCAGAGTTCGTCGCCCCCGGAGTCGGCGTGGAGCCCGGCGCCGACTGCTGGCTCTGGGAATCCGTCCTAATCCGCGACGGCGAGGCCATCGCCCACCTGCAGGAGAACATCTCGGCGCTGCCCGTGAGCCTCGGCAGCAGTTCCGCGGCCGCTGCACCGCTGGAAATAGACGACGGCGGCAGCACCCTGCTTGCCAGCCTCAACACCCGCTTCGGCAAGGTCCTCGGGCCCCGCGAGTGCCAGATCAGCCTCAGCCAGGTGGGGCCCAGCCGCGCGAAGCTGCTGGACCTGAGGGCTGCGGACCCGGTCCTCGTGCTGACGCAGTACGTCAGGCACGGGAACCGGCCCTTCTCCCTGGCCAAGTGCCTCATCGCCGCCCGCGCCGGGCACATGTCAGTGATGCAGTCCCTCCAGTCCTTACAGGAGCGTTCAGGGTTGGGGCCGCACGCAACCGACCGCATCGCAGGCGTTCACAAGGCCGTTGGCCCAGTACGTGCCAGTGCCGTTAATCTTCTCGTCTGCGGATGATTCGACCTTGGCGCGGACTGATGCATTTCCGGTCCCGGCAGGAGAAATGCTCCAGACGAGCGCAGCAACGCCGGCGGCGATGGGTGAGGCCATCGAGGTGCCGCTGGCGATGTCGTATCCCTCGGAGCGGCCGTTCGTGCCACCGAGGGCGAACGGGTGCTTCGGGAACGTCGAGTACACGCTGACACCGGGAGCTGCCAGATCCACCCACTTACCGTAGGTAGAGAAGGAGGCCTTGACGTTCCTGTTGTCGGTGGCGGCCACGGCAATAACGTTGGGGTAGGCGCCCGGATAGATCTTGGCCTGCGTGCCGGCGTTGCCGGCCGCAGCAACGATCACGACGCCTTTGTTCCAGGCGTCATTGACGGCATTTTCCAGGGTCCGCGAGGAAACGCGCTGCCCCAGGCTCATGTTGATCACCTTGGCACCATTATCGACAGCCCAGCTAATGCCCTTGGCAATGGCCGAGGAGGAGCCGGACCCTTGGTTGTTCAGGACTTTGCCGTCCAGGATCGAGCAGCCCGGGCACACACCGGAGACACCGGACCCATCATCGGCGGCGGCAATGATGCCGGCCACATGCGTGCCGTGGCCGTAATAGTCCACCAGATCCACACCGGCCGGCGGAGCCGAATCACTGAAGTTCGCGCGGGCAACAACCTTTTCCGAGATGTCGCTGTTGTCTGTGGTGACGCCGGTATCGAGCACGGCGACCTTGATGTCGGCACCCTTGGTGGTGCCCCACGCCTCGACCGCGTCCACATCAGCGTCGGGTGTACCCTCGTCCATGACCAGCTTGTCGGCGGTGTTGTAAATAGCCTGACCCGTATTTTGCAGTGCGTACTGCCGGGGGAAATAGTCGGTGTCAGCGACCGTCACCACCTCGTCCGGCTCGGCATACTCAACGTTCGGGTTCCGGCTGAGGGCGTCGACGAGCTGGAGTTCCTTGCCCGCCGGAACCCTGATGAGGCGGGCGCCGGTGCTGCCAATCCCCGGGCCGTCGCCGAGGCCATGGCGGCTCAGTACCCCGGCGGCCGCCGCACCGTCACGGAACTTGACCATGATCTGCCCCGCGACGTGCGACGGCCCGGGCGCTGCGTTGCCTGGGCCGGCGAAGGAGATGGCGCCGAGCCCCATGATGAGTGCCGCGAAACCGGCGATAACTGTCTTATTCATGGGGTAATCTTGCGCCTGCCCGGACCGGCTGGATAGTGGTTGCGGAAAGTCTGCGGATATTCAGGCGGCCGGTGCACGCTGACGTGGCGGTGCTTCCCGGGGCCACGGGCGCGGCGCTGATTGTGGTGGACCGCGACGGCGAGAACCAGATCGTCATCTGCCCGGGCGCCAACTCGAACCTGTCCCGCACTGCGGCGGGCGTCGCCGTCGGACTTCCCGGACGTCCGCCGCATCACCCGCGAGGCGTACCTCCGCGCCGGCCATTTCACGGCGGACCATCCCTACATGAGCGTGCTGGAGGACGTGGAACACCGGGCCGAGCACGCGCAGGTGTGGGTGGCGGAGGCCGCCGGGCAGGTAGCATGACGAGTGCAATGTTCATGGAGCGTACCCACGCCTGCTGTGGGTGTTCCGGCTCACTCAAAGTCGCAGACGTGATCATTGCCGAAACCGGCGCGGACATGTCCCGCTTCGAAACAAAGCTCAACAGCCTCGGCTTCGACGTCACCATCACCCCGGCCACCGCAGCCTGAAAGCAAAGCAAACAGACTTCATTTTCACGTTAGACCCTTCAGGCAGCAGCGTACACGCGTACCCAGTCAACCCTCATTTCACCTGTGCCGTTGGTAGTTGAATCAGGGAACCAGTCCAGTTGCAAGGCCTGGTGCATCGGACCGGGAGGCTGATGTGCCGGGTCGGTGTCCCTGAACCATTCCGCACCATCCACGTAACCGACAATCCCGGTGGCAGACCAGTCGACCGCGTAGTTATGGAACTGCGAAACGTCCAGCTTCCGGCTGGCTGTGGTTTGCTTGTTTTCGCAAGAGTAGTGGTGGAAGAAATTGATGATGTTCCAGTCACCGGTGGTCTCGGCGTAGTCGATCTCACCGTCGCAGGGCCAGTTCTCGGAGTCAGGCCACAGGATCGATACCATGTGGTATTCGTTGTCGCCTGAGCCTGCTGCCCGGACCTCCCAGCGCCCGTACTTCTGGTTAGCGAACTTGGCACCCATCCCGGCAGTGGTGCCGTCAGCGGTGCCGTTGATGACCATCTTGGAACCGTCCACTGTTACCTGCTGCGGGCTGCGGATACCATTACCCGCGTGTCCCGGGCTGTTGTAGACATTCCACTTGTTAGCGTCCGGCGCGCCAGTGTAATTGAACTCGTCGCCGGCTGCAGGCGTTCCCCAGTTGAACGTGGCAGCAGCAGTAGTGCCGTCACCCGAAGGGGGCGGGGGAACGGTAGGGTCCGCTTCCGTTGTCACTACCAGCTTTGGCCGAAGCGCCTGGTTAGTGTACTCATCGGACTTGAAGCCAAACCACTTTTTCGCATTGGACTCGAGCTTGAAATTCCTGTCACCACTGCCTTTACCCATACCAGCCGTGACGTCCCACTCAACCCATCTGCCGGCGCCGAACCCGCCGGCTTTACCCAGCCAAGTTCCGCGTGCCGGGGCGTTGTTCCACGTAACGCCGGTTTCCGTCCAACTGCCGGAAGTTGTGTAAATGTCCACAAACTCGGTGGGCGACGCAGACGATTCGGAATAGGCCCGGAGCTTCGCCGACGCGATACGTTCCCCGGCAGGAACCTGTACATTGAACCGCAAAAGCGCGTTCCGCCAGACACCTTTACGTCCATCAGTGGACCAGCGGATGCTATTACCGTGGTTCACCGATGGGCGGTCAGCCTGCACGAATGTATCCGCAATTGGAGCCAATGTGACCGTGCCGGCTGCGGTCGCGCTGGTGCCTGTCACAACAAAGGCAACCAGCATCACCAATGACACTGCAGCGGAAGTAATCCGGCGTGGATGCATTGATTTTCCTTTTAGACTCATGGTTCCGGCATCCGTTCAGACATGGCTACTGGGCCATTCCAATTCTTCCCAGGGTGATCCTGTGCCTGGACCCCAGAAGGCCGCCCGAGGCGACCCAAGTCAGACCGAAAGGTATGAGGAACGGAATCCGCTCGCTCGGTGAGGTGTGGGAACAGCCGCTCCGCTGTCTCGCCCAACCTGTTCGCTCCTGTCGGGGCATCCGCAGCAATCTTGTCTGCGGTACAACGACATGCCACGCGATATCCAGCATGGCCAAGGTCATTGACATCCAGCACTTTGGGCCCAGACGGTGACGGTATGCAGCGATTCGGGAGATTGCGCACAGACATGGCGACCTACTTTTCTGCCAAGTCGCGGGAGTCCCAGCGTGCCAACCGTGAGCTGATGTTGGATGTTGTGAGGTGTTTCAGAGTTCACGCCAGCAACGGAATGAATTCAGTGCTTTGAGATTGGCCCCACCGTTTGGTTTTGTCAAGAGATTGTATAAATGTGGTTCGCGCATCCCAGTTTCTGCTGCTGACTCTCGGCTCGACTATGCAGGAGGCCGGGAAGCACGGGATCGATCAGCTCGACAAGAAGTTCCTGGTGGGCTATCTCGGGATGGAGTTGGCCACAAATCCACCCGAAGACCACAGGGAAATGTTCAATGAGATCCCCGCTCCTGTCCGCCTTGGCTACCGTCTGGTGGGGCGCAGGATGTACCGGGAACAGTACGCGATATTCTTCCCCGTACGCCCGACGCCCAAGACACTGTAGTTGGCGCGCGGGCAGCCTGATCGCTGCCCAAAAGGAGTAACGCGTAGCAGCCACAAGGCTGCGCGTGCAACCTAGCACTCGTCGTCATGCCCGCTCCACCGGCAGCCACAGCTCGGTGGTTGCGGTGCTGAAGTCCTCGGCCCGGTCGAGAATGGCAACGACCGACGGGCCGGGCCTCAGCCGCCAGGGGTTGGACGGGAACCAGTCGGCGGCGGTCGCCGCCCAAGTGGACTGGAGGGCTGCCGGGTAGGGTCCGGCGGTGCGGAACACCGCCCAGGTGCCGGCCGGGACCTCAATGGCGTCGAGGTCTTCGGGCACCGGCGTTCCTTCGCTGACGGCAACGCCGTGCAGGTACGTCAGCTCGCTGCCCTCGGTGTAGTCGGGGTCGACGTCGGCACTCACCTGCAGCAGTCCGTCCGGTTCGGTGTTGCTCATCGCCCTAAGGCGAAGGTGCTCCGCCGCGGGCAGCGACGCAATATGCGCCTGGATGTGCGGGTTAGGGCCCTGGTGGATGAGCGGCACGCGGGCCGTGTGGCCAACGAGCCGGAAGGCCGGTCGATCGGCGATTCGAGTATCCATCGTGGTATTTCCTTCTATCGTCAGGCGGAACCTGAGCTGCGGTTGTGTCCGAAGGGGGCCACCGTCCCGGCGCACATCGGCGGGGCCGACGCCATGCACCGCCCGGAAAGCCCGGTTGAACGCTTCGGTGGAGCCATAGCCGAAGCGCACCGCAGTCCCCAACAGGTCGTGGCCACCTATGACATCGGCCGCGGCGACGGTCATGCGCCGCCGCCGGATGTACTCGGACAACGGCATGCCGGCCAGTGACGAGAACATCCGGCGGACGTGGTATTCCGTCGTGCCGAGGCCGCTTGTCAGGCCGGCGACGTCGATCTCCTCGGTGAGATGCTCCTCGACGTAACCGAGGACTTCGTTCAGAACTGCGATCACGGTTTCCCCCTTCCGCATCAAGCCTCGCTCATCGACGCAACCCCGCACCCAACTATTGCGGTTCGATCCGATCGGGCTCAGCTTCGCCGTGGGCGCGTCGACCCACCTGCGTTGACGGAGCTATATGCGCCCGCTACGCTTCACTCACTGCGCGCTGGGGAGCCCGACAAGAAATGGAAGGATCCCCGCAATGAACCCTCTGATCCGCTTGGTCCTCGCCTCCGGCGCCGGCCTGGCTCTCGCCATCACTGCCTCGCCGGCCTTGGCCGCGCCGCCGTCCGACTCTCGGAACAGCCCCGCCGTGGTGCAACACGTCGAATACAACTTCCCCGATGGGTCATCCATGGAGTACCGCGCCGCGACTCGATACATCGGGAACGAGTACTACACAACCAACGCCCGCGATCAGTCGACTATTGGGGACTCGTCGTTCGACTACAAAACGCATTACATGCTGAACCCCAAGGTGACCAAGTTGACCAGCCAGAACACGCTTACCGAGGATGGCGTCACGTGCCGCGCCAACTCCCAGTCCGTCAGCACCAACGGTGAGACACGCACACAGAAGACGAATTCGAGCTGCTAGCACCCGCGGAGGCGAACACGGTTTATTCGCCTGCTGCTACACACCTAATCCGCCCGGCGGTACGACGAGCCCGACCGCATCCTGGGCCCCGAGACCAGCACCCTAGGAGGGCTACCGGCAGCGGCACGCCGCCGGGTTCCAGGCGTACTCCGAGAACATGCCGCGACGACCAGCTGGCCGGCGACCTCGATCTCCTCCGATCATGCTCCGCTCCGCCGCCCAGATGTGGGACCGGAGGGGCAGCAGTGGTCACTGTTACACTCTGCTCATGATCGGGCTTCCCTTCGCGGGAGACGGGCTGGTGCACGCCGGCTTTATGGGGCTGGGAATCTTCGCGGCCCTGCTGTTCTACGCCTGTGAGAAGCGCCGGCGCGGCCTGTCTGACCCACGGCTGTGGCCCATTGCCGGTTTCGCTGTCGCCTTCGGGGCCATCGGTTCAAGGGTCCTCACGTGGGATGTTTCCCGGCAGGTCTCCTTGGCGGACTGGTGGGGCAACGGCGACCGAAGCATCCTCGCGGGCCTGGTGGGCGCGTGGCTCGGCGTTCATTTGGGTAAACGGCTGACGGGTTACCGCGAGTCCACCGGGGATTTGCTGGCGCCCGCGGTCGCCTTGGCACTGGTCATCGGGCGGGTGGGCTGTCTTCTCACGGAACTGCCCGGCACCCCGACTGGCGGCGCGTGGGGGATATCGCTCACGCCCGGGCAGGCTGCGATGCTGGGCGGACTTCCCGGTGTAGGGCTGCACCCGTCCTTTGCCTATGAAATCGTGTTCCATGTTGCAGCATTCGCCCTCATGTGGCGTTATCGGGACCGCCTGCCTGCTCCTGGCGACCTCTTCATCTGCTACGTGACTTCCTACGCCTTGTTCCGGTTCGGAGTCGAATTCGTCCGCGGCAACGAGGTGCTCTGGCTGGGGATGAGCCGGCCCCAATGGTTCCTCCTCATGATTCTCCCCCTGCTGTCCTGGCGGATGCTGCGGGTCTTCGGGAAACCACTCCGCCCGAAGGTGGAAGGAAGAGTGGCATGAGCAAGGACAACCCACCGCTCAAAAAAAGTGAGGAGAACCCTGAACCAGGGCTCGGCCCCATGGGGTTCGGAATCCTGTTGGGGACTGCTGCCCTTTATGCCCTCTATCTCGTGTTACCGATAGTTTTCGGCGGACCGTACAACATGCGTTTCCTGACCGGGCCGTCCGCCTTCGTTCCCATCGCCGGCTATCTGGCGATAGCGATCATATTGGCGGTCAGGCCCCGCACGTCCCGGTGGGGTGCGGGACTGCTGATTGGTCTGGGGATTTTCACCCTGCTCGGCGGCGGGCTATGCGTTGGCAGCCTCGCGCAGTGGAGAGCCTGAGATGAATCCGTCACCGTACTCTTCCCGGCAGGCGCTGCCCGGCCCCGGCCAGCCGCTCCGCGGTGACCGCATCCACCGGTACGTCACAGCGTTCTGTCCCCACTGCCACGAGACAAACCCCCCGCTCGCACAGGTGCGGCGCCTCTCCGGCGCGCTGCTGATCCGCGATGACCGGGTTTGGCTCGAACGCGGCTGCCCGGACCACGGACTTGTCAGCACCTTGTACGACGAGTCACCGGAAATCCTGCGCTACCTGGAGAAGTGGCAGGCGCCGACCAAGCAACACATCCCGGACCAGGCCGACAACTACCGCCTGATACCGGAGGCCTACGCCTACGGGCTGCCCGCCATGCAGACCCAGCACACGTGCATCCTCCTGCAGGACATCATCGAGCACTGCAACCTGCGCTGCCCCACCTGCTTCACCGCCTCCGGCCCCCAGCTGCAGGGAGTGGCGCCGCTCAGCGAAATACTCGAGAATATCGACACCAGGCTTGCCCGCGAAAACGGGCGGCTGGACGTGCTGATGCTCTCCGGCGGCGAGCCGACGCTTTATCCCCAGCTCGCCGAACTCCTGGATGAGCTCGTCGCCCGCCCGATCGTCCGGATCATGGTGAACAGCAACGGCATTCTCATGGCCACCGACGACGAACTCCTCGCACTGCTGGCCAGGCACCGGGACCGCGTGGAGATATACCTCCAATACGACGGCCCGTCCAAAGAAGCATCCATCCACCACCGAGGCGGAGACCTCACCCGGTTCAAGGACATGGCCATCGCGCGGCTGTCCGAGGCAGGTATTTTCACCACCCTGACGATGACAGCGACACTCGGCGTCAACGACGGCGAGGTCGGCGCCGTCGTCATGAGGGCATTGGAAACCCCGTTCGTGGGTGGGGTTGCGCTGCAGCCGGTATTCGGTTCAGGACGCGGCCACGGCATCGACCCCACGGACAGGCTCACCCACACAGGGGTCCTGGACCGGCTCGAGGAGCAAACCGGAGGGGTGGTCTCATGGCATGACCTCACAGCACTCCCCTGCTCACATCCGCATTGCGCGTCCGTGGGCTACATGCTCAAGGACGACTCAGGGGTCTGGCGTTCGCTGACAGCCCTCATCGGGCACGACCAGCTGCTCGCCTGGCTGGAACTCAACCCTGACAGCATCGCCAACCGCATCGCCGACAGCACCATCCCGCTCGAGCTGCGCAACCTCATGAAGTCCTCCCTGCTGGACCTGCTCAGCGAGCAGTCCTCGCTGTCCCACCCGCGGACAATGGATCTTTGGAAGAACATCTGCACCCAGTGCGACCTCGGCATCGGCACACTCACCACCCTGGCAGCCGGCAAGCTTCCAGGGCAGCAACAGCGGCTGCGCCGGCTCCTCGCCGAACGGATCACCCGCATCATGGTCAAGCCCTTCATGGACATCTCCACCATGATCGAGGAACGGCTCACGCAATGCTGCGTCCACGTGGGCACCAAGAGCGACGCCGGCGATCACCAGTGCGCTCCGTTCTGTGCTGTCCAGGCGTGGCCGGCCCTGGCTAGGCAACGAATAAGCACAGCCACGGGCACACGGCTTCTCCCAGTCCGCCAGGTCTGAGTCAGCGATAGGGAGGAATCATGAGTTCCGCTTCTGACGCCCGCCGCATCGCAGCCGGGCCGTTGCCCTCGCAGCTGGTGCGCTCCAAGCACGCAGGCCGGCGCGGACACAGTCCCGACCCTGAAACGGATCCGCAGTCCCCCCAGGCCTTCGATCCGCTGCGGCTCTGCATCTTCGCGACCGTTGCCCTGCTCGGCTGGGCAGCCGGTCCGGTGGCACTGGCCGTGTTCGCCGCAGTCGGCTTCGCGGGCTATTGGAAAGCGCGACGGAAGGGCCTGACGAAGTCGAAGTGCTACCTCCGCGATACGAGGCTGGTCCTGGCCTACCTGGGCATCCTGTTAGCGGCTGGGTTGTGGGGAATATACTCGCTGGCAGCCCAACTGTTCGGCTTCTAAGCCACCAGCAGTGTGTCCGCTTCCGGGGCGGCCGTCGACCCATGTACAGCAGGTCAGGCGGGACCTACACTAAGCCATGCCCATGACCGGCCGAGCTGTCTCTGTTGTGATACTGCTCGCCGTTGAGGGAGTACTGGCACTCCTGGCGGTGCTGGTCCACCAGGGCTTCATGGCGGTGTACGGCGATGTGACCGCTACCGCGTTCGAGGGGTTCGCGTGGGGTTTGACGTCCGGTCCTTCAGGAATGGCACTGGGTCTGGTAGCGGTGGTTGCCATTGTCAGTTTGGTCCTCTCGCCACGGCTGTGGATGCGTCTGACAGCCGTGGCCATCCCGGTTCTCATGCTGCTCGTGATGCTCGCTGTCACCCCCTTGGCCCTGGGGCAGAAGACCGGGAAGTACGACTCCTCTCCGCAGTGCGTGACCGAGGGTACGGATGAGCCCATGGCCAGTGCAGACCGCGAGTCCCAGCGGGCATTCGATTCCATCGAACACATTGGCCTTTACAGCGGTGGCGGCATGAGCGGCGTGGGCGGCTGCAGCCGCTGGTTTGCGATCTCGGAAGGCGTCGACGTGTTGCAGCACTATCGTGCTGCGCTGCCAAGGGCGGGCTGGGAAGTGGTCGAGGATGACGGGAGCCACCTGCGGGCCCAGCATGAAGGTCTGGCGTTCGAGGTGATGCCCTGCCCTGGAGGCGGTATCGTCTGGGCCGGAAATGACGACGACCCCGCATTCGGACAAGGAATTCCTGGGCTGGCGGGCACCGAAATTTGTCCGCACGACCTCTGACACCGGCAGCATGCCAACGGAGAGCGCAAACCCTGCAGCTATCACCAGGGTGGTCTCTCTGTCCGGGTGCCGGCACGACTCAACAGTGATCCGCTTCCGGGACATTTAGGTTAGATTGCGCATTTCGCGCAATGAAGGTTGCGCTAAACGCGCATCGTCCGTATGATCTTAATCATGATGTGAGCCGGGCGGCTCAATCCCCACTCCCCCACCAACAATGAGGTTGCTAGATGTCTGTTCCAATCAAGGCCACCATGGAAAAAATCCCGGGCGGCATGATGCTGATTCCGCTGCTGATCGGCGCTCTGCTGGCCACCTTCGCACCGGATTCCGCCAAGTTCTTCGGATCGTTCACCGGCGCGCTGTTCACCGGGGGCACCACAATCCTGGCCGTGTTCTATGTGTGCATGGGTGCAAGCATCGACATCAAGGCCACCCCCTACATCCTGAAAAAGGGCGGCGTCCTTTTCGGCGCCAAGGTGCTCTTTGCAGTCATCATCGGCGTCATCGCCGGCAGGTTCCTGGGCGAACTTCCCATCGACGGCGGCCTGCTGACGGGCCTGTCGGTCCTGGCCATCCTGGCAGCCCTCAATGACACCAACGGCGGCATGTACATGGCGCTGATGGGCCAGTACGGCAAGCCCAAGGACGTTGCTGCCTACTCCGTGATGACGCTCGAATCCGGGCCCTTCCTGACGATGGTCACCCTTGGCGTGGCCGGCCTGTCGGCGTTCCCGTGGCAGGCACTGGTTGGCGCCATCATCCCCCTGCTCCTTGGAGTTCTGCTGGGCACCCTGGACCCGGCCATGCGCAAGTTCCTTTCCTCTGCGGCCCCCGTTCTTATTCCGTTCTTCGCCCTCGCCCTTGGCTTCGGCCTGAACCTCGAAAAGGTCCTCAGTGCCGGCCTGCTCGGTGTCGGGCTTGGCCTGTTCGTACTGATCGCCGGCGGCGCGGTGCTGTTCTTCGCCGACAAGCTGAGCGGCGGCAACGGCATTGCCGGCCTGGCCGCAGCCACCACCGCGGGCAACGCTGCCACGGTCCCCATGCTGGTGGCCGCAGCCAACCCTGCGTACCTCCCCGCAGCCGGACCAGCCACCGTCCTGGTTGCCGCATCCGTAGTGGTCACCGCCATCGGCTGCCCGCTCATGGTCGCCTGGTACGCCAAGCGCCTCAAGAACAAGGAAACGGCAGCGGCAACTCCCGAGGTGTCCGCAGCGGTATGAGCACCAACGCAGCCACGCGCTGGGCAATCATCGCCGACGACCTGACGGGAGCGGCAGATGCTGCCGCAGCCTACGGACCCACGCACACCAGTTCCGTGATCTTTGACCTCGAGGGCGTCTGGCCCGACGCCGAGATCCTGTCGATCAACACGGAAAGCCGCTACCTGCCTGAGGCGGAGGCCGCCGCGGCGGTCACGGCCGCGGTCGGGCACGCCCTGGGGCAGCACCGGCGGATCTTCAAGAAGATCGATTCGCTGCTTCGGGGCAACGTCGGGGCGGAAGTCGCCGCAACACTGGCGGGAATCACCCCGGGCAGCAACAAGGGCCTTGCCATTGTTGCTCCGGCCTTTCCGGCGACGGGAAGGACCACCCACGGCGGCATCGTCCACGTAGGCGGTGTTCCGAACACTGAAGGAAACTTCGGCGGTGACGTCGCCCGGGCACTGGAAGCGGGCGGCCTCACGGTCGCGGTGGTTCCCGGACAATCCGGACGCACGCCGGAGGAACTCGCACAGCACCTGCGGGACGCGCAGGAACGCGGGAGTGCCGCCGTCGTACTTGATGCAGAGCACGACGGCGACCTCAGGATCATCGCGGCCGCTGCGGACCTGCTGGGCTTTCCGGCGCTCCTGGTCGGCTCCGGCGGTCTGGCGGGGCATATCGCGCCGCGCCGCGAGGATAGGACTGCGCGGAACGCGCAGGTGCGGCCCGTCCACCGGACCCTGACAGTGATCGGCAGCTACTCGGCCCTCGCCCGGCAGCAAACCGACGCACTCGTCGCCGCCGGGGCCGAGCACATCACCCTGGACCACGCCACCCTGGATGACGCAGCGGTCCCCCGCCGGGTTGCCGAGGCGATGTCCCGGAACGATGTGGTGCTGACGCCGGACCCGATGGGCACCATCGACAAGTCGCAGGCACTGGTGGTAGCTGAAGCCCTGGCCCGCGCCACCGCTGCAGGCATTGGGCACTGTGACGCCCTCGTCATGACCGGCGGGGAAACGGCCACGGCAGTCCTGAAGGCCCTCGGTGCCGGCAGCTTCACCGTCCTGGGTGAGATTGAACCCGGCGTCGTGATGAGCCTGCTGCCTGAACCCCTCCCCCTGCTGGTCACCAAGGCCGGCGCGTTCGGCGACGCCGGCACGCTGGCCCGGACCACACAATTTCTCACTGCCACAACGACTGAAATGAGTATCAAATAATGGGACGTCCGATAGTTGCCATCACCATGGGCGATGCGGCCGGCATTGGCCCGGAAATCATCGTCAAGGCCCTGGCCGACACGGAACTCCGGTCGAAGGCCCGCATGCTTGTTGTGGGCGATCTTCGCCGGCTGCAGCTCGCCGCGGACATCGTCGCCAGCCCGCTGGCCCTGCGCAAGGTTTCGGAACCGTCCGAGGCCCTGTTCGCGGAAGGCACCATTGACGTGCTGGACATCGACTGCATCCCGGAGGACCTCGCCTGGGGCGAGCTTTCGGCCGCAGCCGGACACGGTTCGTTCCTCTTCATCGAGAAGGCCGTTGCACTGGCCATGGACCGCCAGGTGGATGCCATCTGCACCGGCCCGCTGAACAAGGCTGCGCTGCACGCCGCGGGCCACAAGTACCCCGGACACACCGAACTCCTCGCCGAACTGACCGGCACCGAAGAAGTGTCCATGATGCTGACCGCGCCGAAGATGCGCGTCATCCACGTGACCACCCACATCGGCCTGATCGATGCGATCGCCAAGATCAACGGGGACCTGGTGTACCGGACCATCAAGCGCGGGTATGAACTGCTGCGCGCCTCGGGCATTGAGAACCCGCGGATCGCCGTGTGTGCCATCAACCCGCACGCCGGCGAGAACGGGCTGTTCGGCTATGGCGAAGAAGCCGAGAAGATCCAGCCGGGCATCGAGAAGGCCCAGGCGGACGGCATCGACGCCTTCGGTCCGCTCCCGGCCGACACCCTGTTCTTCCTGGCCGGCCGCGGCGACTTCGACCTGGTGGTGGCGCAGTACCATGACCAGGGCCACGGCCCGGTGAAGGTCCTCGGCCTGGAAAACGGAGTGAACATCACCGTGGGCCTGCCCGTCGTGCGCACGTCCGTGGATCACGGCACGGCTTTCGACATCGCGGGCAAGAACATCGCGGACCACGAGTCCCTTCTGGAGGCCCTGCGGCAGGCAGTGGACCTGGCGCCGTCACGCGAAGAAGCTCCCTAAGCTCCCGCGAGGGACGCACGGCCGGTCAGCGTAGAATTGCTGACCGGCCGTTGCCCGTGGTGGAGCGTGCCGAACCCCCGGTGGTTGAGCCTGTCGAAACCCGCTCCGGGCGGGGGCCGCAACTAACATGGAAACCATGCCCACGGGAAGGAAACCGGAATGCTGAGCGCAAACGCGCGGCGCGAGGAGATCTACCACCTTGCCGTGACCACCGGCCTCGCGTCCGTGGAGGAACTCTCCGCCCGGTTCGAGGTCACCGCGTCCACCATCCGCCGCGACCTGGCGCTGCTGAACGGGCAGGGCCGGCTGGCCCGCACCTACGGCGGCGCGATGGCGCTGGGCGCGCACCCCGAGGCGTCGCTGCGGCAGCGCACCGGCCAGGCGTTCGAACAGAAGCACGCCATCGCCCGCTGGGCTGCCTCCGTGATCCGGCCGGGTGAGAACATCCTGCTCGACGCCGGTTCCACCGTGGGTGCACTGGCCCACGAACTGCGCGGGTTCGACAAGCTGTCCGTGACCACCCCGGGCATCAACACCATGCAGGAACTGGCGGACTCGGAGGGCATCGAGGTGGACTGCCTGGGCGGACGGCTCCGCACCGTCAGCCAGAGCTTCGTGGGTCCGCTGGCCGAGGCCGCACTGGAACGGATGAGCTTTGACCGGGTTTTCCTGGGCGCCGACGCGGTCACCGCCGAGGACGGCATCTGCGAGGCCAGCCACGAGCAGACCCGGCTCAAGGAGCTCATGGCCCGGCGCGGGAATGCCGTGTATGTGCTGGCGGACTCGTCCAAGTTGGGCCTGCGGCCCTTCCACGCCTGGGCGCGGTTGGCGCTGCCGTGGACGTTGGTGACGGACGACGGCGCCGACCCTGGGCAAGTGCAGAAGTTCCGGGACGCCGGGGTACAGGTTGAGGTGGCAAAGGTTTCTGGCTAAGGCGGGCCCTGCAGCAGGCTGCTGATTTGTACCAGTGCCACCGCTTCGACGGCGGAGCGGGGGCTCGTGAGGACCGGCGCTGCGAGCCCGGTCAGCAGGGCCGCCGCGGGTTCCATGCTGGCCTGGGCAAGGACGACGACATCGGAGCGGCTTGCGAGCGTGTCCGCCGCCTGGGCGATCCTCGAGTGGTAGAGCTCCGCATCCCCCGCCAGGAAGGCGTCCCACGCCCCCTCCACAACGCTGACCTCCACGGTGATGTCGGCTTCCGCGTCCACAGCCTCCTCGGCGAGGACACGGCTGGTTGGCTCCACGGTGCTGGCGAGAGCCACGAGGACTCCGATGCGTGGACCGAGCGTGACGGCCCGGCGAAGCATCGGCCGATCAATCCGAATCACTTCCAGCCCGTCGCCGGACAGGCCCTCCGCTACTTCGCCGAGGGTGGAGCAGGTGCACAGGACCACCTGGCATCCAGCACCTCGAAGTTCCACGAGATGGGCGGCGACGACGGCCCGCACGCTCTCCTCAGTTCCGTCTTGCCGGGCAAGCTCCAGGGCATCGGGGTCCACCCGGTGGACGGTGGCGGCGGAAGGCAGGTACTCCCGGGCAAGGGCCTCAAACCCGGCCTCATGGACCTGCGCCGTGTGGAGGAAGCCGACTTTACCGGCGGCATCGATGCGTGGATCGGTCATGGTTCCCGACTTTAACAGGCCTGCCGGCCCGCCCGGCTCAGCAGGTTCAGCTGGAAGCTCCGGTAAGAGGGGTTATGGGAGTTACGGAGAACGGTGCGGCCAGCAGGGACTCCACCCCTTTCACGAACCCCTTGACATAGTCTTTTTCATTGTGGGCCTGGAGGTCCTCGCGGCGGGCCCATCCCTCAAAGAGGACAAACGTACCGGGCGTGTGGTCGTCGGAGAAGACGGTGTATTCCAGGCATCCAACGTCTTTGCGGCTCGCGAACTCGAGCTCGGCGAGGGCTTCCCGCAGCACTGCTTCGCGCCCCTCCTTTGCGATGAACACTGGCATGAGCCAGACTTCCGTTTCTTCTTGACTGACTGTTGTGTGTGGCAGTGTGACGTCCTCGAGTGGTCCTGTGCTTTCGGGAGGGGCGGCTTGGCCGCCGCCCCTCCCGTCGGGTCATGAATTGATCTGCGGAACCTCTACCCACGATTCCTTGGCGGCGGATTCGACGATTGCGTCATCGATCAGCGCCACTTGGTAGCCGTCGGCAAAACTCGGGCTGACGCTGCCGCCCTCCGCAATGGCCTTGAAGAAGTCGTAGGCCTCGATGATCTTCGTTTCGCCGTATCCAATGCCCAGGGCAGGGATGGGCCAGAGCCCTTCTCCGTAAGGGTGGGCCGGGCCGGTGTAAACGGTGCGGAAGCCGCGGCGGTCGGACTGGTCTGAAGCGAAGCAGACCTGCAGCTCGTCGCGCCGCTCGTAGTTGAAGACGATGCTTCCCTCCGTTCCGTGGATCTCGAAGGTGATGTAGTTGTTCCGGCCGTGGGCGTTGCGTGTTGCTTCCACGGAACCCACGGCGCCGTTGGCGAAACGGATCATGGTCATGACTTCGTCGTCGACGTCAACGTCGCCGCGGGGCCCTTCTTCGCCGCGAACGGTGCCCAATGCGTCGGCACCGCCGGACTGGAGCGGCCGGTCGGGGATCCAGGTGGACAGGACGGCGTTCACGGCGCTGAACTCGCCGACGAGGTAGCGGGCCATGTCGAAGACGTGCGTTGCGATGTCACCAAGGGCACCGGAACCTGCAATGGATTTCTGGAAGCGCCAGGAGAGCGGCGAGTTGGGGTCGGCGCTCCAGTCCTGCAGGTAGGTTCCGCGGAAGCTGAGGATGCGGCCAATGGCGCCTTCCTCGATGTATTTCTTTGCCAGCGCAACGGCAGGGGTCCGCCGGTAGTTGAAGGCAACCATGTGGACGATGTTTTTGTCTTTGACCGCGTCGTACATGGCCTTGGATTCTTCAGCGGTACGGGCCAGGGGCTTTTCGCAGATGATGTGCTTGCCGGCTTCCGCCGCGGCAATGGCAATCTCGGCGTGGAGGTGGTTCGGCGTGGCAATGTCCACCACGTGGATGTCCGGATCGTCGATGATGCTGCGCCAGTCCGACGTGGATTTTTCGAAGCCGAAGCGTCGGGCTGCTTCGGCAGCGAGGTCTTCGTTGGCTTCGGCAATGACCTTGCGGACCGGCATTGCCGGCGCGGGCCAGAAGAACATGGGCATGGCGGCGTAAGCCAGTGAATGGGCCTTGCCCATGAAGCCGCCTCCGATGAGGCCGACGTTGAGGTTCTGCATGTGAATCTTGTTCCTTCCGGAAGGCGGGGCAGATGCCGGCTGTGGCACTCCCCTGCGGTTGAAAAATCAGTTGGAGAGGAGCTTGTCCAGGTACTTCTTGCTCAGGGCTGCTGCCTCGCGGGGGTCACCGTCGTAGTTGTCCAGTTCCACCATGAGCCAGCTGTCATACCCGCTTTCGCGGATGGCGGCGATGATGTCCGGGAAGTCCAGCTCGCCCTGCCCCAGCGGGAGGAAGGCGAAGGGATCCTGCTGGAAGTCCTTGAGGTGGACGTGCCGGATACGGTCCGGGTATTTCCGGATGACCGCGGCCGGGTCCGCCCCGCCGGCAGCAAGGTGGGCGGTGTCCGGGCAGAATCCGATCCGCGTGAGTGGCATCAGCTTGTCCAGCTCGTCCGGGCCCTCCACGATGGTGCTCAGATGCGGGTGGTAGCTGGCTGACAGCCCGAAGCTTTCCGCGATATCGGTTACTTGGTTCAGCCCTTCGGCGAGCCGCCGGTAGTCTTCCTCGGTGGTACCGGCCGCGCGGCGCGCTCCGCCTCCCACCACAAGCCGTTCCGCTCCGAAGCCCGCAGCCAGCTCGGCGGCACGGTGGATCCGGTGCAGCTCGTCCGGAAGGATGTCCGCGTAGATGAAGTTCGCCCCGGTGTAGACGCTTGTCAGTTCGACGCCGGCGGTACCCAGGATCTCCTTGAGTTCTTCGGTGTTTTCCGCATATTCCGCGAGGTTGCCGTCGAACATTTCAACACCCTGGTAGCCCACTGATGCGATGTCCGCGACGGCGTCCCGCATGGATCCGTGGGTCAGGTAGAAAAGGTCCTTCACACTGGTTACACCTTGGGGGTGGCCTACGACGCCGCCCCAGGTGATGGAACAGTAACCGAGTTTCATTGCTTCTGCCTTTCAGCTGCTGAGGAAGATGTGGGGGTCACGGTGCTACTTCTTGCGTGCGAGCGCGACGGCCAGGATGATGATTGCGCCGCGGACCACCTGCTGCTGGCTGCTGTCGAGGCCGGCGAGGATCAGTCCGTTGTTGATGAGACCGATCAGCAGGGCGCCGAAGAGGGTGCCGATGATGGAGCCGAACCCGCCGAAGAGGCTGGTTCCACCCAGGATGACGGCTGCGATGGCGGATAGTTCATCGCCGGCTCCCCATTGGAACCGGCCGGACTGCAGGCGGCCGGCGTACAGCATGC
This sequence comes from Arthrobacter sp. HS15c, assembly GCF_040812005.1. Classification (NCBI taxonomy): domain Bacteria; kingdom Bacillati; phylum Actinomycetota; class Actinomycetes; order Micrococcales; family Micrococcaceae; genus Arthrobacter; species Arthrobacter sp. HS15c. Next base: position 292,460 of record NZ_JBFOHM010000007.1, read on the forward strand.
CGGCAACGCTGGCCACCATGCCCGAGATGAGGAGCACCTGGAATTTGATCCGCCTGGTGTTGATGCCGGTGAACTCGGCCGCGTTGCGGTTGCCGCCCGTGGCGAGGACCTGCCGGCCGAACCTGGTGCGGTTCAGGACGACGGCGCCGATGGCGACGAAGATTGCGCTCCAGACCACCAGGCCGGGAACCGGGCCAAAGTCTCCGGATCCGAACAGCATGTTGAAGGTGTCGTTCAGGATCGGCTGCGGGGCCGAGGCGGTGATCCACTGCGCGACGCCGACGGCGATTCCCAGCATGCCCAGTGTCACCAGGAAGGAGGGGATCCCGAGGAGACTGACCAGCGCACCGTTGACGGAGCCCACCACGAGTCCGACGGCGAGGCCCGCGAGGATGCCGGGAACAATGCCCCACTGTGCCAGCGCCATGGCTGTGCAGACGCTGGAGAGGCCGGCCACGGAGCCCACGCTGAGGTCGATTTCCGCGCACGAGATGACGTACGTCATGCCGACGGCGATGACCGTGATGGTGGCCGTCTGCCGGAAGATGTTGAGCAGGTTCTGCGGGGACAGGAAGCCCTGGTCGCGCAGCAGGACGGCGAAGAAGATGAAGACGACGACGAAGCCGATGTAGATGACGTAGCGCCGCCAGTCCAGCTCTTTCAGCTTGGACCCAAAATTGCGGGTTACCGCGGCATCGCGGGGGGTGATGGTGTTGGCGTTGCTCACTGGTCAGACTCCCTGGACTGCAAGTTGAAGATATTCCTCGTCAGCGATCTCGCTGCGGGGGATGTCACGGATGACGGAGCCGTCCTTGAGGACGAGGACGCGGTCGCTGACCGCGAGTAGTTCGGGGTACTCGGATGAGATGACGATGACGGCTTTGCCGGCACTGGCGAGTTCGCGGATCATGTCCAGGATTTCGCTTTTGGTGCCGATGTCGACGCCGGCTGTCGGTTCATCCAGGATGAGGATGTCCGGGTCGGTGCCCAGCCATTTGGCGATGACCACCTTCTGCTGGTTGCCGCCGGAGAGCAGCCGCACGGGACGGTGGGGGTGGGCCGCCTTGACTGCGAACTTCTTGATGAGGGACGCCGAGAGCTCCTTGCCTTTGGTGGCGTCCAGCAGCGGTCCGCGCCTGATCTGGCCCAGCAGCGGCAGCAGGAGGTTGTCACGGACCGAATGGTCCAGGACAAGGCCTTGCGCCCGCCGGTCCTCGGGGATGAGGGCGATGCCGGCGTCGATGGCCTGTTGCGGTGAGGCTATGGTGCCTTTTTTCCCCCTGATGAGGATTTCACCGCTGTCAAGCCGGTCGATGCCGAACAGTGCGCGCGCGAGTTCCGTGCGCCCGCTTCCCATGAGTCCGGCCAGTCCCAGGATTTCGCCGGGCTGAAGCGTGAAGGAGATGTCCTTCACCCGCCGCCCGACGTTCAGGCCGCGGACCTCGAGCAGGGGTACTCCGTCGTGGGCCACGGTGTCCCGTTCGCGGTACGCAAGCTGGCCTTCGATTTTCTTGCCAACGATGCCTTCCACGATCTGTTCGGGCGTCACTGCGCTCAACGGTTCGGTCAGGAGCCGGCGGCCGTCGCGGAGAATGGTGATCCGGTCCGCGAGCCGGTAGACCTCGTCCATGCGGTGGGAGATGTAGATGATGGAAATGCCGCGCTGCTTGAGCCGGTCAATCAGTTCGAACAGCGCTTCGGACTCGTGCCGGGCAAGGCTGGCGGTGGGCTCATCCATGATCAGTACCTGGGCGTTCTGCGAGAGTGCCTTGGCAATCTCGGTCAGCTGCCAGTACGCGGTACCGAGCCGGGAGACCTCGGCGTGGGGGTCCACATCCACTTCCATCTCGGCGAAGATTTCCTTGGCCCGCCGGGCCGAGGCCCTGTCGTCAATGAATCCGCCCGCGCTGAGGGGCTCGGCGGCAAGGAAAATGTTCTGGGCCACGGTCAGGCTGGGCACCAGGCTGAATTCCTGGAAGACCATGCCGATGCCGGCTGCCTTGGCTTCCTGGATCGAGTTGATGACGGTGGGTTTCCCGCCGATGAGGATCTCGCCCGCGTCCGTCTGGTAAACGCCCTGGAGGATCTTCATGAGCGTGGATTTTCCGGCGCCGTTGCCGCCTGCCAAGGCGTGGACTTCGCCCTTCCGGACGTCGAAGCTGACGTCCTTCAGCACGGAGACACCGTTGAAGCCTTTGGAGATCGAACGCATTTCGACGGCATTGTCTGCGGTGTTCATTGTTGCCCTTTCGGGACCGTGCGGGGGCAGGCAGCCCCCGCACGGTCAGGTCTGGCTACTTTTTGTAGGACTCTTGGATGTCCTTGGGAGCGTCCTCGTGGTAGACCTGCTTCCAGGCCTCCAGGACGTTGGAGTGGTCCACCGGCAGTGCGCTCAGCGCCACGTAGGCCGGTGCCTGCTTGCCGATGAGGGCTCCTGCGGCCAGCCGGGCCTCAGTGACGCCCTGGTCGAAGGGAACCTGGGCGCCGAGGCCGACGATGAGCTGGTCTTTGGCCAGGGCGATGGCGACGTTCTTGCCGAGGTCCTCGGTGGCGATCTTCAAGTCCGGCCGGCCCGCGGCGCGGGCGGCAGCCATGACACCTTCTGCCGGGACGTCCCATACCGCCCAGATGCCGGAGAGGTCGGCGTACTTGCTCAGCATGGCGTTGGCGGCTGCCTGCGCGTCGCCGGCGAAGTCCGGACCCGCGATGCCCTTCTCTTCGACGATCTGGATCTCGGGGTATTCCTTAGTGATGGTTTCCTTGAAGCCCTGGTAGCGCTGCTTGGTCACAAAGAAGTCAGCCTGGTGGAATACAAGCCCGATTTTGCCCTTGCCGCCGGTGGCCTTGGCCATCTGGTGCGCGGAGACGACGCCGTTTCCGTAGTTGTCCGCGGAAACGACCGAAACGTAGTCGGTGCCGGCGGTCAGTCCCTGCGGAATGTTGTCCATGAAGACGATCTTGGTTCCGGCGGCCGCGGCCTTCTTGTAGGCCGAGGCGGTGGCCACGGGGTCGGTGGGGATGGACACAATAATGTCCGGATCCTGCGTCATGACGGTCTCGATGTCCGAGACCTGCTTGTCCGGCTTGAAGTTCGCGTCGGTGGTGGCAATCACCTGGATGCCGAGCTTTTCGAACTCGCTCTTGAGGCCGTTGGTCTGGGCAGTGGCCCAGTCGTTGCCGCCGTAGTGCATCACGATGGCGGCTTTGGCATTGAGTGCCTTGACCTTTTCAATCTCCTGCGGCGTCAGGTCTGCAACTGAGGCCGGGGACGGAGATTCACCGTTGGGACCCTTGCTCAGGACCTGTCCCTTGATCTTGTCGAGGGCCTGCTGGGCCTTCTCGGAAACGCCGGCATCAGGGGCGTTGGAGGTGCTCGCGGTTGAACTGCTGCAGGATGCGACGGAAAGGGACAGAGCTGCGGCCAAGGCCACCAGGGGAAGCCTGCGGATCATCATTGTTCTCCAGTGCTTGTATGGAATGGGTGGTGTGGTTGTTTGGGTCAGGCCAGCGCTATGGCGAGGGCAGGGGGAACCGGCGACAGGACAAGGCCGCCTGCGGCTGCGGCTGTGCGGACAGCGGCCGCCTTATCGGAAGCCTTCACGAAGGCTTCCGCGTGGACTTTGTCTATGAAAAGGCCCAGCGAACACGGTCCGCGGTGGGCTTGGACCCACCTGACCGCCTCCCCTGCTGCCTTTGCCATCCCTCCGGCGGCGTCGGCTACTGACCCCTGGATGGTCGTCAGTGACACAGGCGCGCCGGATTGGTCGAGGGAAACAACCAGGCTTGCCCACAGGGTGTTGTCATCGAACACGCCGACAACAGCCGAGGAACCGGCGGGGACAAAAGTGCGGACAGCTGCTGCGAGATCATCACGTGCTGTGCCCGTAAGCAGTACCTCAAGATGTGCCCACTGGGCTTCATCAATGTTCCGGAAGCCGGTTCCGGGATGCAGCGAAAGAGCGGCCGCGATTGTGTCGCTCATCCCGCTCACTCTCTGTCCCGGTTGCCTTCCGTGAACGCTTACGAAGCTTCCGTGAACGTTTACGGTACTTAGCGTAAACGCTAACGGAGATGGTGTCAACGATCACGTGGCAGGCTGGTGCGGGGGCAGGGACGTAAGCTTAAGCAGGCTCACAAGCTGTCCCAGGCTCAGCTGGCACAGTGCAGGACAAGGAGAGGCATGGCAGGCATGGCAGTCCGCCGGGAGGGCAATGACCGGCCTCCGGCAACGCCGTCGCGCAGGAAACCCACCATCAATGATGTGGCGCAGCTGGCCGGCGTCTCTTTTGGCACTGTCTCGCGGGTCCTGAACGACGCGCCGGATGTCAGCGCCTCGACCCGCGAACGCGTTCTCCAGATCATCAAGGACATCGGCTACCGGCGGAACCGGGCGGCCACGGCACTGGTTACCAGCCGCTCGACGTCCATCGGCATACTTTCCGACGGCTCGCCCCGGTTCGGCCCGGTGGGAACGCTGCTGGCGCTGGAAAACGTGGCACGGAAGAAGGGCTACGCCGCAACGGTCATCAGCGTTGAGAAGCCCTACGAGGAGTCCGTCCAAGCCGCCCTCGACAGCCTTGACGATACCGGCGTGGGAGGGATCATCGTCATCGCCCCGGTTGTTGACATGGCGGCAGCCGTTTGGAACGCCACATGCCGCGTACCGGTGGAGATGATCGCCGCCGGAGCCTCGTCAACCCCCAATGTCTTCACCTACTCCGAAAACCAGGAGCTCGGAGCCAGGCTTGCCACCCAGCACCTCATAGACCTGGGCCATAGGGACATCGCCCATATTGCCGGTTCCATGGACTGGTTCGATGGACGGGTCCGCAAGCGCGGCTGGGAAGCGACGCTGCGGGATGCAGGGCTGGAGCCGGGGCTTTGCGTCGAAGGTGACTGGAGCCCCAAATGGGCCTACGAAACGGGACTCCGGCTGGTACGCGAGGAAAAGGTTCCGCAGGCCATTTTTGCCGCCAGCGACCACACCGCGCTGGGGCTGATCCGCGCTTTCACCGAAAACGGCATCCGGGTTCCGGATGATGTCAGTATCGTCGGATTTGATGACGTTGAGGGGTCGGATTATTTCCTGCCTCCGCTGACGACTGTGCGGCAGGACTTCAACGCGCTGGCGCTGATGAGCACCGAGGTGCTCCTCGGTGCCATGGAGGGACGGGACGTGGACCGCACGCCCATTCCGCCCACCCTGGTGGTGCGCGACAGCGCCCGCCAGGCAAGCTCCCGCAAGTAGCAACCTGCAGGGGCTTTCCGCCGCGAAGAATCAGGAACGACGACGGCGGCACTTGCGTCCCGCCGTCGTGCCTCCCTGGCGTCCGCGCACCTCCGGCAGAGGGTGGGGCGGATTACATCGGGGCGGCCTGGCCGCCGTCATACCCCAGCGCGCGGCTGGCTTCGAGCCCCGCCCGGGCCACCACCGGCCCCAGCCGCTCGACGTCGCCGGGCCCGATCCGCTGCGTGGGGAATCCCAGGCCGATGGCGCACGCGAGCCGTCCGGCATGGTCAAAGACGGGCGCGCTGATGGAGCCCACGTCCTCGTTCCGTTCCCCGAACGCCGCGTAGAACCCCTGCTCCTTCGCCGCCGCGGCCTGCTGCCGGAGCAGCTCCAGGGAGGCCGGCGTGTCGGGGGTAAACCGGTCCAGGCCGTGCTCGTCCAGCGCGGCCCAGGCCTCGGGGTCGAACGCCAGGAAGATCTTTCCGGGGGCGCCGGCATGCAGCGGCATCACCATGCCCACCATGAACGGCCGCATCACCACGTGCCGGGTCTCGGCCACGGCAATGATGGTCCGGAACGCGCCGTCCCGGACATACAGGCATGCCGTTTCGCCGGTCTCATCGCGCAGCTGCTGCAGGACCGGCTTCACCAGCCGGACCACGTCCAGCCCGAACGTCCCGGGGGTAGCCCAGCGGACCAGCCCGATGCCGATCCGGTAACGGTCGCCGTCGCGGTCCAGGAAGCCCTCCCGCAGCATGTTCTGCACCAGGCGCTGGCAGGTGCTGGACGGCAAACCGGTCTTCCGGATGATCTGCTGCAGCGTGGGCTCCGGCTCCTGCACCGAAAAACAGTCCAGGATCTCCGCCACCTTGTGCAGGACCAGCAGGGGTGAGGCCCCAGCACCCGCTTCCGTCGCCACTGTCTTCAAATTTCCCTTCCGAACTTTTCCACGAACCTTCAGTTTAGTGAGCACTGAGCGGGCCTTTCGCATGTGACCCATTTGACATCCTCACCGGATAACCCACATCATGGGATCAGAACCCACTTTATGGGTTGTACACAAAAACCCCCATCACAACGACGTGGAGAAGCCATGAGCACCCCCGACATCACCTGCGAAACCGCTCCCGAGCCCAAGCGTCCCGGGACCAGCCGGGTGGGACTGATCGTCCCCAGCTCCAACACCACCATGGAGACCGAACTGCCCGAACTGTTCCGGCGCCAGGCAGAGGCGACCGGCCACAAGTACACCTTCCACTCGGCCCGCGCCGGCATGAAGAAGGTCACCCGGGAAGAGCTGCTGGCCATGGTGGGCAAGGCAGCCGGCTGCGCCGAGGCAGTGTCCGACGCCGATGTGGACGTCATCGCCTACGCCTGCCTGGTTGCCGTCATGGCCCAGGGCCCCGGAGCCCACGAGGGCTCGGAGAAAGTCATCGCCGACGCCGCCGCCGGCAACGGCCACCCCGCCCCCGTCACCAGCAGCGCCGGCGCCCTGGTGCGCACCCTGCAGGAAATCGGCGCGCTTAAGGTGGCCATGATCACGCCCTACATGAAGCCGCTCACCAAGATGGTGGTGGACTACATCGAGGGCTCCGGCATCACCGTTCTGGACGCCATCAGCCTCGAGGTGGCGGACAACCTTGAGGTCGGCTGCCTTGATCCGCAGAACCTGCCCGCGCTTGCCCGCAGCCTGCAGCGCGAAGGCGCGGACGCCGTCGTGCTGTCCGCCTGCGTCCAGATGCCGTCGCTGGCTGCGGTCCAGGCAGTGGAGGACGAGCTCGGGCTGCCGGTCATCACTGCGGCCACTGCCACCACGTATGAGATCCTTAAGGCTCTCGGCCACCAGCCTGCCATCACCGGGGCCGGCAGCCTGCTGTCCGGCGCCGGCGTCCTCACCCCGGCCAACTCCTAGGCGGACGGCACCATGTCCCTGTCACTTATCGCGTTCCTGGTCCTGGTGGCGGCTTTTGCCATCGGTTCCTTCACCAAGATCAACGCCGGCCTGCTGGCCACCGTTGCCGCGTTCGGTGTCGGCACCCTCCTGGCAGGCATGTCCATCAAGGACGTCATCGGCCAGTTTCCTGCCGGGCTCTTCTTCATCCTGGTGGGCGCCACCCTGCTCTTCGCCATTGTCCGGATCAACGGCACCATCGACCTGCTGGCCTACTGGGCTGAACGGCTTGCGGGCGACCGGAAGATCCTGGTGCCCATCCTGATGTTCCTGCTGACGGCCGCTCTCGCTTCGGCCGGTGCGTTCACCCCCGCCGCGATCGCCATCGTGGCGCCGGTGGGGCTGGCGCTGGGCATGCGGTTCGGCATCAGCACCCTGGCCATGGGACTGGTGATCGTCCAGGGCGCCAACGCCGGTGCTTTCTCCCCGGTCAACCCTTTCGGTGTGCTGGCCAACAAGATGCTGGACGGCGCCGGTGCCGCGGACGGTTCCTTCAAGCTCTACGCCTACTGCTTCGTTTTCAATGCCATCCTGGCCGCAATCGCCTACGTCCTGGTGCAGGCCATCATGAAGCGCCGGGCAGCCAAGGAGGAGGCGCGTCTCCAGGGCGGTGAGACCGGCGGCGCAAAGCACGACGGCGGCGCTGCCGCTCCCGCTGTCAGCAGCGCTTCGGCCCCATCCGGTTCGGGAACGGCTGTGCTCACCGCGCCCGCGCAGACTTCCGTGGCTGCCGGAAGCGCCACCAGGACCGGCCCCGAGAAGGTGGCCGCAACCCCCATGCGCATCCTCACCTTGGTAGGCATCGCCGCCCTGCTGGTGCTCACCACCGTCCTGGGCATTGACGTCGGCGTCGCTTCGCTGGTCATTGCCACGGTGCTGATCGTCCTGGACTCGGACGTGCAGAAGCCGGCAGTGGAAAGCATGCCGTGGTCAGCCATCATCCTGGTGACCGGCATCGTCACCTACGTGGGCATGCTCGAAGAGATGGGTGCTCTGAAGGAGCTGCAGGAAGGCATCGCCGGCCTGGGCAACAGCTCCCTTGCCGCCCTGATCACCAGCTATGTGGTGGCGATCGTCTCGGCCTTCGCCTCCACCACCGGCACCCTCGGCGTCATCAGCCCGGTGGTGGCACCCATCGCCATGGATCCGTTGCTGACGCCCATCGGGGTAGTGACGGCCATCGCCATCAGTTCCTCGGTGGTTGACGTGAGCCCGATGTCCACCAGCGGCGCGTTGCTGATGGCGAGCGCGCAGCCCAAGGACGAGCGGATGTTCTTCCGGGCGCTGTTGCTCTGGGCCATCGCGATGATCGGCGTGGTGCCGCTCCTCGTGTGGTTCGTGTTCGTCCAGTTGGGCCTCGGCTGATCACCGGACATCGGACGGGATAGGGGTGTCCTGCGTGGCAGGGCATCCCTTTCCTTCTTTACGCGGCCTGGCTTCCCTTGGCTCTGCCTGGCTTCCGCCGGTTTCAGGCCTTCGGGCGGAAAGGCCCCGGCCAGTCCTTGAGCCGGATCCGTTTGAGGTCTTGGACGGTGCCCAGCATGCCCCACTCGTCCAGGCCCAGCCGGGACAGCGGCTCCAGGAGGTCAATCCGAGGGTGGCTGCCGTCCAGAACGGCGTCACTCACGGCGGCGTGTGTCACTTCGCCGAAAACCAGGATGGAGTCCCCCATCGGCAGGACCGAGTGGAGGCGGCATTCGAGTACCGCCAGCGATTCCTTGACCCGCGGCGCAGCCACGGTGAGGCTCGGCTCCCGGGTGAGGCCGGCGGCGTCAAACTCACTGACATCGGGCGGAAAATTGGTGCCGGTGGCGTTGACCTCCTCCAGCAGCGCTGCCGGGGCGAGGTTCACCACGAATTCTTTGGACTCGGTGATGTTGCGGAGCGAATCCTTCTCCCCCACCGAGGTGAACTGCACGATGGGCGGATTCGTGGACGCCACGGTGAAGAACGAGTGCGGGGCCAGGTTGTCAACGCCCTCCGGCGAGACGCTGGATACCCAGGCGATGGGCCGGGGCACCACCACCGCGGTGAGCAGCCGGTAGAAATCACTGGCGGACGTGGTTGCCGGATCGAAATCAGTGCGCATACTGCCAGACTAACGGTCAGGGAAGTTTGGGGAAGGAGACAGCCTTTACCAGCCGGCGATGGAGGCCATCGGCATCGGGTCCCGCGAATTCGCCACGCTGGACACACTCCACCGCGAGAACCTGGACCAGGTGCTCCGCCATCACGGCTTCGATCCGGACCGGCTGGACGCAGGAAACCTGGAGGCGTTGAACACATCGTGGCACCGTCTGCCCCCATGGCCGGAGAGCGTGGAAGGCCTGGCCGCCGTCCGCCGTAGCTACACCGTGGGTCCCCTGTCCAATGGCAACACCTCGCTGTTACTGGACATGGCCAGAAACGCCGGCCTTCCGTGGGACGTGATCATCGGCTCGCACATGACGCGCACGTACAAGCCGCTGCCGGCGGCCTACCTTCGGACTGCGGAGTTCCTGGACCTCAGGCCAGGTGCTGTGATGCTCGTGGCCGCCCACAACAACGACCTGCGTGCTGCCCGGGAGGCCGGCCTGGCGACTGCGTTCATTGCCCGCCCCACCGAATACGGCCCTGGCCAGGTTGCGGATCTGACGCCGGAGAGCGACTGGGACCTCTCGGCGGCAAGCATTCCGGACCTGGCGCACCGGCTCGGAGCCTGAACCGGGGGACGGGGCAGGCCTGCTCCAGCTCTTGCGGCCACAGTCCCTCTTCGGGAGATTCAGCCCTTCCCTTAACCGCGGCCACGTTTTCTCCGCGATCGGCTTCCTGTTGTGGATTGCCGTCCTGTTCGCCGCGATGGTCCTGTGCGGCATCATCTGACGTGCTGCAAGCTGATTTTCTGGGCGACGGACCTGAAGCCTCTGCCCGCCGGGCCCGGGACCCGGCCAAAAGCGCTGGCCAGGCCAGCCGTGGGCAGCGGACGGAACGTGCAGCGCGGGCCCTCCCCGCCGAGGATCCCCCGCATCCAGGACCGGCCGCCGGCGCATGCACAGCCCGCGTCCGGGATCTGGCCAAAATGGAGCCCGTCGCACAGGCTCTAAGGCCCGCGAGCTGTCCCTCTGGCAAGAGCAGTTCGACGCCCTGGACTGCCGCGGCTGGAACGACGGCGGCGGGAGCACCTGCCGCCGTCGGCCTCCGTCAGCATAGGCGAACGGCCGCCGCTGCCCTGAGGCAGAGCTCCAACAGGCCGCTCGCGGTCAGCCCGCCACTATGGTGTGCGGGTTACCGCCCGTTCTCCCCAGCTTTGGCAAGCGTGAATATCCCGTAGCGCATGGCACCGGTGCGGGCGACGCGGCGGCTGACATCCTCATAGCCGGTGACCGTAAAGCCATCCGCGACCACCAGTTGGAGCGGATGAGCCTTAATCGGCTGTTCCTGGGCGTCGACGCCGTCACCGGGGAGGACGGCATCTGCGATGCCGACTACGCCCAAACCCGGCGCAAGGAACTCATGGCCCGCCGCGGCCGGGCTGTAAGGAAATGGAGCGAAGCTGAGTCATTGGTCCGTCCGTGTTCCTGCGCGAAAGCTGGGAAGAAACTGCGGAGGCTTTGAGACAGGAGGGTCAGGCTTGCTTCCATGTTCCTGTTCTTCCCGCGTTCAGCCGACGCACATCCCGTGCTGACTCAACGGCATACTCGCCCAGCAATTTCACTCGGTCTCCACCGCTGGTCGCAGCTAACAGCCGGTTCGTGGCGATGACCAGGTCCCGCAGCACAACAAGGGCGTGCCATCAATTCGAACCATGGGGGCAATAAATGAATACACATTCTCGGCGCAATCATCGGCGAAAGCCGGCCCAAAGTGAGGTTCCCGAGGCCGTCGGCACCTCGCCGGGTTCATGGATTTCCCGACGTCGAGTGGCTGGTGCTGCCCTAGCTGTCGCCGTAGTGCTCTCAGCGACGGCTTGCGGTCAATCGGCCGTCTCGTCCACTGCCGCGCTGACAAGCGAGTCCGCATCCGCGACTGCGACGCCGACACCCACTCGAACTGCGCCGGCTTCATCCGCCTGCGTCACCGAAAATGCGACCGAGACGTACGCGCCCAAGGTCGTCATTTGCACGAAGAACGATGCAGGAAAGCTGCTGTGGATGGAGCAGTCAGAATCAAAGAAGTTAACGGACGCGCGGGCCGCGGCCGAGAAGGCAGCTGCAGACAAGGCAGCGGAAGATGCGGCGGCAAAAGCGGCCCAGGAACAGGCTGCTGCGGAGGCGGCCCGCCAACAGGCTGCAGCCGATGAGGCGGCACGCCAGCAAGAGGCCGCCGCGGCCGCAGCAGCCGCAGCGGCGTCCGCAGCGGCGCCGAAAGTCCAGCCGCCCGTTCAGCCTGCCGCCCCCGCGGCTCCGTCCGGATGCGATCCAAACTACGCAGGGCCGTGTGTGCCGATTGCATCTGACGTCGATTGCGCCGGAGGAAGCGGCAACGGTCCCGCGTACGTACGCGGACCTGTCACCGTCGTCGGATCTGACATCTATGGCCTCGATCGGGATGGCGACGGCGTGGGATGCGAGTGATGACCTGCTAATCCATCGAGCAGGTCCGTCTCCAAGGGCCCGGGGTACCTGAGGAGACGGACCTGCCCGGACGCGCTTGACGCTACTTCTTGACTGTCATGCAGTAGACATGATAGTCCGCGCCGCCGCGTGGGTTGTCGTCCTGACCCTCACGGCTGCAAGCTCAACCACATGGATTTCGAGAAGCTCACCACCGGGTTTTAGCCGGGATCTTTTCATCTGGGTCTCGACAGGCTGAACGTGTGGCGGAAGCTAGAAATGGCAGATACCGTGCACCCCCGCGACCTACCAGCCGTCTCAGTGCTTCAACTGCGTCGAGATCGGCTGCCCCCATATCTGTGGAAAGCCACCGGACCAGCAGTCCGGCATCACTACTGGACCGCACCGCCGAGCCAACAGCAAGGTCCAGCTGGTCCCGCAGCAGCTGCACAGCCAGAACACGCGACCGTCTGAGCAGGGGAGCGGTGTACGACTCGAGCATCTCGGCCAGAAGACCCTCGCGAAGCAGCCGCAGCACCCCCGCATCCGAGCACGCGGCCAGCCCGGCGGCCAGCCGGTACGGGGTCGACGTCGCGGCATCGCCCAGGATCGAGGGGACCCGGAACATTTCAGTCCGGAGGGCCTGGGGTGTGCCCGCGTCGCCGTGCAGCTCGTACGCCAGTTCCTCGGCGCTCCAGCCCTGCGAGCGTGAGTCCAGCAGCGCCAGGATTTCCGCCCGACGTAGCGCAACACCAAGCCGCCGCGCACTCTGCCGGGACGCAGGCACGGAAGATGAGCAGCCAGGGAGGCGCCCCCGTCGTGCGTTCCCTACATGGCCGGCTACGTCGGCGCGTACGCGTTCCGCTGTTCCCTCCTGTCTGGCAAGCTCCAGAGCATCGGGATCCACCCGGTGGACTGTGCGGGCGGATGGCATGAACTCCCGGGACAGGGCCTCGAACGTCGCCAGAGATGACCACTTCGTGTGCCCGCAGTACGAGTCCCGCATTTGGGCCGACCCCCGGTCAAAGTTGGCGCTTACGCCTGGCTGCTCTGTTACAGTCGGGCCCCATGATGGAACTTCGTCCCGACTGTGCCGGCACAGTTGGCTTTCTCCACACAGCGCAGGTCCACGCATCCCGCGCCCGGAGATCTCAAACGATCTGGCAGATTCGTGGCGCCGCTGGCACTGGGCATCAGCCCGGACCGACACAGCCCCCGGCACCTGCACGAGGTGGCCGACGTCTTGAAGCTGCGCCGGGATCACCGGCTGCAGCAGGTGATGCCGGCGCAGCACGGCCGAGTACGCCAAACGCAGGGCCTGCCGTGTTTGCTGACGGAAGCCGGGTGCTGCTGACGGTGGAGCGGCTGGAGGTGCTGGGCGAGAAGCCCGTCGCGGTGTCAGAGAGGACGCTTGACGCCGCGTTCGATCATGCTGGCCACATTAAGCGCGCCCGGAATCAACAATCACGGCTACTTAGCGTCGAGCTCCACATCTTCCACAAGCTCCCCTGCAGCGATGCGCTGGCCGGTGTCCCGGTAGGCTTCAGCGATGTCTTCGAGGTCGTTGACCCCAATGCGCCACAGGCCCCTTCCGCCGACCTGGATGGCGCGCAGCTCTCCGTTCTTCAGTAGAGACCGGATTTGGTTGGGGCTCACATTCAACTCTTCAGCTGCCTCCGTGCTCGTCAGGAAGCGGTGTACCACCGCTTTACCTCTAGAGCACTCGACGGGCCTTCTGAAGTTTCGGACGCTTGGCGACAGGCAATACGCCCCGCCGTACGCGGAGCAGACTTTCGTCCTTGATGTTCTCGCGCACTTCAAGCCGGTCCAGAATCCGCTTCTGCGTCTCTGGTGTCCAAAACACTTCAAGTTGCTGACGCGCTCGGGTGATCGCGGTGTAGAAGATGCTGTGCGAGATGTTCTCCTCGTTTGCGTCAGTGATCACGACTTTCACCGAGTCGTACTCAAGGCCCTGGGCCTTGTGTATAGATACGGCATAAGCGATCTGGAAGGGCACGATTGTATTCGCCGTGTCATCATCGTCATCTGTGTTTCCTCGCTCGAAGACATCGAATTGCACAATTGAGTCCCCAACTAGGCGAAGCTCAGTCCATCGGACGTCATCACCAGACACCTCATGATGGATATCGACATCGAACGTGATGCGGCCTGGTACGCGATCAATCTTGACGATCCTGCCCTTCATATTGTTGAAGATGACTCCACTGAAGCGGTCGGACTCATTGAACAGAATCGGATCGTCAACCTTGTAGACGGCTTCACTCCAGACCACCGAGGCGTTTACGTTGCTTGCTTGTAGGAACCGATTTATGTTGTTGATCCCGTAGAGACCGTCATAGTTCAGGCATAGGACGATTTCGTCATCGCCATGGTGATGGAAGAGCGTCTCCCCAAGCACCTTTGAATACCCGTTCTTCGCAAGCGACTCTTCAATGCTGTCGTCGAGCTTCCGCACTCTGTCCCAGAGCGTGAGAAGGTTTTCGTCCGTAGTGCGGTACGGATGCTTCAGCTCAAACACTGATTCTTCCGGCAGATAAGAGCGAATAGTACTGAACCAGTTTCCGAACTCAATTGATTCGATCTGGTAGACGTCGCCAACGAGTACGAGGAGATCGAATGAAGTCCCCTCAAGGACCTTCAGGAGATCCGCGTTGCTCACGGTGCTGCACTCGTCGATGACGAGCACGCCGTAATGGAAGCCCCCGGACCAGCCGCCCTTCGCATGCTTCGTGATGGTGCTGAAGGACGAGTTCGAAGCATTGACCCGTCGTTTGAGGTTGTCTACCGCCGGGTTGGTGTGGGCAAGGAAGAGCTTGCGCTCGTCCGTGAAGTAGTTAGCGATGTAGTTGACCATCGTCGACTTGCCGGTACCAGCAGCGCCATAGACGAGAGCCACCTTCGAATGTTCGAACAGCGATCTCAGGGCGTCTGCTTTCAAAGGGTCATCTATCTTTTGCGGGTCAGAATCCGGCAGTTGCGCGTTCTCGTCAAGCCAAGCTTGCGCATCCGTCACGTGATCAAGGACACCTTCGGACGCGACGTCCTGCAGCTTGTTGATGATCGAGACCGTATCGTCCTCGTAACCTTTGATAAACACGTGTCCATTAGCGTGAACCAGCGTTCGCGGGGCATGGCGCACCGTCTTCGGCAACAGTTGGTTATGGCGCAGGATGAGAGTATCGACGTCGCCGAGGTCTTCTAGTTCCGTTGCCGGCGTGTAAATCTTGCCGTGTTGCTCCACATTGTTCCGCACACGTCGCGCCAAGAGCTCGTGCTTCCGATTCAAGGCGTCAATGCTCTCCGCAACGTCGGCGAAATGAGTATTATGCCGGGCCGGGGAGGTGCAGAACGGCATTGTGTCGAAGGGACTACTGGTGCTCGTCACGCGCAGGTTCGAAAGCCATCTGTTCTGCTCCGAATGGAACTGGTCTTTTATGACTTGATTATTCATTCTCAGCAAGAGATACCGCAGGAGACGAGAACCTGGCCGATCAGCTTGGATCAACTGCCGGGCGCTGTCCAAGGCGGGGAAGATTCGTAGCGGGCCCTGGGTATTTCTTGCTGTCCACGTCCTGATCCCGCTGTACGCATCATCCGGCATGTCCACCAAGTCGAGGAGATTGCCTCTGGTTGTCGTGAGGTACTGCATCAAGTTGCGGTACTCGGCATGGCTTGATTGAACACGGATCGGCTGGTTAAAAAACCGTGCAAAATTATCAAACTCGCAGGGACGGATCGAGACAGACCAATCGCGGATGATGAGGATCGGCATGGTCTGCCCGAGTACATTGATGTCGTCGGCCAATAAGTCAAGGCTCGCCGCATACTTGTCTGTCATATCGATGTCGGTGAACCCGATGGCCCGATCGAATTTGCTCGTCCGGTTGTGAGCCAAAGTAAAGGTGACTTCGTAGTGGATCCTGCCGCCGACAAAGAATGGCCGCGAGCTGTGGATGTAGTAGCGCTCTCGCCTATTGGACGACAGGGACGACTTCGTCGCTTCAATTCGTGCTGCGATCCCCTCATAGTACTCTCGCAGTGACGGGTCTTGATCGATGGGGAACTGCTCAAGGTTCTGGAGGATAGCGATTCCCAGCTGCTCTTGGGCGACTTTGCGAGTCTGCAGCAGATACCCGTAGTACTTGAGCATCAGACGTTCTGAAGGATCACCTTCCAGCGTGTAGTGCGAAGCACTGATTTGGAGCAGCGAGTGAAACCGAGTCAGAATGCTGAATCTCGCATTTGCCTTTGCCGCATCCCGCGCTGAGTCAAACTGAGTCTGGTAGTTGAACGGAACGGACGAATCGCGTAGATGTGTCCAGACAATCAATGCTTCGACAAGATCACGCAGGTACTGCATCACATTCTGGGAAAGGAAACCACGGTCTGTAGTGATCATCAAGATGTTGCGGTCGATCGCGTCACTTACTGATCGAACCTGTTGCTCTACCGTCGCCATTGCTTAGCCGCTCCCCCAGACGTGCCATTGACCTGTGTATCGGTCATTGTCATCGATCTTAGTCCGACCCTCAGGTTCCCTCCATTGAAGCGGCGCGGCTGCACCGTGCTTGGCGGACTTCGCCCCGGACCTGGCGGGTTCTCGTCGCCAACCCGGAGCCGTTTAGGCTGATCCAGTGGAACACATCGGAACGACCCAAAGAGCCGACGGCAGCATCAACTACATCACCGCCCACGGTGACAGCTACGACACCACCAAGGCCGCCATCGAAGCGGCCGTCCCGGAAGGCACGAAGCTGATCGCCATCCGAAAGGACAACTGACCTGCCATGCCCGGACACAGGCGAAAGGCACCGCACCCAGAATGGGTCCAGATGTACCGCCAAGGCATCCCCTCGCCGAAGATCGCCGCCGCAGCAGGCGTAGCCAAAAGCACCGTCCGCTACCACCTCCACATCGCAGCCCAGGCAGTGCCATCCATCCGGGATGAGCATCGGGCGGCGGCCGGCGCACCGGGCCAGCCTTCCAGCGCGGGGCTGCGGAACATGGAAAACATCATCGCCCTGTACAGATCGGAGGACAGACTGCCCACCTTCAAGGGCAAATCCCCCGGTGAACGGGCACTGGCAGTGTGGCTCCTGCGGCGGCGGCAGGACGCGGACCGGGGCGCCCTCTCCCCCATCTACAGGGAAGGCCTGAAGGCAATACCTGGCTGGAATCAACAACCGACCCGCAAGACCAGGGATGCAGCACGTTGGCACCAGCGCCTGACCGAGCTGATCAACTATATGGCCGCCGGAAACGACTGGCCCCGGCACAAAACGACCGACAGCGAACAAGAGCGGACCCTGGGCATCTGGCTACACACCCAACGCATGAAACACCGATCCCGCGAACTGGACCAGAACAAAGAAACGCGGCTGAATACAGATCTTCCCGGCTGGCGCGGTGGCAGGGTCCGCGGGCGCAAGCCCCGCACATAAATCCTGTTACCGCGTACCATCTGTTCTACCCGCCATCAGAAATGGGGAACCGCGTCCTTCCGGCACCACTTGCCGATTCTCAGGGCCGGCGCCCGGCCGATGTCATCCTGCCATGCAGACTTTCACCCGGTTAGCGATCCCTGCGAATGGCTAGGAGGTTCTGGCCATCTTCGAGAAGCACGCAGTTTCTCGCGCGCTTCTTCATATGTGTCGCTTTCTGCCTCAATGTGTCCATAGCTGCTGTCCGGGATAGTGATGGTAGCGGCGAGTCCCGCAAGATTCTAATTGTCCGTGGGCGCAGCTGGCTCGATGAGCTCGGGCCCGTTGTTCCGGACCTATTCAACCTCGTACTGACAACCTTGGAGTAAGGCGGCTCAGGCAGGGAGTGAGGCGGAGGCAAGTAGTAATTCATCAACTTCGGAGAGAATTGAACCGCCGCGGGGAGCCGGGGCTCACTTTTCGACCGTCACCGAGACCGACGGTGTGCCGTTCTCAGTGGTGCGCGACTCACGAGGCAGAGGCTGTTGGATTTGTCCTAGACGAGTGCACCGCTTAGTTACTGTGAAGGTAGAGCATTCCACCTTCACGCAAGCCTGGGTTGCACGCACACACGCGGTACTGGCGTGAACGAACATCAAGACAGCACGAGATTGAAGGTAGTAGATGGCACCGGATGACACCGCCTCCCCAAATGAAGCGTTGATGAGTGGCGATCGCAGGTCCACCAACGCGCTGGACACGGATATCGCTGCCATCGAAGATCCCTCACTTCGGAGACGGATCGCTGCCGCATTCGAGCGCTTGCGTAGTCAAGCTGAATATGGGCTGGTATTCGAGAAGCACACGCCCGAGTCGGTTGTCTTGCATGGGCAACAGATCCGCGAAGACCGGTACGCCACCCTGCGCGACAATCCAGGACCGAAGAACGCGTTCCGGGTTGTCGCGATTGATGGTGGCAAGGCGACCTTACGACCAGTCACGGAGCACTTCCGCGCCGTCGCTGGTCCGATCACTGAGGCCGTCGAGGCTTTAGTGCCGCTCGCCCGGTTCGGGGATCCGATCTTCCCGGGGCTTGAGCGAACGGGCGAGGTTCTCGGCGCGGTCGATGAAGACGGTAACCCGACCAAGCCGTTCCATACTGTGATCAACGGCGAGAACTTTCATGCGTTGGAGACGCTGCTTTATGCCTACGAGGGACAGGTGGACTGCATCTACATTGACCCGCCATATAACTCGGGAGCACAAGACTGGAAGTACAACAATGATTATGTTGACAGGGAAGATTTTTATCGGCACTCGCGGTGGCTTTCCTTCATGGAAAAGCGGCTGAAGTTAGCAAAGCGGCTACTCAACCCGAACAACTCGACTCTCATTGTCACCATAGATGAGAAGGAGTTCCTACGGCTCGGCCTCCTGCTGGAGCAGATCTTCAAGGGCTGTCCGATTTCGATGGTGACTAGCGTCATCAGCGCCAAAGGAGCAGCTCGCCAGCGCAGTTTTTCCCGGGTTGAAGAGCATATTTTCTACGTGTTGATCGGTGAGGCAGCCATTGCTCACGGCGCAAGCAACATGCTTCCGGGATACTCAGTGTCCGACGCGGAGGAGGCTTCTGCTGATCAGGAAGCCTCGGAACCTCAGCCAGAACCCCTCGATTGGCTCGGGTTGCGCAGGCGTGAACCGTCGAGCAAGCGCGGTGCGCGACCAAACCAGTTCTATGCCATCTTCGTGGATGAGGCTACCGGTCAACTGCGTAAAGTTGGTGAGGCACTCAGTGACGACGTGGATCGTCACACCGTCAAAGTCCCGAAGGGGACGGTACCGATCTGGCCGCTAGATTCCAAGGGCCGCGAAACGCTCTGGGGACTGACACCAGACATTCTGCGAGACAACTGGGAAAAGGGGTACGCGCGGGTCTACAACTGGAATGCCACGAAGAAGAAGGGGACGGTGCAGTACCTGACTACGGGAACCATCGACAAGATCCGGAATGGACACATCACCATCACCGGGAAGGCGCAGGACGGACACGCTCAGGGCTATGCCAACACGGAGGTCGAGACGACCGTTCGTCCAAAGCGGGTCTGGCACCAAAAATCCCACAACGCCGAGACCGGTGGGACAAACATGTTGGCAAAGATGATCCCCGGACGGCGCTTTGATTACAGCAAATCGCTTTACGCCGTTGAGGATACAATCCGTTTCGCAGTTGGAACCAAGAGGGACGCACTCGTTTTGGACTTCTTTTCTGGGTCCGGCACAACGGCGCACGCTGTCATGCGACTCAACAGACAGGACGGTGGTCGCCGTCGTTCCATCCTCGTGACGAACAACGAGGTGTCAATCAAGGAGCAAGTAGCGCTCACAGCGAGGGGTCTCCGCCAAGGCGACGCCGAATGGGAAGAGCTTGGAATCTGCGAATACATCACGAAACCACGCATCCAGGCGGCCATCACGGGCCGAACACCTGATGGCGATGAGATCCAGGGCAAGTACCAAATCCGCGGCGCGAATGTTCCCGATCCTTTTCCAATGAGCGATGGCTTCGAAGAGAACGCCCGGTTCTTCAACCTTGTGTATCTCGATCCAGAAACCGTCGAAGCGAAGCAATCGTTCGAACAAATCGCACACTTACTGTGGTTGATCGGAGGCGCGGAAGGACCGGTTATAGACAGGGAACCGCGAAGCGGCTGGGCTTTGCCTGACCTCGCGACCTACGGCGTTCTCTTCCGTAACAAGGGTAGGTCGGCTCTCGCCGAGGCGTTACAGGCCCGAATCCAGGCAGGCGACTCGCCACGGCACGTCTTTATCGTCGCTGACTCGACAGAAGAGTTTCATCGGAGCCTTGAGGCGATAGGGGCAGACCCGAAACGTACGACGCGGCTCTACCGGAGCTACCTCAAAAACTTCCGAACAAACGTGATCGATCTGAAGGACGAGATGTGAAGGTCCCGCTGAAGAACTTCCAAAAAAAGACCGTACGCCGACTGCTCAAGGCACTCGACGATGCATACCGAATATGGGTTGAGGATGACGATCACTCAGCTGTCCTGTTGGTAGCCCCCACCGGTTCGGGGAAGACGGTGATGGCAACTGAAGTGATTGAGGGACTACTGGATGGCAGCAACGAAGCTCAGGAACGACCAACGCTCCGTGTTTTGTGGCTAACAGACAGTCCTTCGTTGAATCGGCAATCCGCGGACAAGATGGACCGATACGGAGAGCATCTCTCCTATGGGAAGAACCTGGTGGTCGTTGACGAGACTTACGACGAAGAAGTGCTTGCGTCCGGCACCGTGACTTTCGCTCATATTCAACAATTGACGTCGTCGGCATCCTCGTGGCGTCCGAACGAGTCGAAGGGCAAGAGGAACGCACTCTGGTACGCCATCGCAAAGACTGTCCACGACCACGGCGACGAATTTCTTCTCGTGATCGACGAGGCGCACAAAGGCATTGGCAAGGAGAAAGTGAATGGCGACCGCGACACAATCATCAAGATTTGCCTTGAGGGCGGGAAGAATCTTTACAACGGTGCCGAGCACCCCGCAGCGCCCGTTGCGCTTGTAATGACGGCGACGCCTAAGAACTTCAAAGACGCGATGGTGGCCAGTAACCGTCGCACTCCTGAGGAGAAGGTTGAGGTTCCTGAAGTCCAGGACGAGGGTCTCCTTAAGCCCCGGGTGCGTGTCGAGTTTGCCGAGGAGAACCAGAAGGCTCATCACACGTTGCTGGAGTCCGCCACCGAGGATCTCTATCGATCCCAGAAGTGGTGGAAGGAGGCTGAGGACGACGGGTTCCAGCCCGTCCTGCCAGCGCTGGTCCTCCAAGTCGAGAACTCGATCTCGAAGGCTGAGTTGGGCGAGCGGATGAGGACCATTTCTGACAAGTGGGCCGAGCTGACCGGCGCAGGCCTTCCCGAGCACTCGTTTGCCCACGCCTTCGGGGATGACGGTAATTTCACCATTGGCGAGATGACGTTGAGAAAGGTCGCGGCCGAGCAGATTGAGGCGGACACTGCAGTCCGGGTTGTCTTCTTCAAGGAGGCGCTCACCACCGGGTGGGACTGTCCGCGAGCCGAGGTCATGGTTTCACTTCGTCCTGCGACGGACTCGACCACCATCGCGCAGTTGGTCGGACGGATGATCCGAACCCCGGGTGCGACCCATGCGCCGGACCCCCGGCTCGAGAGCGTGATGCTCTACCTGCCGTACTACAACAAGACAGAAGTTAAAAAAGTCGTCGATGAGATCGCCAAGGACACCGAAGGTGCTTCGGTCATCGAGCTGGCTAGTGAGACGACTGAGCAGAACCCGACGGTGTCGACCGAGGTCTTCAACAAGATCAACGGGCTACCGAAGTACACGAAGCCGAAGCAGGGTTACGCCGATGACGTGGAACGTGCCTCCGATCTTGCAGAACGCTTGGTAGACAGGAAGATCGTCACCGTCATGGAGGAGGAGGATTCTCCCGAGGACGTCCTCCGCGGCCTGCTCGTCGCCGAGATGCGGCGTGTCGACGGTGCGAACAGGCAAACGGTCGACAAACGCGTGAAGGATCTCCTGGAGATTGATACACATCGTAGCGACTTCCAATACGCCGGCGCCGGAACAGATGACGTTCAAGACGATGAAGTCATAAAGAAGACCGTCCATTTTCGGGACCTGGACAGCTACTTCGAAGATGCGAAACGTCGGTTGCCTGGCGGTACCGGCGCTTGGTACTACGAAGCATTGATCACTGACGGCGTGCCTGGCAAAAAGGCAAAGATGCGCGTCGCGGCCTTGGCGGAGATCGCTGACATCAAGAAGCTGCTTAACCAAGTCGCAACCGGCCAAATCGAGGAAACGCAAAAGGACTACGAGGATCGCGTCGAAACTCTCGGGCTGTCTGAGCAATTTAAGGCCATATGGTACCCGGCCACCAAGCCAGTCGACGGAAGGTTGGCGATAACCAACCCTGGACGGGTAGCTACCCAGAGGGCACGTAAGAAGGGCACCGAGGTTGAAATCACGAACTACTCGTTAGTCCAAAAGCACATCTGGGGATTCGAGAGAGACGGCACCTGGCTCTATCCGCAAAGCGGCAACAGCTGGGAGGACGCGGCGCTCCAGCTCGAATTGGACCCGTCGCGCAACGTAGTCGGTTGGTACCGGAACCCCGATTCCGGAAAATCAGCCTTGTCGGTGCCGTACTACAAAGGCAGCGGCATGAAGCGACAGTTGATGCTTATGCATCCAGACTTTATCTTCGTCCGCAACGTTGAGGGCGAGCTGGTCGTTGACATCATCGACCCTCATCTTGACCACGGAGACTCCCGTGACAAGTGGCAAGGACTCGCGCGATACGCGGCCGACCACTCGGACGTGATCCGGCGTGCGATTGCTGTGATCCGGATCGGTGAGACCGATTGGGGTCTTGACGTGGCAAAGCCGTCCGTACGTGAAGCCCTGGAAGGTAACGACGAATCTCTTGAAGAACTATTCCGTCGTCTGGGACATCGGAGGATCGCGGGCTAAGGGACGCCAGTAGCCTGGTGCCCGTAGGCGGTCGACCAACGGGCGCAAGAATTCGAACGTATCGCCCATGCCGAGGCCCATGCCGAGATGACCGCATACCCCGCTCGATTTATTGCGCCTAAGGTCCCGACCTGCACAGCCATGCCAAACGAACGGCAGTGTCTACTCCCCTGGAACGGGACACCATTTCCGGTGAGATCATAAGTTCGTCAGAACGAATCAAATGGCGGCGGAACTGATGGCGTTCAAAGCGGTCGTTGACGGCGGGACAATTGCCGGAGCGGACTAGTTCTCGGCCGCTCTAGGATCACCCAGGCCAGGTGATAGGGAGCTGGCACGAGTAATTCTTGGGCGCGGGTGACGTTGGGTTGGAGCTGCCGACATGTGCGGGCAAGACCATGGTTGCCGGGGTGATCTGTGAGTTTCAACGTCGCATAGCCGGCGATCTGGTGGCCTACCTGTGCTTGACCAAACAGCTCGCCGCACAGACTGCCGACCGGCTCAGCGGTTTCGGCATCCCGACCGTCCTGCCGACTCCGACAAAAGCCAATCAAGCCCGCCGCTATGTGGGCCGGTAGTCGCGGAGGGCAATCTGCCCAAGGCTGCTGACGAGGACGCGTGAGCTGCCCAGGTGGAGGTTCGTTGGCGACAAAGTCGCGGACGAGTTGGTGGGCGATACTGGGATCGAACCAGTGACCTCTTCCGTGTCAGGGAAGCGCGCTACCGCTGCGCCAATCGCCCATTGCCATCCGGGATTAACCGGAAACCATGGTTTTCGCCGAGGTGGGTACGGGATTCGAACCCGTGTATACGGCTTTGCAGGCCGCTGCCTCGCCTCTCGGCCAACCCACCGTGTAAGCGCCGGTTCATAAGAGCCGTTGCCGTGACAGTGTCCTGCGAGCGGACGACGAGATTCGAACTCGCGACATCCACCTTGGCAAGGTGGTGCTCTACCAGCTGAGCTACGTCCGCACTTTAGACTGCAATTCGCCCCAACAAAATCGGAACTTCGTCGTCTACCAACGAGTAAGAACTGTATAGGAGGATCAACGATCAGCCAAATGTGGTTTGTGACGGGTTTAGATTGCCCTCCCCGTCTGAAGTTCCTCGCATAGCTCTTTTGCCCCATTCCCTTACCCAAAATTGGGACAATCCCGCGGCCCGGCGGCACAGAATGAGGCGCAACTTGGCTGTCCGGGAAGTCGTCGGTATCGTCAGTTCCTCAGAGCTCTCTGTGTAAGAATCGTGAAGATCCTCGCCGTGAGCAACTGTTGGCGTGAATCCTGCGGGGACCGTCCCACTTCCTCGTGACCCTCATAGAATCGCCGACCAGCAAGCCGAGCAAATGCTGTTCTCTTCGTCAGCGGCCATCAGGTCATCGCATCGGTCGCATCGTTGCACGTCCTCCTGCTCGAACACTTCAGCACATGAAAAACAGCCGAAGGCGATCTTAGGGCGGTTGACAACTTGAACACCGGAAACGAACGCATTTGAGTCGCAACTGATGCAAGTCTGGACGGGATCTTCCCAAGCCTCCCGCATATCCTTGGCGCATCAGCCCGTTCCCCCTCCAACTAGATCCAGATCACTCGACTGACTTGCTCTTGCCCAAAATTGGCCTGCCGGAATCGTCTGGCACTATACAAATGCAGCTGGTCTGCCAGGAATCCTCAGGGAGAACGTACTCCGGGCCAGCTCGACGGCGTACAGGATGACCGTCACGAGATGCGGGAGCAGGAGGTCGAGCAGCCGGAATCATTTCCTCCCAGTTGCCGCTCTAGGCGATCCAGAGACCATTACGCACCCGACCGTAGGATTGGAGCTGCAGGGTGACGAAAAGGGCCGTACACGGCTGCCGAGGGCCTCACTGTTGCCAAACCAGACCCGGCCAGTGCCAGGAGCAGCCATTTAACAGCCACTCCACAGAGAAATATGATGGTTTTCGGGGGAATCTAAGAGACACCTCTTATAGACGAGTCGTCATCCAAGACAAAAAGCCCCCGGAATCTCGGGGATTCCGGGGCTTAGGCTGTAGCGGTGGGGAGGTTACATCTCCCGACCTCACGATTATGAGTCGTAAGGTCGGGGCAGATCAGTTAGTCACGGCCGCCGCTGCTGCGAACACATCAGCCGGCATGGCCCGGTGCAGCTTCCACGTGATTGCGATCGGCTTCTCGCCGGCATGCTGCACGTAATCCACCTGTCCCAGGCACGTGTACGGAACAGTCAGCCCGGTCTCGTCGTCCGCGGTGTCCCTCGTAAAAATCAGCACCCTCGAACCATGCGAAGCCCGGTCAAGATAGCGGCGGCCCGTCGGGCTCGTCGGTGAGGTCGCGTTCTGGGACTCCCAGTGGAACAGCTCCGGGCTGATGGCATAGTCCTTGTACATGGTTGTCGCCGAGTGCTTCTTGTCGTCCTTGTTCAGGGTGACGAAGAAAGCATCCGTGGACGTCGCCGGACACCAAGCAACCCCCTCACGGTGCTGGACGTTCTTGCCCTGCTCCAGCGAGCCGTATTGCAGCGCCGCCAGCACCTCCTCACGCCGGTACGTGGCGTGCGAAAGCAACGGAATGTGCTGCAGTCCCACACCGAGGCTCTTCGCTGCGTGTTTGGACGCGGCCACGCCCAGCTTTACGACCTGGCGAATCTCACGGCACACAAACAGGTAGCCGCGCAGGTGGTTCAGGCCGTCGTCGTACGTCGTGAACCCGCCGCCGTCATCCCACAGCGTATAGAAGAGCATGCGGGCAAACGCCTGCTCCCGCATGCCAAGCTCCGCGTAGCGCGGCGCATCGGGAGCAACCAGCATCGAATAGGCAGCCCCACGCTCCGGATCGTCCACGTGGGTCAGCGCGGCCATGCGGCCCAGCAGCTTCTTCTCCTCCGCGTCGGACAGCTCCTCAATCTTCCCGCGGAGCACGGTCTCCAGGGGCGAAAACCCCTCGATCAGCCCTGCCTGTCGGAGGTAACCGGTCCACGAATACCTGGTGGAACGGTAGATCGTCTTCACGTCGTTCCCCGACCTCTCCAGATAGGCCGCCAGCTCGGTCTCGGCGTACGAGGCAATGTCCCGGACCAGCTGTGCCCGGTTGAACCGCAGCTGTGCCTTGATGTTGTCCAGCACCACCTTCTGCGCCACCCGGTCCAGCACGATCTGCGAGCCGGACGGCAGGTACGGGAATTCGTCCTCGACAGCCTTCTCCAGCTCCTTGCGGCCGTAGCCGGTCAGCGCCCGGTAGCGCAAATCGAAGCGGAACTCCCGCCGCTGCTGGCCGATGAAGTCCATGACTGTCAGCACGGCTTTGCCCTCAGCACGGCGTAGCCCCCGCCCGAGCTGCTGGAGGAATATGGTGGCGCTCTGCGTCGGCCGGAGCAACAGGATGGTGTCTACCTGCGGAAGGTCCAGTCCTTCATTGAAGAGGTCGACTGCGAAGATGCAGTTGATCTCCCGCCGTTGGAGCCGTTCCAGCGCCGCTGCCCGGTCGCCGTCGTTGGTGCTGCCGTCGACGGCGACGGAGACGATTCCGGCGCCGTTGAACACCTCGGCCATGTACCGGGCGTGCTGGACCGAGACGCAGAAGCCGATGGCCCGCATCTGGTCCGTGCTGGTGACCTTGTCACGGAGCTCGCGGATCACCTTGGCGGCGCGGGCATCGTTGCCGGTGTAGAGGTTGCTGAGCTGCGCGGCGTCGTAGTTGCCGCGCTTCCACTCCAGCTGACTCAGGTCGACATCGTCCGAGACGCCGAAGTAGTGGAACGGCACCAGCAGGTCAGCGTCCAGGGCGTCCCACAGCCTCAGCTCACTGGCGGTGCGCCCGTCGAAGAACTGCTTGGCTACGTCGACCCCGTCGCCGCGTTCCGGCGTAGCCGTAAGTCCGAGAAGTTGCTGCGGCTTCAGATGGTCCATCAGGCGTCGGTAAGTGGGCGCCATGGCGTGGTGGAATTCATCGATGACGACGACGTCGAAGAAGTCCGGTTCCAGCTGTTCGATGCCTAGCGAAGACAGCGACTGGACGGAGGCGAAGATATGCTTCCACTCTTGCGGCTTGTGGTCCCCCACATAGAGTTCGCCGAAGGCACCGTCCTGCAGGACGTCACGGTAGGTCCGCATAGCCTGTTTGAGGATCTCCTGCCGATGGGCGACGAAGAGCAGCTTGAGATCGCGGCCGGCCGCCTCGCAGAGGCGTTTGTAGTCCAGGGCGGCGATGACAGTCTTGCCTGTGCCGGTGGCTGCCACTAAGAGGTTGTGGTTGAAGCCCTTGAGGCGCTCCGCCTCCAGTTCTTCGAGCATCCCCTCCTGGTGGAGGAAGGGCTGTACGTCGAGGCCCGTGGTGGCATCTGGCGCCGCGGTACGGCGGCCACCGTTGCGTTCCAGGGCGGCATCCAACTTTTCGCCGTCGCGTTCTGGATCGTAGGCCTGGAATGCCCGCTGCTCCCAGTAGCTGTCGAAAGTGACTACGAACTTCTGCAGCAGCGTGGGCGTTCCGACTGAACTGAGTCTCACGTTCCATTCGAGGCCGTCCAGGAGGGCGGCCTGGCTGAGGTTGGAGCTGCCGACATAGGCTGTGTCGAAACCGGAGTCTCGACGAAACAGCCAGGCCTTGGCGTGCAGACGGGTGGCCTGGGTTTCGTAGTTGATCTTGACTTCGGCGCCGTACCGCGTGGCGAGCTCGTCGATAGCCCGGCGTTCAGTGGCGCCCATATACGTGGTGGTGATGACCCGGAGTTTGGCGCCGCGTTCCCTGAGCTGTTCCAGCGCCGGCTGGAGAAGGCGGAGGCCCGTCCAGCGGACGAAGGCGCAGAGCAGATCGACGGTGTTGGCGGACTCAATCTCTGCCCGGAGCTCCGCAGCCAGGTTCGGCTCGTCCTTGCTATTAGTGAGCAACGCCGAGTCACTGAGCTTGGTACTGGGGCGGCGGAGTTGTCGGCGTTTGAGTGCATCCGGGCGGTGCAGGGACTGGAGCTGGGTGGGGCCATCTGCGATGAGGTCCGGGGTGTTTAGTTGCTGAAGAAGGCGGTTGGCCAGGGCTACTCTATTCGCCGGGTTGGCTGCGGCAAGAGCTTGGCGAACGGAGTCAGCAATGTGGCGAGTGAGGACGTCGGGTATGTCCTCATCATCTATCTCTACAAAGACCGGCTGGAGCTCCGACTCTTGCTCCAATAGATGTCCGAGCCCCTCAGTGCTGAGTAGCTCGTACAAGCCTTCGGGCAAACGTTCTACAGATTTTCCCCCACCAAGTTTCTTCACCTCGCCAGGCTATGCGCAGCGAGTGACAGACACGAGCACCTGGCCCGTATCGGTCCTGGGATTTGCTCCGAGCGGACCACTGATCAATCTCAGGGGGGCTAGTCGCGGCGAGGAACCTTGAGTCCTTGCCTCGCGATGACAGCCCACCATGCGAAACACAACCCAATTGTCGCATCGAACCTACGTGTCACGGACAGCTGGCAAAACCAAAATTGGCGCTCCACATCTACGTATACTAGTCGCATGGACAATCCCCTTGGCGTAAGCAAAACAACGTATAGTGTTGTCGACTTTTTGGAATGGCAACGCCAAGGAAGCCTTGACCTACAGCCTTTCTATCAGCGTAGAGCGGTTTGGAACCCACGCGTTAAAAGCCTCCTGATTGATTCCCTGCTGCGCGGTTTTCCGTTGCCCCTATTATTTCTCCACAATCGGCTGGATATTTCTACATCCAAGACCATTCGCCAAGTTGTTGATGGTCAGCAACGACTGCGGACAATCCTGGCATATATTGACATAGACAGCCTGACAGACGTCGATGACTGGGATCGATTTACTGTCATGCGAACCCATAACCGCGAATTCTCCGGTCTTGGTTTCCAGCAGTTACCCTCGGATGTTCAGGGAAGGATCTTGCAAACACCCCTCTCCGTTAATGTACTGCCATCTGACATCGACGACGTAACTGTTCTGACAATATTCCAGCGAATGAACTCGACTGGACTAAAGCTGAATGATCAAGAAATACGTAACGCAACGTACTTTGGTGAGTTCAAGGACAGCTCTTATTATTTGGCATACAGTCAGAACCAGCGGTGGCAGTCTTGGGGAATATTTAGTCGACAAGATGTGGCTCAAATGAAGGAAGTAGAACTAACGGCGGACCTGATGGGCTTTCTAATTCGCGGAGTAATCGCTCGGAGTAAGGCCTCAATCAGCGGACTCTACAAGGCATTTGATGAGACATTCCTCGAGCGCGAGCATGTTGAAAAAGAATTCCTGGAGCTTTTTGACTTCCTGGAAGAGGTATACGGTGAGGGTGAGTCGAAATCTGGCTTGCGAAGGTTTCGGTCGACGGCATGGTTTTACTCTGTGTTCGCCGTAGCTTCAGAACAATTTGGTCAGATTACACCCGCAGATATGGTCGCCCGTCTCGAGCGTGCCGAAGTCGAGCTCAGATCAAGCTCGCTCGACGACGAGTTATTGAAGACGCTCAGAGGGGCAACTGCCGACCGAACGAGTCGGCAGGCACGCATTAAGTTCCTTGCGTCTGTTTAGATTCAAGGATCGGGAACCTGAACATAGTGGCTGCAAGCGACGAGCTTTTAAAGACCCTTAGGGAAGATATAGAGGCCCTAAAACTCACGATCCAGGACGCACAGAAACGAGGCGTGGCCCCGGAAACGCTGAGCAATGTGGTCGAACTCGCTACGCTCAGAGTATTCTCTGTGCTGGAAAGCTTTCTTCAGGAATTGTTTTACCTATGCATGATGAACGATGCAAGCGTCGCGGGTTCTGGATCCAGAGTGCCTGTGACGACGCGGGATCAAGTGGATCTTCTGCTACTTACGGCCGGCGCACGGAGGGAGAAATTTCTATCCTGGCTGCCCATTGAACGAACGCTAGACCTCGCGGAAACTTTCCTCGAGAGCCCACACCCGTTCGATCGGCTACGGTACCGGCACACTGAAAGGCGGGCTCTCGTTGAGCTAACAACAGTTCGTAACGCCATCGCTCATCCGAGTGACCATGCAAGGGACGAATTGGTGACCCTAGCCCGCGGTAAGGGATATCCCACTCGACGCGCAGCCGACTACCTTCTCAGCACTAGGGCGGGCAATCAGGAGGCCCTAATTCTGATGACTAGAGTAGAACTAGTTGCCGCCGGCTTAGCCGCTGACACGGACGTGGCTGCAGGCCTCGCACTAGACCCCGAGTCACCATTCTTGGCTCAGGCGAAAGCTCCGCCCGGCACTTTCGAGTGTGTTCGATGCAAGAATCGAGTCAGTCAAGCAACAGCCGCCAAATTGGGAGCTTGCCCAGACTGTGAGCCCCTTAGTGCCTGCACCGAGTGTGGCAAACTGCCCGCAGCGAGGAGTACATGGAACAGGGTTAGCGAGTAGGCCAAGGAAAACATGGCGGCTATTCCCCTTCCTTTGGTGACCTCTGCCTTCCAAACTTAACCCTGGGCTCGACACGTGTTTCGAGACATGTCTACCTGAAAAATGCGGGCACACCTGCGGTGCGTCCTGGCTGCCTCGCGGGATGTATCGCAAGAAATTGGTATAACTACGCCAGCGGCTACAGAGTCTGTTGGTTTCCCATCGAAGCTTGATAGGCCGCGCGAAGGTGACTCAGTCGTCTACCGTCAGGCAGGGCCCAGAATTCCCAGCCGTTTGTTGCGCCCTTGCGCAGATGGTGTGCCGCGCCTGAAGGTGTTCCGAAGACTTGCCCATCGTCGAGGCGAAGTTCCCCTGTGGCCATAACTTCACAGTACCGTTGGCCCCACTCGCCGTGACGTGCCTGCAAGCGGGCCCCAGCAGCAAGATGTCCACTGGCTACCAGCTCCCTGATGGAGGTATCTAATGTTGCGCTCGACGTCCCGCTACTGATAATGCCAGCGTGACCAGCCGGAACCGGCCAAGTCGCAATGAGGGCATTCAGAAGCTCTGACGTACGAGTATTAATTTCTTGTTCTGACCATCCACCCTCAGAATTCTGTCGAATTCGCCGGTTGATGAGAAGCACATCATGTTGCTCGAGCTTAGACCGCTTGCCCTTCTCACCAAGCCAAGCGGCGTTCGAAACGCTGGAATTCAGGGAGCTTGTAATGAGGGTGAGGTTGCCGAGTCGATGCACGTGCGCGTTCCTGTCCAATTCGGCTTCTAGGTCTGCAACCGGCCAATTGGTCGACCAAGCCTGCGGCATTAGGTGTTCTATTGGAAAGGTTTGACGAAGCACCCGCATTCCGGTTTTGGATCCGTTAGAACCGGCAAAACCGCGGTAGTGATCCTCGACGGCTTCTAGGAACATGCGTAGACGCCCTCGCTTGAATCGGCGATAGGCCGGGTCGGTGGACAGCACACGGCGTAATTCTTCGTCGCCGGGCCAGTAGGTGCTAACTGCGTTCAAGCGAGCCAGGTAAGACTCGACGCGAGAAACGAGTTGGTCGTCCGGAACGTTCAGGTGAGTCTTGATCAGGTCAGCTACGACTCGACCCGAGTCGCCGAGAGACAGACGCAACAGGGCGCGACGCATGAGCCAGCTTTCCACTCGTGCGACAACGCCATCGATGGTGCCCGGAGAGTAACTCGCTTCAGCCGAGTGAAGCCACAAGATGGCAGGCTTCAGCGCCTCAATTTCGGCCGCTTGGGAACGGTATACACTCAGCTCCACCCTGTCGAGGCTGGCTTGGGGGTCAGCTGCCTTTTCGGTCCAGGCCTGATACCGACGGGCTTGTTCTTGAACAGCAGCCAGCAGCTCTGCCATCGGATGAGGGGTTTCGTGTTCGACGTAATGTTTGAAGCGACTAAACGTATTCTTTGGTCCGACTTCCTCGCCCACTTGAGACACCAGCCATTGATTTAGAAACAAGGATCCTCGAGAGACAGGGTAACGGCCTGCGCTTACTTCCTTTTCCCAAAATTTGCTATCAAATGGCCACAACTCTCGGTAGGCGCGTTTGGTATCAACGCCTTCGATCTCGAGGCGTTGAAAAATGAAGTTCTTAATCAAGTCGGCGGCAGTTAGCGGCGTCCCACGAGCGTTCAGGGTTTCAAAGATCTCCTGAGAATTCTCTTCAGCTTTCAATGCTATGACGACTATTTGGATTGATTGAGCGAGGACACTAGCCAACACGTTCGCTCGTACACCCACCATCTCATCACCCGCATCGGCAACCCACGCCGTTACCTCCTCGCAAAAGTACCGGTGGGCGCTCGCCAGCAGCGAGCTACCGTGGCTCAGCGCCTGATATACAGTCGGCGGGTCGGCCAACATGACTTCGTCATAGGCTGCCCGGTCGCGGTTCGAATGCCGCAATTTGAGCAACGCATCGTCCCCCTGTACGTACGACCGTGGGTTGTGCGTGAGGGCTTCCAGCCTGGCGGTCAGCTGCTCAAATCCTAGGGACTCGAAAACGGAAGCGGTTGCGTCAAACATGAGCTGGAGTGTCGTGAGCCTTTGCTGACCATCTATGACCGACCACGCCTGAAGTGACCCGACTTGGCCGGGCATGGCTTGCAAAACAACAGCTCCCAAGAAATGCGTAGCCGTGCTGTCGGGTCGCTGGAGACCTAGCTCTGCAAGCCGGCGGATGTCCTGCCAAAGGGGAACCCACTGATTGTCCCTGTCCCACACATATGGACGCTGAAACAAGGGCACTACGAGATGCTGCGGCAGCGAAAATACTTCAAGCGGAGTTCGAACATTAGTTTCCATTACAAATTCCCCCTGCAGGTGCACAAGAACTGAGACTGGAATACTTTCCAATTTGAAGCTCCAGGCACCATTTTTCGATGCCCACGGTGTCGTGAACGACCGATCCCAAGTTTAGTACTGCCGACGCTTCACTCCTGTGGTGCCTTGCCGCTGCAAGTGAGGGCTAACCAGAACTCGAACTCGCCGAAGTTCGCCTGCTGCGCCAGCGCACTCACGGAGAACGGAAGCGCGGTCCGGCGCAGCCCCTCGCGGCACCATGATCAGGTCAGGACGATCGCGCCGCCAGTCAGGAAGCCCATTGAGCAGCTCAAACTCGTCGTCGCGGTCGGAGGCCGCCGCGGCGGCCTCCAGCCAGTCCGGGTTGATTCTGCGTCATAGACGATTGTTGGCCACCCCGTGGGCGGGACGGCCTTCGCCACCCATGCCGAAAACGGTGGGAGATCGATCGTTCCCACCCGTTCCTGGATTTAGGCGCTGGCACACCACCAAGGAGCGGCACCCGGTGCATCTGGACTTCTTCGAGCGCGGCGCCGCCCAAGAGTGCTGGGGCGAATTCCGTCCACGGGAATCCGAGTTCAACGGCCATGTACTGGGCTTCAAGGGGCTGGAACTGTCCCTGGTGGTGCTCTGTTTCAACACTTTCAAGGACATAGACCGGGCAGCCGAGCAGCTCTATGTCGGGCTGTTCCGTGCCCTGAGCCTGCTGGTGGTGGTTGGCGATTCCACGCTGCTCGACGAGGCGGGCGGCCGAGAGCCGCTAAAGCTTGCCTTGGGACGAGCCCAGGCGCGCAAGCCCTGAGTCGACAGTCAACCGAACTCCTTGAAGGTTCATCCGTCGGCGACATAAACAGCACCTACCACTAGACTCTCGCGACGTGTTCGAAGGCGTTGCCATACGCCGTGACCCGACCGGACGCTGTAGTCCATTGCCCACTACACCCTAGCGCGGCCACAACGGGGGGCTGCAGTGCCGTCCGGCCCCTTAAATGGGTCAGGCCCCGACGTTTCGTTGTCGGGGCCTGGACCTTTAATAGTTGTTCCGGCGGTGACCTACTCTCCCACACCCTCCCGGGTGCAGTACCATCGGCGCTGTGGGTCTTAGCTTCCGGGTTCGGAATGGGACCGGGCGTTTCCCCCACGCTATGACCGCCGTAACCC